>DASXPD010000013.1:0-90496 GCA_036493835.1 Candidatus Acidiferrum sp. | reverse complement strand
TGTTCAGGCCCATGACATCCTTTACACGGTGTCCCAAGACATCCTTTACACTCCGGCGCGTTTTGCGCGCCGGGAGGTGGAGGGATGCCGTGGAGGACGATGGATGTACAACAGCAACGGGTGGAGTTTGTAACCGCGGCCAAGCGTGGGGTGCTACCGTTTCGCGCGCTTTGCGAGGAGTTCGATATTTCGCGGCCGACCGGGTATCTCTGGTTGCACCGTTACGAGCAGCGCGGTGTGCCGGGGATCGCCGAGCGCAGCCGGCGGCCGCTGCACAGTCCGCGGCGCACAGCCGCCGATCTGGAACAGCGCGTGATCGAGGTGCGGCAGCGTTATCCGGACTGGGGCGCGCGCAAGCTGCGCGAGATTCTGGCGCGCGCGAACATCGATCTGGCGCGTAACACCATCCATCGCATTCTGCTGCGGCATGGTCTGGTGAAGGAGTGCGATCAACATCCATCGGCGCTGCAGCGTTTTGAACGAGAGCAACCCAACCAGCTTTGGCAGATGGATTTCAAGGGACCACGAGGATGGCCGCAGCCGGTGGGGCCGCTGTCGGTGTTGGACGATCGCAGCCGCTATGTGCTGGTGCTGGCGGCCAACGGCAGCACGCAAGCATCGCCGGTGCGCGAGCAACTGGAGAACGCGTTTCACCGTTGCGGCGTTCCGGAAGCGATGTTGATGGACCACGGCACGCCGTGGTGGAGCGCGAAGTCGCCATCGGGAAGAACCAGCTTGTCGCTGTGGCTGATGCATCAGGGGATTCGCTTGTGCTGGAGCCGGATACGACATCCGCAGACGCAAGGAAAAGTCGAACGATTTCACGGCTCGCTGCAGCGAGCATGGCGCCGCCGCGGTGCACCGCGGCACGCTCTGCAGGCGTGGCTGGATGACTATCGATGGGAACACAACCACGTGCGCCCTCACGAAGCGCTGCAGATGAAGACTCCGGCCAGCGTGTGGCAACCGAGCGCGCGCAAATACGATCCGCAACCGCCGCGATGGGAATATCCGGCTGGATCGTGGGTGTTGAAAGTGGACCCGCAGGGAAAGATCGAAGTGCGCGGATGGAAATGGAAAATCAGCAAGGCGCTGCGCGGGGAATGGGTGCGCTTAGTGGCCATCGACGACCGCGTCCTGGTCTACTACTGCGCCACCCTGTTCCGCGAAATCGACCTGCGGCTCCAGTGCTCGACCATCATCGAGCACTGGAGCCAATCCCGCCCCGCAGTGTAAAGGATGTCTTGGGACTAAATGTAAAGCATGTCTTGGGACTGGACACCCTTAGCCTCGAAGGGTGCGAACGCGTCGGCTCGCGCAGTGGAGGAACCTTGGCTCGATTTTTCCATCGTCGAAATTCGTTGTGACGAACGACTCGAGGAAATATCCTGTAACCGATCAACGCGTCGAATAATCAAAATTGCGTCTCCAAAATGTTTCGATTCTTACTCCGCACAGTCGGTGTTGTTATCTTCTTTGCCCTCGCAATCCAGCTCGTCCGCCTTCCGCTCCCCAACCCTCCCGTCACCGCCGATTTCCAAGCGCCTCCCGAAGTAAAAGAAGTTTTGAAAAAGTCCTGCTACAACTGCCACTCCAACGAAACCAAGCTCGCCTGGTTCGACTATCCCGTCCCGGCCTACACGATCGTCCGCGAGCACGTACTCGAAGCCCGAAAACACATCAACTTTTCGGAAATCGGCAAACTCCCCGCAGCCCAGCAAAAAGCCGCGCTTTACGAAGGCCTCTTCCAAGTTTCCCGCGGCGCCATGCCAATTCCTGCGTATGTCGCCTTCCATCCCACCGCGAAGGTTTCGGAACAAGACTTCAATACGCTCAAAAGTTATCTCGCTTCGATTTCTCCCGCTTTGCCCGCTTCGCCCAATGACTCCGGCGCATCCCAGTACGAAACCTGGCTCCCCTCGGGCGACGCACTCTCGAAACCAGCGCCCGCGCCGAACGGCATCGCTTTTCCATCTGACTATAAAAACTGGAAGCCGATCAGCAGTACCGAGCGCTTCGACAACAACACCATCCGCCAAATCCTCGGCAACGACATCGCCATCAAAGCCATCGCCGAAAATCAGATCGATCCCTGGCCCGACGGCGCAACGTTCGCGAAAATCGCATGGTTCGAGCAAACCGGCGCCGCCGGCGTAATTCGTCCCGGCCCGTTTTTCCAGGTCGAATTCATGATTCGCGACCACAAGAAATACGCATCGACTCTCGGTTGGGGCGGGCCCGATGGCGCGGCGCCGACCTCAAGCCCTACGGCAAAGACGCAAACTTTGTGAACGAATGCACCGGCTGCCACGAGCCTCTCAGCTCGACCGACTATGTCTTCACCGAGCCGATTCGAGGCCAGCAATGACGCGTTTACCGGCGAAGCTCCCAACAATGACGCTCCCAACAACGATGTGCCGCCTGCTCATCGTGGTTTCTCTCGCGATCGTGCTCGCCTCCTGCGTTCTGTTCTCCGGATGCTCCGACAGAAACAATGTTGCGTCGTTCACCGCCACAATCAACGAAAACGCCTCGCTGTCCGCCGCACAATCAAGCGCGCTTCCGCAAATCCGCTGAAATGGCGAATCATCACTTCGTCCATCGATCCGCAAACTTCCACGATGTCCACGCTCTACGGAAATGACGCGGCCATCCAATACGCTCGCGCCAATTCCAAGCACGACTACCCGCCCGGCTCGCAAATCGCGCTGGTCACGTGGACGCGTCGCGACGATCCCCGTTACTTCGGCGCAAAAATTCCCGACCGCCTCAAATCCATCGAGTTCGTCTCGGTAACGGAACTGCCCGGCGAGACGAAAATCTCCTACGAAAAATTTGAAGGTACCCCACTCGCGAAAACGGCGTCCGACGAATCCGTCAGCCCGCCAACAGCGGCCGTAGCCCTGCTGAATCTGCGCGCCGCCGTGCTTCCTTAATCCTCGAATTCAACGCTCGCACCCAACCCGTGAGCCTCGCCAACTGCGCGGCCCCGCTATTCAACCCGTCACAGCAAGTCACTGCGCAACATCCCCTCAACAATCTCGTTGTACCATCTCCTCGAACCCAACGGAGCCGCACCGAAAATGTCCGACGCATCCCCGCTCGAACATCCGATTGCCGTCCCAACATCACAGGCGTCTGCCGCGCCCGCTCCTCCCGCAACCCATCGCTACATGCTCCTGTTCATCTTTCTGATCGCCTCACTCATCATCTATCCCTTCGCCGAGAACGGCACGTTCGGCTACTACTTATTCCGCATCATCGGCAGCGGCGTCATCCTCTTCAGCATCTATGCCGTGGGCTATCGCCGCTCCCTTCTGGTTTTTGCCATTCTTCTCGGCGCTCCCGCGATGGCGCAGCACATTTGGATTCTGAAAGCCGCCAATCCCAGCACCCTCGCAATGAGCAACATCGTTCTCAGCTTTGGCTTCGATGTCTTCGTCGTGTGTGTGGTCCTAAAACGCATCTTCGCGCGCGACCACTCCAATTCCGAAACCATCTTCGGCGCTCTCTGTATCTATCTCCTCGTCGGATTCGGCTTCGCCAGCCTCTACCATCTCGTCTCCGTCCTTCATCCCGGCGCGTTTTATTTCGATCCCCACGCCAACTTCCACACCGTTCCCGATCGCCTCGACTTCATCTACTACAGTTTCGGCACACTCACGTCGTTAGGCGCACCAGGCATCACACCCGTGTCGGCACACGCCCGCTCCTTCACGATCGTCGAAGCGATCCTCGGAGTCCTCTTCCTAGCTGTCTTGGTTTCCCGCCTGATGGACGCCTACCGCCCAGGCCGCAGCCTCTGGCGCAATCAGCATCCCGGCGCGCCAACTCACAAACTGTGAGCTGGCCTTGCCGCCTTCTCCACGAAGCTGCTCGTTACCCTTTAATTCGCTCTACTGCACCACAAGCGTCAACTTCGTCGCATGACTGACGGCATTCGCACCGCTGCCCGCCGTTGCCGTCACCGTAATCGTATAGCTCCCAGCGGGCGTTCCAGTCGCGCTTCCTCCACTTGGGGGAGGAGTCGTGCCACCAGTCGAACTCGAACCACCGCCACCACAACCACTCATCGCTATTCCTGCAAGCAACAAAACGCTAGCCGCGACAGGCATCCACGTTGTTCTCCGTCGCCGCGTTCCGCCAACCGTCCACAACAGGAACCAAACTACGAGCATCGTCGCGCAGGTCGCGACAACACGCTGTGAGCCGTAAATCGACGGCGTCCATCGATCATCACGATTCGCCACTGGCATCATCATCGATCGCGCCGTCGTCATGACACTAACGGTGGCCGTCGCCGCTGCGCTCCCGCTCACCGCCAGCGTCGATGGCGAAACCGTGCAAGTCGCCCCCGTCGGCGCTCCGCTGCACGACAACGCTATGTTCCCGCTGAATCCGCTACTTCCGCCTACCGAGATGGAGTAAGTCGCAGCCTTTCCGGCTGCAACGGTCGCGCTATTTCCACTCGATCCCGCTGCTACTGTAAAGTCCTGCGCCGAAGCACTTAGCGAGGCTACTTGCGCCCCACCTGTCGCATTGTCCTTTACGACCAACATGGCCGAGTGCGTTCCGCTCGCCGTCGGAGCGAATCCGACACCGATCACGCAACTAGCGTATGCGGCACCGACGTCCCGCAAGTGTTGCCGGCAATCGAAAAGTCAGCCGCATTCGCTCCCGCAATCGATACGCTCGAGATCTGGAGTGGCACACCACCAGCGTTCGTTAGCGTGGTGCTTAGCCCGTTCCCGCTGCTTCCAACAGGACTCGAGGAATAATTCAATAGTGCGGGCAGCAGGCTCGCATTTGTTGCTCCCGCCGACGTCGCGACTGTTACTGCAACGGCTCGGTCGTGAGATTTCGTGCTTGATGAGCCCGCTAACGTGAACGGGTATCGACCCAGCGCCGTCGAACTCCCGGCACTGATCGTCAGCGTCGTTGTCCCAGATCCGCCCGCGATCGTTCCCGATGCGAAGCTGCACGCTACTCCATCCGGCAAACCGCCGCATGACAACGCAATGCTGCCATTGAATGCGCCGATGGCCTTCGACGTTACCGTCAGAGTGGTTTGTCCACCAGGAGCTAGGAGCGCTGGAAGCGTCGCCGATAGAGCAAAATCAGGCGCAGGCGCCGTCAACGGATTCGGCAACGAAATCTCGCCTCCTGGAACGCTCTGCACGATCATCGCGATTCCCGGAAGCCCGCTCCCGCTGAACTTGTTCACGGCGAACACCGGGACATTTTCTGCGGTTCCGTCGTTGGTTGCGTTCCAGATGAATGGACTGATCCACGGCACGCCGAAACTTGTGCCTCCACTAAATGTTCCGTCGCCGTTCCCGAAGACAACAGTTGTTCCGTCATCGGCGATAAGGTCGAGATTTCCGTCACCGTTTATGTCAGCGACGCTAGCGACCGACGAGATCGTACCGGCCGCCACGGTGGTAAACGTTCCATCGCCATTTCCAAGCAATGTCGATCTTTCACTGAACTGAAACACAACCGCATCTGTAACACCGTCGTTGTTGAAGTCTGCCGCCGCATATAACTGGCAGGCCGAGGTCGGGGGTGGCCCCGCCGGCCCGGGCGGCGGCGGGGGCGGCGGAGGATCAGGAAAAGTCGCGCTCCCCAGCGTACCGTCGCCTCTTCCCAGCAGCACGCCGATACCTGCCGATCCGCAAACGACTGCATCGGCCTTTCCGTCTCCGTTGAAATCTCCTATGCCGAATGAGTTCGCGTCGGCCCCAGCGAAGTAGAACACCGGCGCCGCGAAAGTCCCATCCCCGGCGCCAATGAGCACACCAAGTTGCCCGTTAACAAACGCCGCGATGTCCTGAATTCCGTCTCCGTTGAAGTCTGCAACTTTGAACGCCCCGACGTTGGCCCCGATCGGAGAAGATGCGACCGAACCAAAACTCCCGTCACCATTTCCTAACATGACGTCAACGTTGTTGGTTACCGTGTTGTTGGTGCCAAACAGCAAATCCAGTTTTCCATCCCCGTTCAAATCAGCGGTTTGTAACAACACAGGCGTTGTCGGAACGCTGTATGCATGTGCCACTGAATATTTCCCGGTCCCATCGCCCAGCAGAATGTAGATGCTCGGTCCGCTGCCCACTGCCAAGTCCGCCTTACCGTCGCCGTTAAAGTCTCCTGACGCCACCGTGCTTATTTGGGTCGCTTCCCGTATATTGACCAAATTCGCTGTCACATCGTTGAACGTTCCGTCGCCTTGTCCGAAGATCGCTGTGATTCCGTCCGAAATATCCAGCTTTCCATCACCGTTGAAATCACCTATCGCCACGAAAAATGCTGCATCCAGAGATGAATTCAAATACGTTGCCTTCTGACTGAATGTCCCGTTGCCGTTTCCCGTAAACACATTCGATAAACGGGTCCGCCCACACCATCACATCCGGCTTCCCATCTCCGTTGAAGTCCTCAACCGATAATGGCCCTGTTCCCGGTGCTACGATCGTTGGTGCCTGAAACGTTCCATCGCCATTTCCAGCCAGCAGATACGTCTCCCCAACAAAATTTGCAAAGTCTGTTCCAGCGACGAGCAAGTCGAGCTTTCCGTCTCCGTTGAAGTCTGCGGTTCCGATGCCGAACGGCGAATTGACTCCTACCGAAGTGATTACCGTGCCGAACGTGCCGTCACCGTGCCCCAGCAACACTCCCACCGGACCGTTTGCGTTCGGCGTATATCCCGCAGCCGCGATATCGACTTTTCCGTCGCCGTTAAAATCTCCCACGACCAACTGCCCCACGGCGTTGCCCGCGAACATCGTGTATGACGTACCACCGCGAAACGTTCCATCTCCGTTTCCCAAATAAACCAGCAATTGGCCGTTGTTCGGCGATACCGGCACGCCGACGACATCCAATTTGCCGTCGCCATTTAGGTCGATTGCCTGCACTTCCTGCAGTTGCGCCCCAGCGTTTGTCGTAGAGGCGCTTCCGAACGTTCCGTCTCCATTTCCCGGCAAGACATAAAGGAACGTCTGGTTCGCGTCCAATAGGACGTCCACTTTTCCGTCTCCTGTAAAATCTCCGAGGGCCGCCACGGTGAACTGCACGTTCGTTCCGATGTTGATGGCTGCCGCGCGCGTGAACGTTCCGTCAGCATTACCTAAAAAGACGCTACCCGACCGGGTGACGATATCTCCCCTCCCGTCGCCGTTTAGGTCCGCTCCAAAACCGCCTGGGGGACCGTTGACTGAAGAAAAAACGAACGGGATTGGCGTTTGCGCGCTCACACCCATACCACAAAGCAGAATGCAGATAAGCACAAACATGCGCATCAGCACGACTTTCATCTGGACTCCGGAGTTTCGCTAGACCTTCAGCCTTGGCTAGACACCTGCGGGGTGCCGCGCCCGTCCAACTTCGCCTCAGTACGCGACCAGGAAGAACCTCACGCGGTTCCTGCATTTTACCGTATCAAACTGCTCAATACAACGCCTTCACGACCACAAATCTATGCCATGGTTCTGTAATCTCGACGTCATATTTCATCAGCTCAAAGCGCAGCGAATATCCTCGAACGTGAGCAGCTCCACCCCGCCACTCGCCTCGCTCCGAATCGTCTGGAGAGAACGGCCAGCACTAATTCGAACGAACTCCGCTCATAAAAACTTCTAATTTTGGCAATCCTCATCGGCGCGCTAAAATGAGTATCGAGTTCCGGGAGGGAGCAAAGGCAGCTCTCCGTGTCCTCGGTGTCGAAGCCGCGTTTTTCTTTCGCCCGCCTGCTTCACGCCGCTTCAATCCATTCTTTCGCTCCCGGATGCCTCTGTAATCCCCTGTTTCTAAATAGCTTACTCACTCTTAAAAAGTCGCCCGCCGTAACCCACACATTCGCAAGCGCTTCCGCACTCTTTGCAAAACAACCCGGGGTATACCCCCCAAAGCGAAACTCCAGCGAAACTGTCGCTCCGGTTGCCCTGTGGTCGTCTCGATTTTCAGCCGATGAAGACCTTGAGAAGAGAATTGGCCTCGGACGCGCGGAACAAAAAACCGGCATGACTCGCACACTCGTCATCCAGCTTGGCCGCCTCGGCGATGTCGTCCAGACGACGCCGCTACTTGGCGATCTCGCCGCATCCGGCGATCAAGTCGATGTGCTCGTCCTTCACTCGACGCACACTGCGCTACTCGGCTTTTCCGCAATCGCCGACATCATCACGATCTCTGATTCGCTGAAGACGCTCGACGACGCGATCGCTTGCGAATTTCCACATGGAAAAATTCTAGTCGAAGCTCATGAACTTCTCGCCGATCTCCAACTCCCGCTTTACGATCGCGTCATCAACGCGTCGCACGCGCCGCTTGGCTGCTGGCTCGCCGGCGCAATCTCTTGTACGAATCCCAACGCGCGCTACGGTGGTGTCATTCGCGCCTGCGAATGCCTTTACTTCGGCCCTGCCAGCGCCTATCGCGTCGCGCTGCTTCTTTTCCGTGAGCAAAATCTTTTCAATCTCGTCGATCTCATTCGCGCTGCTCCCGGAACCGTGTCGCCATCGGCGCCGCCTCGCTCCTACGCAAACAAATCCGTCGAATTGCCTTTCGCGCTCCCACCCGGTCGCAGAGTCGCTCTCAATCCCGGAGCCAGCGAACTCGCGCGTTGCTGGCCCATCGAAAATTTCGCGCGCATCGCAGAATCGCTCGCCGTCGCCGGTTTCAGTCCACTATTGGTCGGCGCGCCGTCTGACCGCGAACTCTGCGAAAAAATCAGATCCTCCGCCCGCGTCGCGATTCCAAATTTCGCGGGCCGCACCAGCATCCCGGAAATGGCCGCGGTTCTCGCCAGTTGTGAACTCCTCATTTGTGGCGATACGGGCGCTGCACATCTCGCAGCCGCGGTAGGTACGACAGTGCTCGGACTCTACGGCGCCGCAGCCTGGTTCGCCGAAACCGCGCCGTATGGCAACAACCATCTCGTTCTGCAAACTCCGCTCAACGCACCAATGTCTGCGATTTCGATCGACTCAGCCGTCGCTGCTGCGCTTCACCGCCTCGGCCATCTCTCCGTCGCCGACCTGCGCCGCGAACTCCGCGCCCAGAACCAATCCGCTTGGGAAACTTCGCTGCAACCGGCCACGTCACACGATCCGTTAGGCGGCTTAACCTATCACCCCATCCATCGAGAGTCGGCTACCCCCGATGAACCCTTCGCCCAGGCTTTGCGCAATGCATCCGCCGCCGAGTTCCTGACGCCCGCGTCTCCATCTCACCGAACACAAGTGCCGAGTGCAGATCCGCAATGTCCTCACGCTTCGCTGGCGGAAATTCTCGACCACATGCAAACACTCGCCGACGGATGCGCCGAATCGACGCTAACTGGAGCGGTTTCCTCCGAAACCGAAGCGTCTGCGTCTGCGCTCATCGCAGCGATGGAAAGACTCCGCGAGCTAAGTGCCGAACCGACATGGAAGCGTTTTCGCCCAGTTATTCACCACCATGACTGGCAACTCCGCATGCTCCCGCAGCAATCCCCCGATGCGACATTTCGCTCTTACGGGCAAGCGTATGCGTCCGCTGCTCGCATCCTCAAAAATGCGGACGCAGACCACCGCAGCACCTCGGTCGAAACGGATTTAGTTGAAAGCAACGAATACTGGAAGGGCGTCACAACAAAAGGAAAGAAAAGAGGGGGGACAGGTGCCTCATTCGGTGAGGATACAGGCACCTGCCCGTCAGCGAGGGTCGGTCTCGCCATGAACGATTCTTGTGAATAAACGGTAAGCCGAGAGTATCCTCGCGCCAATCAGGTGTTTGCCTTAGAAACCCCTAAGGCCTTCCTGCATAGGGCCTTAGCTCTTCTTACGCTCCGTCTGGCGGGCGGCGAGAGGTGAGAGAGAGGTAAGTGTATAAGAATGAATGCTTAAGGAGCGTTGCGACTGTCTGACTATCGAAATCGACACGTCACTGCTTGCCTACCGTAATCCACAGGCTGAGACGTCAGGCCAGCATCGAGGCGAGCTAGACGACAGGCAGTTCGCGATTTCGGCCGGTTGTCGTGGCACGATTGGCTGAGCGATCCAGGCTTTCCTGCAAGTTCATGAGCGTTAGAAACGTGGTCAGGATCCGCTTCTTGTATTCGTCCGAAAGGCGGAGGCGGCCGATAGCGACGTTGGTCAGTTTGCCGGCGGTGATCTTCATCCAGTCGGCAATTTCCGCCTGACGCATAGGCGTGGTTTTGCCTATCGCGATCTCGCGGCGCAGCTCCGAGCAGTCATGTTCGATCGTGGCGAGGAAGTGTTGGACGCAAAGAACTTCATTTTCAAGCTCTTGCGGGACTGCAACCTGGCACCAGCAGAGGCTGGCCGTACTCGACATTGTGGCAGACATACCGACCCTCTCCACTGCCAATAAGCAAGGCCCGTACCAAAGTGCAGGCGAACGGAAAGCGATTGCCAGGCCTCGAACAAGCCGACTTCGCCCGAACTCGTCGGCATTGGGCTGGGTTTCAGCCGCAAATGTGTCACCTGTCGCGGCTCCCAGCGTCACCGTTTGGAACGCATCGCGGGCGGTCGCTACGATCGGCAGCTAACTCCATCTCGGCCTGATTCAAGGAGTTAGCGAGTAGTTCTTTGATGCTAAGTCGCTCGATTTTTCACAGCTCTGGTGGAAGGGAATCGAGCTTTCGGTCGCCTGCGACGAACTTGCTGGGACGACGCGGTTTAGCGTGCGACAGGAAGATTTCCTCAGGCTATGCAATGGTTTCCGAGCGAGAGGTACCGAAATAGGAAAAGAAGTTCCGGCGGTTGGATGGGCGAGATCGAGGCGGTGGGATCGGGCGGCGTGGGCTTCGGACAGGGCGGGAATAGGGCGAAGATTCAGGGGCTCAGTCGGGTCGATAGGTAGTCGCGTCGACGCCGGGCGGAGTAAACCCCGCCCCTACAAACCGAAGGGAACAAACCGACGGGTTATTTGCGCGGCTTGCCGGTGCCTGAGCCGGCGGCGGTGCCGATGTCGACGATGGGGTGGGCTTTCGTGTCCTGGCCCCAGATGAGCAGGCCGCCGACGAAAGCGTTCTCGTTGCTGCCGATGACGGCGAATTTCGGACATTCTTTGAGTTTTTTGACGTTGCCGCCGCCGAGGACGACATAGTCTGCGCCGAGAGACACTTTCAGCGACTCGGTCACTTTGCAAACCTCTTTGCGCCAATGCTTCTTGCCGAGGCGCTCGAGACCACGAAGGCCGAGATAGTCTTCGTAGGTTTTGCCCTTCTTGTAGCCGAGATGCGCCAGCTCCATCGGCTCGAGCACGCCGTCCACGATCATGGCCGAGCCGAGGCCGGTACCGAGACCGAGGAACAACATGCGGCCACCTTTATAGCTGCCGACGGCTTGCATCGCCGCGTCGTTGATCAATTTCACCGGGACGCCGAACGCCTTGTTGAAATCGAAGCCGACCCAGCCGCCGCCAAGATTGTGCGGCTCGCGCAGCGGACGACCATTGATGATTGGGCCGGGATAGCCGAGCGAAATGCAGTTGTAGTCCCAGCCTTTGGTGTTGGTCTTGACGATGTCGACGGCTTTCTTGGAGGTCATGGTCGGGCCGGAAGGAATTTTCGTGGCTTCCTTCTGGCCTTTCATGCGCATTTTGACGTTGGTGCCGCCAACGTCGACGACGAGAACTTTCGGCGAGGCCGGAACGGAGGAGGGTTTGGTCTTTGTTTTGTCGGGCATAAGTTGTGTCTGCTGGGAAATATATCTCAAGTTCAGCCGAATTCGACGGAAGGGATGAAGAAAGTGTCGCTTTCCTGTATTGACCGAAAGCCGATGCGCGCGGTCCAGCGTCAATTTTAAGTGCAGACGAATCTTAAAGCGCGCGCCTAGTCTCAGGAATACAGCGTCGAAATTTGTGACGCAAGCAGGAACATTTCGCAAGGCTGGTCCGTAGCTGAATGCACGGTGGTCTGTGCATTGTTGAGCAACTGGATGGCGCAAGCAATACAACCGTTCGCCGCGAATGGCGAATCAAGGTCTGTTAGTTGCAGGGGCCCGTACGTAGCGGGAGGATCAATATGGAAACGCTCCGACAGGACATCCGATACGCCGCGCGCACGCTGTGGAAGAGCCGTGGCTTCGCGCTGGTCGCGATCGTAACGCTGGCATTGGGAATTGGTGCATCGACGGCGATCTTCAGCGTGATGGACAACGTGTTGATGGAGCCGTTTCCTTACACAGATGCACAGCGGCTGATGACGGTGCTGATCCATGACACGGAGCGGAACGAGCAGGGCGGGCGCGCCGTTTACATTGGCCCGGAATTCATCGACATCACCGAACAGAACCACGTTTTCGATCGAGTGATTGCCAATGACTCGGAGGATGTTCTTTATCGGTCGGGAACCGGCACGGAGCTGTTTAAAGGCTCGACTGGAACACCGGGAACGTTTGAGTTTTTAGGCATGCCGCCACTCCTCGGACGAGCCATGGGGCCGGCCGACTATGAACCGGGCGCTCCCCCCACATTCGTGATGCGCTACAAGACCTGGGTCACGCGATTCAGCGCCGATCCGAGCATTCTAGGCAAAGCGTTTGTGTTGAACGGCACTTCTTATACGCTGATCGGCGTTATGCCGCCGCGGTTCGGGTGGGGCGACGCCGACGTGTATCTGCCCGGGCGACCCGAACGAGCAGAAGTGACCGAGGCCCATGGATTTCCGCAGTATTGGTTTTTGCTGGGGCATTTGAAGCCGGGCGTGACGGAAAAGCAGGCGCAGATCGATCTCGACCTCGTTGCGCACCAGCTCGCCACGAAGTATCCGAAGCAATATCCGAAACATTTTTCGATGGAGATTCAGTCGCTGACCGATCTGGTTGTCGGGCAGTTTCGGACGACGCTGTACATCATGCTGGCGGCGGTCGGGTTGTTGTTGCTGATCGGTTGCGGCAACGTTGCAAATTTGCTGCTAGCGCGCGCAACCGCGCGCGAAAAGGAATTCGCGATTCGAGCGGTGCTGGGCGCGGGGCGGATGCGGCTGATTCGGCAGTTATTGGTGGAGAGTTTGATTCTTGCGCTGGGCGGGGCGGCGCTGGGGACGTTGATTGCGTGGGGCGGACTGAAGTCGCTGGTGGCTGTGATTCCTGCGGACATTGTGCCATCGGAAGCGGTGATTCGGCTGAATACTCCGGTGCTGATTTTCACGTTGTGCGTCGCGATTCTGACGGCGGTTGTCTTCGGACTCGTACCCGCGCTGCAGGCGGCGAAGCGCGACCTGAACGATCCGTTACGCGACAGCGGAAAGGGAACGAGCAGCGGCGGCAGCAACAAGTTGCGGAACGCAGTCGTGGTGTTTGAGGTGGCGCTTTCGTTGACGCTGTTGGTAGGAGCCGGATTGCTGATGCGCAGCTTCATGGCGCTGCGTCAAGTGAATCTGGGCTTCTCTGCGGATCACGTATTGGTCGTGCGGTTGCCGTTGCCGACAGATCGCTATAAGACGTCGGATCAATTGGTCAGCTTCTTTAAGCCATTGTTGCAGCGGCTCAAGGCGCTGCCGGGCGTCGTGGATGCGATGGAGACAAGTTCGCTGCCGCCTTATGGCGGAGAGCGAACGGATTTGGAAGTTGCGGGCAAGTCTCACGATGAAAAGTGGGAGACACAGTTTCAGATGAGCAGTGCGAGCGTGTTTTCGACGCTCAAGATTCCTGTGCGGAGCGGACGGACGTTTACGGAAGCGGAGGTCGATGGCAAGCGGAAGCTGGCGGTGATCAACGAAACGTTTGCGAAGCGCTATCTGCACGATTCGGATCCGATCGGCCAGCGCATTCATCTTCTTGGGATTGAGGGTTATCCGGATCCGGTGAAGGATGCGTGGTTTGAGGTGATTGGAGTCGTGGCCGATTCCAAGAATTCGGGATTGCAGGATCCGATTTTTCCGGAGACGTGGGTGCCGTACACGATTACGGGCTCGGGCGGGCGTGGGATTCTGGTGCGTACGGCGCAGGAGCCGATGGCGATGTTGAAGTCGGTGGAGCAGGAAGTGTGGGCGACGGATCGCGGCGTGGCGCTAACGTTGACAGGCACTCTGGAGAGCTTCATCAATTCGATTTCGTATGCGGGGCCGCGGTTCGGATTTTTGCTGATGTCGATTTTTGGTTGCGTCGGGCTGATTCTTGTGACCGTCGGGGTGTACAGCGTGCTGGCGTATACGGCGGCGCAACGGACGCGGGAAATTGGGATTCGCATGGCGCTGGGGGCGGAGAGCGGTGATGTGTTGCGGCTTGTCGTGTCGATGGGATTGCGATTGGTGGGATTGGGTGCGGTGATTGGAGTTGTGGCGAGTTTGCTGCTGGCGGGAGCGATCAAGAGCCAGTTGTGGGGCGTGTCGGCGCACGATCCGATGACGGTGGTGGCGGTGACGGCGGTGCTGCTGGCGACGGGCGTGGTGGCGTGTTGGATTCCGGCGCGGAGAGCGGCGCGGGTCGATCCGTTGGTGGCGCTGCGGTATGAGTAAAAGCTGGCTGAAGTAGAGAGCGCGTGCGTTGGGATCAGCGTCAGCGAGTCTGTCCGCGTCTTTCGTAAAGCCATGCACCGAACCACGCTGGCGGCAGCGCTAGCACGACCAAGGCGATGGGATACCAGTGTGGTCCGTATTCGGCGACGTTGCTCCACGTGGCGATGACGCCTGCGATTGCCGCGAGCATTCCGAGTGAGCCGAGAATCATCGCGTGGAGCATCGGCCGGGACGGCGCCAGCCATGCGGTCACGTACGCGCCGAGCACGCTGTAAATCGTCCGATATACCGTGGCCAGAGCGAGCAGGCGCGAGTCGGTCATTGGTTGGCCGATCGGCGGGAAAATATGAAGCGCGTGCATCACCGCGTCGGTGCCGAGAGACAAGGCGATTCCGACGATTGCGCCGGCTAAGACGGCGCCGATACTTTTTAATATTGCGAGCATGTGCCCCTTTCGCCGGACACTTGCGGACCTGGAATGATTGCGGCGATGGTAGCGAGGATTGTCGGCGTGGTCTAGTGAGGAGTTTCAAGAACGGCAGCGCATTTGGCGTCGACTCGTGAACAGAAGGCATGCCAAATTCCAGTCGGCGGTCTGGGGTGTTTACCTGATTGTTGGTGGCTTGCTTGTGCTTTCACACTCTGCGTGAAATTTACGGAGGGTTGCCATTTTTAGCCGCGACGGAATTCGAGTTGGAGAGTTGCTGGAGGAGCTTGTTGCGCGACAGCCGGGGCCGGAGCAGCCGGATGATCCGGGGCCGAGGCCGGAAGAGCCGGTGACGACTCCGCCGACTCCGGAGACGCCGGGGACGGGTGATCCGAATTTGCCGCCGTCCGATCCTGATCCGGAGCCGAGTCCGGGGCCCGATCCTGCGCCGCCGAGAGGGCCGGGGTATTCGGTGTAGCGTTAGCGGTTGGTGGCCGGCGCTACCGATCAAGAAAATTCGCGGTTGACAGAGAAGAGGCGGCTGGGTAGAGTAGGCGAAGAAAAGGCGAAAATGTAGCGCGCCCCGCATCGCTTCGCTTTCTCGCTCGATCTCTCATGGCCGCCGCTTCCTCACTTGCTGCTCTTCGCTCCAAAATCGAGCTCGATCTCCGCGGGCGCGTCGTTTCTCCTTTTAATTATCGTGATCGAAATATTTTTGAATTGGTGTCGACGGGAATTCCGTCGCTGGACGCCGTGGTGGGCGGATTGCCGCGCGGCGCGATGACGGAAATTTGTGGGCCACCGTGTTCGGGGCGGACGAGCGTGATGTTGTCGGCGCTGGCGGCGCGCACGGCGGAAGGGGAAATGTGCGCGCTGATTGATGCGCGCGACAGTTTTGATCCGGCGCTGGCGAGCGCGGCGGGAGTGGCGTTGCAACAATTGTTGTGGGTGCGCTGCCGGAACGCGGACCAGGCGTTGCGTGCGACGGATTTGCTGATTCAGGCAGGCGGATTTGGAATGGTGGCGGTGGATTTGAGCGATATCGCGCCGAAAATTGTGCGCTATGTGCCGCTGAATGCGTGGTTTCGGTTTCGGCGCGCGGTGGAGGATACGCCGACGATTTTGCTGGTGCTGGAGCAGGAAGCGAATGCGAAGACGTGCGCGTCGCTGGTGCTGCGGCTGGAGGCGCGTCCGGCGGAGTGGAGTGAGGCGGGTATTTTGCAGAAGCGCGAAGGCGTGGGCGAGCGCGATCGCGGGCGGAGTTTTGTGCGGCATTCGATGGCGCGGCTGTTTCGCGGGTTTGAGATTGGCGCGGATGTTGTGCGGACGCGGGTGCAGGATGTGAATGAGGTGATGGCGATTAACGAGTTTTCGTCGCGGGGTGCTGCGGGATTTGATTCGAGGAATAAGCAGGAGCGAATTGCGTTTTTTAGGACGGCGGCGGATTGGAGTGAAGTTCGCGGATAAGCGGAACGTTAAAGGTTTTGCGGCGCCGGCATTTTGCCGGCGTTTTTTGTCGGTGGATGGATGTTGCTGATGTAGCAGAAAGGCCCGCGTTCTGGGAAACGAACGCGGCTACAAGGCGATGGCGTTTGCGTGCATTTATATTTCGGGATTTATGTTGCAGGCGGTGGCGCGGACCGAACCGGAGTTGCGCGGCGATCGCGTTGCGCTGGCGCTGCTCGGCGGGAAGGCGCCGCTGTGGAGCGTGGTGGCGGCGAATGCGGCGGCGCAGCGGGCGGGCGTGCAGCATGGGATGACGAAGGCGCAGGTGGCGGAATTTTGTGGTGTGGAGATGCGGCATCGCTCGGAGGCGCAGGAGAAAGCGACGCACGCCGCGTTGCTGGATGTGGCGTGGAGCATTTCGCCGCGCGTCGAAGATACGGCGCCGGACACGCTCGTGCTGGATATGGATGGGCTTTTTTCACTGCTTGGGAGAGATGAAGAAATTGCGCGGGTTTTGATGGAGCGCGTAACGAGCGTTGGCGTAGTGCCGAATATTGGGATCGCTTCCAATATTGAGGCGGCGATTTTGGCGGCGCGCGGATTTTCTGGGATTGCGATTTTACGCGCGGGGGAAGAAGCGGTGCGGCTGGGTGCGCTGCCAGTGCGCACGCTTTCGCAGGACGCGGAAATTTTGGAGACGCTGGATCGCTGGGGCATTGCGACGCTGCGCGCGCTGGCGGAACTGCCGGTGCTGCAACTTTCAGAGCGGCTGGGGCAGCGCGGCGTGTTGCTGCACGAACTGGCACGCGGCGCGCGGGTGCGAACGTTGGTGCTGGCGCAGGTCAGCCTGACGTTTGAAGAAGAGATGGAGCTGGACGACGCGGTCGAAGAGCTGGAGCCGCTTTCGTTTTTGCTGGGGCGGCTGCTCGATCAGCTTTGCGCGCGGCTAGAGTCTCGGGCGCTGGCGGTGCAGACGATTCGCGTATGGTTCGAACTGGAGCCGTCGTTTGAAAAAGATGTGCAGTCGATGAGCGACGAATCGCGAAAGAAAACGGCGCCGCGCGAGTTTGCGAAGGTGTTGACGCTGCCGGTGGCGATGCGCGATGCGAAAGTGTTGCTGAAACTTTTGCGATTGGCGCTGCAGTCGGAGCCGCCGAAGTCGCCGATACAAAAAATACGGATGACGGCGGATGCGGCGGCTCCGCGCGTGGCGCAGAGCGGATTGTTTGTGCCGCGCGGGCCTGATCCGGAAAAGTTGGAACTGACGGTGGCGCGGCTGGCGAAGCTGGTCGGGGAATCGAATGTTGGAGTGGCGGAATTGATTGACACGCATCGCGCGGAGAATTTTCGCGTGGGGCGGTGGACGTGCGGGGTGATTGCGGTGGAGGAGGGGCGGCGCGATCGAGGGAGAGCGAGCAGGAAGCGGAAGAGTGTTGCTGGTGCGGGGGAGTCGCGTGTTGGTGACGGTGCTGTCGCGAGTGTGGCCGCTGCTGATGCTACTGCGAAAATGTCTGCGGCTGGATTTCGTGTGCTGCGTCCGCCGCTCGTTGCGAGCGTGGAAGTGGATGTGGATGACGAACGCGAACGTCCGGTGCGCGTCAGTTTTAGCGGGATGCGCGGCGACGTCATTGCGGCGTCGGGTCCGTGGCGCAGCTCGGGTGAATGGTGGCAGGAAGATGGCTGGGACCACGACGAGTGGGATCTGGCGATTGATTTTGGCGCGCGAGCTGAGCGGCGCGAGCAGAAGTTTGGGCGCATCGGTTTGGTTGCGATGAATGCGAGCGTTCACGCGAGAGCGAAGGTTGCGGAGCCGAGTCCGTGGCCGCGGCATGGCGTGTATCGCATTTTTTATGATTCGCCACGGAAGAATTGGTTTGTGGCGGGATTTTACGATTAGGCGTTGCCTCTGCGCTGTGAGCGTTCTTAGTCTTGGTCGCGCTTGCGCAAAGAAAAATGTACATCGAGCTTCATGCACGGTCGGCGTTCAGTTTTCTCGAAGGGTCTTCGATACCCGAGGAATTGGTAGAGGCTTGCGTCGAGCGCGGAATGGGCGCGATGGCGGTGCTCGATCGCGACGGAGTTTACGGCGCGCCGCGTTTTTATCATGCGGCGAAAAAGAAAGGCATCCGCGCGCATATCGGCGCGGAGATTACGACGCCGGAGGGCTGGCGCTTTCCGGTGCTCGTCGAATCGCGCGAGGGCTACCAGAATTTGTGCCGCGCAATCACGCTGATGAAGCTACGCGCGAAAAAGGGAGAAGGGCGCCTCGCGGCAGGAGAGCTCAATTGGTTTACGAAGGGGCTTGTTTGTTTGACCGGTGGCGAAGAGGGGCCGCTCGTATACGCGCTTGCGAAGGGCGGAATCGAGCTCGCTACGCAAGCCGTTAAGCAGCTTTCCGAAAGTTTTGGGCGCGGTAATGTTTATGTCGAGCTGCAGCGCCATTTTTGTCGTGAAGAAGAGGCGCGGAATCAGGCTGCGATAGAAATTGCGCGAAAATTATCGCTCCCGCTGCTTGCTACCAATTGCGCGTCATACGCTCAGCCGCAACAGAGAGAGCTGCTCGATGTGTTTACGTGCATTCGCCATCATCGCAATCTTGCGACCGCTGGCCGTTTGCTAACGCGCAATGCCGAACGGCATCTGAAGACTTCCGAAGAGATGACGCAGCTTTTCGCCGATTTGCCGGAGGCAATCGCGAATACGGAGACGCTTTCGTCGCGCCTGGAATTTTCGCTGCACGATCTTGGCTATGAATTCCCGACGTATCCGGTGCCCGATGGCGGCACGGAGATGGAATTTCTTCGTGCGTGCACGCGCGACGGCATGATTCGCCGGTACGGCGCCAACAACGAGAAAGCGCGAAAGCAAATTGCACGCGAACTCGACTTGATCGAGAAATTAAAATTGCCCGGATATTTCCTGATCGTTTGGGACATCGTGCGCTTTTGCAATTCGCAAAATATTCTCGTGCAAGGGCGCGGTTCGGCGGCTAACAGCGCGGTGTGTTATGCGCTGGGTATCACTGCGGTCGATCCCGTCGGGATGGGACTGCTTTTCGAGCGATTTTTGTCGGAAGAACGCGGCGAGTGGCCCGATATCGATCTCGATTTGCCGAGCGGCGATCAGCGCGAGCGCGCGATTCAATACGTTTACGACCGCTATGGAAGACGCGGCGCAGCGATGACGGCGAATGTCATTACGTATCGCGGAAAATCGGCGGCGCGCGAAATCGGTAAAGCGCTTTCGTTCGATCCGGAAACGCTTGGACGGCTTGCAAGCCTGGTCAGCGCGTGGGAATACAAAGATTCCGCCGACACGATGGAAAATCATTTTCGCGATGCCGGGTTCGACCTGAATCATCCGAAGATCCGCAAGTTTTTCGAGCTCTGTATTCAGGCGCAGGATTTGCCTCGCCATCTCGGCCAGCATTCCGGTGGGCTTGTGGTGTGTCAGGGGCAGCTCGATTCGGTTGTACCGCTGGAGCAGGCGACGATGCCAAATCGCGTCGTCGTGCAGTGGGACAAGGAAGATTGCGCCGATCTGGGCATCGTGAAAATCGATCTGCTCGGGCTCGGCATGATGGCGGTGCTCGAAGAATCGCTGCAAATTATCAGCAAGCATTACGACAAAGAGATTGATCTCGGGCATCTGCCGCAGGATGACGAGAAGGTTTACAAAACGCTGCGAAAGGCCGACACCGTCGGCATGTTTCAGATTGAGAGCCGAGCGCAGATGGCGTGCCTGCCACGGCTCAAACCGAAAGAGTTCTACGACATCGTTGTGCAAGTAGCGATCATCCGGCCGGGGCCGATCGTGGGAAAGATGGTGCATCCTTATTTGGCGCGGCGGCAGGGGCGTGAAGCGCCGGAGTGTTTGCATCCTTCGCTGGAACCGGTGCTCGAACGGACGCTTGGCGTGCCGCTGTTTCAAGAGCAGCTTTTGCGCATGGCGATGATCGCCGCGGGTTTCAGCGGCGGCGAAGCGGAAGAATTGCGCCGCGCGTTTGGCTTCAAGCGTTCGGAAAAACTGATGCGCGACGTGGAAGTGAAGCTGCGGCAGGGAATGGAGCGTAACGGCATCACCGGCACGACGCAGGACACGATCGTGCAGTCGATCACATCGTTCGCGTTATATGGATTTCCCGAATCGCACGCGGCGAGTTTCGCGCTGATCGCGTATACCAGCGCGTTTTTGAAATGCCACTATCTCGCAGCGTTCACCGCGGCGATGCTCAACAATCAGCCGATGGGGTTTTACAGTCCGGCAACACTGGTGAAAGATGCGCAGCGGCACGGGCTGCGCGTGCGGCCCATCGACGTGACGAAATCGGATTGGATCTGCACGCTGGAAAAAGCTGGCGATGAGCATGTCATGCGCATCGGGCTGCGCTACGTAAAGGGTCTGCGCGAAGAGATTGGCCGCGAGATTGTGCGCCAACGTGAGATCGAGATGTTTCGCTCGATCGATGATTTGAAGTTGCGCGTGCCGAAATTGCAAAAAAACGATCTGGCGGCACTCGCAGAAATTGGCGCGCTCAATTTTGTCGGTGGTAAGCAGGATTTTCACCGGCGCGATGCTCTTTGGCAGATTGAGCGCATCGCGCGCCGGCCGGGGCCACTACTCGAATCCATGGAATCGGATGATGCGCTGTCGCAACGATCGCCGCTGCAACCGATGACCTCGGAAGATCGCCTCGTCGCGGACTTCCATAACACCGGCATGACGGTCGGGCCGCACCCGCTGCGCTACCATCGCGAAGAATTACGCCGGCAGGGCGTGCTCACCGCGGTGGATCTGCATCGCTTGCGTGACGGAACGATGGTACGTGTTGCCGGCTCGGTGATCGCGCGCCAGCGTCCTGGTACCGCAAAAGGCTTCGTGTTTCTTAGCCTTGAAGATGAAACGGGAATTTCCAACGCGATCCTGACACCGCAAATCTTTCGGCAGCACCACGTTGTGGTGGTTCACCAGCAGTTTTTATTGCTCGAAGGCGTACTGCAAAATCAGGAGAACGTCATTTCTGTCAAAGTGCAGCGTCTCCATCCGCTTTTCCTCACGAAAGCCGAAACGGTTTCTCACGATTTTCACTAACCGAGATTTGTTGCGAATGCGCCGCGATCTTGAGACCAAGGAAAGAAAAGATCACAGCTCAGTGCGTTGTGTAGATCGTGCGCAGCAGCTCGCTCGCGCCATTCCAGAAAATCTGAACGCCAATACAGACCAGCAGGAACGAAGACAGTCGCATGATGACGCTCATCCCAGTGGCACCTATGATTGTCGCGATGCGATCCGAGAAGCCGTAACAGAGATAAATACTAAGAGCGAGCAAGGCCGAACCGATCAAGAGCACGATGACGTCCAGATAGATTGGGCCGCCATGGCGCGCGGCATTGGCACCCAATGTAATCGCAACAGAAATCGAGCCGGGACCCACCGTCAACGGCAGCGTGAATGGATAAAAAGCGCTGCGAAAAATATCGCGCGGATCGACATCGTGATGAACCTGACTGCCCGGATTGTCGTCGTCGTCTTTTTGCTGGAGCATGTTCCATCCGGTGACGACTACGATCAGGCCCCCGCCTACCTGGACAATCGGCAGCGAGATTCCGAAGAACGCGAGAATATGCGTGCCAATCAGACCGGAAACGACCAGCAGGATAAAACTATTGAGCGCGATGCGCTGCGAGAGAAGCCGACGGGATGCGGGAGAATAATCGCGCGTCAGCGTGAGAAAAATGGGGCTGCCGCCCAGCGGGTTGACGATGGGGAAAAGCGCGCTGAGAAAGAGGATTGTAGTCTCGACCGCTTCGAGCAGCAACGCTGCCTCCGGGAGGAGGAGTATAGCCGAATTTTGCGGAACAATGACCGACCGGTGCGATATCGTTTTGCGTTGCTAGCGCCGTTCGGCGAGCAGAATCTTGGCCGTCGTGATCGCCTGGCCGACGTGGCGTTGGGTGTGGTCCGCGACGTGAACCAGCAAGCCGCCGAGAGTCGTCGGCAACGCCTTTTTGCCAACGAATCGCGTTTGCTCGAGATCGGATTTCGCAAGTGCGCGAATGCGTTGAGCGCCACGCGTTAGCGAACTGGGGAGTTCATCAAATACCGATTGAGCTGGTGGAACCGATTCGCTTTCCGTTTTCAGAGCTGTAAGTTGTTCCGCTGAGAGCGCATTCCCCTCAGCGTACGTAAGCAATCGGTCGACGCTGCGCGCAATGTGGCGAAGCTGGAACGCTACCGAGGGTAAACCGTGCGGCCGCGCGTTGAACTCCGCTTCGGTCAGCGACGAGCACCATTTCTTTAGATCTTCGTTGGCAAGTTCAAGCGCGTGCAGCACCGCCCGCGGGACGGCTCCAACTTCGGTGATCGTGCCGCGGAGCCAAGGCTCCGGCAACGCCTGGGAAGCATTCATGTTGATAGCTCCTACTGTAATTCTACGAGAAGAAGCGTACCTTGCCGAACCCGGCGGCGTGAGCTAGAGTCTCGGTTCCACGTAAAGGGTCGGCCATGGCGAAAAAAGCGAAATCGGGGAAGGCATCGCAGAAGAATAAGAACGGCGAGAGCATCCGCATCCTGATTTCACGTGCGAGATTGCAGAAACGCGTCAGCGAAATCGCGCGTGAGATTCGCAATGATTTTCCGGGCGAGCCGCTGCACCTGGTCGGCGTGCTGAAGGGCGCCGTGTTTTTTCTGACCGATCTCGGAAAGCAGCTCCCCGGAGATGTCTCGTTCGATTTCATTGCGGTGTCGAGCTATGGATCCGACACGCATACCTCGGGACAGGTTCGCCTCACGCGCGACCTCGATTCCAGCATTGAAGGCAAAACCGTCATCGTGGTAGAAGACATTCTCGACACCGGCATGACGCTGCAATATTTGGTTCGCGTCTTCGAACAGCGCAAGCCGAAGCGAATTCGTATTGCCGTGCTGCTCGACAAGCCGGAACGGCGCATCGCTGCGGTGCACGCGGACTATGTTGGCTTCACGATTCCCAATGAATTCGTCGTTGGCTACGGGCTCGATTACGCCGAGCGCTACCGCAACATGCCGGAGGTTGGTGTGCTTTCCTTGGGAACCAAGGCGAAATCGAACTGAAGCTACGTTCATTCTGTGAAAAAGCCCGCCAAAACTTGGGCGACAGTGCGTTTCCTATAATTCTTTCCACATAGGCTAATCGAGCGTCTTGCCGTTCCGTCTCGCCTGTTATAATGAGTGCCTCAATGAATCCCCGCGAATCACAAACGGGCACGCTCGCTGAAAACGCCACAACGGAAACCTCCGCTGAGGTACTGGCGACGCTTGCCGAGATCGGCGAAGAGGTTAACGCGTCGCTCGACCTCGACGAGGTTCTGGCGCGTTCCGCGGCGCTGATCAAGCGGCACATCGACTACGAAATTTTTGGCGTTCTGATGTTTGAGGGAGGCGACGGTTCGTACCTGAAGCATCGTTTTTCCATCGGCTATCCGCCCGATCTTGCGGCGAATCTCCGTATACCGCTCGGACAGGGCATTAGTGGTACGGCGGCAGCGACCGGACATCCGGTGCGCGTAGGCGACACGTTGCGCGATCCGCGATACATCCATGCGGTCGACGACGTGCGGTCGGAATTGGCAGTCCCGCTGATGCTGCGCGGTAAATGCATCGGCGTGCTTGATATTCAGAGCAGGCATCCGGAATATTTCACCCGCGAACAGCAAAATATTCTCACGCTGCTGGCGAGTCGCCTCGCGGTGGCGATCGAAAACGCACGCCTGTTTGAGCGCGTGCGCTCGCAGGCCGACACGCTATTGCTACTCAACGAAGTCGGACGCGAAACAAGCTCGATACTCGACGTGGAAGAATTGCTGCGCCGCGCGGCAGAGCAGACCAAGCGCGTCATCGACTATCAAATTTTGAGCATCATGTTGTACGACGAAGAGCAGAAAGTGTTTCGTCATCGCGTCGATGTGAAGCATGGCCAGCGTGTGCAAGGAAAATTGCGCGCGGCGGCGAGCGAAGGGATTGTCGGTGCGGCGGCTACGCTGAAAGAGCCGGTGATCGTGCCGGATGTCACCGCCGATCCGCGCTATATCATGGCGAATCCCGAGACGCGCTCCGAACTCGCGATTCCAATGATGCACAAAGGGCGCGTGATCGGTGTGCTCGATCTCGAGAGCCCGCAACTGAACTACTTCACCGACGATCATGTGCAAACGTTGTCGATTCTTGCGGCGAATTTCGCGGTGTCGCTGGAAAATGCGCGTCTCTACGAACAGGTGGCTCGCGACGAAGCGCGCCTGGATCGTGATCTTCAAGCAGCGAAGCGAATTCAAGGCGCGTTGCTACGTTCGGTGCCGACCGAGGACTATGGCTTGGATATGGCGGCGCGTTACTTGTCGGCGCGCGAACTCGGCGGCGATCTCTACGAATTTCTGCGTTATGGGCCGCAGCAACTCGGTATCGCGCTCGGTGACGTGAGCGGGAAGGGCACCGCAGCGGCGTTGTACGGCGCGGTCGCCATCGGAATCATGCGTAGCCTCGCGCCGCAGAAATTGCAGCCGCCCGAAATGCTGCGGCAGATGAATCAAATCGTCGGCGAACGCCGCATCGAAGGACGCTTCATGACGGCATGTTTCGCGACGTGGCAGAAAGGTCGCAGCAAATTTCGGGTCTCGAATGCGGGGCAGTCCCAGCCGCTGCTTTATAAGGATGGCCGTTGCGGCAAAGTTGAACTCACTGGATTCCCACTTGGGATTTTCGAAGATGTCACCTATGACGAATGGGGAGTTACGCTCGATCCCGGCGATATCGTTGTGTTTCATTCCGACGGAATCGCGGAAACCGCAAACAATGAAGGACAGTTTTTCGGAATGGAACGCCTGCGCAAGATTGTTGAAGATCATCACGAATTAAACGCGGCCGACCTGGCTGAGCGCGTGTTTCGCGAAGTCGATTGGTTCTCGCAGAGCGCTCCGCTCTCCGACGATCGCACGCTCGTCGTGCTCAAGGTGCGATGAGCGGGCACGGCGAAACATCGGGCAAGAAGTTGACGTTTGTCGATCCGGCAGTGTTCACGCCGCATTTGTCGTGGAAAAAGCAGAGTAAGGCAGAGTCGGCTCGCGGCACAGCTCACGCCGTGGTTTGCGAAGGCGTGCGGCTCGTCGATGTAGCCGACAAGTTCGGCACGCCGACGTACGTTTATAGCCGCGCGGCCATCGACGACGCGCAGAACCAACTGCATCGCGGCCTCGGCTCGTTGCCGCACACGTTGTGCTTTGCGGTAAAATCGAATGGCAATCTGGCGATCCTGAAACATGTCGCGAAGTCCGGGAACGGTTTCGACATCGTCTCAGGCGGCGAACTGGAGATGTTGCGAACGATCGGCGTTCGCGGCGATCGCATTGTGTTTTCGGGAGTCGGCAAGAAGCGCGAAGAGATTCGCGAGGCGCTTCAGTATCGATCGAGCCCCAATCGCAAGAGCAGCAAGCGTGATCGCGGCCGGCGCGGGATTCTGCTTTTCAACATCGAGTCGGAAGCCGAACTCGAAGTATTGCTCGAAGAGGCGTCACGCAGCATTGCGCGCGGCGGCACGCTTCCGGGAGTTTCGATTCGCGTGAACCCCGACGTGCAGGCCGGCGGGCACCCCCACATTTCTACCGGCCGCCATGAACACAAGTTTGGTTTGACCTGGGCGGAAGCACGGCGCCTATATCTGGCGCATGCCGATTCGCATTGGATTTGCTGGCAGGGAATCAGCGTTCACATCGGCTCGCAGATCGTTACGCTCGATCCGTTCCGCCAGGCGCTGCAACGTTTGGCTTCGTATTACTGCGACCTGCGCAGTCACGGAATCCTTCTGAAGTATCTCGATTTCGGCGGCGGACTCGGCGTGCGATATGCGCAGGAAAAACCTCCGGCGCGCGAAGCGTATGCGCGGATGGTCGCGCAGATTCTCGAGCCGCTACACACTCATCTCCTGCTCGAGCCCGGCCGCACAATCATCGGGCCGGCGGGCGTGCTTCTCACTCGCGTGCTCTACGTGAAAGAGAGCCGCGGTAAAACTTTTGTCGTGGTCGACGCCGGAATGAACGATCTGATGAGGCCAGTCCTCTACGGCGCGGTGCATCCGATCACTCGCGTTACGCGCGGTAAAGAACGCGGTGCGCGACAGCGCGTCGATGTGGTTGGGCCCGTGTGCGAGACGGGCGATTGCTTCTTACGTGATTGGCCGCTCGGGCCGGTCGCGCCCGGCGATGTGCTGGCGATTTGGGTTGCCGGGGCGTACGGAATGAGTCAATCATCGAATTACAACGGTCGATGTCGTTCGGCAGAAATCCTGGTGGATGACGGACGGTATCGCGTAATTCGGAAACGAGAATCATTCGACGACCTGGTACGCGGGCAGATTTTCTAGCGATCAAATTCTATTTATTCGAACCTGAAACCTCTTCAACAACAATTCGATCAGCTCTCTCCCCACTTCAACTTGCTGTGCAATATTTCAAAATAAGATTTCTTCACCGGCTGAATGAGTTTCAATCTTTCGTTGGAGCGCGTCATGCGCACACGATCGGATTCATGCATCGGGATACCGGTCTGTCCGTCGAGGGTGAGAAACACCGACTCCGTGCCCTCCGAAAGATGCACATCGATCTGAGAAGAATCGCGAATAACGACCGGACGATCGCTGAGGGTGTGCGGGCAGATCGGCGTGACGATCCACGATTCCACCGACGGATGCACGATCGGTCCGCCCGCGGAAAGTGAGTAGGCGGTCGAACCGGTTGGCGTAGCAACGATGAGGCCATCGACTCGATAACGCGCGACAAATTCGTGATCGATAATCAGCTCAAGGTCGATCATACGCGCGAGCGTACCTTTATTAATGACAGCTTCGTTCGCAACAGTTTGCCGTTCGATGACGCGCCCATCGCGAATAAGCTCGACGTCGAGCATCGCGCGTTCGCTCAGCGGCAAACGGCCCGCAAGCGTGTCCTCCAGCGCGGGATACATTTCGTCGGCCTTGAAGCTGGTAAGAAATCCGAGGCTGCCCATGTTGATCGGAAGCAGCGGAATACCGAGAGGCGCGGCGACCTTTGCGGCGGCGAGAAGTGTGCCGTCGCCTCCCAAAACCAGCAGCAATTCTGATTTTTCGGCGACCTCTTCGCGAGAGACGCCTTTGGATGGACTCGGCAAAGCTCCAGCCGTCTCGGTGTCGTAGACAATATCCAGCTTGCGCGCCTTGAGCCACTCCAGGAGCGGCGGAATCACGACCGCGAGATTCGACCCACGCGGGCGCGAAATGATGCCAATTTTCTTGAAGGGGCCGGTCGTCTGCATGGATGTTTGAGATTCTAACCTAGGCTCTCATTTTGCGCGCGTGAAGAAAGTATTCCTGGTTACCTTCAGCGCCTGTGAGGCGGCTCGGCGTGACGCCGAGGATTTCAAGCTCCGCCACGGTCGCGGCGATGCGCACTTTTTCGACGGCTTTCTGATGCAATCTCTCGTCAGTCACCACGCCGCCATCAGGGATGTCCTGCTTCGGCAGCTCGAATTGCGGTTTGACGAGCACGAGCAGATCGGAGTTTGGTTTTAACACGGCGGTCGCGGGCGCGAGAACCTTCGTTGCCGAAATGAACGACACATCGATAACGCCGAGGTCTACTGGCTCCGCAATATCCGTCAGCTGGAGTTCGCGCGCGTTGCGCTCAATCTTGATGACACGCGGATCTTGCTGCAGCTTCCACGCAAGCTGGCCGATGTTTACATCGACAGCGTAAACGTGCATCGCGCCGCGTTGCAGTAAACAGTCGGTGAACCCGCCGGTGGATGCGCCGACATCGAGGCAGACCTGATTTTGCGGACGGATCGAAAAATCGTCGAGCGCTCCTTCCAGTTTTTGTCCACCTCGGCTCGCGAATTTCGGGCTGCGACTTGAAACTGTGACTCTCGCGGAGTCCGCAATCGCCGTGCCTGGTTTGTCAACGCGCGCGTCGTCCACCGAAATTTCACCGGCAAGGATGAGCGCTTGCGCTTTTGAAAAAGAATCGGCCAAACCGCGATCGAGCAAAAGCTGATCAAGGCGTATTTTTCGCGTCTTCTGTGGCACGTACTTACAGTAGTTGTGACTGGAACGGCTGTCAAAGTGCGCGCTATGCGCGACGAAGAACCAAGAATTCCGCGATCGAACGAAGACGATCGCCCCTTTCGCCGAAAGCAGACAATTCATTGATTGCGCGAGTCGCGAGATCGGTGGCGATTTCGTGAGAACGCTCAAGGCCGTAAACTGCGGGATACGTTGCCTTTTGCTGCGCGACATCCTTGCCGGCAGTTTTTCCCAGTGCGATGGAGGATTCTTCGACATCGAGGATATCGTCCGTCACCTGAAACGCCCACCCGATGTTCTCACCAAATTTCCGTAGACGCGCAACTTCGCCCTTCGACGCACCGACACAGAGTGCCCCAGCCGTAACAGAAGCGCGAATCAGCGCTGCTGTCTTCGACCGATGAATGTACTCCAGCATTTTCTTCGCGACGGGTTTGCCTTCCGCCTCGAGATCGGCCACCTGACCGCCCACCATTCCGTTGATTGTCCCGGCGGCGGTGGCGATTTCCGTCAGCATCGCAACGCGCCGTTCCGCGTCGACGGGCGCAGCGCCGACGACCTCAAACGCGAGCGTGAGCAGCGCATCACCCGCGAGAATCGCTGTGGCTTCGCCGAATTGCTTGTGGCTCGTCGGCTTTCCGCGGCGCAGATCGTCGTTATCCAACGCCGGGAGATCGTCGTGTATCAGCGAATACGTGTGAATAAATTCGATGGCGCACGCGGGATGAAGTGCGGGCGTGACGTCTGGCTCAAAAATCCTTGCCGTCTCAAGCAGCAAAATCGGCCGGATGCGCTTGCCCCCGGCCAGTACGCTGTAGCGCATTGCCTGATGGATTGACGCAGGTTGCGTCGCTTCGGACGGGAGCAATTTCTGGAGATGCGCATCGACGGCGACGCGATCCTCTTCAAAGAACTCAGGCAGTTTTGAAGGAGTCGGTGGCACTGGAGCGGCAGTGGCTGGGGTCTTGGCGGTGCTCACTGTTCGGACTCACGCTCGGGGTCAAATGCTTCAGCGGTCAGTTTGCCGTCCGCCTTTTTGAGCAAAATTTCTACTTTGCCTTCTGCCTCTTCGAGTTGCTTTTGGCATTCGCGAGAAAGTTCGACGCCTTCCTCGAAAAGCTTCATCGCGTCGTCGAGAGAAAGCTGCGGCGACTCCAGTCGGCGCACAACTTCTTCCAGTCGTCCGAGCGATTTTTCAAAATCAGGCTTTTTCGCCGGCTCGGGTTTCTTGATTGGTGTTGTATTCAAATTCGCCTCAGTTATCTACGTCACGCAAAAACTCGCGTCGATCGCGATGCACTGCGTTTCAATAATCACGACCCGTTTGATGTCCAACGTACCGCTGATGTTATGAGATTAAGGGAACTTGCGGACGTTTGTAAATGTTGCGCGGTCCGATTTTGCGCGGTGTGCTACTTCTGACAGTGGGGGCAAAAATAGGTCGAGCGATTTCCTTTCGTAGTGCGTTTGATCGGATGACCGTCGCGCCGGCATGGCTCTCCTTCGCGTTGGTAAACACGAAGCATCTTATCGATGCCCTGGAACCACCAGTCCGCGTCGCTGAAGTCCGGCGCCGGATTCAGGCAACTTTGCAGCGCGCGCCGCAACACCGAAGCGATCGCTTTATACAGGTTGCGCGCTTCCAACGGTTTCAGCGAATTCGCCAGGCGGAACGGGCTGATCTTCGCGTGCCACAGCGCCTCGCACGAATAAGTGTTTCCGACTCCGGCGATTCGCGACTGATCGAGCAGGAATTCCTTGAGGGGGCGGCGCGATTTCGCAACCAGCTCTGCAAATGTCTTCGCTGTGAATTCCGGCGACATCGCGTCTATCCCAAGCTTGTTATACGGCGGGCAAGCCGCCAGCGATTCCCACGCATGAACGTGTCCGAGATGCCGCCCGTCGGCGAATGCGATCACACCCATATCGAGTTCGAGTGCGACATCGACATGCACGCCGTCATCCGTCTTTGTGTTTGCGCGAGCATCGAGTTCTTTCGCATTCGCAAAGCGAATCAGGTGTCCGTCAAAGCGAAAATGCATCTCAATCGCAGCCCCATCGTCGAGCACCAGAAAAAGATATTTGCCTTTGCGTTGAACCAACTCGATGCGACGACCGGTTAGAATCTTCGAGACATGTGGCGCAGTCTGCGGAAGAACTGCAATCGGATGAAACACTTCGACGCTGCGAATCTTTCGTTTCGTGACCAGCGGTCGCAACGAAATGGCCACTGCTTCGACTTCAGGAAGTTCTGGCATGGGTCTATCCGGCGAAGGGAAGTACCACGCAAGCGCGGCAGATCTGGATCGAAGTCATTGTGCCGCTTTCAACGTGAGTACGTGCTTCCGATCTTTAAGTTCTGCGGCATCACTGAAGGGCGCGTAAATCGGCCGCCCCTCATACCAATAATCAAATTGATCAGCATAGTGGCTGCTGCCCGGCTGTCCCGACTGCCCAGCGGGAATAAGCAAAATCGACTGATCCCAGTCGGCCGTGTTCGCCACAAATCGCATCGCCGGACCGTGCCGTGGCGTCGCCGCACGCACACTGTAATTCGTTCCGGACTGCGGCTTCCCACTGATGCTCAGCCATTTCTTCAATATTCCATCGCGCCCGATCGGATGCAGCATGTCGAGCGCGTTGAAATTCTTCCATTGCCAGTCTTCGATGCGTGCGCTTTTCGACTCTTCGGCGAGTTTCTCCACGGTGCGATCCGCCGCTGCGATCAAAAGCGCGTCGTAGCTCTTATAAGCAGACGGAAGCCATTTCGACGAGCGATCCGTCAGTGTCTTCTGCAGAAAAGTGGTCGCGCGCCAACGATAGAGACTCGCGTCATCGGCGAGATGCGGCTCCAGCAACAAATTCAGCGCTGTCCGCCGGAACCGCACCAAAAATGTAACCTCCGACGAATCCGCATCCGCAATCCCGTTCCAATCCTTCAATCCCTCGATCAGCTTTTTCGTCCGTTCATCCTGCGGCGTAACCGTCTTCGCCGCCGCGATTAACTGATCCGCGAGAAAAACGTGCGGGTAGCTGTAAGTATCGGTCTCAACCTTCAACATATCCGCCGGCCGCAAATCATGTTTGTCGAGCAGCAGATCGTAAATGCGCGCCGTGCGATACGGCTCTTCCCACCGGTCGGTGAGATAAGGCTTGTACGCCGGACCAACAACCCGCGCGTTCGCTGTTGCAATCAATCCGTTCCCGGGAATGAGCGCCTGTGGAAGCTGCTCGAACGGAATGTATCCAGTCCACTCGTAATCATCAGTATCGCCGGGCACTGGAACTTCGCCGTGACCCTTCTTGCGAATCGGCACACGCGCCGACATGACATAGCCAATGTTGCCTTGCGTATCCGCGTACACTGCGTTTTGCGCCGGCCCCCAAACTCGCTTGATCAAACTTCGGAATTCTTCCCAATCATTCGCTTTGCCAAGCCAGTTATAAACATTGGATAGCCCACCAGGCTCGGTCGCCGTCCAGCGCAGCGCGTACGCTTTGCCATTTTCGCGACGCACGATCGGTCCGTGTCGCGTAATCACGATCGGCAAATGTTCGTCGGCGTGATCTTTGACTTTGATCACTTCGTCGATCGTTTGCGCCTTCACCCACTTTTTGTTCACCGAATATTCGTCGGCGTTCGCCGGATTGAACGTCTCAATATAAAGGTCCTGCACATCGGCGCCGTTATTCGTGAAGCCCCACGCGATGTGATCGTTGTGGCCGATGACGATCAGCGGCGCACCCGGCAGCGCGAATCCCTTTACGTTCCAGCCCGGCGCCGTCAGATGCAGTTCGTACCAGATCGGCGGAATCGAAAGTTCGAGGTGTGTGTCGTTGGCAAGAATCGGCTTGCCGGTCGCGGTGTGATCGCCCGACACGACCCAGTTGTTGCTGCCAAGGCTGTGGCGAATTTCCGATTGCGAATCGCGAATATAGCCGACAACCGAATTCGCCAACGCAGTTGTCAGGTCGGGCGCCGACTCAGGTTGCGACGCCTCAAGCGCGACAGAGTGCGGCGCGACCGCGCTCGCCTTGAGCACGCCATCCGGCTCCATGTCATCGTCGTCATCATCATCGTCTCCGTCGGGATCGAGATGCGATCGCTGCGATCCATCATTCTTAACATCGGGATCGCCGACGACGTAGTGATCCATCGCGGCATCGGCAGAGAAAAGCTCGCGCGCGCGATCCGCGCCAACTTTTTCTGTCACCTTCGCGCGATCGATTTCCTCTTCCCATGAATCGCTCAGCGTTTCGTACATATAACCCGAAATGACGAGCGTGTCCGTCGGCGTCCAATGCGCCGGCTTGTATTTCAAAAGCGTGAATTCGATCGGCAGTTCGTCGGAATGCTGCTCGATAAAACGATTGACGCCGCGCGCATACGCCTCAAAAACACTGCGTGTCGTTGGATCGACGAGACCGAAGTCGCGTTCGGCCGCTCGCCCAAAACCAAGCGTGCGAAATTGTTTGTCGACGTTGATCGTCGCCGGACCGAGAATTTCAGAAAGCTGCCCGCGTCCAACGCGCCGCAGCAAATCCATTTGCCACAGCCGATCCTGCGCCATGACGTAGCCCTGCGCCTCCACCATGTCTTCGAGGGAACTGGCGCGAATGTGCGGCACGCCCCAATGATCGCGCTCGACGATTACATCTTTTTGCAGACCGGGAAGATTAATGTTGCCGTCAAGCTGGGGCAGTGGACGGTAAACGAAATGCCAGATAACGGCAGACGCGATCACAACGACGATGGAGACGAGGACGAACAGAACGCGAAACAGAGATCGCAAGCGTGCTCCTGCTGGAATGACAAAAATCGAGTTTAGAGGAGCACGCCGAGGGGTGCAACGGGGCCCTACCCCCGTCTGTTTTCTTCAAGGATGTGATTTTTAAGGGAGTTACACGACGACGGCGGCTAAGGATGTGATTCCCGACGGTTTACGGACGGTGGGAGTCGACGGGGGGCCTAGGACGATCGCGTAACCCTTTTGATCTCGCATACTTGGCGGAGAGCTTGTTGGTGCTCTGTTTTGCGCAGGAACAACGCAATAGCCGCGTAACGGCCTCGCCCATCATGGGCTGATACAATGCGAACAGGGGGCCAGCCTAGCTCATATGTTTGCGGTGCGCTTGATTGGCGTGCTCGCGCTCATCGCGCTCAACGGATTTTTCGCTGCGGCGGAATTCTCGTTGGTGGCGGTGCGATTGTCGCGCGTGCGGCAGCTCATCCAAAAGGGCAACACGCGTGCGCGCGTCGTGGAGTCACTGCTCGTTGACCTGCACCGCGTCGTCTCCGCCGTCCAACTCGGAATCACACTCACAAGTTTGGCGCTCGGCGCTCTCGGCGAGAGCACGCTCGCGGGAATGTTGCAGCCGCTTTTCGCAGGCTTGGGTTCGCCGCGTGCCGCCCTGATCGCTCACGGAATTGCGCTAGGCCTCGCGTTCGCGATGTTGAGCTCGCTCCATGTTGTGTTCGGCGAACTCGTGCCCAAGACCGTGAGCCTCGCGCGCGCCGAACGCGTTGCCTTACTGATCGCGCGCCCGTTCTCGTGGTTTCTCCGCACCTTTCGCTGGGCCATCGACTTGCTCGACGTAGTTTCCACTGCGATCGTCCGCGCTCTCGGCGTCACTGAGCCATCCGTTCACGGCTCCGTGCACTCCACCGAAGAGCTGCAAATTCAGATTCAACAGGCGCGCGAGCGCGGCCTCCTCGCTCCGGGCGAAGAGAAATTCATTTCCAGCGCCATCGAACTAGGCCAAGTCCAAGTGCGCGAAATCATGGTGCCGCGTCCCGACATGCATTTGCTGCCGGTCGAAGCGAATCTCGACGAAGTGATGCGCGCCTTCGCGACCACGCAACGATCGCGCATCCCGGTTTTTCGCGGCTCCGAAGATCAGATTCTCGGGTTCGTCCACATCAAAGACATGATGTGGGTGCTGCTCGATCGCGAGCGTCGACTCGAAGAAAATCTCGCGCCGTCGCCGTTTGATTTGCGCCGCGTGCTGCGTGAAGTGTTGATCGTGCCGGAAACTAAACCTGCCAGCGAACTCCTCGTGGAGTTGAGGAACCATCGCGTCGGAATGGCGTTGGTCGTGGACGAATTTGGCAGCATTCTTGGACTTGTGACGCTGGAAGATATTCTCGAGCAGGTGGTCGGCGAGATTCACGACGAGTTCGATGTCGTTGAGCGGCCTCAGACTCTCGCGGATGGCGCGGTGGTCTTCGATGCGGCGCTGAATGTGCGGGATCTCGATGCGCAGTACAACATTACGCTGCCGGAAGATCCGGCCTACGCGACGGTCGGCGGATTCGTCCTCGATCAGCTCGGATTTATCCCACGCGGCGGTGAAAATTTTGAGTTGAGCGGATTTCGGTTCACGGTTGTTGAGATGGACGGCCGCCGTGTCGCGCGCGTGAAGATTGAGCGAGTTCTGCCGACTACAACGGAAGCGAAATTGGGAGCCGGTGCCGCTACTGCGAGCAACAGCAACGGTGCGAGCGCTGCACCCGCTGCGACAGACTCAACTCCACCAGGCGACGCGCAGAAAACTCATCCCGATTCTGCGGCGCGAACCCGCTGATGGCGCGCCATCTTCTGCAACGTCTCCTGCTCGCCCTACCGGCGCTATGGCTCGTTCTCACTCTTGTCTTCTTGATGATTCACATTGTTCCCGGCGATCCCGTCGAACAAATGTTGGGCGAAGGTGCCGCCCCGGGTGAAATCGTGCAGCTCCGCCACTCGCTCGGCCTCGATCAGCCGCTGCTCACGCAATATGGCCACTATCTAAAAGGTCTGGCGCGCGGCGACCTCGGACAGTCGTTCAAGTTTCAGGCCCCGGTGCGCCAGATTATCTTCGACCGATACCCCGCGACGTTGAGCCTCGCATTTCTAGCGCTCGTGGTTTGCGCAGCGATAGCGATTCCATCTGGAATTCTCGCGGCGTATCGTCGAGGCCAAAGCGCCGATCGCGCAGTCGGACTCTTCACGCTGTTTGGCTTGGCCGTGCCGAATTTCGCGTTAGGCCCTGTGTTGATATTAATTTTCTCGATCGAAATCGGCCTACTGCCGGTTTCGGGTCGTGGCGGTCCCACGTATTACATCCTCCCAGCCGCAACTCTCGGCGCCGCCCTGGCCGCGATTCTGACGCGCATGGTGCGCGGCTCGATGCTCGAAGAATTGTCGAGCGACTACGTGCGCACCGCGCGCGCCAAAGGACTGTCAACGAGCGCCGTCTTGTTTCGCCATGCGTTCCGCAACGCGCTGATTCCCATCATCACCATTCTCGGCCTTCAGTTCGGCACGCTCCTGGCCGGCACGATCGTCACCGAGACGATTTTCTCCTGGCCGGGAATCGGACGGCTCACGGTGCAAGCGATTTCCGCGCGAGACTATCCGCTGTTGCAAGGCTGCATTCTCGTGATTTCGCTGTCGTACGTGCTCGTCAATCTCCTGACCGATGTTTTGTACTCGGTCATTGACCCCCGCGTGAGACTTTCGTGAGAGCGCTCGCGGAGTTACGCAAAGAGTTGCGCCAGTTCCTGCGCCAAAGCGTACTGGCGCGCGTCGGATTTTCGGTCGCGGTGTTGCTCATCACCGTCGCCTTGCTCGCGCCGTGGATCGCGCCGGCAAACCCCGCCGCGCAAGATTTGCCGTCGCGACTCCAACCGCCCTCGCGAGCCCACTGGATGGGCACCGACGAACTCGGCCGCGACACTTTAACTCGCACGATGTACGGTGCCCGCATCTCGCTGATGGTCGCGATTTCCGTCGTCGTAGGATGCGGCTCGACCGGCCTCTTGATCGGAATGCTTGCGGGCTACGCCGGCGGCTGGTTCGATCGCTTTGTAAATCTCCTGCTGATCAACGCGTTTTTGTCTTTCCCGGGAATCCTCTTGGCGATTGCGTTTGCCGCATTTCTCGGCCCAGGCATCAGCAAAGTGATCATGGCGCTGGTCATCACCGGATGGGCCGGCTACGCGCGACTCGCGCGCGCTCAAGTTTTAAAAGTGAAGGAGCTGGAATTCATGCTCGCCGCGCGCTCGCTCGGCGCGTCTCACGTGCGACTCCTCGCGCGTCATCTTTTCCCCAATATTTTGCAGCCGGTTTTGATTCAAGCGACGATCGGGATGGCTGGCGCAATTCTCGCGGAATCGACACTCAGCTTCCTCGGCCTTGGAGTTCTGGCGCCGACACCAAGCTGGGGCGCAATGCTCAACGACGCGCGCAGTCATCTCTTCGACGCGCCGCATCTGGTGATATTCCCAGCGCTAGCCGTGATGCTCGCAGTTCTCGCGTTCAATTTGTTGGGAGACGCCTGGCGCGATTGGCTTGATCCGCGCACACGATCGCAAATGGCTGTGATGGATTTAACGCGGTAGAAAAGGGAAGTGACGCCCCAGCGGCGCCCAGTCAAAAAATCGGCTCGAACGACAGCGCCTTTACTTCGTCAGCGTAACCGCAGCCCCGCGCCCCTGTTGCAACGTCTTCGTCGCGCTACCTTTATTGACCCCAATCTCAACGTAGCCGCTCGATCCAACATAAGCGATCGCTTCGCCCGCGCCGCCCGACGCATACGTATCGACAATCTTCGACACCGACTGCGTCCCGACCTGGAAGCCAATCTTCCCGGATTGTTTGATCTCATCCGACAAATCTTCTTCGCGGAAATTCGTAATCAGGTTGCCAAACGTGTCGACGCGCATCACCACGCCTTTCAACACGCCGTCGGCTGCCTTCGGGCGCGGCATCGCAAACTTTTTGTGATCGGTAATGACCTCGCCCATGCTCGCGGTCTGACCGCTCTTCGCAAGCCATGCAGCGATCGGCGCGAAAACATCGCGGCCATGAAACGTCTTGCTGATGGGCTGCAAATAATAGTGTTCGACGTTGGCGTATCGCACGACCGCATTCGGATCGCGCTCATAAATCAGCGAAAGCACGCCGTTGTCCGGCGCGATGAAATATTGATTGTCGGCGCTGACCAGCAGCGGTCGTCGCGACGTGCCGACGCCGGGATCGACCACCACGATGTGGATCGTGCGATTCGGAAAATACGAATACGCCGCGCCGATCGACAGCGCGCCATCCAGCAAATCGAAAGGCGTAACGTGATGCGTAATGTCGACGATCGTCACGTCAGGATTGATCTTCAGTATCACGCCTTTCAGCGTGCCGACTAAATGGTCGTTCGTTCCGTAATCCGTCGTCAGCGTAATAATCGGGTTTGCCAATGGAGTCTCTCAGCCTGGGCGTTTGCGAAGTCGCGCGTCGTGACGGCGAAACCGCATCTCTTCACGCTAAAGGAGCGCTCCCGGAGGGTCAAGAATACAGACCGCCGCTGCGTCGCAAGCGCTAATGCGGTGGGTTTGCTCGGAATCGTGCCGGATCGAATAACCCATCGCAAACTTCTTGCCGCCCCCGCGTTCGCAGGACACCGCTTTTCCGCCAGCCATTTCGCAGGTACAATGGCCCAAGAGCGGGCGTCGTACAATGGCAGTATAGAAGCTTCCCAAGCTTCGGACGTGGGTTCGATTCCCATCGCCCGCTCCAGAAACAAAACGACTACCCCGCGATTTCACTTTCCGTATTGCCAGTTGAGCCGTTATCCGACCTGAAATGGATGTTCTGGAGAGTTCCCTTCGAACCGGACTTATCGATATCTGCCCAGGGTAACGCACCGTCATGTTCGCCGAACTGTGGCCGATCTGCGTCGGGTATGTGACTCAAGGAAGTGAAGTCTTTGATTTTTGGGTCGCGAGTGGGTCTTACGGTGAGCGCGATTCTGCGTATTTCGTCTTGAGAATGGGATTGATTCACCAGAATCTGGGCGATGCATGTGCCTTCTTCACGTATGACATTGACGTGATACACGATGAGATTCGGCTTACCCCCGTTGCCAGCAATTGGCTTCGACGAATAGAACCAGATCTCCGGAGAATTTTCGAAGACTTTGTCGACATCGAGCGCTTTTTGGTCGGCGTCGCTCATGACTGCGACCGCTCGCTTCGCACCAGCGATGAGCGTCGTTTCCGTTTGTTCGGGCGCCATGACGTGCCCTGGCCACTTGGTTTCCAATTTCCAATCCGGCGGCACCGACATCCGACACGCCCCGGTTTTCTCCTGGACGATCAGCCACGCGTCCGGTTTGGATTCCTCATGCGAGACCTGTGGAATCGATGCGGCACTCGACCATCCGTATCCCACAACAAATAAAGTGAGAACGATGCACAGGATGCGATCGCCCTCGCTGGTGGTTCGTCTGGTCATGATCCGTTCATGGACAGACAATGTTTTGCGAGTTCATACCGATGATGGTTTTCTCGGCGATCGCAGGTTCAAATTTTCCGTAAACAATCCCGTGCACGTCGGCATCGGCGCCACTAGCGGCTGGGTCGCCTGTGATCGAGACAATCATGGTGCCGTCAGGCTTGTAAAATGTGTCTTGCGAGCGCTCACTGGCCCAAGCATGGGTCTTCTTGAATCCATGTAGTTGCCCGGCGTACCACGCCACTGTGGCATTCACCCGAATTCCGTTCATGGAGTAGAAGTTCATTTGAGCATTGCTCTTGCAGATCTTTGTCACGGGCAGCACCATCGGTTCGTTGCCAAGATGAAGCGGATCAGGACTCGGCACAATGGGGAGACCCGTCAGCGGATCGGCAGTCAGAGTTTTGTTTCCGGCAGGCGCCGTCAGTGTCAATCCAAGAAGAACAAATCCCAACAAAATCAGGTTTCGTTTCATTGTATTTTCCTTTCTGCAATTGAGACGGTTCTGTTCAGCTACGGACAGACGATATTTCCCTGAGGCACGCCGGCAACGGTTTTCTCCGATAGACCAGGCGTGTAGCGTTCATAAGCGACGGAGAACGCGCCCGGACTCTCATGGTTACCCGTTACGATGACGAGCACGGTTCCGTCGGGTTTGGAAAAAACAACCTGAGCACGGCCTGCATGGGTGCCTTTTGCCATCTTGAAACCTTTGAGATTCTGGGAGTACCACGCCGCGACGGCGTCGGTTGTGGTGTTGTACAGGAGATAGAACTGTCCCTGCAGCTTCGACTTGCAGATATTGCTTTCGGGCAGTGGGTCCGGTGCGTTGCCTACATTTCTACCCGCATCGGTTGCTGGACTTAGGGGAAGTCCGGTCATTGAGTCCGTGGTGAGCACTTTGGACTTGGTCTGCGCGCTGGTTGCGAGCGCCATGCAGAGGACTACGAGGGCTGCGAGATACGTTTTCATTTTGCGTCTCCTTTGAAATGCGAAAATTTCGAAGTCCGGGCCTACTCGCGCGAAAGCTCGACACGACGATTGCGCGCGCGTCCTTCCAGCGTGTCGTTACGATCGATCGGGCTTGATGCGCCGTATCCGTTGGTGGTCAGGCGATCCGCGGAGATGTGGTAGCGCTCGACGAGCGCGTTCTTTACCGAAGCCGCTCGGCGTTTTGAAAGGTCCAGGTTGTGCGGGTCACCACCGATGTTGTCGGTGTGGCCGTCCACGCGCAGTTTCCAGTCCGGGTTGTCGGTCATCGCTTTGACGATTTCTTTCAACACGGGTTCGGATTCCGGTTTGATCGTGTCTTTGTCGAAATCGAAATAGATTCCATAGACGATCGCCTTTTTCTGCTTCGCCAGTTGCTCTTCCAACTGCGGGATCGCCGTTTCGACCGGACTCTTGATCTTGACGATCTTGATCTGAAAGATTTCGCCCTGCTTGTAGAGCAGACAGATCGGATTGTCCGGATTGTCCACGACGTAGACTTCGGTTTCCTGGTGGTACAGATATTTCGCGGGCATGATCGTCGTGAGTTTTTTGACGCCGGTGAATTCGAAGTCGCCCTTGAGATGAATCGTGGGCACTTGCACGGCCTGGTCATTCAGGATCAAAGAATATGGAACGTCTTCGGGCTCGACGCGCGTCAGGTCGCCTTCCCATTTGAATGGGACGAACCGGCCCGTCATTTCTCCATACTCCCTGTATTCCCAGTGGATCTTCCCCGTCGCTTTCGCCTGACGAAACAACTCGGTCGGCATGGTGAAGTTGGTGGTCCCGGGAAAGATATTAGGGAAATCTCCCTTGTGTTCCGTGATGTAAATGCGCGCAGTGTCGAGATCAGTTCGACATTGCGTCCGAGAGGTGTCGGTCTTCGTACCTTGCACTGCGGTGTCAGTTTCAAATCCTGTGCTGGCCAAATGAAAGGTGACTTTGTCTTTCTCGACCGAGTCGATCGTGAAGATGCCTTCGACGTCGCCGTTGAATCGGCGCCACGCGTCCACAATCTGCATTCCAGGCTTCATCGGAATCTTGGCGGGATCGACTTTGTCTGATGGACCTTGAGACGGGACCGAACCGGAATAGCCGGGACAAGATGTTGCCGGACTGTTTCCAACCACGAAGCTCTCTGGAACATCGTCGACATACATCGGCAGTGGGTGGTCGCCGAGAAGTTGATCGAGCAAGCCGGTGCCTTTTGGGCCTCCTGCGTCGGCGGAATTGCCTTTTTCAGGCGGCGCAGAGGTCGGTGCTTGCTCAGGCTGCTGCTTTTCTTCCGACCCACCGACTTCGCGCGAAATGTTCTGTTTGATCTCGTCGACTTTTTTCTTCGCGCGATAGCCGACGTAAACGACGCCGGCGATTCCGAGTGCGACGCAAAGCAGAAGAACGATGCCGCCGATTACCAGCGCCTTACCGCAGCCGGCGTTGCTGGCGCCGGTTGTGGCCGCCGGCAGCGATGAAGATTGGACGACAGCCGGCGGTGGCGCTGGTGAATTCGCCTGTGCCGATGAACCAACGCGCGCACCGCATTTCGTACAGAACGCCGTTCTATCCGTTAGCTGGTTGCCGCACTTCTCGCAGAACGCCACGCCTACCCTCCGCCCTTGGGCGAAGAGCAGCCCGATGGAATCTGAGTGAACCCGTGGAAGAGTCGCACCGGTTTTGTTTGGGCGATGGTTCCGACTTGCTCCAGTTGATAGTGGGTAAAAACACTCAGGATGGCGTTGATGACCGCCACCACGAATTTCGGCAGCGAATAACCAATTCCAAAGTCGAGGAAGGCTTCGATCGTGCCTTGTCGACACGGAAATCCAATATCGGGCGCGCGCAGCATCGTCCCGTCGAATCGTATTTGGACGAAAACGCCCGTGTTGAATCCGAACGCGCCGATTCCTACCATCACGCGAATCGCCGCGCCCACAACGAGTGAATTGATCCCGACCGAGACTCCCGTTGTAGTCTGGCCGAGATCGGTCACGGCTTTGAGGTCGCTTGCTGCGCTGACAGACCAGCTTCCATCCTTCAAGCCGGCCCACAAACCGCCACCGAACGAGTAGTTGCCCGTCGCCTTCAGAACGGACGTTTTTGCGCTGAAGCCGGTCGAGACACTCAACATCGTGTTGAATGTCACCGAGAAGGGAACTCCCGCCAAACCATTCATCCCGAGTGGGATTTTGAAATCGATTGGCTCCCACCAGCGCTTATGAAAATTCTGGCTGAAGTCGTTCGTGGTTCCGGCTTCGACTTGCATTTTTACGGCGAGCCCGCCGCCGACGTTGACGCCCGCCGTCACGAACTTCCCGTTCTTAATCACCAAGTCGAAATCGACCCTGGGATTGTCCAAGCCCAAAATCGCGGATGCGAAAAGACTCACGCCTTTTTTGTTGTAGTAAAACTGCACGCCGACGCCGGAGTTGCTCGCGACTGCCTCGGTTCGAACGTCGCTGACGTCGATTTGCGTCGGTGCGCCCGCAACTTTTGCGCCTGTCGCCGCGGCGCTGGTGATCCCCGAAAGATTTGGCGCGCTGGGAATGGGTACTCCCGGAACGCCGGGCATCGATGGCTTCTGCGGTGGTTCGGGAATTGCCGGTTCACCCGGAGGTGGCATGGAAAGGCGAACTCGCTCATATCCGTTGGCCAACCGAAGCGGCGAAACATTCGCGAGGGAAACGTGTCCCGTCGACCATTTCACGCCGAGCTTTTGGTATGTAACCCGCCTTCCGTCGGCGTAGGTTTGCGATACCGACGTAGGCGTCCATTTGCCGTGCCGGATGGTCGAGAGCACCATCGTCTGAACGGCACGATCGTTCGGTGCTTCGTCGATGCTGAAACTCGATTTGTTTTCTCCGGGCTGCTCCTCGGCCTCTTGTGGAAAATCGGGAGCGGCGTACGAAATGATGTTGTCCGCGGTGACCGCCTGGCTCATTGCGAAACTGCCATTCTTGATGATGTCAGTGAGTTGCACCGGCGCGAGTGTCGCCGTGACCGTGCTGCCTTCGCGCTTCAAGCCCACAACTCGTCCGACGGCCAAACCCGTGGCAAAAACAACCTTGCCTTCCTGAAACTCGTTAACGTGCGGCGCGTTCGCGTCGAACGTCCAGCTCAAGCCGTTGCCGGCCATCGAGCGAATCGCCTTGTCGCCCTCTTCCATAATGATGACGTCATCGGCGTACTCGACTTCTTTCGTCCGTTTGGGCGCAATGCCAAACTGGATCTGCGACGGCGTCATTTTTTTAATATCGACCGGCGTGAGGATCGTCGCGTCGGGAACCGCGCTGGGGCCGATCAGCCCCGCGGGCGGTCCACCCGTCACTTGCGTGGCCTCCTGCGGCGGTCCTGACGGATTCGGCGGCGCCGACGGATTGGGCGCCGTTGGTTGAGGTGCTGGCGCGGATTTTGCGGGAGCCGATGTTCGAGCCGGCGGTGTGACGGACTCTTTCTTGCAACCATCCACGATGCCGAGCGATAGCATTAGTGCGATCGCGACAGCTCGCCGCAAATAATCCGCGAGTCTCAAAGGTTTACACCTGCTTGTTGAGCCGCGTATTTCCCGATAAAAGGCAGACGAAATAGTTTTTGCTGGTAAGCCTGATACATGAGGAAGAGCCACGTGCAGAGTCCCGTCAGGGCCAAAATCAGCATCACCGGAAGCGCGACGAGTCCGAAAATTCCCGCCGTCAATGGTGTGAGAATCGCCGAGATGACCATCCACACCATCCAGATTGCGATCCACGCGACATTGAAGAAGATCGACTGAAAAGCGTGAAAACGAATGAACGAATTGCTCTTATACGGTTCGGTGGCGACGAAAATGATTCCGGTAATCAATCCCGCCAAATAGGTCAACGCGCCGGCAACGTTCGTCGCCATCGGTTGTCCTGCGGATCCATCCACAATTGCGACAGCGCCTCCACCTGCGGTTGCTGCCGCCGGTGTTGCCGTCGTGGCGGCCACAGATGCACCGCAAGCCGGGCAAAACATATTTCCTTCGGGCAATTCCTTACCGCACGCTTTGCAAAAACTCATGACTTCTCCTTTTCATCCAAAACTTTTACGACTGCACAACGTCCGCATTCACAGCATTCGAACTGGATCTTCAGCCGCACAATCCGTCCGTCTTTGATCACGTCTTCATCCCAAGTCGCAACGTGGCGCTTGATGCAATCACACGGCGATGTCGGACTGGACGTCACGTCGCACCCCTACAGTGCTGCCGCTAGTTTTTGAACGAGTGGTTCGACGGCGGTGGTGTTGCACGGGCACGTCATGTACATCACGCGAATCAACTTGTCGCCCTTGCGCGCGATGATGCTGCTGTCTCCGCTGACAAAGGCTTCGTCCGCTACGCCCGGCAGGTCTTGCGTTGTCGCGCCACCGACGCGTTGCATCGCACTGCGATTCAGTTTCATCGCTTCGACGGCGGCGTTGTTGTCGAGGCTGAAGTTGAACACCACGATCGTGCCGGAACCGTCGCTCGTGTCGGGTTTCTCCGCTTGAAACGACTGAAAGAGTCCGCCCGCCATCCCTTCGATCATTTTTTGCGTCTTCGGATCGGCGCCTTTGCTCGCCATCATGGCGGTCACATGCTTCGCGCTCATTTGCGCCTGGTTGCCCTTCGCGTAGTAGTTGCACCCGTTGTCCACGGACTCAGTACGAACGATCGGCACACCGATCGCGCTTCCGACGTCCTCTTTGCTCAGGTACCGGCAGACATTTCCGAGCGAACCGCTTGAGGCGGAAGACCCGGAACTTCCGCCGCCGTGTCCAGTTGTCGGCGCGTCGTCGCCGGCTACCTCACCTTTCACCATGGCGTGAAACTTCTGGCTCACGCGATGCGCCGCGTAAGCCATCCCCGCCACCGCTACGCCCCCGCCGACGAAAATGATCACTACCGCGGCGATCGCGATCTTGGCTCCAGTACTCATCCCTTTCGTACCGACTGCCGGTCCGCTCGCAACTTGCCCGCTCGCAACTTGCCCGCTGGCGGCTGGCCCACTGGCGACTGGTATCGAAGAAGCCGCTGCGTTCGGCGCGTTGGAGGCAGTCGACGGAGTCGCTGGAACGCCTTGGACTGGAGGTCCTGCCGTTGGGGTCCCGCACGTGCCGCAAAACTTGACTGCGTCGCTCACGCTTGTTCCGCAATTCCTGCAAAACGTGCTCATGGTCATCTCCGTGATCTCGAAGGGCTCGCCCCATGTGCGGCGGTCCGATGAGAACGCGACGAAGATGACCGAGCGGCTGCGGTGCGTCAAAGAAACAAGTTCCAAAGCCCTTCTTAACCCATAAGCTATTTATTATCAGTAACTTGAATGCTAATCTAAACCGCGCCAGTCGCGTATCGTCTGTGATAAGCTCCGCGCAGTCGTTGCCCCAAATGGCGGATAAGGGATGAGTCCAGGTTCGAATTCGGCCGAGGTCTATCGTTTTGGCGTTTTCGAGGCCCTTCCACGAGCGGGCGAGCTACAGAAAAACGGCGTTCGCGTAAAGCTGCAGGAACAGCCGTTCCAACTCCTCATCTTCCTATTGGAGAACGCCGGCGAGATCGTTAGCCGGGACGCCGTCAGGCAACGCCTGTGGCAGGGAAATACCTTCGTTGACTTCGACGCTTCCCTGAGCGTCGCCGTCGGCAAGCTGCGCGACGCGTTGGGAGACTCTGCCGACAGCCCTCGGTTCATCGAGACGGTGCCTCGACGCGGATATCGGTTCATCGCGCCGGTTAAAGTCGTCGAAAAGCCCTTGCCTCTGCCGCCGGCTGCACCTTCATCGGCGCCACCACCGGATGGGACTCTTGAATCACATCCGTCGGCCCAGTCGTTTCCGGATAGCCCCGCCCAAACAGCACCGACCAGCGCCAGTGCCGGTCGACTTATGCGCAGAGCGCTAGTCGTCGCGATTGTTCTTTCGGTTGTTGCTTTCGTCGCGTGGCGCTTGTTCGGGAAGCGCCGCGATCTCACCGCCAAAGCGACTCCCGCTGCCGCAGCGTCCCCCGTGCACGCCCGCCGATCCATCGCCGTGCTCGGATTTCGAAACCTGCCGGGACGCCACGATGACGATTGGATGTCCGGCGCATTCACCGAAATGTTGGGCACCGAACTTGGAGCCGGCGGCAGTCTGCGTATCGTGTCCGACGAAGATGTAGCGCGCGCGAAACGTGACATCGCAACCGGTGATCAAGAGACGCTCTCGCAGTCCACGTTGAAGCAATTGCGCAAAGACCCCGGAGCCGACGATGTCGTTGTCGGTTCTTACGCCGCCATTAGCACGAAAGGTGAGAAGCGCATCCGGCTCGACATTCGCGTACAAGACACCGAAACCGGAGACACCGTCGCCGAAGACGTCGTATCGGGCACCGATGAAGAATTGTTCGAAATGGTGTCACGCGCGGGAGCCGATCTGCGTACGAGCCTCGGTGTCTATCCGCTGCAACCCGACGATGCGAATCAGGTGCGCGCCTCGCTGCCCGTAAACAATGCCGCGGTGAAGGCTTATTCGGAAGGGATGACGAAATTGTGGGCGTTCGATTTCGTCGGCGCGCGCGACGACTTCACGAAATCGCTGAACGCCGACCCAAATTATCCGCTGGCCCACGCAGCGTTGTCCGACGCTTTCTGGCATCTCGGATACACCGCGAAAAGCATTTCCGCGGCGAAGCACGCCGTGGATTTGTCGAAGCGTTTGCCTCAAGAGCAGCAACTGCTGATTTCCGCCCAATACGCCAAAGCGACGGGCGACTGGCCTGCCGCCGTGAACACGTATAAATCATTGTTCGATCTGCGGCGCGATCGCCTTGACTATGGCTTGGCTCTCGCCAACGCAGAGTTTCACGCAAACTCGCCCAACGTCGAACAGACGTTGGAAACACTTCGCCACTTGCCTCCGCCGGCGAACGATGACGCCCGTATCGATCTGCTCGAAGCATCGGTAGAAGTCGGTCACGACGCTTCGAAATCGCAAGCCGCTGCGCGGCGCGCGATTGCGAAGGGTGAGGCGCTGGGATCGCCGCTTCTGGTCGCCCGAGCCTACGGCATTCTTTGTCAGTGGGGACCAGCCACTGGTATATCGATGGACGAGGTCACGGCCGATTGCAACACAGCAATACAGAGTTATGCCGCAGCCGGAGATAAATATAACGAGGCGCGCACGCTCAGTGATTCGGCGGCCGTCTATTATTCGCGCGGTGATCTGACCACAGCGAAAAAAGTCTGGAGCGAAGCCGCGAAAGCGTTCAGCCATCTCGACGAGCGTCAAGGGAGCGCGGCGACGCGCAACAATCTCGGCGACGTCCTTCTGCTCGAGGGGCATTTGGCCGAGGCGAGACAAACGCTCAGCTCCGCGATCCCCGATTACGAGGCCGTCGAGGACACTGGCGGAGTAGCTCTCATCCTCAACGATTTGGCGGAGTTGTCGCGAGAAGAAGGGAATTTGCAGGCCGCCGAAGTCGATTTGCGGAAAGCGCAAGCGCTCGCCGCGGGCCGCAACGATGGAAGTCCGCTCGCCTATGTCTACAGCTCCTTAGGCGATGTGCAAATGGCCCGCGGCGATTTAGCCGAAGCCCGTAACTCGTACGAAAAGTCATTGAGCCTGCGCACGCAAATCGGAGAAGTGCAGAGCGCCGCGCAAACCCAGATGTCTTTGGCGAAGCTGTCGATCGAGGAAGGTCATGCAGCCGACGCGGAACGCGTCGCGCGCGAAGTCAAACGCACATTCGAACAACAAGAACAGGCCGACGATCGGATTCGAGCATCGATCGTGCTCGCCGAAGCGCTTCTCGCCCAGAAAAAATACTCCGACGCGCAAAAAGAGATCGAAGCCTCGGCGTCACTCTTAAGCAAGAACCAAGACAAGCTACTACAGCTTCAATTCCGACTCACGAGCGCGCGAGCGCAACTTGGCACAAGCCACACCGAGCTTGCCGGCAAAGAAATCCAAGCCATCCGCGCCGAAGCAACCGCCGCCGGCTTCGTCGCGTTCGAATTTGAAACGCGCCTGGCTCTGGCCGACTGGACGGAAGCCTCCGGGAACCCAGCCCAAAGCAAACCAATCTTGGATGGGTTGCAAAAAGCCGCGACCCAACGCGGCTTCACCCTGGTCGCAGACAAAGCAACCGCAAAGCTGCAAACGCTTACTCGCTGAACATAATTTTCGGCGCCGAAATCGATACTTTCCCGCGTGGCAAAGCGACTTGTTATGGCCGCAAACCCAATTTTGGACCGCCATTGGCCCCCGGATTCGTCAATGAAATCGGAGGCATACATCGAATCGGGCATCAGGAAACCACGGTATATACATCGCCGCCCCTCCATTTTATCATAGGGTATGAATTGCCAAACTAACAACGACTTGGTGGAAGCAATAGTTTCTCTAAACAACAAGTTAAATCGACTCAGCCCCGATCGAGTTTCCGAAGAGGGGCAACTGGCAGAGATTGCTGAGCAGCGACAGGTATTGCTGATTGAAATGAGAAATCACAGGAAACGGGGCCATGACGGCAAGCCTTGCCCCGCGAATACGCCTCGACGCTGACGTCTTTTGGTGCGAGCCAACCGCTTGTTGGCGCGGACCTGATCCGAACAAGTCTTCTTCAATACCGCCTTGCTATCCAACTACGACGCGGTCGCGTCCTTCTTCCTTGGTGCGATAGAGAGCGGCGTCGGCAGAGCGAAGCAGCGCTTCTACTGTAACGCCTTTTTCCGGGAAGGCCGAAACTCCGATCGAAAGTGTCACGTGATCGAGCGCTTGTCCTCGGTATTGCGCGATGGCGTTTTTCGCCGCTTCGCGAAGGTGCTCGGCTCGTTCGTGAGTGTGCTTCAGTGAGGCGTTGGGAAGAATAATCGTGAATTCTTCGCCGCCATACCGGCAGACGATGTCCTCTCCGCGAAACAGATCTTTGAAAACTTTCGCCAATTCCGCGAGCAGCGCGTCGCCGGCGTCGTGGCCGAACGCGTCGTTGAAACGCTTGCAGTAATCCACATCCACCATCATCACGCCCAGAGAACATTTCTTGCGATTGGCGCGGCGTAGTTCGCGTTCCAGCGACGCCTCCATATAGCGGCGATTGAAGAGGCCAGTCAGCGGGTCGCGGATCGATTGCGACTGGAGTACTTCACGCAGGTTCAGATTGGCCAGTGCCAACGCGATGTGCTCGGCGAGCGTTCTGGCAAGGCCCATCTGTGCCTCATCATGTCCGTCGATCGACGCCACGCCGTTTGTCCCGTTGCCGCTCGAATTGCGGCCGCTGTCGAGATACAGAATTCCCAAAGCTTCGCCCTGCGCCATCATCGGCACGCACATCGCGTATTTCGGTTTAGCCGGACCCAGGTGTGCGCACGCGAGAATCGCGGACGCCCCGTTTCCGACCTGATGTATTCGACCGCGGCGAAGCGCCCAGCAATCTCCCGGTGGAAATGTTTTTTCCGTAAGCGCAGGATCGCCCCACGTCGCGACCGCTTCAACGACGTCTCTGGAGCTTGCGGTGATGCACACCGCTCCCGAAGAATTGGGAAATAAAATCTGCGAATGCTCAACGATCAGTTTGTGCGCTTCCGCCGGACTCAAACACGACTGTAAAAGGTCGCCAAGTTCCGCGAGCAGCGCAGATTCGCGCGTGAGTTTGTTCATCTCCCGATGAAGTTGCTCGAATTTCGTCACCTGTTGCGACAAATCGATCCATCGGCGGAACGAGAAGATCGTCAGACCAATCGCCAATACGATGATTACGACAATCGCTCCGTCGAGCTTGGTATCGCGATGCCTGCCGATCCATTCCGCAAGCGAGCCGGTGTCGAGAAAAGCACGGAGAACGCTGCAAGGATCACCACGCCCAGCAGCACGACCAAGTCGCGCTGTACCTGCCGCTTCTGACTCGATTTGGGGACGGTGAGGCTTGTCGAGCGAGTTATCTACTTCGGGGAACTGTTCATTCAACAGATGTATCAAATCGCGTCGAGCCTACTCGCTCGCGGCATCGTGCGGCGGCGAAGAGTCGATGCAAATGTCCGACGCGTCGCCGAGGCGCTCTAAAAATTATTCGAAGAGAAATCGGCTGGTCACGATCTCAGAGCATCTCGCGCCGCCCCAATTTCAAACTTGAGGCGTTCCAGCTTCGCCGTGATCTGATCGAAATATTCGTGATCCAGCTTGTACCGCCAAACGTATCCGTCCACGTCGTCGAACGTTTGCTGAGCGCTTCTTACGAGTGAGCCTACAGGAGCGCCCGAAAATTTCTTCGCCATTTGGCACTTCGCGATTGCGAGATCCAGGCGTAAAAAAACCGACTGCAGCCGAACACGCTGCGCCCTCGCGAGCATCTCTTTGATTTCTTTTGAGGCCACCGCAAGCCTTCCCACACCGCAGCGGCGCGGCATCTACCCATTCGATGAGGGGGAAGACTATATCGGCGGCTGCCTGCTTGCGATTTATTTCTTCTATCTTGCGGACCGGCAGCTGCACCGGCGTACATGCGTGTTTTGAACGCCGATCAAAACTCCAATCGCAGCGCGACTTGCATCACGCGCTTGTCGGTGAGCGTTCCGCCGGCATAGCCGAATGACGCCGCGTTATCCTCGCTGGCGTTGATGCTGTGCGGGTCGAAGCGCACGCTGTTGGTTACGTTGAACACTTCCCACCGGAACTGCAGCTTGGCGCGTTCGGTAACAGCGAAACTCTTGTCCAGCCCGGTGTCCCAGCTGTAGAAGCCGTCTCCCCGCAGCGGGTTGCGCGTGCCCGATTCCCCAGGCAGCGCCGTGCGGAAACTGTTGAAGACCGCCGTCGGATCGACAAACATCTGCGGCCCGGTGCCACGCTTCGCAGCGCCAATTGGAATAGGCGCGCTCTGCGTTGCGAATCCCTCGATGTCCCAATTGGTCGGCCAGCGCGACCCGTTGTCCACGCCGTACGGCAGCCCGCTGGTCCACCGCACGATCCCGGTGAGTTCCCATCCACCGACCAACGCGTCCACAACTCGGCCGCTGTTGGCCGCGAAATGCCGGCCCTTGCCAACGGGAATTTCCCAAAGATAGTTCGCGTTGACTTGATGCGTCATGTCGAAATCCGACACGCCTTGCAGTTGGTTCGGAATCCAACTGTTGATGATCTGCGCGTTGTTGTTGCCACCCGAAGTGCCAAGGCGTGAAGCCTGCGAAGTCCAGTCGATCGATTTGGAAAATGTGTAGTTGAAGTCGGCTTGCACTCCTCCACGGAACCTGTGCCGCAGCACCACTTCCATCGCGTTATAAAAAGATTTTCCGATCGATCGCCACGCGTACAGCGCGGAATATTGGTCGTGATAGAAGCGATAACTCGGGTAAGTATGGTTGCCGGTGTTGATGCCGGCGCCGGTCTGCGAATCCGGCAAATCCAACGAGAACAACGCGTACGTTTCGTTGCCGAGGTTGTTCGCGAAGAGTTCGTAAACGTTTTGCGTCGCGGAAAGCGGACCAAATCCGATGTCGGCGCCGTTCAACGCGCCGAAGAGAGACTGAAAGTACGGCGAGTTCGGCACTTTGCTGACATCCGTTCCTGCATAGGCGAGTTTCGAAAGCGCTGATGCTGCCGCGAAATAATCCGTACCTTGCGCGGAGATGTTGAGCGGCATCGCGACGTCTTCCTGCGTCATCAAGCGATGCGCAAGCCGTCCGACGTAAGCGACTTCCAGCGACGTCGACGAATTGATCTCGCGCGTCACCGAAAAATCCAACATGTGTGAATACGGCGTCTTTACTTTGTTGTCGATGCCCCAGCTGATCGCAAATAGGCTCGAATCCGGCGTAGCAGGGAATCCTCCGGTCGGCGCGGCAGGAAGCAAACCGGTGGGAATGTCGGAAATGCCCGCAAACCGCGGCGCAGTCGTGGTGCTCAAAAATCCCGGCGGATTCGAGATGTTGCTCGACAGGCCAAACGATCCGGACGTGTCGAACGTATTGACGATGGCGGCGCCGAAATGATCGTAGATTAAGCCGTAGCCCGCGCGGATCGAACTCTTTCCCGCTCCGCCGAATAGTGCGCCAAGCAAACCGCTATCAAACGATGGCGACCACGCCAGACCGATGCGCGGAGAAAAATCTTTTTTGTCCGGCGTCCAGAAATCAGGCTGGCCATTGGAGCGCCCGTTCAAACCAAACGAAACCGTCGGCACCGCGCTCGCCGAGCCGCCCATGAGTCCTTGCTCTCCGCTCGCATTGTAGAAATCGCTGAGCGCGTAAGGCTGGCAGCCGGAACCGCTGAGTACGCAGGGACCAACCTGAAGACCGTGAATTTCGTCAGGAACCTGCAAATACGAATACTTGAGCCCGAGCGTAACCGTGAAGTCCTTCCGCACGCGCCACGTGTCCTGCCCGTAGAAATCCCACTCGTTCCAGTGATATTCGCGTTGCACCGGCGCGCCTAGCGCGAGCGCGTCGCCGTTCTTGTTGTAGTTGTAGATCGCGTCGCCTTCGGTGACGACTCCGACCATGTCCATGATCGCGCTGTCGTAGTTATAGCCGACGGAAGGATCGACCGCCGCATAGCCAGACGCCGCGGGATCCAGTGGTTGGCCGGTGTTCGAGACCGCCGAGGAAGGCCCAAGCCATCCCGTATTGATCGCGCCATCGGGGAAGGAATTCGCGGTGCTCACGCGCGCGTCGTGAATCACGCGGAGATTCGTGCCAAACGAAAAACTATGATTGCCGTGTGTCCACGTCAGGTCTTCGACAAAATTGTTGACCGGAATGCGAAAGCTGCTCGTGCGAGAGAACGAAACCGGCGCATCGAGTCCTTGCAGGCTGACGCCGGGATCGGTCGACGCGCCCGAATTTGCGCCGCCCTGGCGCGTGAAACCCCAACGGAAATTGCTGACGAGCGTGGGGCGCAGAATCGCGGTGTAACCGATCGCTAGGCCCTTGTTGTTGGTTAGCAGACTGCTCGAGGCAGTCTGCCCCGGAAATTGCGGGCTGCTCGGCTCGGTGTCGCCCATCAAATTTCCGCGCACAAACAGAATGTTGTTCTTGCTGAGGTTGTAGTCGAAACGCGCGATATACGTGTTGTAGCTGCGGTGCAACGTGTTCACGAAGCGATAGCCGAAGGTGTTGAGTTCGTCGCCGACTCCCGTGAAGGCGTTCGCCGTCGGATAGCTGTTGAAGACGGCAAGCATCGGTGCATTGAGCCCGACGCCGAGCGGATCCATATTCTTAATTTGCGCAGGACCGAGCGCGTTGTAACCGGGGGCGAACGGATAGGATTTCCCGCTCAGCCCCTGAACTGCGCCACCCGGGCAATCCGCCGTATCGAGCGAACCGTCGCCATTCGTCTGGCAAAGGTATTGGACGACGCCGTCCCTCATCGCCGCTCCCGGAACGGTGCGCGTCTGCACATCGCCTTCGGCATCGCGGCGCCCTTCATAGTTCAAAAAGAAAAAGAGTTTGTCTTTTTTGATCGGCCCGCCGACCGCGGCGCCGAAGACATTACGGATCAACTGTGGCTGTTTGTTCGGCTGGCCGTTTTCGAGCTGTGTTTGCTTGTTGAAATAATCGTTCGCGGTGAACATCGCGTTGCGGTTGTATTCGTAGACGCTGCCGTGAAACGAATTTGTGCCGCTTTTGGTGACCAGAGTGACTTGCGCGCCCGATCCGCGGCCGGCGTCTGCATTGGGATTGCTTGTGGTCACGCGAAATTCTTCAACGGAGTCCTGCGTCATGCGCAGGACGCTGTTGAAGGCGTAGCCCTTGTTCTGGTCGTTTACGTCGACGCCGTCGAGCGTCACGTTGGACTGATCGCTGCGCGCGCCGTTGACCGAGCCGCTGCGCGAGTCGCTGTCGTCGTTGCCGATCTTTCCGAGAAACGTCACGCCAGGCTGCAAGCTGAGCAACTCAACCACATTGCGCCCTTCGATCGGCAATTGAGAAACCTGAGACTGATCGAACGCATTGCCGAGCGTCGCATCGGTCGTGTTGACCTCCGCGGCGGTTTCTGCGGTCACCACCACTTGCTGCTTGGCGGATTGCACGCCGAGCGGAATGTCTACCGTAGTCGTAGTTGCCACCGGAAGATCAAGGCCTTCACGGCGCATCGTCTGAAAACCCTCGGCGGACGCCTCGAGGATGTAGCGCCCCGGCTGCAGCTGAGAAAATTCGTACGCGCCGCTCGCGTCCGTAACAACTTCGCGGATCACGCCGGTGGTGACGAGCGTCAGCTTAATCTTGGCCTCGGCGATCGCGGCGCCGCTGGCGTCGGTAACGCGCCCGCGGAGAATGGCCACGGATTGCGCGGCGGCAAGAGAGGCGAATACAAAAAGAGCTGCGAAAGCGAACCATCGCTTCATTGAGTGATTCCTTTATTTGTACTTGCCTCGGTCTGGAAAAAATGGGCACACCAGACTTGAGTCATGCGATTGGAAAGTGCATTGTGTTTATTGAAAAAAGCAAAAGCTGTCAAGCGGAATTGCCCCGTCGCAAGCGGAGCGAATGTCCTCGACACTTAACTTTTTTGCAGCTACTTGCTCCGCGTCGTCTTACGATTACCTGTGACTGTTCAAAATTGAACAGACGACCTGGTTGGTGGCGGGGTAAGAAATCTGGCATGCGCGAAAACGAAGAACGATGGAAACATCTCTGCGAGCTAGCCGCGAAAGAGCAAGATCCGCAAAAGCTGATCGAGCTGACCCGCGAGATCAACAATCTGTTGCTCTTCAAACAGAAGCGACTCAGCGGTGAACCCAACAAAAAAGACCCCGATTGAACATCGGAGACTCGTCGTCGGTCGGAATTCGTACCGCGTCCAAGATCGCTACCAGCCTCCAACCTTGCTCACCGAATCATGCTCGGCCGAGACCGGCGCGATGAATCGAATCATGTCTTCGCAAATGTGCCTCCAGCAAATACAAATGCCCGCCCAGATAATCTGAGCGGGCACCGAATGGTCTTCCGTTGGAGGGTAGTCTGCGGCTGAGTTCGGCTGGGTTGGGTTATTCGCCTTCGCAGCTGACGTGGTTGTTCCAATCCACGTAAGCGCCTTGTGGATTTTCGCGCCACGCCCACACGTGCAACTCGAAGAATGGATCGAGGTTGAATCGGTTCGGTGAACCGACAAGCTGAAAGTCCTGTCCATCGAGAGCCGGCGTAGCGCCGTCGTGGTCCTTCAGCCACTTCTTCATGTCAACGATGTACTCGACTCCGACAAGCTGGCGCTTGTTTCCGATGGGTTCGTAAATCAAGGCCTGCGGATACTCGATGTTGAGTTCGTTCCTTTTTACCAAATCGCCGTTCACGTAGTGAATTCCCATTGCGCCGTGATCCGGGCCGCTGACGCAGCCGAACGCCGGTTCGTATCCCGCCGGACCCGCATTGTTCACGTCGACGAACTGTCGCAATGCGCCACGAACGTCCTCGATGAGTTTGGAATTCTGCTGCTGGTGGTCGGAATGAATCTGAGCGTGGAGCGGATTGATGATCATTGCGCCGCACAACAAACCTCCGGTCAAGGTTCCTATCAGCCACTTCCGGACTGCATCCTTCTGTTGCGACATTTCTTCTCTCCTTTTGTTCTTGCTTTCACGGTGAGACAAGCGGTCCCGACCAGCCGCTTCACTTCGTGAATTCCACGTTCGGCAGTGTGAATTTAGAGCCGTTCTGCGGTGACCGAAACGGGCACGCCGTTGGTCAGCGAATCGAAGACTGGCGAATGGCTGGTGCCAAGCCGCACAATTTCTTCGAGACGATCGTCCGGCACATCGGCGCTGACTTTGAAGGTGACGCGGATGCCCTGGTAGCCCATCCGAACTTTCGGATCGAGATCGAGAAATCCGTGCAGGTCGATGTCGCCTTCGAAAGTGGATTCGACTTGGTTGATTTGAATGCCGCGCGCGGAGGCGTGATAGACCATTGAGGTGGTGATGCAGGATGCGAGCGCGTGGAGCAAATGCTCGACCGGATTTGCCGCCATGTCTTTCCCCAGGAGAATAGCGGGTTCGTCCGCTTCGAGCCGGAAGGGAACTGGATGCGAGAGCTCCTGATTGGCTCCGGTGAGTGTGGTAACCGTGGAGTGATTGCGGCTTCCGTCTTCCCACTGATTGCGGATGCGAAATTTGAATTTCGCGATCGCTGGTGTGGTCTTGACAGTCTCGATCGTTGAGAAAAGTTCGTTGACCGCGACTCCGTTGAGATGGATCGATTTTTGAGCAGTAGCCATGTGTGTATTCCTTTCTGTCCGCTAATTTCTCGAACAACTTTCGTTCGCCGGAATTCACTGTAAGCGGTGGAGGGTGCTTGCGACAAGATGGCAGATATGCCATTGTAGGTGGGTGATTAGGCCAACGGCGGGGACGGGAATTCAGCCGTTTCTCGGAGAGACACCGCCTGCGAGGTCAACGATGAAGGAAATTACAGTATTGCTGCTCGATCAGATGTTTTCTTCCACTGCGATCGGACCGATGGAAGTGTTTCGTCACGCGGGTTCGCTGTGGGGCACTTTGACGGGCGGTTCGCTTCAGCAGCGATTTCGCGTCACGACCGCGTCGGCGAATGGGAAGGCGGTCGATTGCGATGGTGGAATTCAGATCAAACCACAAATGGCAATCAGTGATGTCGGCAAAACTGATCTCATTTTTGTGCCGACAACCGGGCTGCGCCTGGACGACGTCGTCGAGCGCAATGCGCCGATTGTGCCGTGGTTGAAGCGCCGCAGTAGCCGCGGCGTCGCGGTCGCGAGCGTGTGTTCCGGAGTCGGGCTCGTTGCCGCGGCGGGACTACTGGATGGCAAACGCGCCACAACGCACTGGGGACTCGCGGAGCGATTTCGTCAGAAGTATCCGCGCGTCAAATGGATGCCGGAGCTGATGGTGACGGAGGACCACGGATTTTATTGCGGCGGGGGAGTGAATGCGTCGCTGGACCTCAGTATTTTTCTGGTGGAGAGGTTCTGTGGCCATGAAGTCGCGATGCAAACGGCGAAGTCGCTCTTGATTGAGACGCCGCGCGCGTGGCAATCGGGCTTCGCGATCGTGCCGCTGAAAACGGACCACACCGACGATGCAATTTCGAGCGCGCAGGAATGGATGCACAAGAATTTTGCGACGACGTTTCCATTGGAGGATCCGGCGCGACGCGTCGGCATGAGCGTCCGCAATTTTGTTCGGCGCTTCAAGCTGGCGACGGGAGATAGTCCGCTCGCGTACCTGCAGAAGCTGCGGGTCGCCGCCGCGAAGCGGATGCTGGAGAGCCACCATCGCACGATGCAGGAAATCAGCGATGCGGTCGGGTACCAGGACATCGCGTTCTTCCGTACTCTGTTTCAGAGACACACGGGCGTATCGCCGAGCGCGTACCGGGAACGATTCGGCACGACTTCCTAATCAATTCATGCAAAGAGCACGATTGAAACCACCGACGGGCAATCGGTTTGCGGGTTCACGCCGAAGGCGTGAACCCGCCGGCGTAAGTGGTTTTTCGGAATCGCGGGAGTCGCGAGTGACTGCGGCGCTTTCGATGGCATCGAAATGGGGAGAAGGCTGTATTGATTCTGAGTTGGAGCTGTTGGAAATTGAGATTATGGAACTTGTCGCAGGAGTTGTGGCTTACGCGCTGATTATCGCTGTCACGCTGTTTCAGTTGCGTGGGAGAGTTCGCGGCTAGACCGTCGGCTTAATTCGCGGAATTTCGCTTCCGTCTGAAACTGTGCGGTTTTCTGTTTTTCCTCAGAATTTTTTCCTCCATCTTTCGCCGATTGCTTTCCCCTCTGAAGGTTGAGGTCTGCTCCGCTCGCCTCTCGGTCCGACTCGGAATTTTTGGAGAAGATGGGTGTACCCCACCCCCCTGTTTCGGCAAGAGTGAATAAACTGCGTGATTTCTGTGGCTTGCGCGATTTTGGGAGGCGCTGAGTTGTAAAGAGTGTGTAGGTGATTGTGAGGGCTTGACTTACGAGTGCTTCGGTTTCGCTACGTCTTCGCCGTGCGGGGGGGGCGGACTTTGTTTGTCGGTTCCAAGAACGAAAAACTGTGGAAAAAAGAAAAACGCCGGATTTGGTCCGGCGTTTTAACGCGATTTTAACTGGCGGTGAGTATAGCACACGCATCGTGTTTGTCAAGGGAGTTCATGATTGCTAAAAGCGGTCAGGTGTGCCGGGCGGCAAGCTTTGATGACATCAAGTTGGTGGTGGAGCATGCCGAAAGTCGGCATGTGCTGAATATCGGCATCGCTGACATCACGTTAAGTTATTTGTTTTCTTACTTGTAGCGTTGGTTGGCAAACTGCACCTGATAGGGGCATGAGCTCGAGCACATGACGCTGCGGATCGAACAGAATTCGCGGCGAGGCAGGACAGTTCTTAAGTTGATTGGGCAGATCCATTCCGAAGACCTCGAGGACTTCAAGGCGCAGACCCTCGATGCAGGCCCCGGAGTGGCGTTCGATCTTGATGAACTGACACTTGTGGATGTGGGGGTAGTGCGATACCTGGCTGAGTGCGAAGCGCGAGGCGTGGACTTGCTGAACTGTCCGCCATACATCCGAGAGTGGATCAAACGGGAAAAGAACCGGCAATAAGACCATCCGTAAGAATTCATAAGAAGGTGGAGGAAACCGTGCCAGCTACCCTAAATAGAACGAGTGAAGTGGATACCTGTAAATCCCCGACTGAAGTCAGCAATCAAACTATTGAAACGGGAGGCGTGAGGTACGAGGAGCTGCTGGAAGCCGCCCGATGCGGCGAGGCAACCGCTTTCGAGAAGCTGTGCGCGCCGACCAAGGCCAGGATGTATCAAACGCTGCACCGCATCACCAAGAACCACGAGGACGCCGAGGACGCGCTGCAGGAGTGCTTTCTGAGCGCGTACATGAACCTGCACCGGTTCGACGGACGGTCGAGCTTCTCGACCTGGCTGACGCGGATCGGGATCAACGCGGCGCTGATGACGTTGCGGAAAAAGCGAACGCATCGGGAATTGCCAATCGAAGGGCCGGGAGAAACCGGCGAGCGATCGGCGTATTTCGAGGCTCCGGACCATGCACCTAACCCAGAAGAACGGTTTGCGAGGCAAGAACGAGTAGTGTTGGTGCGGGAAGCGGTGCGATCGCTACGGCCGACAATCCGCAAGGCGCTTGAACTGGGACAGATGCAGGAGAAGTCGATGCGGGAGACGGCGCAGACGCTGGGTATTTCGGTTGCCGCGGCGAAGGCGCGATTGTTTCACGCACGAGCGGCGTTGCGGAAGTCGCACCAGCTAAAGGCGATGCGGAAGAAGTGGTTCCCCGGACGGCCAGGGCGGTTTGAAGGAGCGTTGGGGAAGATGAACGCGCCGATTCCGGCGAACTAGGACCAGATCGTTGCGGCAATTTCAGGGAATGAGTCGGGAACGGAATTACCGGGTCAAAATCTGAGGAGTAGAGGGGGCAACGCAAAATGGCTACCTTAAAGGTTAAAGACGGAGCGGAGATCTACTACAAGGATTGGGGCAAGGGACAGCCAGTGGTATTCAGCCACGGGTGGCCGCTAAGCGCGGACGCCTGGGAAGACCAGATGCTTTTCCTGGGGGATCGGGGTTTTCGCTGCATCGCGCACGATCGCCGCGGACACGGGCGGTCGAGCCAGCCGTGGGATGGGAACGAGATGGATACGTACGCCCACGACCTGGCGGAGTTGGTCGAGGCGCTCGATATAAAGGATGCAATTCACGTCGGGCATTCGACCGGGGGCGGCGAAGTGGCTCGATATATCGGACGACACGGAACCAAGCGCGTGGCGAAGGCGGTGCTGATCAGCGCGGTGCCTCCGTTGATGTTGAAGACCGAGAAGAATCCGGTTGGATTGCCAATCGAGGCGTTCGACGAAATCCGGAAAGGCGTGCAGCACGATCGCGCGCAATTCTTTAAGGATCTGAGCGCACCCTTCTATGGGGCAAATCGCGCGGGAAATACGGTTACGCAGGGGTTGCGTGATTCGTTCTGGCTGCAATCGATGCTGTGCGGTCACAAGGCAGCGTACGACTGCATCAAGGCGTTTTCGGAGACCGACTTCACCGAGGATCTGAAGAAGTTTGATGTGCCGACACTGATCTTGCACGGCGATGATGACCAGATCGTGCCGATCGGAGCGGCGGCCCTGCAATCCTCAAAGATTGTAAAGGGCGCGGTACTGAAGGTGATTCCGGGAGCGCCGCATGGAATGTGCTCGACGCTGAAGGATCAGATGAACCAAGAGCTGCTGGCGTTCTTTCAAAAGGCTGGGACAGCAGCAGCGTAGTTTGCTTGTCGGAGGCGCGGCCGATAGGAGGGTCGCGCCTCCCCGTTTGTTTAGGTCGATTTTGGCTGGGTCGAAAAGGCGTCGCAGGGGCGCCATTCAAAGGGGAAATTCATGAGTGGTTTGGCTGTGTTTACCGCATTTCACGTTTTGTTGAGCCTGGTGGGAATCGGGGCGGGTTTTGTGGCGATCTTTGGGTTGATCGGGGGACGCTGGCTGAATTTTTGGATGTCGACGTTTCTTTGGACGACGATTTTGACGAGCGTGACGGGATTTTTGTTTCCGTTCAAAGGGATAACGCCTGGAATTATTTTGGGGATCATTTCGCTGGTGGTGCTGGCGTTGTCGCTATACGCGTTGTATGGGAAGAAGATGGCGGGCGGGTGGCGAACGACTTTCGTTGTTACCGCAGTGCTGGCAGAGTATTTGAACTTTTTTGTGCTGATCGTGCAGTCGTTTATGAAGGTGCCGGCGTTGCATGCGCTGGCGCCGACGGGTAGCGAGGGACCGTTCAAGGTGGCGCAGCTCACGGCGCTGATCTTGTTTGTGGTACTGGGCTTCCTAGCGTCGCGTAATTTCCGGCATGCAGAACTTCGGGCTGCGTGATCAAACGCGTAGGCCTAAAAACGCCGGCAAGATGCCGGCGCTTCCAATACCTGTTGACTCGGCGGCTTGCCCTCCGTTTCGTGATTGCTCCTGTCCCTGACGACAGGTGAAACTCCACAAAAGTAACGTAACCGGTGGCGAGGGCGTTGCATCCATAGGGGCGCGACGGAGCTTTCCTTTTTTACGAAACCGAGTAAAGTAACGCTCCTGCATAAGGAACGAAGCGGCGGTAGGGCCGGATTCGCTTCGCAATGCATCACCAGGATTCAACGCGTAAGGACGCCGTGATGAGATTTCGACACATACATTCACTTCGAGGGCGGATACGTGTATTCATCGTGGAGCGTGAAGCGATGCGTATGACGCGTTCGATGATCGGGCGATTCGAGCTTGCAGCGATGTGCGCGAGCGTTTTGATCGGGCTGGGGTTGACGGGATGCGAGGGGCAAAAGGCAGCGCCGGCTCCGCCACCGCCAGACGTTGTGGTGACGCCGGTCGTGCAGAAAGATGTGCCGATCTACAACGAATGGGTGGCAACGCTGGACGGCTTCGACAACGCGCAGATTCAGCCGCAGGTGACGGGATACATCATCGCGCAGACATATCGCGAAGGGTCACCGGTGAAGAAGGGGCAGGTGCTGTTCGAGATTGATCCGAGGCCATTCCAAGCGATCCTGGATCAAGCGAAGGCGCAACTCTCGCAATCGCAAGCACAACTGGGAAAGACCAAGCTGGACGTCGATCGCGATACGCCGCTGGCGAAGGAGCGCGCAATCGCGCAGAGCCAGCTCGATAACGACATTCAGGCGAATCTAGCTGCGCTGGCGGCGGTGAAGTCGGCGGAAGCGCAAGTGGAGCAGGCGCAACTGAATCTGGATTTCACGCATGTGACTTCGTTGCTGGATGGAATCGCGGGTATCGCGACGGTGCAGATCGGAAATTTGGTGAATCCGACGGCGGTGTTGACGTCGGTATCGCGCGTCGAGCCGATCAAGGCGTATTTCCCGATCAGCGAACAGACGTACATGAAGTTTGCCAAGCGAATTAACACGAGTGCACGGCGCGACGATATGGAAGCGCCGAAAGATACGCCAACGCTGCAACTGATACTGGCGGATGGCACGGTTTATCAGCATCCCGGGAAGATTTTGTATACCGACCGGCAGATCGATGTGACGACGGGAAGTATTCGAGTCGCGTCGTCATTTCCGAATCCGGAAAATATTTTGAGGCCGGGGCAGTTTGGGCGCGTGCGGGCGGCGACGGAGCAGGTGAACGGGGCGCTGCTGGTGCCACAGCGGGCGGTTAACGAACTGCAGGGGATGTATCAGGTCGCGGTGGTCGGTGAAGGGAACAAGGTGAGCATTCGCACGGTGAAGGTGGGAGATCGCGTGGGGGATCAGTGGATTATTCAGGACGGTGTGAAACCTGGCGAGATGGTGATCGTTGAAGGATTGCAGAAGGTGAGAGACGGCTCGACGGTGAAGCCGAAGGAACAACCTGCCACAGGCGCGAAGGCAAGCGCGGCTAAGGGCGCCTGATCATGTCTAAATTTTTCATCAACCGGCCCATCGTGGCGATGGTGATTGCGATCGTCATGGTGATTGTGGGAGCGGTGACGATCACGTCGCTCCCTGTCGCGCTGTTTCCAAACATCGTACCGCCCGAAGTGCAGGTATCGGCGACGTATGTCGGCGCCGACGCGCAGACGATCGAGCAAGCGGTGGCGACGCCGATCGAGCAGCAGATGAGCGGCGTCGACAACATGAACTACATGTATTCGCTGAACTCGACAGCGGACGGCGGGATGCGGTTGATCGTCGACTACGACGTTAAGACGGAGCCGAACACGGATTTGATTTTGACGCAGATGCGCATGACGCAAGCGCAATCGCAGCTGCCGGCGGACGTAAACAATTTCGGCATCACGGTGCAGAAAACGGTGACAGCGCCGCTGATGCTGCTGACGCTGTATTCGCCGAAAGGCACGTATGACGCGCAATTTTTGTCGAACTACGCCTACATCAATTTGGCGGACCAGATCACGCGGTTGTATGGAATTGGAAGCGTGCAAATTTTCGGAGCTGGCCAGTATGCGATGCGGCTATGGGTGAAGCCGGACGTGCTGGCGAAGCTGGCGATCACGGTGCCGGAAATTGTGCAGGCGATTCAGGCGCAGAACACGGTGAATCCGGCAGGGCAAGTGGGAAGCGAACCGGCGCCGAAAGGGCAGGAGTACACCTATTCGGTGCGCGCGCAAGGACGGCTGACATCGCCGGAAGAATTTGGCGAGATCGTGGTGAGGGAGTCGCCGGGCGGCGCGGTGGTGCGGTTGAAAGATGTGGCGCGCGTTGAGTTGGGGGCGCAGAACTACAGCGTAATCGGGCGACTGAACGGTAAGCCGGGCGCAATTATCGCGGCGTATCAATTGCCGGGTTCGAACGCGGTGCAAGCAGCGGACGGGCTGAAGAAGTTGATGAAGGATGTGAAGACGCGATTTCCGAATGACATCGATTACGTAACGTCGCTGGATACGACGCTGGCGGTGACGGAAGGTATGAAGGAGATTGTCGAAACGCTGGTGATCGCGATCGGGCTGGTGATCATCGTCGTGTACATCTTCCTGCAAGGCTGGCGAGCAACGTTGATTCCGTTGCTGGCGGTGCCGGTGTCGCTGATCGGGACGTTCATAGTGTTTCCGGTGTTCGGATTTTCGGTGAACACGCTGTCGCTATTCGGATTGGTGCTGGCGATTGGGTTGGTGGTCGACGATGCGATTGTCGTGGTGGAGGCGGTCGAGCGGCACATCGAAGACGGAATGACTCCGAAGGAAGCGTCGCTTAAGGCGATGCAGGAAATTTCGGGGCCGGTCGTGGGCATCGCGCTGGTTTTGTCGGCGGTGTTCGTGCCGACGGCATTTATTCCGGGGATCACGGGGCGGCTGTATCAGCAGTTTGCGGTGACAATCGCAATTTCGGTGATTTTGTCGGCGTTCAACGCGCTGACGCTGAGTCCGGCGCTGTCCGCATTGTTGCTGAGGCCGAAAGAAGACAGCGGTGGATTGCTGAAGGGATTTTTCAGGTGGTTCAATCGAACGTTTACCAGCGTGACGAATGCGTATGTGCGAGTCTGCGGGGGATTGATTCGCAAGAGCGCGATTGCGTTGATATTGATTGTGGCGTTCGGGGCGGGCGCAGGATTTTTTGCGCGCAAGATTCCGTCAAGTTTTTTGCCGGATGAAGATCAGGGATATTTGTACATCAACTTGCAGCTACCGAATGCGGCGTCGCTGCAAAGAACGGACGAGGTCGCGCGGAAGATTGAAGATGTGTTGGCGAAGACGCCGGGTGTGCAGTACACGACGAGCGTCATCGGGTTCAGCTTGTTGAGCTTTGTACGGACGAGCTACAACGGATTTTTCTTCGTGACGCTAAAGCCGTGGGATGAGCGGAAGTCGCGCGATGTGCAATTGCAGGAGATCAAGCAGCGGATCAATCGTTCGTTGTCTCAGATACCGGAGGGAATTGCGTTTTCGTTTTCGCCGCCGTCGATTCCGGGTGTCGGGACTTCGGGCGGATTTACGTTCGCGCTGGAAGACCGCTCAGGTCAGGACGTGACTTTCCTTGCGAACAATTTGCAGACGTTTATGAATGCGGCGCGGAAGCGGCCGGAGATCGCAAACCTGAACACGACATTCTTGCCAAGCGTGCCGCAGCAGTTTGTGGACGTGGATCGCGACAAGGTGATCAAGCAGGGCGTCGCGGTGAACGATGTGTATCGAACGCTGCAGGCGTTCATGGGCGGATTGTTCATCAATTATTTCAACCGCTTCGGACGGCAGTGGCAGGTCTACATCGAGGCCGAAGGGGATTATCGAACGCGCGCGGAAAATGTCGGACAGTTTTTCGTGCGGAACAATCAGCAGCAGATGGTGCCGCTGGCGGCGGTGACGCGATTCGAACCGCGTCCGGGGCCTGAATTTACGATGCGGTACAACGAGTATCGCGCGGCGCAGATTAACGGAGCGGCGGCGCCGGGCTATAGCGCGGGGCAAGCGACCGCGGCGCTGGAAGAAGTGTTCGCGCAGACGATGCCGCGCGAAATGGGATTCGACTACATGGGCATGTCGTTCCAGGAGAAGAGGGCGCAGGAAGGTGTGCCGGCCTGGGTAGTGTTCGCGTTTTCGCTGCTGTTTGTGTTTTTGATTTTGGCGGCGTTGTATGAGAGCTGGTCGCTGCCGTTCAGCGTGCTGTTGAGCACGCCGGTCGCGGTGTTTGGCGCGTTTTTTGTGTTGTGGCTGCGGCGCACGGTGCTGCAAAACTTTTTGCCGGCGTACATGGTGCAGATCGAAGCCGATGTTTATTCGCAGATCGGTCTGGTCATGCTGATCGGTCTTGCGGCGAAGAACGCGATATTGATCGTGGAGTTTGCGAAGGACGAATACGAGAACGGAAAACCGCTGGTGGATGCGGCGCTCGAAGGGGCGCGGCTGAGGTTGCGGCCGATTTTGATGACGTCGTTCGCGTTTATTTTGGGCACGGTGCCACTGTGGACGGCGACGGGCGCGGGATCGGTGGCTCGGCAAATTATGGGCACGACGGTGATCGGCGGAATGCTGGCGGCAAGTTTGCTTGGTGTGTTTTTTATTCCGGTTGTGTTTTATGTGGTGGAGAAGTGGTCGGGAGCGGTGCGACGGACACCACCTGGCTTGTCGGAGCCGGGGTCTTCGCCGGTGTCGGGAGATTGAGATGAGGAATAGAGATCTCATCCCAAGAGGCTTGGTTGCCGCGGTGGCAGCGGTGTGCGCGTTCAGCGTGGGGTGCACCGTCGGGCCGAATTACAAGAAGCCGGTCGCGAGCGTGCCGCCGACGTTTCGCGGGCTAACGGACGACGAGGCCGCGAAGAATGATGCGACATCGCAGGGCGATGAAAAATGGTGGGCCGTTTATCAGGATCAGGAACTGCAGACGCTGATTCGAACGGCGGTGCAACAGAACTACGACGTGCGCATCGCGGGCACGCGGGTCCTGGCGGCGCAGGCGCAACTTGGGATTACGCGAGCGGACCAGTATCCACAAGTATCGGGCGGGGCGAGCTTGTTGGATCAGCGACAGGCGCGGACGCCGTTGTCGCCGGCGTTCGAAGGGGGATTCGGCTCGCTGAACGTTTCGGCGGGATGGGAGCTCGATTTTTGGGGGAAGTTCCGGCGGGCGACTGAGGCGGCGCGGGCGAATCTGGTTGCGTCGGAATGGTCGCAGCGTGAAGTCATCTCGACGCTGGTCGCGAATGTGGCGAGCGCGTACTTTCAGTTGAGGGCGCTCGATCTTTCGCTGGAGATTTCGAAGCGCACATTGGGATCGCGCCAGGAATCGTTGCGGCTGACGCAGGTGCTGGCGAACGGCGGGTCTACGTCGATGCTCGACGTGCGGCAGGCGGAGCAGTTGGTGTTTACGGCGGCGGCTGAGATTCCGGTGCTCGAGCAGCAGATCGAGCAGCAGGAAAATTTGATCAGCATATTGCTTGGGGAGAATCCTGGGTCGATCAAGCGCGGGCTCAGATTGACGGAGCAAGTGCGTTCACCGGATGTGCCGCCGGGGCTGACGTCGACGTTGCTGGAGCGGCGGCCGGATATTCAAGCGGCGGAGCAGCAGTTGATTGCGGCGAACGCGGAGATTGGCGTCGCACGGGCGGCGTATTTTCCGCAGATCGATTTGAGCGGGACGGCGGGATTCGAAACGACGGCGCTGACGAGTTTGTTCAGCGGGCCGGCGGGAGCGTGGACATACGGCGCATCGCTGACGCAGCCGATTTTTACGGCGGGGAAGATACGTTCGAACGTGCGGTTGGCGGAAGCGCAGAAGCAGGCGTTCCTGCTGTCGTATCAGCAGACGATTCAAGGAGCGTTCCGCAGCGTGTCGGATGCTTTGATTGCGCGGCGGAAATCGAAAGAGTTTCTGGCGCAGCAGGAATCACTGTTTGCCTCAGCACAGGATGCGGCGCGGTTGTCACACATGAGGTACAACGGCGGCGTGACCGGCTATCTGGAAGTGCTGACGAACGAGACGAATGCGTTTTCGGCGGAGCTGGAGCTGGTGCAGGCGCAACTGAATGAGTATTTGGCGTCGGTGCAATTGTATGAAGCGCTGGGCGGCGGCTGGCAGCAGCCGTAAATCTCTTTGCTCGTCGCTGTCTTCAGAGACGCGGGAAAATTCCTCACATAAAAAATCAAAAGGCGAGCCCGACTGTTTCGGGCTCGCCCTGCGTTGCGCTTTCTCGCTGCGGCGAACTTACTTCGTCGTCATCGCAATGAGAACTTGTTCGGTGCCGGTGTGAGTCTGCGCGATCAGCTTGTCGCTGTCGGTGGCTTTCGGCATGTGGTAGCGGATGTTGAGGCCGACTTCGGTGAGATCCATTTCACGAACGCACAGATTGTCGCCGCGCCATTCGAGGATCAGTTTGCTCGGTCCACCGGTTGTCGTCTCGGAAGTGACGAGCGGGAGCTGAAAGACGGTGCCAGCGGGGCCCGTTACGAGAACGGGCTTGCTGCGTGTCGTCGACTGAACGCTGAAAGTGTAGTCGCCGGCCGGCATCGTGGCGTTTTGCCAACGTACGTCGTGGGCAAGAGTAAACGAGCCCTTGTAGATGGCTTGCGCCTGCGAGGCGCTTGCGCTAAATCCGACGCTCAGCAACCCAACAGCAACCAAAGTCAGAATTCGATTTCGTAGTGAGTTCATTTTGAATCTCCTCTCGTATCTTTGTTGAAGCGATCTTCTTAATCGCTTTGCGTTTCATTCACGCAAATGGTGGGAGCACGCATCGTGCCGAAGCGTGAGGGCGAATTTGTGGATGATGTTCGCGATTCGCGTCGCACGCCCATGTTGATTTAAAAGGAGATGCGACAAGCTGGGAGAATTTGTTACGCGTTCAGCAAGAGCGACAACTATCTGATTTGAATCTCGGCCTATCCGAACGGATAGGCCCGCAAATTTCAGCGTTCTAGTGGTTGAGATCTTGCGGACATGGCGCGCAGCGGTGCTGCGCCCGTACACAATCGTAAGAAGCGCTACAAAGCTTCGCCCTTTGTCTCGTGCGCTGCAAGTAAGCCGACTAGCGTCAATGCGGCCGCGAGCGACAGATAATAACCGACGTAGTTGAGGCCATAATTTTTAGCGAGCCAAGTGGCGATGTAGGGCGCTAGCGATGCGCCGAAAATTCCCGCGAGATTAAAAGTCAGCGAGCAGCCGGTGTAGCGCACGCTTGTTGGAAAAAATTCCGAGAGTACCGTTCCAAGAGGGCCGTAAGTCAATCCCATGAGAGACAAACCGAGGATCAGCGTGAGAAGCGCGCCGCCGATTCCGGATTGCAGGAGTGGCGCCATCACGAGGCCGTAGGCACCGATTGCAATGGTGACCCAAATTAGTGTGCGGCGACGTCCGCTCTCGGCCAGTTTCGCGCTGAGCGGAATCGTGATGGCGAAGAAGACCATCGCGGCGAGTTGCATGATGAGAAAAGTGTCGCGGCTGTAGTGAAGAGCTGTCGTGCCCCAAGAGAGCGCGAAAACCGTCGTCAGATAAAACAACACGAAGGTCGCGATTGAGGACAGTGTTCCGACCACCAGCATTTTCGGATGCGAACGAAATACTTCGAACATCGGAACGCGGACCGTCTCTCGCTCTTTCACAGCCGCGCGAAACACCGGCGTTTCGGTGATCGTCAGCCGGACGTAAAGACCGATGAGCACGAGAGCCGCGCTTGCGAGAAACGGAATTCGCCAGCCGAACGCGAAGAAGTTGTCGTTGGAGAGCCATTTCGACAGACAGAGAAAGATGCCGCCAGAGAAAAGAAATCCGATGGGCGCGCCGAGCTGGGGAAACATTCCGTACCACGCCCGTTTGCCCGGAGGCGCGTTTTCGATCGCGAGCAAGACTGCTCCGCCCCATTCGCCGCCGAGTCCCAAGCCCTGACCGAGACGGCACAAAGCAAGCAGCAGTGGCGCAGCGACGCCGACGCTGGCGTACGTCGGAAGCGCCCCGATCGCGACCGTCGAGACGCCCATCGTCAGCAACGCCGCGACCAGCGTCGCCTTTCTTCCGACGCGGTCGCCGAAATGGCCAAAGAGCGCCGAACCAAACGGCCGTGCAAAGAATGCAATCGCAAAAGTCGCAAGCGACGCGAGCGTTGCGGACATCGGGTCTTCCTTGGGGAAGAAGAGACGCGGGAACACCAAAACCGCGGCCGTCGCGTAAATGTAGAAGTCGAAGAACTCGATCGTTGTGCCGATGAGGCTGGCGAAGAGGACTTGGCTAGCCGTGTTTTTGGCCACACCGTGGGTTGGGCCGTTGTCGCGTGGAACGTCGGAACTGAGAGTGGATGTGTCGCTCAAGCGAGATATTGTCGATGGTTTTGGCGAGCGTTGCAAATGTGATCGAGAGCATCCAAAGCGTTCATGTGCCTTTCATTCGCGATGTGTTAGCTTGACCTCCACCATGCCCATCTCACGACGGAATTTCCATCTTTTCCTGGGCGCTGCTGCTCTCGGCGGCGCAACTTCTTCCATTCCGATGTCTGCGGGTCTCAAAACTGCCGCCGATCAGAAGGGAAGTGCTCCGTACTTTTTCAAAGACCGAACCTTCGAGACGATTTTCCTGACGAGCCTAGGCCGGGCCTACCATTCCGGCGGAAATCCCGGAAAGATTCTCTACCTCACGCGACAAGTGAAAGACGGTGATTTCGAGAGCGCCTTTACAGCTTTCAGGCAGGCTGGAGACGAAGCTCGCGGTCAAGCAGAGGAGTCGTTGGCGGGCGGACACCGCGAGAGTGCGAGGCAGGCGTATCTGTGGGCGCAGAATTTCTACGACAGCGCGACGTATTTTGCGGATGGATCAGCCGATCCGTCGCGCTTTCTTCCGGCGTGGGAAGCGCTGTACGACTGCTGGGTCAAATCTTTGCCTCTGTTCGATCCTCCGATCGAGCCGGTCAGCATTCCGTACGAGGGGACGATGCTGCGCGGCTTCTATATGCGTGGCAAGAGCAAAGAACGGCAGCGCCCGCTGCTGATCCTCGTCAATGGCAGCGACGGATCTTTGCTGGACATGTGGTTGTGGGGCGGCGCCGGCGGAACAGCACGGGGCTATGACTGCCTCACGTTTGATGGACCGGGGCAGGGTTACGCACTGTGGAAGCAGAAACTTTATTTTCGTCCGGACTGGGAAAAGGTGATTGGCCCGGTTGTTGATTTCGCGTTGTCGCGTACTGATGTCGATCCAAAGCGCATTGCGATTCAGGGAATTAGTCAGGGAGGATATTGGGTTCCGCGAGCGATCGCGTTTGAAGAGAGGATTGCAGCCGCTATCGCCGATCCCGGCGTTACGGACGTTTCTACTTCGTGGACGGCGACGTTACCGCCGCCTTTACTGGCGCTCCTGAAAGCGGGGAATAAAGCGGAGTTCGATTCATTTCTCGAAAAAGCGCTGCCGCCTGCGAGTCGCGCGACATTGAACTTTCGCATGCGTCCGTTTGGTTTTACGTCGTATTTCGATACGTATAAGGCGACGCTGGACTATAACCTGCGCGATGTGGCGAACAAGATTCGGTGCCCGCTGTTGATTACAGCTCCGGTCAACGAAATTTACTGGCCGGGGCAGTCGCAGCAACTGTACGAGATGGCGACTTCGTCTTCGTCGAAGAAATTAGTGGAGTTCACCGAGGCTGATGGGGCTGATCTTCATTGCGAGCCCCAGAGCACGGGGATACGAGACCTGCGCGTTTTTGATTGGCTGGATCAGACGCTTTCGGTCAAAGGGTGAGCGTGCTACTGATTTGATGAGAAAGATTTGGCTGGTAATGGAACGTTTTGGCGTATTTGTTTCAGTTCGATTTTCGACGTGGTGGCCGCGCTGGAAAGGCGCTTTCGGAAAGGGACCTGCACGCCGTTTACTTCGCGGTAGTCGGAGTAGTCGACTCGGTTCGGGTTGAGGCCAAGGGGAGATTCGGCGTATCGCTCGACACGCAATAGTAATCCCGAATTTTTGTCGAAACATAATTTTACGGGTGCGTGTCCGTCGCGCACACCGACCAGTACGTACGTTTCCTGCCCATCGACAATTTCCGGATACTCAACTCGAAGCTCAGGGAAAAGTTGACGGATATGTGTTGGGAATTGAAGGTCGGCGTCGAAACGAACTGCGTATAGTTCGTCGCCCTGCAGGTTACGAGCGGGTCGGCCGGGACTGGTGACCCAGGCGCTTTGGCCGTCGAAGGTCGTGGAGCTGTCGCCGTCGGGGAGATGGCGGACGACTGTTTGCTTGCCGGATTCGCCGGAGATGATTTCGATCGGGGCGGAATTTCCGTTCGTGGTGATTGTGCCTTCTTCTATGCGGCTTGTGATGTTTTCAACGGCAGCGGCGCCGCCGAGCGCGGCTACGTAGGCGTCGAGGATTTGTGTGGCGGACGGCAAATGTTCGGGAAGTTTTGTTGATTCAGCGATTGCGTGCGATGTCGTGGCGCTGTTGTTGGATTCGAATATGGGATCGGCGGCCGGAATGTGCGCGCCCTGGTGACACGAGAAACATGTCACACCGCGCAGATTGTCGAAGCTGTTTTTATTCAAGGCCAAAGTCATGCGGATCATTTTTCGTGCGGTCTGCTTTGGCTTCTTGTCGTCTTTTTCGAAATGGCCGGGAACGTGGCAGAAAGCGCACTCCACGCCGAGTGCGGAGCTCATGAACTGCATGGTGGGCAAGATTCGATCGGCGGGGACTTCCTTCAGTAATTGAATATTCTTGAACGCTTCTCCTGCGAGCTTCGGCGGTGCCGCTGCCGGAGCCTCGGCAGCTGTTCCTGTCCTCGCAGTCTCGCCGGCTTTCGGAAACATGGCGTCGTGAATCTTTCCGGACAGAGTTACGGCGTCCGTTTCTTTGCCTTGTGAACGGTAAAGACCTACCAACGGGCCGGCCGCGGGCAAATAAAGTGGATCGAGAGCGACGGCTTTTTCGAGATGCGCGATCGCACCGGCGACGTCACCGGCTTGCTGGCGAGCGGACGCGGCGTTTCCTTCATTGACAGGCGAGTTGGGATTGAGCTGTAGTGCGCGATCGAAGGCCATTTGTGCTTCGGAAGATTGTCTTCCCAACAGCAGGGCTTGTCCGATCCATGAGAAAAGTTCGCTGTCTGTGGGAAATTGATTCTGCACTTCAACGAGCGAGCGATAGCCCTGGATGATGAAAGCCTGCGAGCGACGTTGCACGCCGGCGTCGATGTAGGCGATACCGAGATTGCGTTTTTGAAGTTCGGGTGATGACTCGCGCCATGCGGCGATGTCGCCGTTGGCGGGGAGTTCGGACTGAGGTTCGGGGCGGCGCTGGATGCGATGGTCGGTGAAAGCAGTATGGCCGCCGTCTTTCGCATCGCGCTTGGGCATGTGGCAACTGACGCAATCCGAAGTTTTTGCCGGATGTGACGAGGGAAAATCCGACGTGTGGCAAGAAAGGCAGCGCGATCGGAAAAATTCTGTGACTTCACGAGGCTTGTCGTGCGGATTGTGGCAAGTGCCGCACCACAGCTTGCCATTGGAATTGCGCGCGCAGACGCTGAGCGCGAGTTGCTCGACGTGGCTGATGACTTTGAACGCGCTCGGAGCCGCGCCGGGAGGAACGGCGTTGTGGTAGACCGTGAAGGTATCTTCCAATCGCTGGCCGGCGACGAAATCGCCGAAGCTCTTGCCGGGATTCGGCACACGCGCGACTCCAAAAAGGTGGCATTGCTCGCAGACGCTGTCGCGGCGCACGGGTTCGAGCTTGGCAGGATTGACGATCGTTCCGGCGCGAGGGTCGCCGAGATGTTTTTCGACGGGGCCGTGGCAGCGTTCGCAGTTGATTGATTCAGCGGCAAACGCGGGCGACCGGTATTGGTTGAGCGTTCCCGGGACATTCAATGCCGAGCCGGAATGGCAGAAGACGCAGCCTTCGCCGACGGGGCGCGTGAAATCGGGAGAGCGCAAATTTTCGTAGCCGGGCGCGAGATCGTAGGCTTGGCGGCTGCGATAGTAGGCGAGCGGTGACTGAAAGAGATGGTTGCCGAGATTGATCAGGTAGCCGCTGGCATGATTTCCGGAACCGATCACGTAGTCGATGCGATAGTCGGTGACGTCGCCGGCAGCTTCGAGGCGCTGATAGTCACCGGCGGGCGAAGAAAACGCAGTGATCTTGCCGTCGGAAATGTTGACGGTTCCTTGCGGCTCATGCTGGGCGCGGCGGAGAGAATGGGCCATCGCGGAATTCGAATAGCCGTCGACTTCGGCCTTGTGGCACAGCACGCAACGTTCGGAGCCCAGGGGTTGATGAGGGAATAGCAGCGCATGAGATTGCGTGGAGACTTGCGGGACGAGGTTCGAACTAGATTGTCCACGAACTGCGGAGCCAAGGCTCAGAGCCAGCGAGATGATCAACAGCAAGCAGGAAAGAATGAAAGGCGAGCTCTTGAAATACGAATTACACCACCGAAAAAAGAGCTTGGATAGTTTGAGGTTCGCGTTCTGGGACATCCGGTGTGGCCGTATTCCAATTCAACGCTGATCTTGCGCGGCGGCGTCGCAGTTGAGAGTTTACGCAGGTTCGGTCGAGCTGCGGTTAGATTCCGCGCGCCAAATGGTAATACGTGTCATTCCATTTGAGTTCCTTGGTGAAGCTGGGAAGAGTTGTCGAGTTGTCGATTTGTAAGCATTCGATGCCGGCGATGTCGGCGAAATCCTGGAGATGCTCAGTAGTCACGGCGTAACTCATCGAAGTGTGATGCGAGCCGCCGGCGAGGATCCATGCGGTTGCAGCAATTTTGAGATCGGGCTCGGGAGTCCAAAGAGCTCGGGCCACCGGCAATTTTGGTAGTTGGTGTTCGGGGCTGACCACGTTCACGCGATTCACGATCAGGCGGAAGCGACTGCCCATGTCCACGAGAGACGCGTTGACTGCGCGGCCGCTGGTGGCAGTGAACACTAGTCGGACAGGATCGGCTTTTCCGCCGATCGAAAGAGGATGGATCTCGACGGATGGTTTGGCGGCGGAAATGGACGGACATACCTCGAGCATGTGCGCGCCGAGAACTTGGCTGCCGTCGCGGAGGTGGTAGGTGTAGTCCTCCATGAACGAGGTGCCACCTTTGAGGCCGTGACTCATGACTTTCATGGCGCGGACGAGCGCGGCGGCTTTCCAGTCGCCTTCGGCACCGAAGCCGTAGCCATCGGCCATCAGGCGCTGGACGGCGATTCCTGGAAGTTGCGCGAGGCCATGCAAATCCTCGAACGTGTCGGTGAAGGCGGCGGAGCCGGTGTCGGCGAGAAAATGGCGCAAGCCGAGTTCAATTTTTGCCGATTCGTGCAAAACGGCGCGCTGGTTTCCACCTGCGCGCAAGGGCTGAGCGACCACATAGGTGTTGTCGTATTCGGCGACGAGCTTGTCGGCATCCGCGTCGCTTACTTGGCTAACGAAGCGGACGAGGTCGCCAACGCCGTAGCCGTTCACGGTGTAGCGTAATCGGATCTGCGCTTCGACTTTATCGCCCTCGGTGACGGCGACGTTGCGCATGTTGTCGCCGAGGCGCGCGACTCTCAAATGTTGCGCGTCGTGCCACGCGCAAGCTGCGCGCGTCCAGACAGCAATCTCGGATTGAACACTGGCGTCTCGCCAGGAACCGACGACTACTTTGCGCGAGAGTCGCATGCGCGCCGCGATAAATCCGTACTCGCGGTCACCATGGGCCGACTGATTGAGATTCATGAAATCCATGTCGATCGTCGACCATGGTATTTCTTCGTTGAATTGAGTGTGCAGATGCAACAACGGTTTGCTGAGGAGCCGCAGACCGCTGATCCACATGCGGGCCGGCGAGAACGTGTGCATCCAGGTAATCAAGCCGGCGCAATTTTTGGCGCTGTTGGCGTCCAGACACAATTGTTCGATGGAATCGCTGGTGGTCATCACCGACTTGACCACGATTTTTACGGGCAGGGAAGGAGTTGCGCCAAGACCTCGGGCGATCGCGGCGGAATGTTCGTCGATCGTTTTGAAGATTTCGGGGCCGTAGAGGTGTTGGCTGCCTGTGACGAACCAAACTTCCAGATACGAAAGGTCAATCATCCGTCATCCTCGGGCCGTTGTTACTTACTGTGACCATGCATTCTCACCGTCATCGCTCTGAGCGCAAGCGGTTGGTGTGCTTCAGGCGTAATTGGAACCTTACAAGGATACAAGAGGCTCGACTGGGACGCTGGAGGATCGACTGCGGAAACGTTCTCGAACCTGCGGCAGGGTTCCGACCTCGGCATTCATCAGCGATACAGAAATCGTCTCACGAGACTCCCAGAGACTCATTGGATCGCTGCCCGCTTTCGCGAACAGCGATCCAATGGTTGTTTCCGAGAAGCGGTTAGAAGGTGATCTTGCCGCCGATTTGCCACCATCTCGGCAGAGTCTGCTGGGTTGCCAAGCCAAAGTTTCCTTGAGACAGGTCGCCCTGGATGGACTGGAAATTGGCGTGGTTGAAGAGGTTGTAGAACTCGAACCGAAGTTGGAAGTTCAGCCTCTCTGTGATGTGAGTGTTCTTATACAGGTTCACGTTGGTCTGCACGAAGGATGCATTGCGGAATCGACCGGTTTGCTCGTTACCTTCGGTGCCCGGCGTTGGGGTACTGAACTGCGACTTTAGGATGCTCCCCGACGTGTACGCACTATGCGAAGTCAACTGGGCGTAGCTGTTCACATTCGGATAGTCGTTGTTGTCTCCGTCGGCGTTGAAGTCTCCGCCTCCGGTGAACGAGGCGCTCGTGAAGACGGTGAAGGGATAGCCCGTTTGATACGTGCTGGTGCCACCGAGTCCCCATCCTCCCGTTGTCTTGCCTACAAATCCCTCGCCATGATTAAAACCAGGCAACTCATAGTTGAAAGTGGCTGAGAATCGGTTCGGCGTATCCCACGGCGAAGGGCCGTAGTACTGGTGCGGGTTCGCGGCGGTCGGGTAGACGCCCGAGTCATCTTTCGACGAAGAACGCATGTACCAGAAGTCGAAGAATCCACGCTTGACCTTACCTCGAAGGTCAAATGTGACTCCCTGATAGTTGGCCACGCGATCGTTCTGGGTGTAGTTGATGACGCCGAAGCTTGGATTGAGCCGCGTCGGAGCCGAGTTGGGCGGTTTCCCGATGAGGTCACCCGCGAAAGCGTTGACGTCCTGACCATAGGACACCTGACCGCCCACGTTGCCGCCGCCCACTAGATTTGCCGTGTGCGATCCACTGTAGAGGACGCTGGCGACGAGATAGCGACCCAGTTGGTGTTCCAATGTGCCGGAGTATATGTAGGCCGTTGGCGAGACGATATTTGGGTCGATACCGCCGATCGTCAAACCAGCGCCTGGAATTCCGCCCGCTGCGTCGAGGCAGGGAGCGGCGGGACACAAAGTAGTTCCGGCCAGTTGGGGGAATACGAATCCGAATGGCGGTTTGCTACTCGTGCCCTGAACAAAGACTGGTTGGTTGGCTGGCGCGTTCGCCGCAAAGAAGGTCGGCAGGATTAGACCCGGCGGATTGCCGCGGAACTCCTCCTGGATATTTGCGGGGGTGAGCCAGTTCGAATACATTCCGAATCCGCCGCGAACCAGCCAGGTGCCTTTTCCTGTGACGTCCCATGCAACGCCTATCCGTGGTGTATAGGCTTTGGGTGCTTGGTTGACTGCCTGCTTCGAGGGAATCGCGACACCGTTCGACACTTGTTCTTCGAATGTCGAACCAGTACCGAGGTGGAAGTTGCCGAAAACGGTCGCGTCTGAACGAGAGTACGGATTTCCCTGATTGTCGAAACGGAAACCGAGAGTCAGTGTGAGATTCCGCCGCGCTTTCCAGGTATCTTCCGCGAAAAGGCCCCAAGTTTTGGAAGCGGCGTTCCAGTTCCAAAGTTGTTGCTGACCGGTGATCGGGTTGTACATCACGCCGCCTTCGGTGGCCGGCGCGTCCTGTGCCAGCGCCAACAGATTGTTGAAGCTGAAGGCGGGATGCGACCATGGGCCTTCGAAGGGCTCGACGTCATCGCCGAACCATCCTTCGTAGCCGACTTTCAGGACGTGAGCACCGCGGACGTGTGTCAGAACATCGCGCCAGTGGTAGTTGTGTTGAATAAAGTCGCCTTGCGCGAAGCCGACGCCATAGCCGACGCTTTGCCCGGTAACGGTGATGCCCGGAATAGTGAAGTCGCCGGTTTCGCCGAGGAATCCCTCGATGCGGTTCTGCGCGAAGATCGCTTCATTGAGAGTTGTCGGGCTGAAGTCGTGCGTCCAGTTCACCTGGAACGCGCGCTGCACTGTGTGCTGCGTGGTGGCAAATTGCGGAATCACGTTCGGATCGTTCTGGTGAGACAGTGTGCGGAAAAAGCTGCCGTAGATACGATCCTTCGAGAAGTACTTGTCCACGCGAATGAAATATTGATCGCCATTTCGAAAGCCGGTGGAATTGAAGATGCCGGTGTCAATCATTGGCGTCGTGCAAGGTAGGAAGCTCGTGGCGGCTGTCGCACACGTTCCCGGAAACACATCGTTGGCAGTCTGGGCCACACCACTAATCGTTGCGCCCGACGGCGTGTAGGTATTCAGGATCTTTGTGCCGAAGGTGTTCGGAAAGTTCGCTTGAGCGAACGATGCGAAAGCTGCGTCCGGAAATGTGATAGTCGTATTACCCGTGGAAGCGGAAGCTCGCGACGGTTCCACGCCAAACATAAAGTAGAACTGATGATGCGGAATGATGGGGCCGCTGATCGCGCCCGAGAAGTTGTTGCTGTGGAACGGCGCGAACTTGTGGTCCGAGCCGGGCAGGGAATACTTCGCATACATATCCTGGTAGTTGAAGTAGTCGCTCGCCAAACCGTGGAACTGGTCGGAGCCGGCTTTGGTCGTCTGGGTAACTTGAAGACCGCTGCCACGTCCATATTCCACCGAGAACGTATTCACCTGAATGTTCATTTCCTGAACGAAATCGGCATCGGGAGTCAGATTCAGTACGCCCTGGCGAATCGCGCTTGTGACATCCAGGCCGTCGACGATCCACATGTTGGCGACCGTTCCTTGGCCGTTGACGCTGATGTCGACGGCTTCTTCGGTGGAGTAGTTGTCCACGCCCGAGCCTGGAGTACCGGAAACGACTCCGGGTCCGCCATTCAGTCCGAGGCCTGAGACGCCCGGAGCAACGCTGATGAGGGCGAGCATGTTGCGCCCAGGCAAAGGCAAATCTGATAGAGCCTTGGTTTCGAGGGTTGTCTGGTTGCGCGTATCGGCCGTGCTGACCAGCGGAGTTTCCGAGGTCACTGTCACGGTGTCGGTCGCGGCGCCGACTTTTACGGAAATAGGTACGGTCAAGATTTGGTTGTTCGCCAGGGTCACCGTCGTGTCGGCTTTGGAGAAGCCGGTCGCTTCAACGGAGATTTTGTAGGTGCCTGGTCCCAAACTCAGGAAACGGAAGTCTCCCGAGGCCTCTGTGGTGGTGCTTGTGGACAGTTGCGTGGTGACATTGAGAAGCACGACGCGCGCTTGCGCGACGGCGGCTCCGCTCGGGTCTGTAACTGTACCTTGAATATTCCCGGAAAACTGAGCCCGGGCGACGCCTGCGACGAGGAGCAGCAGGAGAGACATCCGGACCAAGAAGCCTGCGATAAATCTCAGATGCATGCGAACTCACCCCTTTATTGATTAGGTAAACGTTTACTTGAGGAGCGTAAACGTTTACTCGGTGCCAATCATTTATTCCGATACGAACTATCTGTCAAGTGATTTCTAGTACTTTTCCACTATTCGCTATCGGAAAGAGCGGCGTCGCCCCATTGAGCGGAGGTCCAGTACCATGTCATTGGGAGACGTAAGAACTCGTCTCAGACTATTTATCTGATTGATTTGGGAAGAGATACTTGGTCGGCAGGGAAGTCAGTCTGGAGACAGGCCTTTGAAAAATCCGAGTCGAAGGGCGTCGCCGGGGACTATTGGCTTTCAGGCTTCCCGTCTTCCAATAATTTGTAGCGATACCGTTCTCTCTCATCGTTGGTGGCCTGTTCGCGGAGTTGCGCCAGACGAGAAAGCAATTCCGGGATGTCTTTGTTCTGCCCGGTTTTTCGTAGCGCCTGAATCAGCCGGTAAACTGCCGCCTGATCCTTCGGATCGATGGCCAGAGCTCGGCGGCACTCTTCGGCTGCTTCTTGGTAGTGTCCGGTTTGCATGTACAACTTGGCGAGCACCGTGTGCGCTGCCGCGAGCGTCGGTTGCAAAGCCACCGCTCGTTTCGCTGACCGCATCGCCAGCCGAAACTCCGGTGTCCCGGCATCGCCGCCCATTTGCGTCAAGATGTCGGCTTGCAGATAGAGCAACAACGGATCGTTGGGTTTATGCGCCAACTTTTCTTGTACCGATTTCAGCGCACGACCGAAATCGTTGGCTTGTACAGCGGCAAGGCCCTGAGCAGCTGTGCTCATGGACTGGTTCGGATTGAGTTCGTAGGCTTTCTCGAAATCAGCTTCGGCTTTCTCGTATTGAGCTAACTGCACGAACAGAACGCCCCTCGCCACGTACAACTCGTCAGCCTTTTGCTGCAACGTGATTCCTTCCGAGATCACGTCGATTCCCACCTGGAATGACTGATGAGCGAACGCCACGTTCGCAAAATCCAGATACAGGCTCGTATTCTTGGGATCGAGAAGAATCGCCTGTCGGAGTGTCGCGACGGCTTGCGGCGTGTCGCCCGCATCTTCATAAGCTCTGGAGGCCAATTGCAGCGTTCCCGAATCGGCCTCTTTGGAATCGAGTAGCGGGCGCAGCGTGGATATCGCATCCTGCGGTTTGTGGCCCAGCAATTGAATCGATGCGAGGACGCGAACCTCTTGCGGGTCACCGGGTCGCAGAGCCACCGCCTTCTGAAAGACCGTGACGGCGTCATCAAAACGTTTGAGCCTCACGAGGCATGTTGCGTAGGCATGCAGCGCGTCGATCTGAGAATCGACCAATTCCGCCGCTCTCTCGAAATTTGGCGCAGCCGCCTTGCAGTTTCCCTGCCTGTATTCCAGCACCGCCAGCATCGCCGAAGCGGTCGGATCTCCCGGGCGCAATTGCAGGAGGTGATTGAGAAGAGGCACCCCGTCTTGGCTTCCCAATTGATACTCGATTTGCGCGGCACCGGCGAGCGCCGCAATGTTGTTTGGAGAAATTTTCAGCGCATGCTGAAAAGCTGCGAGCGCCAGCTTGCTGTCTCCCTTGCTGGCATACGCGATTCCTTGAAGCGTCCACAGTTGTGGATTGTTGGGAGTTTGTTGCAGCGCGGACTGGCTGAGCGCAATCGCTTGGTCGTAGTTCCGGGCTTGCAGAGCATCGCTGATAGGTTTGCTGCTGTTTGGCGATGTCTGGCAAAACGCCAACGATCCGCAAGCGAGCGCGAACGACAAGCAAAGAGAAGTGCGGCGGGATTTCCTCACCACGGCAGACAGCGTTTTCATCGTCGACGTGACCCAGCATACCCTAAGCCAAGTAAACGATTACAGCAACTGTTTGACGTTCTCTTGCGACAGCGCTATACATAAGGGCGCGAGTAAACGCTTACTGGATTTCGGCTCGAGCGCTTAGTCGCCCAAAGTTCTCATCCGCACCAAGCGCGGCAGCCACGTACGCTGAGGAGATTTCGATGAAACGTAAGTCCCGAAGGCAGTTTCTTGCGACCACCGCGACTTCCGCCGTGGGACTTCTTGCCCTGCGCGCGGTTCCCGCGTGGGCCAGAAAGCCAGTTTCGGCGCAAATCACTCCTCCGCTTTCGGTTTTTGGTTACTCGCAGGTCCAACTATTGGACGGGCCGTTCAAGGTCCAGTTCGAACAGAATCACAAGCTCTTCCTCAATCTCAATGAAGACGGAATGCTCAAGCCGTTTCGCGTGCGGCAGGGGCTGCCGGCTCCCGGTCCCGACATGGGCGGTTGGTACGACGACGGCGACGACTTCAATCCTCAAACAAATTTTCACTCGTTCATCGCTGGCCATTCTTTCGGCCAATATGTTTCAGGCTTGGCGCGCGCTTATGCCGTAACGGGTTCGAAGCCCACTCAGGCTAAAGTGCATCGTCTGGTCAAAGCCTTTGGCGAGACCGTCGAGCCGACAGGGAAGTTCTACGTCGACTATCGTCTCCCGGCCTACACGTTCGACAAGACTTGCTGTGGCCTGATCGATGCGCACGAATACACCGCCGATCCGAACGCGCTCGCGATTTTGAAGCGTGCCACGGATGCGGTCCTGCCACACTTGCCCGAAAAGGCGCTTAGCCGCGCGGAACAGGAAGCGCGTCCGCACAAATCCATTGCTTACACCTGGGATGAAACCTACACGCTCCCCGAAAATTTCTTCCTCGCTTACCAGCGCAGCGGCGACGAACGCTACAAACAACTCGGCGAACGTTTCATTTATCACGAGTATTACGACGCTCTCGCCGATAATCACAACGCGCTGCCAGGCAAACACGCGTACAGCCACGTGAACACTTTCAGTTCCGCGATGCAGGCCTACTTCGTTCTCGGTGACGAGAAGTATTTGCGCGCCGCAACAAACGGTCTTCGCATGGTGCAGGAACAAAGCTATGCGACAGGCGGTTGGGGACCCGACGAAGCGTTTGTTGTGCCAGGGCAGGGACTGCTCGCGAAGAGTCTCGGCACGACGCGATCCAGCTTTGAAACTCCGTGCGGCGCCTACGGCCAGTTCAAAATCACGCGCTATCTTCTCCGTCTTACGCAGGATTCGCGTTACGGCGACAGCATGGAGCAAGTTCTCTACAACACCGTCGGAGGCGCTAAACCGATTCGGCCCGACGGCATCAGTTTTTATTATTCCGACTACAACAACGACGCGGCCAAGAAAGTCGATTACAAGGACAAGTGGCCCTGCTGCTCCGGCACTTTCCCGCAGCTCGCCGCGGACTATCACATCAGCACCTACTTGCCGGGAAAGGACGGCATCTACGTGAACCTGTTTGTGCCTTCACGCGTCGCGTGGACGCAAGGCGGTTCGAAGGTCGCGATCACGCAGCACACTAGCTATCCGCGGACGAATGCGACACAACTTCAGATCGACGCCGCTCGCCCCGAACAGTTCACGATTTATGTCCGCGTTCCCGCGTGGGCCGATGCGAAATCGCGAATTGCAGTCAACGGGAAGGCAGTTGAAGGGGAAGTGACTCCAGGTAAATTCTTCGCGATCAATCGCACTTGGAAAAATGGCGACCGAATCGAGTACGAAATCGGCATGCCGCTCAGTCTGCAAGCCGTCGATGCGCAAACTCCCAACACCGTCGCGCTGCGCCGCGGCCCCTTGGCATACTTCGCGATCGGCGCCCAGCCGCCAAATCTGACTCGCACGCAACTCCTTGCCGCGACGGTAGCCGCTTCAACCTCCGACGATTGGATTGTCCAAGGCAGCGCCGGAAAAATCACGTTCCGCCCCTTCGGCGCAATCGGCGACGAAACCTATCGCCTCTATCACAACGTCGCAAGCTAGCGGACATCAGTCGGTGCAATCGTGGAACTCGAGATGAAATCTTTCATCCCGGCCCGCGAGTGGGTTTCACGGTGAGTGCGATTCTGCGTATTTCGTTTTCCGAGTGAGATTGATTCACCAAGATCTGGGCGACGCATGTGCCTTCTTTACGTATGACATTCCCGTGATACACGACGAGGTTTGGCTATCCGCGAGAGCTCGCTTGGACCGCGTCCGATATTCGACTCCGGTTTTTGCCGACGTATGGAAAGGACAACTACCGATTCGCGAGTGAATTCACAATCGCTCAAGCTCAGCGCTCCGGTAGCGTTATCGTCTGGATCGCCAATGGGATCACTGCTCGGTATTACGGTATCCAGTCTCTGAATGATCCCGTTCCCGCGCCTTGGCCGATTCGCGGCGAATGCGTTTTTGCGGCGAACTGGACGCTACGTCAAATCGCTGATTTCCTGCTGGCAACGCCACGCCCCCTTACGATTGTCCTCAGCAAGGCGGATATCTTTGACCAATCCGGAGCGTGGAATTCCGCTGTGGCGAGCGTTGGTGCAACGATTGTCGCCTCTGCCAACGCCTTCCGTATCTATCAGCTTGATTCCCAGACATCTCGTCGTATAAACTCTTCTAATTTAACGCATAAGTTAATAACAGCCGAAGTCAATCCACACTATTAAACGCTCTGAGGCGCTCAAGCAAGAAATGTCCCCCGCCTCCGCAAAACCTGCCCTCAACTCGGTCGGCTCGACCTGCTTCCAGCTGACGACGCAACAGGCTCGTTTTTTCAACGCGCAGGGCTATCTCACTATCGAAACGTTCATTACTCCCGAAGAAATCTCGGAAATTCGATCGACAATCGAATCTCTCTTTGAACGCCGCGCCGGCGAAAAAGAGGGTGCGTACGGCGATCTCATTGAACCGGCACTTAGGACCACCGGTTCGACTTCGCCCCAGATTCAGAGCCCAATCAACTACGCCCCCCAACTTGGTAAAACTCGTTGTTTTGCTAACGCGTTGGAGGTTGCGCGACGGTTGCTCGGCGACGATGCTCGCTTCCTCAGCGACATCACGATTCTGAAAGAGCCAAGGATAGGCGCTGCCACTCCATGGCATCAAGACGCTGCATTTCGCGACCCGCGATTCGAGCGCAAGGAACTTACCGTTTGGGTTCCTCTTCAGGAAGTACGCGTCGACACTGGTTGCCTTCAGTTTATCCCCGGTTCGCATCTTGCATCGGTTCGTACGCACCGGCCGGCGAACAACGATCCCGCATCCCAAGCTCTGGAATGCACCGAAAATATAGATGAGAGCGTCGCAGTTTCATGCCCCCTGCCCCTCGGTGGATGCACTGTTCATCAATCCAACGTGTTGCATGGCTCGAAACCTAACATCTCGGATGTTCCGCGATTTACTTACATCATGGTCTTTGGCGCTACGCCCATACCCACTCAGCATCCTCAGCCTCTGCCTTGGCAGGCGCAGCGTAAGACTCTGACGCAAATGCGCAAACGTCGATGGATGCGGCGTGGCGGATTTGTCGTTAGTGCGTGGCGGAGGATTCGTCGGGGGGACGTGCGAGGTTGGCACTCTGCGCTATATTGGTTCAAACGCGCCGTGCAAACTCTTCGCAGGGGGGCCTGATTTTTTCCGCTACACTATCGCACTAAAGTCGCCAGGAGCGCTGGAAGCCCAATTTCGCAACCGAATCATCGATCCATTGCGTGGGGTGTTACCAATAGAAATGAAAATATCCAATCAAAGAGTTGTTGTCTGCGGAGCTGGCGGATTTATCGGCGGATATTTGGTGGCCGATCTGGTCAAAAGGGGCGTGCCTGTCCGGGCGGTGGACGTGAAACCACTGCACGAGTGGTATCAGAAATTCCCATTAGTCGAGAACCTCTCTCTGGACTTGCGGGACAAGAACAACTGTCTGACTGCCGCCGGGGGCATGGACGTCGTCTTTCAGTTGGCCGCAGACATGGGCGGTATGGGTTTCATCGAAAATAATAAAGCTCTGTGTATGCTGAGCGTTTTGACCAACACGCATATGCTGATGGCCGCGCGCGAATCTGGTGTTCAGCGATTTTTTTATTCTTCCTCCGCTTGCGTTTACAACGGAGAAAAACAGAAGAACGCCCGCGTAATACCGCTGAAGGAAGAGGACGCGTATCCTGCGCTTCCGGAGGACGGTTACGGTTGGGAAAAACTTTTCAGTGAGCGAATGTGCCGTCATTTCGAAGAGGATTTTGGTCTTCAATCGCGGGTGGCTAGATATCACAACGTCTATGGCCCTCTCGGCACTTATGAGGGGGGCCGCGAAAAAGCCCCCGCTGCCATCTGTCGCAAGGTTATTGCGGCAAAACACTCTGGCGAGTTGGAGATCGAAATTTGGGGTGACGGAAATCAGACGCGTAGCTTCATGTACATAGATGACTGTCTCAAGGGCACGCTGGCGATTCTGGAAAGCGACATTCGAGAGCCGATCAACCTTGGCAGCAGCGAACTCGTTACGATTAATCAATTGGTTGACATCGTTGAGGAAATCGCCGGCGTCAAGCTGAAGCGCAGCTATAAACTGGACGCCCCCAAAGGCGTCAACGGTCGCAACAGCGACAGCACAAAGATAAAACAGTATCTAGGTTGGGAACCTTCGATCCTTCTTCGCGACGGCTTGGCCAAAACCTACGCCTGGATCGAAAGTCAAATGCTCACCGCTCAATCAAAATAATCACATCCACGATTGGGTGCCTGAAACCGACGGCGCTCGACGATCAGGGCATGCGCAAGAGTCAGTTCTATGTTCTTGGGATGGGGGCTTCGGTCGGCATTCGATCAAACTCTTAGAGGCACCTCATTGCGGTTACTTAGATGAAAGGGGTACGCTCTGCGTGCCCCTTTCGCTTTAGAGTCGCAGGAACTGGCGACACAAATTACCGCAACCGCTTTAGTCAACGCGTGTGTGTGTAGTAGGCCCGGCCGCTTTCGGCAGGAAAGTAAATGGCGCGCCCGGAGAGGTTCGAACTCCCGACCTATGGTTTCGTAGTTCATAGGCCGGTTCTGCACCGTTCGGAAAATCTTTGATTATATCTGTCGGGTCAACCTCTTACGGGAAAGGCGTTCCGCTTGGTTCTGATCCGTTTTGAGCCGATTTGAGCCTAGAACTATGACACTTTTATGACACTGGCAGAGATATGGATCAGCGAGGCTCCGATTCGGCGCCGGGCGCTGAAGGAGAGATAACTTTAGTCAGATACCGGCCATGAAAGGACAACATAGTGAAGACAATGTAACAAGTGCCTGAGAACCGGTTCGACGCACAGCTTGAGTGACGTAAGAAGGAGAAACACGGCGCGAAGCTGCGTTCCTCCCTGATTACACTGTCGTGTTACACCGACAGGCGGGTTTAATCGCGGTCAGACTGGAACAGCCCTGGAAGGACTGGCGTGCCTTCTGTTCTGACGGCGTCGAGGGATGGCGGGTCGAAGCCGAGAAGTTCCAGGATGGTCGGAGCGACTTGGCTGGTTTCCACAAAGCTCGAGACGGTGCGGGCTTCGTGGATACTGGGCGTCGACACCAACAGCATCACGTTGGTGTCATCGTGGGCAAAGCCGCCATGTTCGGATTGCTTCTTGGTGCTCCCCGTGTAAACGACTCCGACGTTGGGGGACACGATGATATCGGGTGAGCGCGGATCGCCTCCTTCACGCAGGCGGCAGCAGGGACCCGGAACGGCCGGTACACCAGGCGCGTTGAACATCGTTGTGAGCGAGGGGCCATAGAAGATCTGGCCGATTCCCGCTTCTTTCGCGTTGGCCTCAAGCAAGCCTACGGCGGTGAGGATGTCACTCGAATTGGTGAGCCACAGCTGTGAAATATCATCTTCAGCTAGCCCCAGTCCGCTCGTCGCGGATGCCGGTAGCAACGATGCAAGGTAGAAAGACGGCGGGTTGCCATTCGTTCCCGAGCTGCCAGGGATCGGAAAGAATCGATTCGTATCGATCGGCGACTGGCCGTGCTTCGCCGTGATAATGATGGCTGTTGAATCGAGGAGATGTTGGTGCTTGAGCGCGGTGACCATCTGTCCGATGGCGGCGTCAACGAAAGCAATCTCGCTCGCCATTGCGGGAGTCGGCGTACCGGCTGCATCGGTATAGCCACCTTTGACTCCGTTTTTGATGAGCTTCTGCCCGACGCTTACCGCTTGGAAATTCATTCCAAAGATTGCTGGGACAGGAGCGTTTGCGGTGCCGAGATGGTTCCGGCCTTTAATCCAGTTCACCACCGCATTGGCCTTCAACTGGTCGTAGCACTGGATGGCCTGAAAGTCCGTGGTCCAATCATTCCCGCTCGCCGCGATCGATGAGCAGTTGAAATTGGTGCCGGCAGTGACCACCGCTAGAGGCACCTGGTTGGAATTCACTTCAGGAGCGTAGTAATCGTCGACATTTGTAGGACTGGACGTTCCGGTCGGTCCTGAAACCGCGGCGTAGACGGGATGCTTATCGGACCACGCTGTGAAGCGACCCGCATTGTGGAGTACACCGTAAATCGTGTTGGTGCGGATGAAGTTCCATGGATAAACGGCCTTGCATCCGTTGAACGGATCGCGAGGCAATTTATTGGGATCGATCGATAGAACGCCGCCGTCAGTCGGCGCGTAAGGACCACCGCCATTGATTTTGGTCTGATCGATTTCGACGCCCTCTTCGTATTCGGTCTGCGTGCCGTTAATCGATCCCTGGTTGCAGTTTCCACCCGCTAATCCATTGCCGGTCGTCGTCTTCGGCGGAGCCAAGACGCGATCGTAGGCGACATCGTAAAACGCTCCAACTGTCTTCGGGCTGCCACCGGACACAATGGACATCAGTCCAGGGAAGGAATCAGAAGGTCTGGAGGTAGATGTGCGCGTGTAGGTGACGCCGGTGTGGCCGAGAGCCGCGAGGTTGGGGCAAGCGTTGGATGCTGCACAGTTTTCGAAGTCGACGGCGTGCATTCCATCGATGCTGATCAGCAAGACGTGGCGAGTGTCGTGATCTCGTCGGTTGTCATCGTCGTTTCCGGGCGCAGCAGAAACACGCAAGGCAGGTGAAGCAGCGAGCAATAGTGCGCTCGCGAGCAAACAGGTTCTCAATTTCCTCATCATTGTCCTCTTTTTTCTTCGAGATCCGATTGAATGGCGAAAGATAGCTGTCTCAACTGGGCAGTAGGTTGTGTAGCGGTGTCGGGTTAGCGTTCCGTGAGGCAAAAATGAAACGAACATGAACAGGTGCTGCATGAATTTTCAGATTCCGAAAGTGCTCAATGACCTTCCGCTCATGCGAGGTTCGAAGAACATTTCGCATGAGGCTGAGCCGACCCTGAATGAATTAGCGACAGTTGAAATACTCTGGTAACGGTGCGTTCACCCCCGCGTCACATACTTGGAACTAAGCTTCGCCAGGGGATTCCTTGAACATTCTTGTAGTAGAAGATGACGCGCAATTGGCGCAGCTTCTCGCGCAGGGGCTGCGTGAGGAAGAGTACCTCGTTGACATCGCCCGAGATGGCGCGGCGGCTCTCGACCTGTCCCGCGAAAGCTCGTTTGACGTGATCGTGCTCGACGTGATGCTTCCGGGGATGAGTGGTCTCGACGTGGCGCGGCAGTTGCGTTGTCGAAAACAGGATGTCGGCGTGCTCATGCTTACCGCGCGTGACTCTGTGCCGGATGTGGTCAATGGACTTGACGCTGGCGCGGATGACTACCTGACGAAGCCCTTCTCATTTCAGGAGTTGCTCGCCCGCGTTCGATCGCTTGCGAGACGAACATTGCCAAAAGCGAGAAACGTACTGGAGTGCGGTGATCTTAAGCTCGAAACGAATTCATTCCGCACCTTCAGGAAGGGCACGGAGATTCGGCTCTCGTTCACAGAGTTTCGGCTGCTGGAACTGCTGGTTCGAAATCGTGGCCGGGTGGTGCCGCGAGCCGCGATCGTCGACGAGATCTGGGGCGACCGGCGTGAAGTCGAAGTGAACACGATTGATGCTTTCGTCCGCCTATTACGGCGGAAAATCGAGGATGCGGGTCCGAAACGCGTCATCCAGACCCATCGAGGGCTGGGATATTCCGTCGGAGTAGAGACCTGCGCCTGAATCTCACAATTCGTGCGCGGATGACGCTGCTCTATTTCGGAGTTCTCGCCGTTACTTTCGTGGCGTTCTTTTGGATTTGCGACATCGGTTTCCGCAACAGCATCGAGACAACTGTCAACGCATCCTCACGAACAAACCTCGAAACCATTGAACGGCTGATCGCGAACACAGCACCGAAAGGGACCGAGGCGCTCAGTACGGAGCTCTGCGACCTTGCCAACCTGTGGGCGAGCGGCGCTCTGTTTGAAGTAGCCGATGCAAACGGAAAATGGCTGTTTCGCTCCGAAGCCTTTCTGCAACAACATCCGGCCATCACGATCGCGCCCACTAGCCGCGTGGACTTCGTGACGACCAACTTGAACGCGAATCAATACAGGGTGGCCTTGGTTCGCGCACAGCTTGATGGACGCGCTTATGAAATTCATGCCGCGGTTCCCACGGAACCGTTCGATCAAGCTTTGGACCGATTTCGATTGATCGAACAAGAAACTCTGCCGGCGCTGGTGCTTCTCGCATCGATTCTGGGCTATTGGCTGAGCGGGAGATCCCTGGCTCCCGTGCGTGCCATCATCCGCACAGCAGAACAGATTGGCGTCGATAACCTTTCACGCCGGTTGGAAGTTCCGAAGCCACGCGACGAATTGAGGCGCTTGACGGAAACGTTGAACGCGATGCTCGAGCGCATCGAGAACTCGTTCCGAAGGATCACTCAATTCACGGCCGATGCGTCCCATGATCTCCGAACTCCTGTTGCGGTAATCCGCGCGAGTGCGGAAATCGTGTTGCGAAAACCACGCAGCGCAGCCGAATACGAGGATACGCTTCAGCGCATACTCCGAACATCGGTCGAGACTTCCGGAATGCTCGAAAACCTGTTGTCGTTGGCCAGAGCTGATGCTGGTGCCGCGGGTCTCGAGATGCATCCCTTGGATCTGAGTGCCCACGTTCGGAAAGCTCAGGAAAAAGGGGCGATACTTGCAGCAACGAAGTCTCTCTCGTTCACATCGCAGGTTCCCGAGGCGAAAGTCCTTGTCCGGGCGGACGCCCTGGCGATCGATCGGCTTCTACTCATTTTGGTGGATAACGCTGTCAAGTACACCCCTCCTGGCGGAGTCTGCGAAATCGCGCTCAGCGCAGCAGAGAATGAGGTTCATATTGCTGTCCGGGATTCCGGTGTGGGCATCGAAACGGAAGAACTCGAATCGATTTTCGAGCGTTTCCACCGTTCCGACAAGACCAGATCGCGAGAGACTCCGGGCGCCGGCCTGGGGCTTGCCATAGCCCGATGGATCGCGAAGGTGCACGGTGGGACTATCACCGCAGAGAGTAAAATTGGTTTTGGATCGGTGTTTCACGTTCGCCTTCCCGCCCTCGCTGTCGGCTGATGCAAGCCCCCACGGTCCTTTCTGAAAGAAATTCAGGTTCTTTTCAACATTCGATGGGTGGTTGTTAACGGCCGAGTTTTACCCGTAAGGCAGATTGCATCTGCAAATAGTAGGTCCACCGGCTGTTCACAAGCTCTCGTTCGTCAAACGGAAGGGATTTTCATGAATTTACGTGGTCGACGTGCATTTCGCCTGATTTCCATCGCGGTGGTTTTCCTTTTGTCCGCCGCGTTCACGACCTCAGCGCAGTCGGATAAGGGCTCAATTTCCGGAAAAGTTACCGATTCGCAGGGAGCTGTCCTGCAGGGCGCTGAGATTGTGCTCGAACCTGCTGGCGTGCACGCGGTGTCTGACGCGCAAGGGCGGTTTTTTATCAACGACATTGTGGCAGGCCACTACACGATCAACGTCACCTACGTCGGCTTTTCCGCACTTGTGAAGGAAGTCGAGGTGTCCGCGGGACAGCCCGTCACCGTAGACGCCAAGATGGAGCTGTCGTCCGTGAGCACCGAGGTTCTCGTCACTGCAGAGCGCGCAGCCGGCGAAGCGGAAGCGATCAACCGCGAGCGCAGTGCCGACAATATCGTGCAGGTTCTTCCGGCGGATGTGATTCGCAGCCTTCCCAATGCAAATATGGCGGACGCACTTGGCCGCCTGCCCAGCGTCACGCTCGAACGCGATGAAGGCGAAGGAAAGTACGTGCAGGTTCGCGGGACTGAGCCACGCCTCACCAACACAACGATCGATGGCATAAATGTTCCTTCACCCGAATCCGGCGTGCGTCAAATTAAGTTTGACGCAATTCCGGCGGACCTCGTCGAATCGGTCGAGATCAACAAAACACTGCAGGCCAACATGGACGGCGACGGCATCGGAGGGTCGATAAATCTCGTCACGAAGACGGCAACCGAACGTCCCACCATCGCGCTCAGCGG
>DASXPD010000012.1:0-24900 GCA_036493835.1 Candidatus Acidiferrum sp. | reverse complement strand
TTCATGGAGGTATCTGGAAAGCCCCTCGATTCGGCGAGGCCATCAGTATGTTTATTGAGAAATCGACGAGGAAACTGCGTCGAATGCCGACCTCCCGGTAGCCTAAGATTGAGTATCGCTCCTACCCGTGTGGGTGTTGTTGTTTTTTCCGAGAGGCATGGCCGGCAGGCAAATGACGCGACCTTTTATCAGCGTACTGATTGATACGTATAACCACGAACGCTTTATCGAAGAAGCTGTGGCGAGCGTGCTGGAGCAGGACGTTGCGGGGGCGGAGCGCGAAGTCATCGTTGTTGACGACGGGTCGACCGACCGGACGCCGGAGATCGTCGCGAAATTCGCGCCGCAGGTCCGGTTGATTCGCAAGGAGAACGGCGGGCAGGCGTCGGCATTTAACACGGGGATTCCGGAATGCGCGGGTGAAATCATCGCGTTTCTGGATGGCGACGACTGGTGGGCGCCGGGCAAATTGCAGGCTGTCGCGGATGCGCTGGCGTCGGACAAGTCGATCGGCCTCGTTGGCCACGGGATCACGGAAGTTTTCGCCGACGGACGCCGGCAAACGGAGTTGGTGCGCGATACGCCGCGTTTTCGCATTACGTCGCACGATGGTGCGGAGGCGTTTCGTCTGCGAAAGAGTTTTCTCGGGACGAGTCGGATGACGTTTCGGGCCGGGATTTTGCGAGAAATCGGTCGAGTGCCCAAGACGCTGCGGTTTCAGGCTGACGAATATTTGTTCACGATGGCGGGGCTGTTCGCGGATGTATTGATTTTGCGAGAGTCGCTGACGTTTTACCGATTGCATGACGCAAACCTGTTTCAGTTGGGCGACGGGAACGTGGAAGCGATTCGCCGCAAGGGGCGCGTGCTGGCGACGCTGGCTGAAGCGTTGCGAGAAGAATTGCGCAGGCGGGCAGTGAATCGCGAGATCTCCGAAATTATCGTGGGTTGGGTGCAGAACGAAGCCGATCAACTCTTGTTGCTGTCTGAGGGTGGGGCGCCATGGAAGACGGTCCGAACGGAACTGCACAACTATCGGGTAACGCATCAGAGTGCATCGATGGCGCACTGGATCTTCAAGTGCGCGACGCTGTTGCCGGCGTGCGTGCTCCCGCCGAAGATTTACTACGCGTGGAAGCGCCAGTTTGCGGCGAATTCGCTGTATCGGAGAACGCGCGAGAAGTGGTTACCCTACTTCCAGCCGGGCCACGTCGATCGGGAACGGAGACCGGTCCCTTGAACTCGACGGTTGCCTCTCCCAGAGAACGGACGCTCGATATTTTGATGGCCGCGGGCGTGCCGAAAAAGCGCGAAGGCGGAGTCGCGACGATCGTCTACAACCTTGGACGCGAGATGGAGCAGCGCGGGCACCGCGTCACGTATTTGTTTCTCGATGATCTTGTGGCGCCGGACTCTGTTTCCCCGCGATTCAGCGAGCTGATTTTTTCGGCGCGGCTGGCGAAGTATATCGCGGCGCATCGCGGCAAATTTTCGATGCTGAATCTGCACGCGCCAGCTGGCCTCGTCTACGGGCTGAGGCGGAAATGGTTCGGGCGTCGAGGCGGGCCGCCGTACGTGATGACGCTGCACGGGCTAGAGGAGCGGCGCGTGGACGTGATGACGCGGGAGGCGAAGAAGGGCCGCGCGTGGAACTTCGGGTGGAAGAATCAGGCTTGGCATCGTCTCTATCACTTTCCGAGATTTCGATGGGCGATCCGAACAGCGGACGGAGCGCACGCATACAGCCGCGATGTTTGGAATTTGCTGCAGCTGAAGTACAGGATGGCGCCGGAACGTGTGGCTTACATTCCAAATGGCGTGGAGCGGAGATTTTTTGGGTCGACGCGACGATATGCGCGCGGCGAGACGCTGCGACTGTTGTATGCGGGGACGTGGCTCGATCAGCGGGGGATTTTCTATATTCGCGACGCGATGTTGCGACTGGCGCCGCGGATTCCGGGATTGAAGCTCACGATTGCAGGGCCGGGCGCACCTGCAGACGAAGTGATGCGCTTTTTTGGGCCACAGCTTGCGGCGCATGTCGAAGTGCGACCAGTGATCGCCGCGGGGAACATGCAGGAACTCTACGCGGAGCACGACATTTTTGTTTTTCCATCGCTGATGGAGGGCCTGCCGTCGGTGCTTCTGGAAGCGATGGCGAGTGGCATGCCGGTGATTACCGCGGATACGTGTGGGATGCCGGACGTGGTGACGAACGATTACAACGGGTTGCTTGTTCCGCCTGCGGATGCGGTCGCGCTGGAAAATGCGATCGCGCGATTGGCTGCGTCGGAGGAGTTGCGTGAGAGGCTGGGCCGTGCGGCGCAGGAGTTGATGAAGCGGTATGAATGGCCGCGCGCCGCGGCGGAATTGGAAGAGCTGTTCTTGCGGGTTGTGCGGGCGAAAGCGGACGTGGATGCGAAGACGGGGGCGACATCGAAACGAGTGTGAGCGGCGTGAATGCTCGAACCGCGAATGCGGCGGGGGTCGTCGATGGAGATCGGCGGCTGGGCATTGAGCCGTCGCCTGCGGTCGCGTCTGCCACTGAGGTTTCGGAGCGGTTCGTCGTCGCCGTGATCATTGTTGTCGTCGCGATTTGTTATGTTGCGGCGCTCACGCCTGGACATGTCTTTGTGAACGACGATTTCGCGGCATATATGATGCATGCGAAGAATTTGGTTGATGGGCATCCCTACTCAGACATTCGTTACATCCCTAATCCTGATGCGATGTGGCTGTCGCCATCGACGGGCTATCCGCCTGTTTACCCGATGATCTTGGCGCCGGTGTACCGGTTGTTTGGGCTAGATCTGTACGCTTTCAAAGTCGCAACTGTGCTTTGTTTCGTGGGATTTCTCGCGATTTACGGGGCATTGACGCATGCCGAGCTTGGACGAACGGGTAGCGCGATTTTGCTGCTGCTAGTCGGCTTCAACCCGGCGCTTTGGGGTCAGCGGGATTTCATTCTGTCGGAGTTTCCGTATCTTTTGTTTTCGTTTGCGGCATTGCTAGCGATCGAGCGAATCTACGCGCGGCTCGAACGCAATCGACTCGAAATCGGGAACGCTGTGCTGGTTTCTGTGCTGATCTATTGCGCTTACGGGACGCGCACGATCGGAATCGCGTTGGTCCTCGCGTTGATTGCTGCCGACCTGGCGAAATTCCGACGGCCGAGCCGGTTTCTTGTCTGTGTGCTGGCGATGACGGGACTACTGATCGGTGCGCAGACTGTGATGCTGATTTCGCCGACGGGCTACGTCAGAGCGTTTCATTTCTCGCTGCACACGGTCGCCGTCAACTCGATCTACTACGGCAAATCGCTTTCGTATGTGTGGCAGAACGGATTCAGCAAAGGGGTTCAAATTGGGTTTGCACTGATCTTTACAGCGGCGGCGACGTGGGGTTTCGCCAAGAGTTTCTGGCGAGAGCGCGGTGTGAAAGAATTTTATCTGCTCGGATACATCGCGATTCTGCTTGCTTGGAATTCGGAAATCGGACTGCGCGGCTTGCTGCCGATTCTTCCGCTGTATTTGTTCTACGGAGTAAGGGAATGGATTCGATTGTATGACGCGGCGAGGTTACCGGTTCGAGTCATTGCGGTGGCATCGCTCGTCGGACTTGCCGCGGTGAGCTACGCTGGAGAAACTAGATACGAAGGATCGAGCCCGGCCGAGCCAAACGTCGCCGACACGAGCGCCGCCGAGATGTTTCACTTTATTAAGACCCAGACGTCGCCGGAAGATGTGCTGGTTTTCCCGAAACCGAGAACATTGGCATTGTTCACAGAGCGACAGGTTGCGGCGTTAAGTCCGGACCAGAGCGCGGCACAATCTCTGCGATTCCTGCGAGCGATTCATGCCACGGTTTTGGTGGATGCGGAGTGGAGCGCGATCAGAGCGGGCGAAGAAATAAGAGCTCTAGGCGCGCGGGAAGTTTTTCACGACGGTGGATATCGCGTTTACCGGCTGAATTCGCCGGCGGAGAGCGCCGCAAGCGGCACTGGGAATCTGGCGAGCCGAAAGTAGTTCGAGATTCGAGCAGTAGTCGGCATGAGGAATTAACCGAAATTCGATGCTAACGATTGGCGTCAACTATTCGCAGATGCACGATTCGTCGGCGTGCATTGTGCGCGACGGCGAGCTTCTGTTCGCGGTGGCGGAAGAGCGCATCAGCCGCGTGAAGCACGACGCGCGGTTCCCGGTGCATGCCATCGAGGCGTGTCTTGGCTTTGCGAATGTTCGCGCCGATCAAGTGGATGAAGTCTGTTTCGGATGGCAGACGGCCGGGCCGGTGTATCGCCACGATTTGAAGATGTACGGCTCGGGTCAGTGGCCGGCGACGTATCTCAACGTTTTGAATTCTTCCCGACACTTTTTGAGCATGTGGCACCAGGAATCGGGCGCGCGCGTCTTTGAGCGCACATTCGGAACCTCAAAACCGCGCATGCGATTCGTAGAGCATCACCTCGCGCACGCGATCAGCGCTTACGGATATTCGGGTTTCGATGACGCGGCGATCGTGATCATGGACGGACGCGGAGCGTGGGAGGCGACGTCGATCTGGCACGGAAAGAATGGACGGATCGAGCATGTCCAGACGATTCCATTTCCGAATTCGATTGGCGGATTCTACAGTGCGTTCACCGAGTACCTGGGATTTGTGCCGAACAGCGACGAATGGAAGGTGATGGGACTGGCGCCGTACGGCGAGCCCGGCGTGAAGCTGGATGCTTTTATCGAGCCGGAGACGATGAACGGCACGCCGTATCGCGTGAACACGAAGCAAATCAACGGCGGGCGCACGGGAGCGACGTCTGGAATCGCGGCAGCATTAGGCGCTGCTCGCATGCCGGAGAGTGAGATCGAGACGCGACACAAAAACGTTGCGTTTGCGGTGCAGGAGTATTGCGAGCGGGCAATGATGAGCGTGGTGCGAGCCGCGCTGAACAAAACGAAGAGCAAGAATCTTTGCCTCGCAGGCGGCGTGGCGCTCAACTCGAAGGCGAACGGAAAGATTCTGGCGTCGGGCATCGTAGAGAATTTGTTTGTGCAACCTGCGGCTTCGGACGATGGAGTAGCTCTAGGTGCCGCGCTTGCGCCATATCTCGATCGCGGCGGGCGACTGCCGAATCGCGCGATGCGGCACGCGTATTTCGGGCCGTGGTTTGAAGATGCCGCAATCGAAACTGCGCTGAAGACGTACAAGCTGCGCTACACAGCCGTGAGCGATCCGGCAGCGGCGGCTGCGCAAATGTTGAGCGAGGGAAAAATACTCGGATGGTTTCAGGGACGGATGGAATTTGGCCCGCGCGCGCTCGGCGGAAGGTCGATTCTGGCGGATCCGCGAGATCCAGAGATGACGGCGAAGGTGAACAACGCGGTCAAATTTCGCGAATGGTGGCGACCATTCGCGCCATCGATGAAGCGCGAGGTGGCGGGCGAGTATGTTGAAAGCGCGACGGACTCGCCGTTCATGATTGTGACGGCGCAGGTGCGACAGGAAAAGCAGAGCGTGATTCCGGCGGTAACGCACGTGGATGGAAGCGCGCGGCCGCAGACGGTGGAACAGTCGGCGAATCCGGTCTACTGGCGCTTGATCGATGAATTCGGAAAGCGCACGGGCGTTCCGGTGGTGATGAATACGTCGTTCAACTTACGCGGCGAAGCGATTGTGAACACGCCGACCGACGCGATTCGAACTTTTTTCAGCTCGGGGATGGATGGGCTCGTCATCGGGAATTTTCTGGTGGAGAAATAAATGACGGTGGCCGAGGGGACAATCGGGCGACTGTTCCAGCGGCATTACCAGTTGCTGCGAGGGATGGGAAAGCTGCCGGTCGTCGGGCCACTGTTGACCTGGGCTGCGGCGCGCGCGGTGCCTCGCGACTCACGGATGTGGATGCAGGTGAAGAGCGGACCGGCGGAGGGGATTTGGCTGCGATTGAATCCGCGGACCGCGGCGGGAACGATCAGCGGCACGGGAGAGCGGCGAGAGCTGGAAATTGTGCGAGACCATTTGCGCGCGGGGATGACGTTCTATGACGTGGGCGCGAACATCGGGATTTTTTCGATGATGGCGGCGCGAATTGTGGGACCGGGAGGACAGGTGGTTGCGTTCGAAGCCGATCCCGAGATTGCCGATCGGTTGCGAGAGCATGCGCGGCGGAATTCGTTTTCCTGGGTGAACGTTGAGCAAAAGGCGGCGTGGCGCGAGTCGGGAACGGTGATGTTTGAGCGCGTCGATGCGAGCGTGTCGCCCGATCGCGGAGTGGGCCACGTGGTGGATTCGCGAAACGAGCAGGTCGTTACACTGAGCGCGATTGCGCTTGATGATTGCTCACCACAATACCGGCCTCCGGATTTTATCAAGTGTGACGTCGAAGGTGCGGAGGGCGAAGTATTTCAGGGAGCGCGGGGATTGCTGGCGAAGCAGCGGCCGCGAGTGCTCTGCGAGATTCACAACGAAAACAGCCGCCAGGCTGTGTTGCGCGAATTTGCCCACTTTGACTATGTTTGCGAGAACTGCAACGAGAACCACATTCTCGCCCTGCCGAAATGAACTCTGAAGTAGTCCTGCTGCTCGGGCGGAAGGATGAGCCGACCGACGCCGTCGAAGAATATTGTCGCTATTTGTGCGAGGCGCTGAGCAAACGCTCGATGAAGGGCGAGATTGTTCGCGTGCCGTGGAACGAGCGCGGGTGGGCGAGTGCTGTCGAGGAATTGAAGCGGTCAGCGCAGAACTGGCGGGGGCGCTGGGTTTTTCTGCAATACACGGCGCTAGCGTGGTCGGAACGAGGCTTTCCGCGACGAGTGTTGAGAGTCTTACATACCCTGCGCGATGCCGGGGCGCGGGTCGGAGTGGTCTTTCACGATGTTGAGCCGTTTGCGGGAACCCGGACCGTTGATAGGCTGCGGCGGCGAGTGCAATTGAGCGTGATGCGGAAGATGTTGATGGTAGCCGACGTTGCGGTGTTCACAGTTTCGTTGAAGGTGGTTTCGTGGCTTGGCTCACCGGCGAACGCGGTCTTCATTCCGGTTGGCGCTAACTTGCCGGAGGTTCATGTCAGCATCGCGGTCGCGAGCGATACGAGCTCGGAAGGCCGGCGCGACCCGAACGTCACGCGAATCGCGACGTACGGAATAACCGGGGGAACGGCGGGCAGTGAAGAGTGCTCGGAGATCGCGCGTGCGACAAGGTTTGCTGCGGAGCGAGGCGCGAAACTGGAATTGCACGCGTTTGGGCGGGGCGCTGCGGAACGCGAAACGGAATTGCGTGAGAAGTTGAAAGGTGTCGCGGTTACGTTGCACTTCGACGGGTTGTTGCCGGCTGAGCGCGTTGCAGCTGCGATTCGGGCCGCGGACGCGACGCTTTTTGTGCGGGGACCGATTTCGACCCGACGTGGCAGCGCGATCGCTGGAATCGCGTGCAGCAAACCGGTCATCGCATATCAAGGTCGGGAAACGGAACTTCCAATTACGGAAGCCGGCGTCGTACTTGTCGAGCGTAAGAACGAAGCAGAACTTGGCCAGGCCATTCTGCGCGTCGCGACGGATCGCGATTTTCGCGATTTGCTGAGCGAACGAAGCCGACGGGCGCAGGAGATATTTTTTAGCTGGCGAGCGATTGCAGAGCGTTACGTCGAGGTGATGAGCCTCAAGGCATAGGAATTACTTTGAGAGAGTTTCGATCAGGACTTCCTTTTTCTTTTCCGCCACAACACTGAGCGCATCAAGCGCCGCAAAGTAACCGCCCAGAGAAGCCACCGCGAGCACAGCAAAAGCTTCCGAAGGGAACCACGGATTCCCCGTCCAGCGACCGGCAAACAGAATGAGTGTGCAGATTCCAGCCAAAAGGATTTGCACCCCAAACGCAATCCAAATCGAAACACCGGAGCCACGCTGACCGCGCATCGAACCGTATTCGAGCTTCCGAGGGAAGCTGAGCGAAACCCAGTCAGCAATCGTGAATTGTCCCGCGATTGCAAAAACAAGCGCAAGAATCGTGGCGGCCAGGACTGGACCGGATGGCAAGCCGATCCGGAGCGACAGCAATGCAGTGGAGAGCACGATTTCAAAGATAAGGATCGCCGCGTACATCAGGTTCTTCGCAAGCAGAACCTCGCGGAAACGGACCGGAGAAGTGTAGTAATTCCGAATACCTTTCCCTTCGTATGCGAAACAGTTGTAGGCGGGCGTCATCAGCATGAGGATGAGATAACCCATCATGCCGGGGAAAAAAGAGTCGGCCGAGATTCGCGCGTGCGTGACGGACGGATGTTTGCCCGCAAATTGTGATGTAAATAAGAGAACGAGCAATGGCGGCATCAGCAGCGAAATCAGAACAAAACCGTTTCGCGCAAGATATTTAATTTCCTTGGTCAGAATTGCCGCTAGCTGTGGCGAGAGAAACCCGAGCGCGTCGAATCTCTCCTTTGTCAAAGTTGGAGACAAGCCTCTTACCGTTTGAAGCGGCGCAGAAGCTTCGCTCAATTCTTCTCCGCGGTATTGCGCCGCAAACCGACGCCATAGCAATGCGCTAAGAACCGCTGTGTACGCCATAAGCGCGCCGACGCTGATCAGGAATCGCGATGGATGCCCTTCACCCGCGGCGATGACAGCCGAGCCGGCCAGGGAAGGTGGAAACGGCGAAAGATAAGAGATGACTCGTAGCACCGATACGGATGAGCGGGCTCCCTCGGAATAACGGATGATCGCGGGACGCAGAAACTGCGCCGAGACGCTGAGGAGAATAAAAAGGCCGAAGAGAAGCTCGCGCGTGCGTCGGCGAGCGAGAAGGCGCTCAAACCAGGAGCTCAGCAGACGCTCGAGCGTAATGTTCATCCAGATAAACAAAAAAATGACGAGCAGGGCGGGCGGAAAAAGAGCGAGTCGCGCCATTCCAACTCCAACGGCCACCGACAACATCCAGCAGGTTCCACATACGGCAGCAAAATCGGCGAGACCGTATGCAAGGCCGATAATGTAAAACGCGCTGAAGCGCAGAGGGAAACGCAGCAGGGTGCGAAATTCGAACGGCGCGCCGAAGCCCGCGACAAAAAGCGGGAAGGCTTGCCAGAAGAGACAGATGCTCCAGAAAAGGAGCAGAAGCCACGCGAAGTGACCGGTCGATACAGAGAAATAGGCGCCCCACCAGAACAACCCGCACAGCCCGATGACGAACATGCTCGCAAAACCCGCGGCCAGGATGAGTCCAATGAGATCGAGGCGGGAGTTTCGTTTGCGAACCAAATTCCCCAAAATGCGCCAGCGCAGTTCGGCGACGAGGCGGATTTGCGCGAAGATGCCGGGGCCGCTCGTTACGTCAGCCACGAGAGCTCTTCCAGCTGGGACTGGGTGCCGCCACCTTGTCCGACGATCGACAAAAAGATTTGCTCGAGGGTGCGAGGCGCGGAATCGTCCGATGAAACCCTCGCCGAAACGCCGGCACGGAGTTCGTCGAGCGACCCTTGGGCGACGAGACGGCCTTTATGAATGATCGCGACGTGACTGCAGAGGCGTTCGACAATTTCGAGGACGTGGGATGTGAGAAAAATCGTGACGCCACGCTCGGTCATTCGAGCGAGCAGCGCTTTCAGCGCGCCTGCAGCAAGAGCGTCGACGCCTTCAAAAGGCTCATCGAGAAACAGAATCCGTGGGCCATGAATCACGGCGGCGGCGAGAGCTAATTTCTTTTGCATGCCGTGAGAGTAGTCGGCGATTACCGACTTCGGGCGATCGGCAAGCTGCATGAAGTGGAGCAGTTCATCGGAGCGGCGCTTCGAAATTTCGCGATCGAGACCGTACATTCGTCCAACGAAATTCAGATATTCAGAGCCGGTGAGCCGTTCGAACAGTCCCATGCCTTCGGGGACGACTCCGATCTGACGCTTGACCGCGACGGGATCGGCGGCGAAATCCATACCAAGAAGTCGAATCCGGCCGGAAGTCGGAGCCAACAAGCCGGTAAGCATCTTGATCGTTGTCGATTTTCCGGCTCCGTTCGGACCGAGAAAGCCGAAAAACTGCCCGGCAGTGACGGAGAGATTGATGCCGTCGACGGCGGTGAGGGCTCCAAAGGTGCGCGTCAGATTTTCGGTGAGGATTGCGGATTCGCTCATTAGATGGCAGTTGATGAACTCAGGTGGCCTGGAGTCACGTTACTGAATTCGACTGTAGCACGAGTTCATAGAGGGAGAGACGGACCTATCGCTCGAGGGCTGCACACGCGAGCGTCGGCCCTGATTAGCGCTTCGGCGGCAACGGGAGCGGGGTTGCGCCGGCGAGGTGAGGATCGCGCGTCGGTAACGCAGCGAGCACGGCGGGGAGTTCGACGCGGAACACAGCTCCACCGGTCTGGCCGTTGTAGCACATGATTTTGCCAGTGTGTTCCTGAATGATGCCGAAGCAAATGCTCAAGCCCAGGCCCGTGCCCTTGCCGACGGGCTTCGTGGTGTAGAACGGATCGAAAACGCGAGACGGCTCTTTGATGCCCGGACCAGTATCTGAGAAAAGGACGATGACGTTGCCGCGATCGCGAAGAGTCTTGACGGTGAGAACACCGCCTTCATTCGATTCCATCGCGTCGACGGCGTTGTTGACGATGTTAAAGAACACCTGCATCAGCTGATTCCCATCGCCGCGAACGCCGGGGAGAACGGATTCGAGTTGCAGCTCGATACGCGTCTTCGGAGAACGATCGAGAGAGCGCAGTTGTATCGCGTTGGTGACGACGGTATTGATGTCGAGCAGCGTGCGTTCCGGTGGCACCTGGCGCGCGAAACTCAGAAGGTTGCCGACGAGCGTCTTTGTCCGGCGGGCCTGATCTCGAATTTTCGCGGAGGTAGAGCGCGCCTTGTCGGTAAGAGTCGGGTCGTCCGCGAGCAAATCCGAATACCCAAGAATCGCAGCGAGGGGATTGTTAATTTCGTGCGCCGCGCCCGCGGCGAGTTGACCGAGCGAAACGAGCTTCTCCGTCTGCACCAGTTGGGCCTGGAGGCGTTGCAAGTTCTCCACCGACTGTTCCGAGCGCGACAGCAAACGCGCGCGGTCCTTGTCAGCGAGATACGTGCGAAAAAAAATGATCAGCATCAGGGGAATCGATGCGATCAGCGCAGTCAGCGTGCGATAGTCGCGAATTTCGTGAAGCTCGTTCGAATAGTGGACCGCGTAAATTGCGAACACTGGAAGCGAAATGACCGCGGCCATGGCGAGACGCGAAGCCCAATTGCGTTCTCCATTGGAAGAGGCGTCTTTGACTGTCGGCTCTTCATCCTCGACAGGTTCGAGTTCATCGCGATGTCGATAGGCGATCAGACCGGCGAAGGCGAGCCACAAGAACGACGAGACCAGGGGAAGATCGTACGGGCTGCCAGTTGTGTAGCGATGCAACGTGATGGCGACGTTGATCGTCACCGACGAGAGCATGTATAGAGTCGCCGCTCCGAAAAGATTCGCGTAAATAAGCCGCCACGCGCCTTTCGAACGCAGCCACAGGTAGCCGAGGCCACCGACGATCACCATATTCTGAATATTAGTGACGAGATCGTAGTTGAAGTTGTACTGCGCTTCCGACGGAACAGCGTACATCCAAGGAAACACAACGAACACGTAGAGGAACATCCACCACGTGAGCAGCGAAACGAAATCGAGATAGCCGAGGCGCAATTGGAGTTCCGCCTGGCGGCGATGCGGCTGTAGTCCGAGCGCGGCGATCATCGGGATCCCGCGGAGGAAGAACACAATATCGCCGCCATACATCAGCGGCACCGATTCGTGTTTGTAAACTTCCCAGTAAGTCCAGTCGAATTCGCCAAGCATCCAGAGCGTGCAGCTCAGTGCGAGAAGCATCCAAAAAATATTGCGGCGCCAATGCGGCGTCCCGGCGTTGAGCAACAGGAACGCGTTTGCTATGAGCGGAACAATGCACTGGACGATGTTGCCGAACGTCGAAAGCTGCTGGCTTCCGTGAGGGAAGACCAGCGACATCGAAGCGTAAGTGGCTATCGCAAGGAGCCACACAGCCATGAATGTGACGATCGACCGGGTGGAAGACATACTTTTGTTCAATCAATTTTAGGTGGGAAGGAACGGTGGGCGGCAGGCGGGTTCGGTGCGGAATGGCCTAAGGATAACGAGCGGGGGTAACTTTGAGGGAACAATTCGGGACGAGCAGATTGGGGACGGTAGCTTGTCATTTCGTCGGTGAAGGAGACACCTCGACTCGGGTCAAACTTCGGCCGCGACGGCTGGTTCACTGATGACACCTGCATCGCCTCGTTCGCGAGCGGCGACTTGATCGTGGATCCAGGCGTAGGTTTTTTCGAGGCCAGCGCGAAGGGTTGTATCAGGCTGCCAGTCTAAAGACGTTGAATGAGCGTGTTGTCGCTGTTGCGGCCGTTTACACCTTTGGGGCCGCTCAGGTCGTATTTTCGCTGCAGCTTGATGCCTGCAATCTCTTCCACGATGTCTACCAAGCGGTTGATGGAGACGGCTTCACTCGAGCCTGGATTGATCGGATCGAGGATTGAGAGCGAGTGATCATGTCGACGCCCTTGATGCAGTCATCGATGAACATGAAGCTGCGCGTCTGCTCGACGGACCCCAGATTTCGATTTCGTGACGGCCGTTGCGCTTCGCTTCGATGACTTTACGGCCGATCGCCGCCGGCGCTTTCTCGCGACCGCCATACCATGTGCCCCAAGGTCCGTAAACGTTGTGAAAGCGAGCGACTCGGGTTTCCAAGCCGAAGTCCTCGCGGAAATGGCGGCACATTCGCTCTGAGACCATTTTTTCCAGCCGTAGCCGTCGTCAAACCGATCGGCGTCTGTCCAAGCTGGATGCTATTCCGATTCAACTGCGGGAGGGATCGAGTGGCAAGGAATGGTTCGAATATGCAAACGGGTGAAAGCGGAAACTAGCGCCTCCGTATTGGCACCTCGAAAGACTATTGCGTCCAGTGGTAGTTCAGCTCGCGCTGTTTTTCTGGCGTGACTTACGCCCTTGGCGGCGCGAGTAGATCGCCCATGCCAAACCAACGAAACCAAAAAAGAACACCGCACTCAACATCCTATAAATCAGGGTCGTCGCGTATGGACTTGCGTGAAGAACCGCTGCGGCGATCGCGCCAATGACGCCCGCGAAAAAGGAGCCGACGACTCCGCAAAGGTAGAGAACCAGAAAAGCAAGAACGAGATGGAACAGCGTTTTCATGGATAGGACGAAAGCGGACGCACTCGATGCATCCGCTCCGTTTAGCTGACTTCGATTCTAGACGGCTCGATGCTTCGCCACCCCTTAAGCGACGGGGTGCTCCAGGATCTTCGCCAGCGAGTGCAGTCGCGCCGCATCAGTCGGAGTTTTTGCCGTATCAGCACTTTTCGCCACCGACGGCGCCATCTTCTGCAAGTTCTTCACTTGGCCCTTGCTCAAGTGCGAGGCTTCGGCGCTGCGAATCGCCTTCTGCAAATTGGCAATTTGATCCGCTGGGAGTGCCTCAGAGCGAGCCAACTGATCCAGATACGCCTTGGCCACAACCAGTTTCGCCGGCCATTCAATCTTCTGCTGATTTTGCACGTTGAGTTCGGCGACCTTGACAGTCTTGGCCGCATCGATTTCGTTTTGCGTCAGGTTTTTTGTCGGCGTCAGTTCGAAGATGTCGAGTCCGCGCGCGATTTCCGACGCGTAGATATTTCCGTTGTACCAGTAAGCCGACCAATCGCCGCCCAACACCAGTATTTTCGGATCGATCGGTCCGCGATCGAAATACGCGATTTCGAACGGGTGCGCCGTGTCGGTAAAATCCATCACCGAAATGCCGCCCTGATACCACGCCTGCACTTCGATATCGCGGCCAGGAACAGGAATGAGCGAGCCGTTATGCGCCACACAATTTTCGGTGTCGCCTTGCGCCGCCGGCAGCTTGTAGTAATTGGCGAACGTGAGTTTTTCGTCTTTCAGATTGAAGATCGCATCCGCGCCCCACTTGTTCGGATCGTTTTCGCGGCAGCGCGCGCCAAGTCCGCCGCCCCATTCGTCGGTGAATACGACTTTGCTTCCGTCATTCGAAAACGAGGCGGAGTGCCAATAGGAATAATTCGGATCATTCACCGCATCGACGCGCTTTGGATGCTCGGGATCCTTGACGTCGAGCACGATGCCGTTGCCTGAGCACGCACCTGCCGCGAGTCCGATCGCCGAATACACCGTGATGTCGTGGCACTGATCGGTGTCGGACGGTTTCTCCGGTCCTTTCTTACCGTGCGTTCCGCCGTTGCTGAGGCCGTTCATTGCGCCGGTTCGCGCGTCGATGAAAACGCGCGGGCTCGCAACCACCTTGGCGTCCTTCGGCGCAGCGACCGGCACCTTGATCACTTCGATACGGAATAGCGCGGTATTCGGATCCTTGTCCGGCTTTTCGCCGGAGCAGCCTGCGAGCTCTTCCGTCTGCCGCACAAACGACGTGCCCGAGACGTAGATGTACACGTCGTCTTTGTCGTTCGGATCGAGCACGAGAGTATGCGTATGCGATCCGCGGCAAGTTTGCACCGCGGCGACTTGCTTTGGATTTCGAATGTCGGAAATATCGAAGATGCGCACGCCGCGAAAACGCTCTTTTTGCGCGGCGGGAATCTTCCTCTTCTTTTCTTTCGTTTTGTCTTTGTCCTTAGCTTCGTCCGCCGGCGGTGGCGGCTCCGCCGGAAATCCTTCGACGCCACAATCGAGTCGCCCGTTCGGCATCTCGACTGACATGAACATCAAATTTTTGTAGACCGACACGTCTCCCTGACCGCCCGGGCACACCATCGACGTCAGCAACTTCGCATTCGCCGGATTTGAAATATCGAAGATATTCATTCCGTAGAAATTTCCCTGGAACAAATGATTGCCCTGAAACGCCAGGTCGGAATTGGCAAAAGCCAATTGCGCGATGACCAGATTCATCTCTTTCGGAATCTTGGGATCGTTGATGCCGAGCTGGCTCATCGTCTTTTTCACTTTGGCGTCTTCGGGATCGGACGTCCCGAGCTGAAACGCATCGGGCTTCTTGATCAGCGCCAAATGCTTCATGCCCATCGCCGTTTCACCAGCGTCGTACACACCGGGCTTCAGTTTCGCGCGGGGATCGCTGGCGTCGGAGCCCTTCATGCCGGGCGGAAGCGTCGGAGCAGGCTCGGGCGCGAACGGATTCGCGTCCTCGTCGTCCTTGTCTTTATCCTTATCGGTATCCGCGGGCTTCTGCGCCGTTGGAGGCGTCGACTGCGCAGGTGTCGGATTCTGCGCGTGTACACGCAGCCCTCCGACGCTCAGCAGAATCGCGCATCCCAGCACTCGCATCGTCAGACTCGGCAATCGGTTCATCGATTCTCCTCAGGCGTTCACTTTTCCAACATGGACTGCATAATCTTGATTTCCGCGCGCTGCGTATTGTCCGCGTCGGTCGCGAAATTAAAAATCTCCGCGTCCTGGCCAGCACCGGCGGTATCGAACAAATCTTTCACCATCGTCAGCGCACCGTTATGGTGCTGAATCATTCCCGTCAGAAATAAGCGATCGAACTCGGCGCCCTTCGCGTTGCGCAACGCTTCCATCTGTTCCGCGGTAAGCATGCCGGGCATCAGCGCGATCGTTCCGCCGGACGCGTCCATTCCCGACATGCCCGCCATTCCCATCGAGAGCGATTCGCCGCGCGCCGCGAGCCAGCGCTTCATGAATTTAATTTCGCTGGATTGCGAGCTGCTGATTCGCGCTCCCAGCGCCCGCAGATTTTTATTTTCGGTGTGCGACGCGATGAGCGCAGTCATCTCCACCGCCTGCGCATGATGCATGATCATGCCCTGCATAAACTCGACGTCAGCTTGCGAACGTGGCGGGAGCTGCGCCTTTGTGGACGGCGGAAGTGTCTTGGTGGACTTGCCGGGCGCACCTGGCTGCACGACGACTGGCGCCTCGGGTCCACTTTGTTGCGCCGACGCTCGGATAGGGGAAATGAAAATAGCGGCAGCCACGAAACCGGCGAGGAAAATTCCCAAAACGGGACCGGAAGCCACCGTAATCCGTGGCCGGTATCTACAATCGATGTCGTTGTCTTCGCTCAAATTCGTCAGAAGCCATGCCCTGTCGGTCTACCCTGACAATGCGACACCGCACTACATATCATTTAGACATATTTTTCAAGCGCCACGCGATACCCGTTCGATCCTCTTCCTTACCCTCCGGTTTCCCACGGACACCGTTCAATGCAATACGCGACCATTCCGGTCCCATATTGACGGCTAATGTCTATTAACGTGCCGTTCACTGGCCCGTAGTTGACAACCATTTGCAAGAGGACTAAATTGGTCGCACTTAATTGCAACTAATTTGCAACTGACGAACTACGGAGCATCTATTTCACTCGGATGGTTGGCCTTATGAATCGCAACGCACGAAGACAGTCTCGCCGTACGAACAAGAAGCAATCCAAGGCCTCGAAATGGCCTGTTACCTATCGCTTTGTCGCCATGGGAACATTGATGGCGTACACCGCATTCGGCGCCACCAAAGTCACGCTCGCGCAATCGCCAGAGCCCGCGTCGAGCGCCCAAACGCAAACGAGTGGAGCGCCCACCCCGGTTCGCCGCTTCGATATTCCAGCCGGATCGCTGGATTCGACGATTTCCACATTTGAAAGCCTCACGCACATTCACGTTAGTTTCGTGGACGACGGAATCCGATTGCTGGCATCTCCAGGCGTGCAGGGCCTGTATACCGACGAGCAGGCGCTCGTCCGGCTGCTGGACGATTCTGGCGTCTCCTACCGATTCACGGCGCCGGACGCCGTCATGCTGCGACTCGCTGCGGCCAGCAGTTCGGTGAACGTCACCGCCGACGCGACGACGATTACGAGCATGCCGAAGTACGACGAGCCGCTAATGGAAGTGCCGCAAACGGTCAGCGTCGTGACGCAGACCTTACTGCAGGAAGAAGGAACGACGACATTGCGCGATGCGCTGCGTAACGTGGCGGGCATCAGCCTTGCCGCGGGCGAAGGTGGCGCGCAGGGCGACAACTTGACGATTCGCGGCTTCACCGCGCGCAACGATATTTTCCTCGATGGCATGCGCGATTTCGGCAGCTACTATCGCGACGCCTTCAACTATCAGGACGTCGATGTTTTGCAGGGGCCGACCTCAGTTACCTTTGGCCGCGGATCGACCGGCGGCGTGGTGAATCAGGAGAGCAAAGTTCCCGTCGATCGTCCGTTCATCAATGGTTCGCTGATGTTTGGAAGCGATGCGACGCGCCGAATCACAGCGGACATCAACCAGCCGATCGGCAAAGAGACTGCCTTTCGGCTCAATTTGATGGGCGTGGGTCAAGGCGTTGCTGGACGCGACATCGCGCAGAATCGCCGCTTCGGAGTTGCGCCGACATTGGCGTTCGGTCTCGGCACTTCGACGCGGCTGACGCTGAGCTATCTTCACGAGCAAGCCGACGACAATCCCGACTACGGAATTCCGTGGCTATTCAACGGACCGGCGCCGGTCGAGCGATCGAATTACTACGGATTCGAGCACGGCAACTTTCTCCGCACGAATGTGGACATCGGTACAGCGAGGCTCGAGCACGACGTAAACAGTTGGATCAAGATCAGCAATCAGGCGCGTTACGGCCACTACAAGCGCGCTGTGCAGATCACGGAAGCCAAGACCACCGCTGGCATCGACCTTGACACACCGCTGGAAGACATCGATGTGACTCGCAACCAGATTGCGGTGAACAGCCTCGAGACTTTTCTCGACGACCAGCTCGACGTGACGATGAACTTCAATACCGGCTTCATCAAGCATTCCGTCGTCGCAGGAGTCGAAGGCAGCCGCGAAACATCGAGCCCGACGCGTTTCGCATGGACGGACGTTCCCGGGACAAGCCTGCTGAATCCCGATGAAAGCCAGCCGTTCAGCGGAACGTCAACGGTGAGCTCGGACGTTCACGCGACCTCAATCAGCTTTGGCGCATACGCGGTTGATACGGTGAGGTTCGGCCGGCACTTCGACTTAATCGGCGGAGTGCGATTTGATCGCTTCGACACCGACTACACCTCGCAAACGCCGACGGCACTGTCTCAATTCAGCCGTGTTGACCAGCAGCCGAGCTATCGCGCGGCGTTCGTCTACAAGCCGACGAACTATGGCAGCGTTTATTTCGAATACGGCACGTCGTTCAATCCATCGGCGGAAACCTTGGCGCTGTCCGCGGGCACGGCGGACCTTGATCCAGAAAAAAATCGCACCTATGAAGCCGGAACAAAGTGGGACCTGCCGTCGAAGCGCCTTTCGGTGAACGCGGCCGTCTTCCAAACCACCAAAGAGAATGCGCGCGAAACTTCGCCAACCAATCCGCTGCTCGTTGTGCTGGCTGGCACTCAACGCGTGAACGGCTTTCAGGTGTCGGTAACCGGGCGACTCACCAACAAGTGGCAGCTGCTCTCAAGCTACGCCTATCTCGATGGCAAAGTGATCGCGTCGCAATTTTTCCCGGCGGCGATCGGCGCGCAACTCGCAAACGTCCCCAAGAATACGTTCAATGCCTGGACCACTTACAACTTGCCGTGGCGTTTCACCGCTGGAGCCGGCACGCAGTTTGTAGACAGCCGCACTGCAAGCTCGACGGTGCCGCTCGACCCGACAACCGGATTGGTGAAGCAAATCCCGAGCTACTGGGTCTTCAACGCAATGGGCAGCCACCCGATCACAGAGCGAATTTCGTTGCAGCTCAATCTTTACAACTTGACGAATCGCTATTACTTCGATGAGCCGCATCCGGGCCATCTCATTCCGGGCCCGGCATTCACAGCGCTGGTCGGACTGAACTTCAAATTCTGACGAAAGAGCTACAGAAAGAATGCTTCTAACAATTCCCGATGTACTTAGCGCAGCGCAAGTTAGGCGCTCGCTCGAAATCTTGAACGCTGCGGAATGGGTGGACGGCAAAGTCACAGCCGGCGCCCAGTCCGCGCGCGCGAAAGACAACATGCAGTTACCGGAAGGCAGCCCGGCCGCGCGTGAGCTCGGTGCAATGATCCTCGACGCGCTCGGCCAGAATCCGTTGTTCATCTCCGCCGCGCTGCCGAAGCATGTGTTTCCGCCGCTTTTCAATCGTTATCAGGGCGGCCAATCCTTCGGCACGCATGTCGACAACGCGCTGCGGCAAATTCCCGGAACCGGCCATCGCATTCGAACCGACATTTCCGCGACATTGTTTTTCGCCCCGCCTGAGGAATACGACGGCGGCGAACTCGTCGTCGAAGACACTTACGGATTTCACAGCGTGAAACTTCCTGCCGGCCACATGGTGATTTATCCCGCGTCGAGCCTGCATCACGTAAAGCCGGTAACGCGCGGCGCTCGCATCGCATCTTTCTTCTGGATCCAAAGCATGGTTCGCGACGACGCAGAGCGCACGCTGCTCTTCGATCTCGATACCGCGATTCGAAAGGTCAACCAGACTTCTTCCGATCCATCCACCGGCGTTCAGTTGACGGGCGTATATCACAACCTGTTGCGACGTTGGGTCGACGCCTGAACCCCGGAACTCCACACCTCATGAACGTTCGAAAATTAATTTTCTGTTGCCATCTCACCATCGGCAGCATCGCCGGCGTCGTGATTCTCACGATGTGCGTCACCGGAGTTCTGCTCGCATTCGAACGCCAAATCGTTTCGTTCGCCGAACGAGATTTTCGCGTGAGCGCGCCCGTTGATGGCCATCGCCTGCCGTTGGAAACGCTTCTCGAAAAAGCACACGCTGTGCTACCCACCGCCCCGATGAGCATCGCGTGGAAGGCCGACCCATCCGCTCCCATCGAGGTTGCTATCGGACGCGAACAGTCTCTGCTTTTGAATCCCTACTCAGGGACAGTGCTAGGGGAAGGCGCTATCCGCACACGCGCGTTCTTTCACTCCGTCGAAAACCTTCATCGCTGGCTCGCCGTGCCAACGGAAAATCGCGCGACAGGCCGAGCCATCACCGCGGCGTGCAACCTGGGATTTCTCCTTCTCGTGTGCTCGGGTCCGTTCCTCTGGCTTCCGCGAACGTGGTCCCGTGCCGCCGTGCGTGCAGGCGCGCGGCTGAAATTTTCGCTGCGTGGCAAAGCTCGCGACTTCAATTGGCACAACGCGATCGGCATCTGGACGTGCGTCCCGCTCGCCGTCATCGTTTTGTGCGCTGTTGTGATGTCCTATCCCTGGGCCAACAATCTCGTCTACAAAATTACGGGCAACACGCCGCCGCCTCCGAACGCACAACAACAAGGCGTCGCGAATCCGCAGCCCGGCGGCCAGCGAAATCGCAACCGCGACGCATCCTCAAGCTCATCCTCCGCCAAAAACGAAAACGCCGCGCCATGGAGCGGCCTCGACACCGCGAGCCATCGCGCCGAAGCGCGCGTTCCCGAATGGCGCACCATCACAGTCCGGCTCGGTTCACCGTCCGACGCAAACGTCGCTTTCGCAATCGACTCTGGCTACGGCGGCCGCCCCGACAAGCGCTCGCAACTCACTCTCAATCGCAAAACCGGCGCCGAAGTCCGCTGGGAGCCTTTCTCGAACTACAACTCTGGCCGCCAACTGCGCGCATGGATTCGCTTCACCCACACCGGTGAAGCCGGCGGCCTGCTCGGACAATCCATCGCCTCAATCGCTGCCGCTGGTGGCGCACTTCTAGCTTTCACTGGCCTGAGCCTCGCAATTCGCCGCCTCTTCGCAGCCCTCGCACGCAGAAAAAGCGCCACCGAGCGCACAGCAACCGCCAGCGCCTTCGCCGATAACTCCGCTACACGCGTCACCAACGACTCCATCCAACTCGAAAATTAACGCGCTTTTAATCTCTTCCGGCCTTCCCTCGCTCGCCTCAACTTGACAAACTCTCACATTAGATATATTCCAATCTAGGTATGGACGTGGATCCAATCAAGCAGTGTCTGGAAGACAAGGGCCTCCGCTGCACGCCTCAGCGTTACGCAGTGATGTCCTTTCTGATGGACCACAATAGCCACCCAACCGCCGCGGAAACATTCGAAGCCGTGAATCGCGTCGATCCGCGCTCCTCGCGCGCCACCACATACAACAACCTTCGTGATTTGGTGAAGGCCGGCTTGGTGCGTGAAGTCGCCGTCGAAGGCCGCGCCGCGCGCTACGACGCGAAAGGCATGCGCCATCACCACTTCGTCTGCGATCGCTGCGGCGAAGTCGAAGACGTCCAGTGGTACAACGTGCCGAACCCGGCGTCGCGCTTTCTCGGCAAACGAGTCCTGCGTGAATGCGAACTCATCTTCCGCGGGCTTTGCACGAAATGCGCGCAACGTCGCTCCGCTCGTCGAGCGCGATCGCCCCAATAAACAACAAGCAGCAAACAAAAATTTCAGCACCACATTCCGATTCAACCCAAGGAGCAAAGCAAATGGCCACCGATTTCACTGGAGCCGAAGCAGCAGTCCCCAGCAATCCCACAGAAGCAAAGTGCCCATTCACCGGCGCGAGTGGTCCCCGCAAGCACACTGTCGCGGGCGGACCGACGAACGCCGCGTGGTGGCCCGATCAACTCAATCTCAAAATCCTTCACCAAAATTCCGCGCTCTCCAATCCCATGGACGAGAAATTCGACTATGCGAAGGAATTCAAGACACTCGATCTCAACGCCGTCATCAAAGATCTCCACGCACTGATGACCGACTCGCAGCCCTGGTGGCCCGCCGACTACGGCCACTACGGTCCATTCTTCATCCGTATGGCGTGGCACAGCGCTGGCACCTATCGCATCGCCGATGGACGCGGTGGCGCCGGCTACGGCACGCAGCGTTTCGCGCCGCTCAATAGCTGGCCCGACAACGCAAACCTCGACAAAGCGCGCCGCCTTCTCTGGCCCATCAAACAAAAATACGGCCGCAAACTTTCCTGGGCCGACCTCATGATCCTCACCGGCAACGTCGCGCTCGAATCGATGGGATTCAAAACTTTCGGATTCGCCGGCGGCCGCGAAGACGTTTGGGAGCCGCAGGAAGATATTTTCTGGGGACCTGAAGGCAAATGGTTGGGTGATGAACGCTACAAAGGCGATCGCGAGCTCGATAATCCTCTGGCCGCCGTGCAAATGGGTCTCATCTACGTAAATCCCGAAGGCCCCAACGGCAAGCCCGATCCAATCGGTTCCGCGCGCGACATTCGCGAAACATTCGCACGCATGGCGATGAACGACGAAGAAACCGTTGCGCTCATCGCCGGCGGCCACACCTTCGGCAAAACGCACGGCGCCGGTGACGCCGGAAAATATGTTGGCGTCGAACCCGAAGGCGCGCCGATCGAAGAGCAAGGCCTCGGCTGGAAAAATACCTACGGCCCCGGCCACAGCACGCACGCCATCACCAGCGGCCTCGAAGTGGTGTGGACGACTACGCCAACCAAGTGGAGCAACAACTACTTCGAAAATCTTTTCAAGTACGAGTGGGAAGTTGTGAAGGGCCCGGGCGGCGCCTGGCAGTGGACACCACAAAACAACGGCGGCGCCGGCAGCGTTCCCGATGCGTATGACAAGTCAAAGAGCCACGCGCCCAGCATGCTCACCAGCGACATCGCGCTAAAAACGGATCCGAATTACGCCGCAGTCTCCAAGCGTTTCCACGATCATCCAGATCAGTTCGCCGACGCGTTCGCCCGCGCGTGGTACAAGCTCACGCATCGCGACATGGGCCCGCAAGCGCGCTATCTCGGCCCGCTCGTTCCCAAAGAAACGCTCATCTGGCAGGATCCCGTTCCCGCCATCGATCACGATTTGATCAACGAACAGGACGTCGCCGCTCTCAAAGCGAAAATCCTCAAGTCCGGATTGTCGCTTTCTCAGCTCGTCAACACTGCTTGGGCATCTGCATCTACGTTCCGCGGCTCCGACAAACGTGGCGGAGCCAACGGCGCGCGCATCCGCCTCTCTCCGCAAAAAGATTGGGAAGCGAACGAGCCAGCCGAACTCGGCAAGACACTTCAGAAGTTGGAAGAAATCCAGAAAGAATTCAACAGCTCGAACGGCAAGAAAAAAGTCTCGCTCGCCGATCTCATCGTGATGGCCGGCGACGCCGCCATCGAAGAAGCCGCGAAAAAGGGCGGCAACGCCGTAAAAATTCCGTTCTCGCCCGGCCGCACCGACGCCTCGCAATCGCAAACCGACGTCCACTCCTTCTCTGTGCTCGAGCCCGCTTCCGACGGCTTCCGCAACTATCTCAGCAACGGCCAACATCGCCCCGCCGAAGAATTGCTCGTCGACCGCGCGCAACTGCTCAAGCTCACCGCACCAGAAATGACCGTTCTCGTCGGTGGCCTCCGCGCTCTTAACGCCAACTTCGGAAAAACGAAACACGGCGTGCTCACAGACCGTCCGGAAACTTTGACGAACGATTTCTTCGTCAACCTGCTCGATATGCGCACCCAGTGGGCCGCAACTCCAACCGACGGCCTCTTCGAAGCCCGCGATCGCGCCACCGGCAAAGCAAAATGGACCGCCACCCGCGTCGACCTCGTCTTCGGCTCCAACTCCCAACTCCGCGCCATCGCCGAACGCTACGCCTGCACCGACTCCGCCGAGTCCTTCGTGCGCGCCTTCGCCTCCGCCTGGCACAAAGTCATGAACAACGACCGCTACGACCTCGCCCACGCGTAATCGGCGCCGTCGCCGTATCACTTGCCAGCATCGACACAAAGAAAATGGCGGGGCCTTTGGCCGCGCCATTTTTCGTTTTGTTCCCGACAATTCCGGAAAGTCTCTACGGGGATCTACTGTTGAGATGGCGGAGGAGGAGGGATTGTCGTCCCAATTGTTTCGAGGGAGGGTCCCGTTGGTAGCCGTTGGTATGTCTCTTGTTTACAACAGGGCGTTGCTATTTGCGCGGATCGTCAATCCTGGTGCGGGTTTCGAGAGCGGGCAAATCGACTGAAACTAGTAGCAGGGTAGTAGCAATTTCACTTCGGACGGCACCTCAGTTGGAACTGTTGATGGCGTGGCACACATTTCTAATGGCGTTACTCGCGCGCGCCGTCTCGGTGGCATAAAACCGCTTTGGCCGAAAAAACAAGTCCCCGTAAGCAGTCGGCTCACAGGTAATTTGCAAATTACGTCCACAGCATTATAGCCTCTACCATCTTGGAGTGAGAGGACGAAGAGATGGGCGAATGGATTTCACGGGTAACAAACCATCGAATATGGGAACTGATGGCGACCTTGGGGGCAAGCATTGATTCGGCCACCAAAATTGAGCAAATCAATTCAGACGCTTTAGAAGCCCTCGAACGGCTAAGACTAATTCTAACTTTTTGCGGAAAACGGCTCGGCGGCACTGATCCTCTAACAATCGCAATTGGGACGCTCGATGCAATTGCAACGTTGATTGAAAATATAATTTCGCAAATTGTTGAATTTGCAGCCGATCTAAATGTGGCTCATTTAGTCGATGCCAATACCGATGCTGATAAAATTCTGGCCCGTCTAGCCGAGATTCCCGCAATAGCAACTGCTCAAGAACTGGTTGAACTGACTGAAGCCGCAAGATCGCATCGTTCCGCTGTAGGTGCACTCGCAGTTTTAGCTGAACGATCACGTAAACAAGCGAACGTTGAAGTCGCTGCACTCAAAGATTTGCTTGAATCGGTGCAGACACAGGCACAGATCAGTCTCTCCGATTTAAAATCACAACTGGAAGTTGAGCGACAGAAACTTTCGACACAACTCTCGGAACACCAGAAAGCCTTTGCCGACGCGCAGGAGAACCGAAGCACTACTTATATAGATACGATTAGGAAGATTCAAGACAGCTTAGCTAATACTCTTACAGACCAACAAGGACAGTTCTCGACCGCCCAAGAAAATCGAGTCCGTGAGT
>DASXPD010000011.1:0-114622 GCA_036493835.1 Candidatus Acidiferrum sp. | reverse complement strand
AAAGGCGGCGGAGCGATTCGGCTCTACCGGCCGACGACGTTCACGTTGCAGAGCTTGAAACTGGTGAGCCTGCTGAATCTATTCACTGTGTACAACGAAATGCCGGACGCGGTTGCGTCGTTGCAGTAGGAATTGGTATTGAAGTGTCGCGGAGAGTTCGATTCAGACGTAGCGACGATAGTTAGGGGCGTTCCCAATCGACTTCGGCGCCGTGCTGCTGCCGCGTGCGCACAGTGAGATCTCGCGTCTCCAGCGGTAGCGGAGTCACGCCGGAATCGGGATCCAGAGACGCCGCATGCTTGGCGATACTCGCGACGGTGTTCGCGCCGGGACGCGCCTGTTTCTTCACATAGAGCACCTGGTCGGCGCGCGCCAACATCGCTTCCGAAGTATCCGAGTATTGATACTGCGCGACTCCCACCGAGTAGCAAACGTGGATCTTTTCGCCGTTGAATTCGATTTGTGGAGTGCCGGTGCGCTCGATGATCACGTTCACCTTGTCGCGCGGGCACTCGGGCAGGATCACCAAGAATTCGTCGCCGCCGAGCCGAACGGGAATGTCGCACGCGCGAATCGCGCGCTTCAGGCGGCGTGAAAATTCTCGCAGCGCCGCGTCGCCGGCCGCGTGGCCGAACTTGTCGTTGATCTCTTTGAAATAGTCGAGGTCGAAGAGGACAACAGCGAGCGGCTCACCGCTGCGTTCGGCTCGCGCGATCTCTTCCTTGAGCCGCAATTCGCCGAAGCGGCGATTGTGGAGGCTGGTCAGCGGATCCAAAATCGAAAGGTCGTAGAGTTTGTCGGCCTTGACGCGATGCTTGGCGACGATCTGAAGCTGACGTTGCAGCACGATCTTCGTATCGCTGTGACGGATCATGCCGTTGGCGCGGCTTATGCCGATCAGAGAAACGAGCGCGCCCACTACGACAGTCGCGACGGGATGGTCACCGAAGCCACCTTGCAGAACGAACAAGAGCACGACCGCGACAGCCAATCCCGTAATTTCCAGGATAGTGAAGCGCGTGTCTTTCTTCAGGCCGCTTTCCAGCTCCAGAATGCCTTGCTGGAGCGCGGCGTGTTCGCCCGGCTTCCTTGAATTTCTGTCAATTCCGTCCGTCATGACGTTCCCAGGGGACCTGACCCTTATTCCACACGCAGAGTTAACGCCAAATTCGACCATCGACATCGGCGGGACGCTGAAAATTACCGTTGTATTGAGGGATCCCTGCGGCGGATACACCAAGCTCGTCGCGGACCCTCACCCGCTTCACCTAAGATAGAGCGGCCAATGTGAAGCAGCTATAGGACGATGGTTGGGAGTGTTTAGCCGACAGTACTAAGGCGAGTTTCCGATGGAAAAATCGAGACAAAATGACCGCACGCGAAGGCGCGGCGCGACGACCTTCAACTGCCAGCAAACACAGTACTTAATGAGCGACATGACTGAGCCATAGATGGACTCTACAGGGCCTGCGTACCCGGTATGTGCTTCTTGCCCCATCGCACCAAAGCCATCAGTACGTCGCTCAAATCCTTGCCCCTTTCCGTTAGCCCGTAGGCATAGCGCACGGGATGTTCCTGATAGGCTGATTTGGCGACTAAGCCCGCCCCTTCCAGCTTTTTCAGGCGGTCGGCAAGTATGTTGGTAGGAATACCCTCACGCGAATTCTGCAGCTCTTTATAGGTCACGTGTCCCCGCAGGAGATCGCGAACGACCAGCAGGGACCATTTGTCGCCGACCAGGTCGAGCGTACACGCCACGGCGCACGGCGAGCGCGAGAACCGGTGTGCATCGGTTTTCGGTTTCATCTTCTCTCCTTCTCCGCATCGAGCTTCACTTGCATAGTGCAAGTTAGTCTGTTACATTCGCGAGCGACTTGCAAAATGCAAGTTACTACAAATAGGGAGCGAAATCATCATGGCAAACACCATCGCATCACCCGTCGGTCAATCCAAAGTTCCTGCGGCTTCCGGCGTGGGCACCTTCGTTGGCTTCATCTTTGTGGCTTGGTTGGTGCTCATCTTTGTTCTTGGCGCGCGCGGAGTGTTCGTTGCGCAGCCCGGCGCACCACCGCTCGCATTGTTGATCGGCCTCGTCGCGCCACTCACTCTGTTTCTCCTTGGATATCGAAGCATCCAGCCGCTACGAGATTTTGTTCTGTCTGCCGACCTTCGCCTCGTTGTGGGGATGCAGGCGTGGAGATGGGCCGGCTTCGGCTTTCTAACTTTGTATACCTACAAAGTCTTGCCTGGAATCTTCGCGTGGCCTGCGGGGCTGGGAGATATGGCGGTCGGTGTGACTGCTCTGCTGGTTTTAGCGTCCCTTCTGCGAAAGCCTGCTTTTGCGGCCGGCAAGAGGTTTGTGGTCTGGAACCTCCTCGGCATTCTGGACCTAGTTGTAGCCGTGACGATCGGCGCGTTCGTCCCGCTGCTTGCTCCCAATTTTTATGGCGCGACTTCGACTGCGCCCATGGCGCAGTTGCCGCTCGTGCTGATTCCGACCTATCTTGTGCCGTCGTTCTTAATGCTGCACCTGACCGCGCTGTTGCAGGCGCGACGTCTCGCGAAATAGTCGGCGGGCTCAGACATTTCGAAATCCTCGTTCCTGGAGAACCCAGGTATTGCCATCAGGATCGGAAAAGTTGGTGAAGCTTGCATAGTCTCCGCGCGCCGGATCAAGGCCCGCAGCAAATCTTCCGTCCCAGGCTCCGATTGGGATCTTGTGGCGGAGCTCGCCGACCTTGATGCCAAGTTCGAGCAGACGGTTTCGTGCGGCGTCAAGATCAGCGACGACCAGATAGACGTTGCGGACAGAGCCGGCGGGCGCATCCGTAAGCCCTTTGCCGATCTGAATGGAGCAGCTCGAACCCGGCGGCGTGAGCTGCACGACGCGGAATGCATCGTGCGGTGAATAGTCGACGTCAAGCGTGAAGCCCGCCCGATCGACGTAGAACCGCAACGCTCGGTCCACATCACTGACGGGCAACGTGATCACTTCGATCGAAGCGCTTGGCGGTGTTTTCACGATGTTATCTCCTCTCGGCAAGCGGAGCGGAGCCGCGCCGCTGCAACGCGTATTCACAAATCGAGGGCGACGTCTCGAATCGGTTGCGAACAGCAAATGAGAACGTTGCCCTCGGCGGGTGCGTCGAGCGGCTCCGGTCCATAGGCGATTTCCCCGGAAACCAGACCACTCTCACAGTTATGGCAAACGCCCGTACGACACGACCAACGCACTGGAACGTCGCAAGCTTCGGCGATCTCCAAAATGCTTTGGTATTCAGACGCCTTCCAATGCGCGGAAATTCCGCTGCGCGCGAACGTCACCAGCGGGCCGGTTTCCGCGTCGTCCTTCGGCAAATGCGGAGCTCGCTTCGCTGCGCCGACGACACCGGGAGTGAGCGCTTTGCCGCCGTTGAAAATCTCGAAATGAATCTGGCTCGATGCCAAGCCGATGCCCGTGAGTGCCTCGGTCATGTCCGCCATGAAGGGATTCGGTCCACACATGTAGACATCAGCTTCTGGAGAAACACCGACATTGTCGAAGACCGATCTTGATAGGCGACCGATGGAATCGAAATCCTCGCCGATCTTTTCGTCTGATCTTGGCTTGCTGTAGCAGATGTAGCTGCGGCCGTTTACGAGCGAGCGCACGAGGCCGCGAACTTCTTCGACAAACGGGTGATGGTGCCCATCGCGCGCGGTGTGAATCCACAGAACTTGACGTGTCGAGCGGTCCGCCACGAGCGCGTGCAGCATCGCTAGAACCGGCGTCGCGCCGATCCCGGCGCTGAGCAGTACCACTAGGCGCTCACTGGATTGCAAAACAAAACTGCCGCGCGGTGAGCTGACGTCAAGAACATCGCCGACGCGGACGTGGTCTCGGAGAAAGTTTCCAGCCTTACCGCCTGGCTCGATCTTCACGCCGATTCGATAACTCTCCGTTGATAACGCGCCTGAGAGCGAATAGCTGCGAAAAATTGGCGGACCGCCTGCGCTCGTTTGAAGACGCAAGACTACATACTGTCCGGGCAGAGCGGCCGGCAACAGACGTCCGTCCGCGCTTTGCATGGTCAGAGAGACGACGTCGCAGGATTCTTGATTCTTCGACGCCACTGTCAGGCGCTGAAATCCTGGCGCGGCCGGATGGGCGGCCGCGGCTGGCGCGAGCCCGGCGTTGCCACCGCTGGACGCCGAACCTTTTTCGCTATCGAGTAGCGCTTCAAACGAGCCGCGCCATCCGGGCGAAAGAGTTTCGATTCGCAACGCGCGCTCCAATCGGTCGCGTGTGTGAGGAGGCAGATAGAGAAGCGCGTTGACTTCCCTAACCGTCATGCGCTCATTTGCTTCTCCGACTTTCACGATCTCGTCGCCGGGTCCTACTTCGCCTTCCTGGAGAACGCGGAAGTAAAATCCAGGACGACCGCTGGAGGTAAGCAATGCCGGCATTCGAGGCTCGTCCATCCGAATGCCGACGCGATAGCAGGTGACGCGAGGTTGCGTGACTTCAAAAAGCGCGCCGCCAATGCGGTAGCGGTCGCCGATGCACACAACGTCGTCGGGCAATCCGTCGACGGTGAAGTTTTCTCCAAACTGCCCGTGAACGAAATCCGTTCTCTTCAGCTGTTGCTGCCAATAGCGATACGACTCGAGCTGATACACGAATACCGCGCGATGTTCGCCACCGTGCCCGGCCAGGTCGCCTTGTCCGTCTCCCTGGATATTCAATCGGCCGACCCTAGAACGACCAGCCACGGGATTTTTCCAGATCGCGGTATGTACCGTGCGGCCCTTCCACGCGATGTCGCGCGGAAGTCCGACATTCACCGATACTAGTCGAGCCATAGCGCTCGAAAGCTCCTTGAGATTTTCGCTATCCGCGCGTGACGGCTTCGGCAACGGTCAGTTCTCGGTCGGGACCATGCGGAATTACAGTTTGGCCCGGCTCAAGACGCAGCTGTGCGCCATCGAGCTGCACCGAAACAATATCAAGCTCGAAGGAGATCAGACCGGCGATGCGGCCCACCTCGGGATAAGCCTCGGGATACGACCACGCCGCCAGGCGCGCGTCGCCGATGTCGTAGTAGCTGCACAAACCTTTGTACGGACAGAAGGTTTGGTGCTCCACGAAAGTCAGAGCGGATTCATTCACGTCGGCGCGCGCGACGTACCATCGCGGCGCGAAGCCGGACTCGAACAACACGAGGGGTCGCTTGGTGTCGGCGATGATGCGATCTCCAGCGCGAACGACGAGATGGCGCGAAGTTTGGCGGATGTCGATTCGATGATAGCTGTCCGCGGCGTGGCCGAGGATTCGTTCATCTTCTTCGTAGAAGGCTTCCATCGCGCGCCAGGCAAATGCGATCCGTCCCTTCAGCTCACCCGCGCAGGAAGGCAGATCGACGTGTTCCCAGGCGGCTCGTGTCGATTGTTGCCCGCCGGCGCTCACGGTGTACCACGACGTAAGCCCGAGATCAGCATGTCGCGTCGTGTGCTCGTTGCGTTCCAAGACGTCCGGGGAAATGTCCGCTCGCGGGAAATAAGCCACTGGATATCGGCTTGGTTCAAAAAGAAGGAGAACGTGCTCGCTGTCGGCGACCCAGGATCCGCCGAAGCGTACTCGCATGCGTCGACGGAGCGGCTCGACATATAGAAGTCGCTGCGGAAGCGGCTCAGGCACTAGAAATCGACCGATCGCACCGGGCGCGAGCGGTCCTTGTTGCCAAGACAATCCCATTCCTCACCTCACAAGTGAGCCAAAGCTTTGAACAGTCGCGACTTCACCGATATCCCATCATCCTGATCGCGAGTCGTGAAAGCGCGCCGACTGCGGCTAAGCAGTTCCCCGTTTGGCCGCGGCACTGCATCGCGCCAAACGGTTAGAAGCACGCAATGCGCCATTAACTGTGCGTGCGGATTGAACGCGATCGATCCGATCTAAGGGATTCTTTCAATTAGAGATATCGCGACCGCCGCAGTTACCTTGTTTTCGGAATCGCCGACGATGTCGTGACGGTTTTCCGACACTGACGAATTCTTGTCGGCAAAATGCCACGCAAATCAGCGGGCGATGCACCATTGCCTTTGTCCTCAGGATATATATGTGCGGTTGCGATTGAACTGACGGGGAATTTGTTGCAGGAAGTGCCGCGTTTCGGAAGTTTCGGCGAGCATCCGAATCGCTTCTAGCTAAAAAAGTAGCGGGTGAGCCTGTAAGCCGGATTTTGTGCCGCAAACAGCCCTGAATGCGGGCAGCGTGCGCGGCGATCATTCCTCTAGGCCATGGCTCGCGCCATGGCTCCAGCAGCCTACCCGAGGGTTGCTCTTTGCGACGGCTTGCGCCGCCGCGAAGGGAGCGCGTTGTTTGCAACTGCCGCCGTGAAGCGGCAAATTGCAAAAACGCTGACTCGACGAGCCGGGCCGGCTCTCCCCTCCTATTTGGCCTTGCACCACGCGGGGTTTTCCGTGCCTCACGCGTTGCCGCGTAAGCGGTGGGCTCTTACCCCACCTTTTCACCCTTACCTGCGAATCGTGCGAAGACACCTTGCAGGTTTTCCTGCGCGATGCCACCGTGCCGTTCCGCCGGCGGTCTAATTTTCTGTGGCACTATCCGTGAACGAATCGCGTTTCGCAGGCCGAAACCTGCGTCTCGCGGTCGCTCCCCTGGCGTTACCAGGCGCGTTGCCCTTGCTCCCGATGACTCGGGACGGTGTCCGGACTTTCCTCCCGCTCGGCCATCTTTCGATGGCTTTGCCAGCGATCACCCGGCTCACCCGCTGGCGACAGTATAGCGTCAATTCGGGAAACGGAGTTTGGGAGTGTGCTGAACCCTCCCCCGTATGTTTTTTTTGCAAGGATGTGATTCTGGGGGAGTTACGTCGGGAAAACGCGCAAGGATGTGATTTGATGAGGGTTAGGTTCACAGAGCGCACCGGACGAATCTCTAATCCTTTTAATCTCATATGTTTGTAGTTGCACCTGCGTTTACTGTTTCGCTTATCACCGCCCGCGATCCAACGCGCCATGCTAAATTCCGCGCATGCAGGTGAACGAAGCGAAGGACTTCCTTGTTCAACAAACCGCTGAGCAGGCACAGCGTGAAGGAGTGTCACTCTCTGACCTCGAAAAGAGAATGATGTACTTCACGGAAAGCGATGACGCGGTTGAAAACCCTATCGCGCTCAACGAGGAGTTCGAGGCTGAATACAATACGGCAGAATACGAAAGCAAAATCGCCGGACTCCTCGGTCGAGCTTATTACCGTCTCAAAGAAGAACATTCAGGAGCGGTCCAGATTTGGGATGAAGCGATCAAAGAACTCAAAAAGGGCGATCACTACATCCTGGTGATGTGGGCCGAGCATTGGATCGCAGCACGACCTTGGGGATTTTGGAAAACGATGGGTGCGTCGTTTGTCTTGGTCGTCGCTTTGTTCCTGCTGATGGCGATCGTCAATTTCTTCAAAGGCCGCTAGGCACGCGAAATAATCGGTCGTAACTACTTCGACTTACTTTGCTCCAATCAATTTCTCGAAATCGGATTCGGTGAGGATGGGGACGCCGAGTTCTTTGGCTTTGTCGTGTTTGGAGCCGGGGTCGGTGCCGACGACTACGTAGTCGGTTTTTTTGCTTACGGAGCTGGAGATTTTGCCGCCGTGTTGCTGGACGAGTTCGGCGGCGGCTTCGCGGGAGCGGTTGGCTAGGCCGCCGGTGAATACGAAGGATTTACCAGCGAATTTCTGGCTTTTGACTACGCGCTTTTCGGCGGTGGGTTTGACGCCGTATTTGTCGAGCTTCTTGATGATTTTCTGGTTTTGAGGCTCGGAGAAAAATTCGGCGATGCTGGCGGCGACTTTGGGACCGACTTCTCCGACTTCGAGGAGTTGTTCTTCGGTGGCGGCGGCGAGTTCGTCGAGCGAGGAGAAATGGGCTGCGAGCAGCTGGCCGGTTCGTTCGCCGATCATTCGAATTCCTAATGCGTAGATCAGGCGGGCGAGCGAAGCTTTTTTGCTGGCTTCGATTTCGTCGATCAAGTTTTGCGCGGATTTTTCGGCGAAGCGTTCGAGGTCGATGAGCGTGTCGAGTTTCAGCGTGTAGAGATCGGCGACGTCTTTCGCCAAACCTTTGGCGACGAGTTGATCGACGATTTTGTCGCCGAGGCCGTCGATGTCCATTGCGTGACGGCTGGCGAAATGCAGTAAGGATTCGCGACGCTTTGCGGGACAGGCGGCGTTTACGCAGCGATAGGCGACTTCATCTTCGGCTCGGTGGATCTCGCTTCCGCACTCAGGGCACTTCTCGGGCATGTGGAATGGGCGGCGATTCGCGCCTTCTTTTAACACTTTGAGGACGTGGGGGATGACTTCGCCGGCGCGTTCGATCAGGACGGTGTCGCCGATTTGCAGGCCGAGGCGGTCGATTTCGTCCATGTTGTGGAGCGTGGAACGGCTGACAGTGACGCCTCCGACTTGCACCGGTTCGAGGACGGCGACAGGCGTGAGCGTTCCGGTGCGGCCGACCTGCACGCGGATGTCGTTGACGACGGTGGTTTCCTGGCGCGCGGGATATTTATAGGCGATGGCCCAGCGCGGAGCTTTGGCGGTGAAGCCCAATTCGCGCTGGATTCCGGTGGAATTCACTTTTATTACGACGCCGTCGATTTCGTAGGGGAGATGTTCGCGTTTTGGCTCCCACGCGTCGCAATAGGCGAGGACTTTTTCGATGCCATCGCAGAGCTTCCAGTCGTCGGAGGCGCGGAAGCGCAATTGCTTTAATGCTTCGAGAGACTCGGAGTGCTTTGCGAATGGCTCGAGTCCGTCGACGAGCAGGTAGTAAGCAAAAAATTCGAGGCGGCGCTGCGCAGTGATGGACGAGTCGAGCACACGGACGGAGCCTGCAGCGGCGTTGCGCGGGTTTACGAATATTTTGGCGCCCATTTGTTCCTGCTGGCGATTCATTGCCTCGAACGCTTTGCGGGTCATCAGGACTTCGCCGCGGACTTCGAAAGTCGGCTTGAGCTTGGCTTTTTTGATGAGGGCGGCGTCGATGCGCAGCGGGACGGAGCGAATCGTTTTCACGTTGGGCGTCACATCTTCGCCGGTGGAGCCGTCGCCGCGGGTTACACCGCGGACGAGGATTCCGTTTTCGTATTGGAGCGAAATGCTGAGGCCGTCGAATTTGTGTTCAGCGACGTATTCGATTTTGTCACGGCCGATTCCCTGTCGCACGCGGCGATCGAAGTCGCCGAGCGCTTCGTAGGAAAATGCGTTGTCGAGGCTGAGCATCTGGCGGGCGTGACGAACGGTTTGAAAGCCGGCGCGAGGTGTGCCACCGACGCGAGCGGTGGGGGAATCTGGCGTGATGAGCTTCGGATTGGCGGCTTCGAGTTCCTTGAGCCGGTTCATCAAGCGGTCGTATGCGGCGTCGGTTAGATCGGGATCGTCGAGGACGTAATACTTGTAGTCGTGGTGGCGGATCTTGTCGCGGAGTTGCTCGATTTCCTGTTTCGCCGGAACAGCCTTGGGCATGGAACCCTCTACAGAACGTTAACTTGATTCTCAAACATATTATATAGAATGGGATTCCGCGGAGCAGGTCACGCCCTACAAAACGCGGCGGGAGCTGTGATTGAAATCGCCCAAGATAAATTTCGTCCAGGACGGCAGATGAACGCCAATCCTCAAAACGCATTGCTGATTCACAACCCGAACGCCGGAAATGGCGGGAAGGCGCGGCGGCCGCTGCTGGATCAGGCGCGGAAGATCCTTGCGGCTGGCGGGATTGAGGCGGAACTTGTGGAGACGCGTGGTCCTGGCGACGCTACGGAACTTGCGCAGCGCGCTACGAACGAGGGGCGGCAACTGGTGATTGCGTGTGGTGGCGATGGCACGTTGAACGAAGTGGTGAACGGACTTGCTGGCGCGCAGAACGGACATCGCGTGCCGTTGGCGCTGCTTCCCGGTGGAACGGCAAATATTTTGGCGAAGGAATTGAATTTGCCTTGGGATATTCCTGGCGCGGCGAAGAAGTTGTTAAACGGCGAGGTGCGAGACATTGCGCTGGGGCTGGCGACTCCTATCAATGAGCCTGAGAAAAAACGATGGTTTTTGAGCGTGGCGGGAGCGGGGCCGGACGGGATGATCGTTTACGCGGTCGATCTCGATTTGAAGGCGCGCGTTGGGATTCTGGCGTATTGGTGGCAGGGCGCGCGGGAAGTGCTGCGTTATAAGTTTCCGCACTTTCGCGTTGTCGCAGATAACGTGCAAATTGATTCCAGCCTGGTGATTATTGGGCGAACGAAAAATTATGGCGGTCCGTTCAAGATCACGACCGATGCGGATTTGTTTGAAGACAAATTTGAATTGATGACGTTGACGACGCAGAGTGGGTTTCGCTATCTGAGTTATTTGCCGAGTCTTTGGATGAATAAGCTGCGCGGGACGGATGGCGTGCATTTCTGGAAGGCGGATTCGGTGATTTGCGAGCCGCTGGACAGTAATCCAGTGTACGCGCAGGTGGATGGCGAGCCGCTGGCGCGGCTGCCGATCGAGTTCAAGATTGTTCCTCGCGCGTTGAAGTTGCTGGTGCCGCAGGATGGCGCTACTCAAAAAGTTCGCGCAGTGGCCTGATTTCGTAATCACCGATGGACATTGGAACGCAAGGATTGGCATCGCTAGTGGTTGCGCGGGCGTTGGTGCCGCGTGGGCCTTGGCGGGCATGGGTTGTGGTTGTAGTTGCGGGGACGATTTCCAACGTTGATTTTGTTAGTTCGATGTTGAGTCCTAGTGCTTATCTTGAGTGGCATCGGACGTATGCGCATTCGATCGTTCTTTCTTTGATTGTGAGCGTCGTGCTGGCGGTCGCCTATATTTTGGCGACGCGCGATACATCGGAGGAAAAAACGCCGGCAAGGATGCCGGCGCTACCAAAAGCGGGTGCCACACCGCGATCCGCATTCTTCATTGCCACGATTCTTGCGGGGCTTTTGCATCTGGCGATGGACGCGGGGCAATCGACGGGCACGATGATTTTTTGGCCGGTGAGCCGCCAGCGTGTGGCGTTGGATTGGTTGCCGCGGGTCGATCCGTGGATCATTGCGATTTTGCTCGCCGCGTTGTTGCTCCCGGAATTGACGCGGCTCGTGAGCGATGAGATCGGGGCAAAATCACGCAAAGCACGCGGGCGGGTTGGGGCGATCATCGGACTTGTCGTTCTTGGGCTCTATGTCGGAATGCGAGCCGATCTTCATAGCAATTCAGTCGCGGCGTTGCAGAACCGGGGTTACGACACTGGACAGGCGCATCGCGTCGCCGCGTTCGCCGATGCGGGATCGCCATTTATCTGGCACGGAATCGTCGAGACCGAACGCGCGCTGTATGAGCCTGACGTCAGCATTTTCACGAGCTCGCCATCTGATATCGATAACGGATTGACACTCTTCAAGCCGGAGCCTTCGCCGATGCTTGCGACGGCGCAGAACTCAGAAGCCGCGAAAAGATTTCTTGCGGTGGCGCGATTCCCGAAAGCTGACATCCAGACGACGGCGGACGGTTACGTGGTTGAGGTACGAGATCTCAGCTATGTCGCGGCCAGGGAGCGCAAAGAGATCCAGGCGCGCGTCGATCTGGATGCGAATGGAAAAACTTTGAACGATGAGCTTGTTTGGGTGCGGGATGGCGCGCGGCACTAAGCCTTGTGCTCGTGGACTTTCTTTTCGTACATGATGAATTTTGAAGCGGCGTAGCTGACGCCGACGAGAACGAGCAGGACTGCAATCACCGTCAATTTATGCGTCGAAAGATAGGGCAGCGCTTGCGAGCCGTAGTGCACCGCGAGATAGCCGACGGTGAAATAGCGCACGATGCGGGCGACGGCGATGGCCGTCGTGAAACTCCAGAGCGGAACGCGGAAGACACCCGCGGCGAGCACGAAAAATTTGAATGGGGTCGGAGGAGGGAGGAGCGCTGCGACCAGCATGCCGACGAATCCGTTTTCTTCGACGAACTGGCGAATTTTTTCGGCGCGCTTGCCGGCTTTTTTCTGGAAAGCGGCTTCGCCCGCTTTGAGCGCGAGGAAATAGAGCAAGATGCAGCCTAAGACCGAACCCGTGGTTGCGGCGGTCGCGTAGAGAATCATGCGCGACGGTTTTTGGATCGAAAGCGAGATCAGCAGCAGGTCATTGATGACGGGGAAGGTCAGGACCGAGGAGTCGAGAAAAGAAATCATGAAGAGGCCGGGCCAACCAAGGCCGCCGGCGAATCCGACAATTTTTTGCTTCCATCCGCTTAGTTGGCCCTGCAACAAATCCTCCTGAATTCGCTACTTTTTTCGAACTTCGTCCACAATTGCGCGCGTTAGTTTTGAGAGATCGTTCGCGTCGATCACAAAGGGCGGCGTGAGATAGATGACGTCGCCGAACGGTTTGATCCAGCAGGCTTTTTCGACGAAGTGCGAACGCAATCTTACCGCATCGACGGGGGTGTTCATTTGTACGGCGCCGATTGCGCCTTTGACGCGAACGTCGCGGACGTTGGGCGCGGTGTTGCAGACGGCGAGTTCTTCGGTGAGTTGAGTTTCAATGGCGCGGACTTGTTGGAGGCGCTGCTCGCCTTCGAATAAATCGAGCGAGGCGTTGGCGGCGGCGCAGCCGAGCGGGTAGGCCATGTAGGTTGGGCCGTGCATGAGCGCCGCGTCTGCGTCGTCGGATAAAAACGCGTTGAAGATGCGGTCGGTTGCGACGGTGGCCGCTAGAGGCAAGGTTCCGCCGGTTAGCGCTTTGCCGAGGCAGATGATGTCGGGCGCGACGGCGGCTTGTTCGCAGGCGAACATGGAACCGGTTCGACCGAAGCCGGTGAAGATTTCGTCTAAGAACAGCAGGACGTTGTGCCGTTGGGAGAGATTTTTTAGCTCGGCGAGAATTTTTGCGTCGTGAAATTTCATTCCGCCGGCGGCTTGGACTAGAGGTTCGACGATGATCGCGGCGATTTCTTTCGATTTTTCGTTCAGGATACGGTCGAGTTGTTGTTTGTGTTCTTCGGTGTCGGGCAAATCAACTACGAATTGCTCTGGCACGACGCCGCGGAAGAGTTTGTGCATGCCTTCGTCGGGATCGCAGATCGCCATGGTGGCGAACGTGTCGCCGTGATAGCCGCCGCGAAAGCTGAGGAACTTTGTGCGGCGCTCGCCTTGGTTGAGCCAGAACTGCGCAGCCATTTTGAGCGCGACTTCGACGGCGACGGAGCCGGATTCGCTGAAGAAGACGTGGTTTAGATCGGCGGGAAGCATTTTCGCGAGGCGCGCGGCGAGCTTGTAGGCAGGTTCGTGCGCCAAGCCGCCGAACATGACGTGGGGCATTTTTTCGAGTTGATCGCGGATATTTTTCAGAATGTGAGGATGGGCGTAGCCGTGGCAGGCCGTCCACCAGCTTGAGATTCCGTCGATTAGGTCGCGGCCATCGGCGAGATGTAATCGCACTCCGGATGCAGAGACCACGGGAACGGGCAGCTCCGCGGATTTCATCTGCGTGTAGGGGAGCCAGACGTTTGTGAGATTGAGCCAGTCGGGATTGGTCATAGACGACGCTACTTCAATCAACAGATGCATTCGTGCGCAGGAAATTGTCTCAGGAATTTTCGCGGCGAGGAAATTATTGGGCGAAGGCGGCGCGATCGAAATTGTTCATGAAGACTTGCATCAACGCGGTGCGATGCAGATTGGGGAGGCGCGGAATTTCGCCGATCACGCGGACGTGACCGAAGCGCTCGATCGTTTCGCGATTTTCGCGATTTTGATCGCCGATGAGCACGACGCCGTGCACGGGCAATTCGGCGGCGTGCAACGCGGCGAGTGTGAGCAGGGTGTGATTGATGGTGCCGACGCCGCTGCGCGCGGCGAGGATCACGGGGAGCATGAACTTGACCATCATGTCGAGCATGAATTGTTTTTGATTAATGGGGACGAGCACGCCGCCGGCGCCTTCGACGACGAGCCAATCGTTGTGGAGGCTTGTCGGCAGCGTGATGCGATTGAGATCGATTTCGGTGCCGGCCCAACGCGCGGCGAGATCGGGGGAAACGGGCGGAACGAATTTGTAGACTTCGTCGAGCGTGCGGTCGGTGCCGATGCCGGCGAGACGCATGACGGTGACGCGATCGGAGCCCTCGAGCGTGCCGGTTTGAATGGGCTTCCAGTAGACGGCGTCGAGCGCGGCGCATAGGAGCGCGGAGAGCGTGGTCTTGCCGACGCCGGTGTCGGTGCCGGTGATGAAAAAGTGATTCCTCACGAACACCCCGCTGCCAGCGCGACACGCTGGGCACGCCATGATGCAAAGGAATTTGATAAGCGATTCAGCTCGCTGGATGAGATCACGCTCGTGAGTGAGAGTCGCAGGCGCGCGCGTCCGGATGGGACGGTTGGCGGGCGAATGGCTTTTATCGCGAAGCCTTCACTTTGCAGGAATTCCGCGGTGGCGATGGCTTCGTCGTTGCCGCCGATTACGACGGGGATGATTTGCGATGCTGAGGCGGCGGTGTCGTAGCCTTGCGATTTTAGATTTGCGGAGAGGCGCTTTGCGTTTGCGAGCAATTCTGCGCGCTGGGAATCCATTTTGCGCGCGATGCGCAGGGCGGCGCGGATTTGTCCTGCCATGTATGGCGGCATCGCGGTGCTGAAGATGAATGTGCGGGCGTGATTGATGAGATGTTCGCGGAGCGTTGCGCTGCCGCAGACGAAGGCGCCGGCGCTGGCGAGGGCTTTGCCGCTGGGGTGCGTGATCGCGATGACTTCGTCGGTGAGGCCGGCGGACGCGGCGATTCCGCGACCGTTGGGGCCGTGGACGCCGATGGCGTGGGCTTCGTCGAGGATCAAGCCGGCGTCGTGACGTGCGCAGAGGGCGGATAGATCTGCGAGGTTGACGATGTCGCCGTCCATGCTGAAGACGGTTTCGGTGACGACGAATTTGCGGCCGCCGAAGATGGGCGTGCTGCGCAACTGCATTTCGAGATCGTTGAGGTCGAGGTGACGGTAGATGCTTTTTCGAGCGCCGGAGAGACGGAGTCCGTCGATCAAGCTGGCGTGATTGAGCTCGTCGGAGAAGACGACGTCGTCTTTTCTCAGGATCGAGGTGAGGAGGCCGACGTTCGCTGCGTAGCCGCTGCCGAAGTAGAGCGCGGCTTCGGTGCCGGCGAAATCGGCAAATTCTTGTTCGAGCGAATCCCAATCGCGCAGGTGGCCAGAGAGAAGGCGCGATCCGGTGCCGCCAATTCTTGGGGCGGTTTGCACGGCCTCGATTACTGCGGCTTTTAATTCTTCGGATTCGGAGAGACCGAGATAATCGTTGGAGCAAAGATTTGTCTGCGCGCGCGAGGCTCCGCCGGCTGCGCTCGTCTCGACGAGTGTGCGCCGCTGTGCCTGCTTTTCCAGTTCGCGAAGGCCGTTTTGCATTTCGCGCTGGAATGCTGTGTGAAAGTCAGTTGGCATGCGATTCGAGTGGCTTCAGTCCCAGGGTTTGCAACAACTGCTCGTCTTCATCGGGCCCTGGATTCGGTGTGGTGAGAAGTTTTTCTCCGACGAAAATTGAATTTGCTCCGGCCATGAAGCAGAGAGTGACGGCTTCGGCCGAAAGTTGTTTGCGGCCGGCGGCTAAGCGCACGCGGGATTTCGGCATCAGGATGCGAGCGGTCGCGATGGCGCGCACCATTTCGAGTGGATCAAGCGCGGGTATTGAAGCCAAAGGCGTTCCTTCGACGCGGACGAGCATGTTGATCGGCACGCTCTCGGGATGCGGCGTCAGCGTCGCGAGTTGTTGCAGGAGGCCGATGCGATCATCTTCGCGTTCGCCCATGCCTAAAATTCCGCCGCAGCAAACGGTGATGCCGGCTTTGCGGACGGCTGCGAGAGTTCGCAGACGCTCATCGTACACGCGCGTGGTGATGATTGAACCGTAAAATTCGGGAGATGTATCTAGATTGTGATTGTAGGCGGTCAGACCGGCTTCTTTGAGGCGGGCGGCTTGGCCTTCGTTGAGCATGCCGAGGGTGCAGCAGACTTCCATGCCGAGTGTGGAGACGCCGCGCACCATTTCGAGGACGCGCTCGAATTCGGCGCCTTCGGGCACTTGGCGCCAGGCGGCTCCCATGCAGAAACGAGTTACACCGCGTTCGGCGGCGTCGCGGGCTACGCTGATGACATGCTGCGCGTCGAGGAGGCCTTGGCGTTCGACGGGAGCGTCGTAGTGGGCGCTCTGTGGGCAGTAGGCGCAGTCTTCGGGACAGCCGCCGGTTTTGATCGACAGGAGCTGGCAGGTTTGGACGCGGTCGGGAGCGTGGTTGGCGCGGTGCAGACTTTGTGCGCGGAATACCAATTCCGTCAGAGGCGTACGGTAGATCGCAGCGACTTCTTCGCGGCTCCAGTCGTATCTCAGACCGCCGGACTCAGCGGCACCCAAAGCGCCGCCGTCGACCGGCCCGCCGGTCACCCCGATAACCTGAGTACTCATGATCCCCCGCACCAAAGGTGTACGACCGTAGCCTAACCCGCTTCTCCCCTACAGCCAACGACTAGGGCCTACGCAGAAGTCGAATAGTAGCATGCGAGCTGTGGCGCAGGCACTCCTGTCAGCCATCTTCGAAGCCCATTTGCCAACCGGGCGATATCGGTTTCCGACGACCCGTTTTCCTCAGCAAGCGTGATTTTTCGGCGTCAGTCTTGTTTGACCAACCCCCATGTAAATGTTATAAAACCAACACTTTGTTTAGCGGTTCGTGGTGCTCCCAGCGTGCTGCGAAACGTCCTGCCGGGTAGGCTAGGGCGTTCTGATGGCATGTTTCAGTTCTGTTGTAACGAAGTGATTTTTCGCGAGTATGTAGTAGTGTGCGGTTCCGTTCGCTCAGGGTAGTGTGCCGTTTCGCGGCCACTCAGATAAGTTCGCCCCCATCTTTAGTACCGATTACTGGAGGAGTGTCGATGCGCACCTGGCTCACAAGTGCCCGGTCACTGGCATGTCGAATCGCAAAATTTGGCGCGGTAGCCGCTACGCTGTCGCTGCTGACCGCGGTGCAGTCATTCGCGGGTCAGGCCACGCAAGAGGTTGGCGGTGAAGCCAATCTCAAGCTGCCCGATCTCTCGTCGGTGTCATTTCTCGGGATCGACGGGCACAAGCTGCTCCTCTTTGGCATTCTCTTTTGCACTTTCGGACTCGCATTCGGCCTGATCATCTATAGCCGGCTGAAAAATCTGCCGGTGCATCGCTCGATGCGCGACATCTCCGAACTGATCTACGAGACCTGCAAGACATACCTCTTCACGCAGGGCAAGTTCCTGATGCTGCTGTGGTTGTTCATCGCCGTCGTCATCATTCTTTACTTCGGCGTGCTGGCACCTGTCCCTGGCAAGTCGGTGGCGGTGACGCTGCCGATCATTTTGTTCTTTAGTCTTGTTGGTATCGCGGGCAGCTATGGCGTCGCGTGGTTCGGTATTCGCGTCAACACTTTCGCCAATTCGCGCACTGCGTTCGCCAGCCTTCGCGGCAAGCCTTATCCGATTTACGACACGCCGCTGCAGGCCGGCATGAGCATCGGAATGATGCTGATCAGCGTCGAGTTGCTGATGATGCTGCTGATTCTTCTCTTCATTCCCGGTGATTACGCCGGACCTTGCTTCATCGGGTTCGCCATCGGCGAATCGCTTGGCGCGGCTGCGCTGCGTATCGCGGGCGGCATCTTCACCAAGATTGCCGACATCGGTTCCGATTTGATGAAGATCGTCTTCAAGATCAAGGAAGATGACGCCCGCAATCCGGGCGTTATTGCGGACTGCACCGGCGACAACGCGGGCGATTCGGTCGGCCCCAGTGCGGACGGCTTCGAAACCTACGGCGTCACGGGCGTCGCGCTTATCACCTTCATTCTTCTGGGCGTCAAGAGTCCTACGGTGCAGGTCCAGCTTCTCGTCTGGATCTTCGTCATGCGCATCGTGATGCTGGTCGCCAGTGCGCTGGCGTACTTCATCAACACTGCAATCGCAAAGGCTAAGTACGGCAACGTCGACGAAATGAACTACGAGGCGCCGCTCACTTCTCTCGTCTGGATCACCTCCGTGGTTTCGATTGCCTTCACATACGGGATTTCGGCGGTCATCATCCCGGTCCTCGGCAACGACTCCACGCAGTGGTGGAAGCTCGCCACGATCATTTCCTGCGGCACACTCGCAGGCGCGATCATCCCTGAGTTGGTCAAGGCATTCACCTCCACCGAATCGCGCCATGTCAGAGAAGTCGTCAGCTCCGCCGAAGAGGGCGGCGCATCGCTCGGCATCCTCTCCGGCTTCGTCGCCGGTAATTTCTCCGCCTACTACATCGGGCTAGCCATGGTTCTGCTGATGTCCGTCGGCTATCTCATCAGCAATATGGGCCTGGGCGCGCAAATGATCGCCGCTCCCGTCTTCGCTTTCGGTCTCGTTGCGTTCGGCTTCCTCGGCATGGGCCCCGTGACGATCGCCGTCGACTCGTACGGCCCGGTCACCGATAACGCCCAATCCGTCTACGAACTTTCGCTGATCGAACAAGTTCCCAACATCAAGAGCGAGCTGAAAAAGGACTACAACATCGATGTGAACTTCGAGCGCGCTAAGGAAATGCTCGAAGCGAATGACGGCGCGGGCAACACCTTTAAAGCGACCGCCAAGCCCGTGCTCATCGGCACGGCGGTTGTCGGCGCGACCACGATGATTTTCTCGATCATCATGGCGCTCACCCATGGCCTCACTGAAAACGTGAACAAGCTTTCGCTGCTTCACGCTCCGTTTGTGCTGGGACTCATCACCGGCGGCGCGATGATCTACTGGTTCACCGGCGCATCGACGCAGGCAGTGACGACCGGCGCTTATCGAGCCGTGGAGTTCATCAAGGCTCACATCAAGCTTGATGGCGTGGTCGCGGCGAGCGTCTCGGACAGCAAGAAGGTCGTCGAGATCTGCACCAAGTACGCGCAGAAGGGCATGCTCAACATTTTCATTGCCGTCTTCTTCGCGACGCTTGCGTTCTCGTTCATCGAGCCGTTCTTCTTTATCGGATACCTATTCTCGATCGCGATCTTCGGCCTTTACCAGGCCATCTTCATGGCCAACGCCGGTGGCGCGTGGGATAACGCCAAGAAAATCGTCGAAGTCGAGCTCAAGCAAAAGGGCACGCCGCTCCACGATGCTACGGTCGTGGGCGACACAGTCGGCGATCCGTTCAAAGACACCAGCTCGGTGGCGCTCAACCCGGTCATCAAGTTCACGACGCTCTTCGGCCTTCTCGCCGTCGAACTCGCCGTACAGCTAACCGCGTCCCAAGGCGAAGGCCTAACGCATATCTTGGCGGCGATTTTCTTCGCCATCTCGTTCATCTTCGTCTACCGCAGCTTCTACAGCATGCGAATCCGCAGCACGGCGCTCTAAACAGCGCGCATAGCAAGAATCGACGTAGTCGACAGGGGGCGGCAACTGCGCCCCTTCGTCTTTCTATTTGCCCCGTGCGCGGCGGTGGTCTACGATACCCGACGGAAATGAGGAGCCTCCCCGATGAGCTCGATCGCGCGTAATTCGCTGCTCTCCATTGCAGCGGTTATCTTTCTTCTCGCACTTCCCAACCATTCACGTTCGAATCCCAAGGCTGCCGAACAGTGGCGCCCACTCTTCAATGGCAAAAATCTCGACGGATGGAAGCATGTCGGTCCCGGCGAAGACACCGTCGAAGACGGCCTGATTCGCACGCACGGCGGCATGGGTCTTCTCTATTGGACGAAAGAGAAATTCGGAAATTGCCGCATCAAGGTCGTCTACAAGATGCGCGACCATAACGACAATTCTGGTGTCTTCATCCGCATTCCGATCGAGCCGCGCGAGCCCTGGATGCCCGTCCACTACGGCTACGAAGTGCAGATCGACAATCAGCCTGAAGATTCGAAGGAAGACGAGTACCACGTGACCGGCACGCTCTATTCACTGACCAAGCCGCTCGCCCGCCCCGGCAAGCCCGGTCCGGAGTGGAACACGATGGTGATCACGCTGAATGGCTCGCGCACGATTGTCGAGGTCAACGGAACTCGCGTCACCGACTACACCGAAGGCGGCGCAGTGCCCGATCGCAAATTCGATTTCGAACCGCAACACGGCCGGCGCCCCGACGAAGGCTACATCGGCCTGCAAAATCACAGCGACAACGACATCGTTTTCTTCAAGGAAGTTTCCGTCGGCCCGCTTCCCTGATGCGGGCGGTATCTCGACTCGACTTCCAACGAGTCCATTTGAGTCTGGAGCCGCCACTTCCCTTTTCGAATTCGTAGCTCTACGTTCGCCCGTGAATAGGAGCCCAGCGCCATGAAATCGAATTACACTCGACGTCAATTTCTGCAGCGCACTGCCGCCACCGCCGGAGCGCTCGCGGCCGCGAACGCGATTGCGCTTCCCGATCATCGTCTCGAGGCCGCAGCACTGCCGGCGAACGTACCTCCAAGCGATCGTCTTCGTTTCGGCATCATCGGCGTCGGCATGGAAGGCTCCGGCGTGCTTTCGAATGCCGTCGCGCTCCCTGGCGCCGAATGCGTCGCCGCTGCCGACCTTTATGACGAGCGCCATTTGCTCGCACGCGAGATCACCGCGAAGCCCAATCTTTTCACCACGCGCAAATACAAAGAACTCCTCGACAACAAAGACATCGATTGCATTCTCGCCGCCGTACCCGATCACTGGCACAAGCAAGTTGTCGTCGATTCCGTTCGCGCGGGTAAGCCGATTTATTGCGAAAAGCCGATGTCACACACCGCAGCCGACGGCGTCGAAATGGTCGCGGCAGCAAAAGACACCGGCAAAATCGTGCAAATCGGATCGCAGCGCGTGAGCTCCGTGATCTGTGCGAAGGCGCGCGAAATCATCGCGCAAGGCACGATCGGCACTCTCACTTTGGTCGAAGGCACCTACGGACGCAATGATCCCAACGGCTCATGGGAATACCCAACGCCGCCAGGGCTTTCTCCGCAAAATTTCGATTGGGAAACGTGGCAAGGCACCACGCCGAAGCGCGCATGGGATCCCGATATGTCGCCGAAGTATTTCGCGCGATGGAGGTGCTGGCGCGAATACGGCACCGGAGTCGCCGGCGATCTCCTCGTTCACCTCGTCAGCGGCATGATGTTCATGCTCGGCATCAACGAGCAGCCCAAGCGCGTTCAGGCGCTCGGCAACATCATTCGCTGGAAAGACGGACGCGACATGCCCGACGTTCATGCGGCGCTGTACGAATATCCCTCGCTGCAGGCGCCGGTCTATCTCCGCTTGAATCTGGGCGGCGCGTCACCGGAAACGTATCGCTTCTACGGTTCGAAAGGCACGCTGGAAGTCACCGAATACGAAATCAAATATTTGCCGCAGACCGGGGAGAACGATTCGCCCAGCTACTACACCGGCAGCTTTCCGCACGCGATGCGCGAAGCCTACGCAAAGCAGTGGCACGAAGAACACGATCCCAAGCCCGGCAAGGAGCCGACACTCGAAGGTTTCACCTATACCGGTGCCTCTTGGGACGAATTGAAGCCGCACATTTGGAATTTCTTTCAGGCAGTTCGCAGCAACGGCACCGTGACCGAAGATGCGGTTTTCGGCCATCACGCGGCGCTCGCGTGCCACATGGCGAATGAGTCTTACTTCCGCCATGCGCCCACAACGTGGGACGCGGCGACCAACACAATCAAAAGCTAACAGCATTTTTGCGGAAGTTTATTTCGGCGGACGACCCAGCGTGATCTCGCGCACAATCTCAATCGCGCGCGCTGCGTTGCCGGCGGACACATAAATGTGCGTCTGCCCATCCGGCGTTTCGATATGCATCGGAATCTCGTTTTCCTGCAGCGCAGCCGTGAGGAACTCGCCGACCTTATCATCGCCGCCGTTCCAGATTTCCACTTTCGGATGTTCTTCGGTCTCGTCGGTGAGCGGCCGCTCGGCGCTGGGCGCCAAAGGCTGCGCCGGAATCTCAAGATCCGCAGGTTCTCGCGCGAGCAATTTTTCGAGAATCTGCTGCGCCGCCGTCATATCGGCCGAAAGCACCGCCACCTCAAATCCAAATCGCGGTTTCCAATCAATCGGAAGAGGATCGGCGTCAGGCTTGATGGAGTCATCTCCGATCGCCATGTTCCGGGAAGGAACGCCCGCGTTATTCAGACAATCCTTCAACGTTTGATAAAACGCAGGATCTTCTCCCGCCCACAAAATAATCCATGAAGACCGAGCAGCTGGACTTGCGCACATGAACTTTCTCCTCCAAGGCCGAATAACGTGAAACGCGGGCAAAGTCTACTACGCCGGTGCAATCGATAGCTATCAATTGGAGTTTGTAGTTGGGCCTCTCTTCACGCTTCCCGAGACCGTCGGGCGCGCCATCCGCAACTTGCTGACATTAAACAACTTACTCCCGTATCGGCATTGTCCGCCAAACGGATACGCTGTACCTGCACGATAATCGCCGACGATGCGTCTTTCTCGCCGCCCCAATCGTATACCCATTAGAATGATCGCCACGTTCACACACGCGCGGTTGCAGTCAGCGGTCGCCGGAACAATTTGCGGTTCGACTTTCAGTTCACTGGCCGCCGCCGCAAGGTCCACTTTTCTTTTCTCACCCCTGATGGCTGACGACAGAAAAACTCTGATCCAAGGTTTGCGCCAGCGCGATCCCGAACTTCTCGACCGGCTGATCGAGGAGTATCAGCATCGGCTCTTCCGCTATTTGGTGTACATCACGGGCGATCCCGCGCGTGCCGAAGATTTTTTCCAGGAGACATGGATTCGCGTTCTCGAGCGCGGACATCAGTACGACGGCAGACACAAGTTCGAAGCGTGGCTGTTTACGATCGCGCGCAACCTGGTGATCGATTGGCAGAGGCAAAAGAAAGCGATCAGTCTCGATTCGATGCTCGATCCCGAAGAAGGAAGATCGATCGATCTGGCGGACGAAAAGGCGGAATCGCCGCTGCATGTTTATTTGCAGGGCGAAAGCGAACAACGCGTGCAAACTTCACTGGAACGTTTGCCGGTGCACTATCGTGAAGTTCTGCTGCTGAGGTTTCGCGAGGAAATGCAGCTCGACGAAATCGCGAAGATTCAGTCGACACCAATCTCGACGGTAAAGTCGAGGCTTTATCGCGGGCTGGAAGCGTTGAAGGTGTTATTGGCGGGAGGCGCGGCGTGAACCCGGAACCGAACAATCTCGCGCAAACTCAAGCTCAAACCCACGCCCACGCTCGCGCCGAGTCGCTCATCGCGAAAGAGCGCGTTGAAGGAATTTCTCCTGCCGAACAAGAGTGGCTCTCAACTCATCTGCGCGAATGCGCTCAGTGCAGCGCGAGCGCCGACGCGATGCAGGAAGCATTGCGCTCATTCGCCACGCAACACCTTCCATTGCCGCGCGGGCTCGCAGCGCGCACGCAATTTCGCGTACGGCTGCGCGCACAAGAGATGCGCTCGACTCGTCAGCCGCGCTGGCGCCTCGTATACATGATGTGCGGCGCATCATGGGTCGCAGGAGCAGCGACCGCGCCTTACGTTTGGCGCGGTTTGGAGTGGATCGGACATCGCGCCGGCTTGCCGGACGTGGTTTGGAAGATGAGCTTCGGCGTCTGGTGGGCGCTGCCCGCGATTATCGCGGCGGCCATTTTGTTCGCCGAAAGCGCGGGGACCAGGACATCGCGAGTCGACCTGAACGAAAATTTCTAACGGTTTAGCGAGTGGCAGAAGCGGAGACGACTGAGATGACGGAGTATCCACAAAAAGTGAGTGAATCCTGGAGCGAGCGAATGCGGCTGATTCGCTTCCGGCGCAAGCGCGAAAAAGGGCTGCGCTTCTGGCAGGAATTCAAGCTGGTTCCGCCGTGGCTTAGATGGACCGTCGCGGTGCTGTACGTCCTGGCGGTTGTGATCGCCATCCTCGTCAATTTGGATCCGCGATTGAGCGAAGGACACGCCTTTCCTCCCGAGATCCAGGACAATCCTGCGCTGGCGTCTCTGGCGTTGGCTGGAATGGTCACCGCCGTATCGGTGTTCCTCGCGAGCTACATCTTCATGATCGCTTACGTAAACCGCGACGCGAAACGCCGTGGCATGAGTTCGGCGCTGTGGACGTTTCTTGTGCTTGTCCTTACTCCGGCGTACTTTGCGATCGGCTTCATTCTCTACTTCTTAATGCGGCAGCCGCTCCCCTACTCATGCCCACAGTGCGCAAAGATGGTCGGCGCTCGCTTCAACTACTGCCCCAACTGCAAGTGCAACTTGCATCCGTCTTGCCCGCAGTGCAAGGAGGAAGTCGCCGAAGACGATAAGTATTGCCCGAATTGCGCGTGTGATTTGCGCGCTGTGCCGCCGGCGGAACCTGCGGAACCTTCGGAGCCGCCGATGCCCGAGCTTCAGACATAAGCAAAGCCCACGAGTCGTTCGAACCTCCGGCCACATTTGAAACCTCGCCAGCGCCCAGCCCATCCAACCGCCAGGAAACTCAACCGCATCGAAGGCTCGCGGTAGAGGTAAAATCGATCTGGTATCTTGGGTTGGGAGAACGCTCGATGAATAAGCTTTCGAAAACTGCTATCAGCGCGATCGCGATTGGCACTTTTGCCGCCGCGTGCTTTGCGATGCCAACGCTCGCCGGGACCGCGTTCGCGGCTGCTACCTCAAGCCTCGCGCAGGCGCAGCCAGCCCAACAAGCGGCTGCGCAGCCGACCGAAGATCAGGACGCGAAGGACATCAAAGCGTACGTCCTCGATCAACCGAAGTTCGAACAGATCACCGCCAGCTTTTCCGACATCGCGGCTTGTCGAAGGCAGAATCGCCCGGCGTGGGATCAACTCACCAGCGATCCGGCATACACCGACGCGACGCTCACGCAAAAAGCAAAAATGATGGACGCGCAAGTCGCGCAGTGCACGGGGCTGCTCAAAAAGCACGGGCTCAACACGCGTGACTATCTGATTTCGGTCGACGTGCTCAGCCGATCGGAAGCTATTTCGTTGATGAAGAAGCGCAACATGACCGTAGCGGCGGGCAAAGCTGCTGAGGGATTGAATCCGGCGAGTGTTGCGTTCGCGGATGCGCATTACGAAGAGATTGAGAAGTGGCGCCAGTCGATTCGGGCGCAGGCGCAGGCGTCACAGCAAGCGCCGCAGGCACAGCCACAGAAGTAACGCGTTACGCGGGCGGAGTCGCTTCGCGCACTTCGCGGATGATTTCGCGTGAAGCTGCTTCCGCCGCAGGATTCACCAGTAGGCGAATTTGTTTTGGCGCCGCTGCTGCATCTACGTCGCCCTCGCGCCGGACGCCAATCCGATTTTCGCGCAGGCACGCTTCGAGAAGATCGGCGAGCGCGGTATCTTCCCCGCTCCAAACAACAACGGCAGCTTCTGTCGGCTTCAACTCGCGATCTTCAGACCGAAGTTCAATCTCGCCCGAATCAGCAGCATTCTCCACTGGCTCGTCGAGTGCAAAAGGCGCGGTCTCGCGCACGTTCGCCAACAGCTCTTTCGCTCTGGCCAAATCTGAGAGGAACACGCGCACCGCGTACTTCGGCCGCGGCATGCCCAACTCGAAAACGAGATGTTCATTGGTCGGCTGAACGTGATGCCGTATGCCGCCTTCGCGCAAAATATGGATGACTTCGCTGACTGCGAGCGGATCGCCGCCGCGCCAGGCTAGCACGATCTTGTCATTGCGCTGCCGCTCGTCGAGCGGATGCCCGCGCAGCTCTTCGGGAACGAGTTCGATCCCGCACACGCTGCACATCGCGTGGCTATCTGTATATTCGGCATCGCAAACTGGGCAATATTTCATAAGATTTTCGGAGCCGTCGTTTCTTCAGGCGCGTTCGATAGCGAGCGCGACCGCATTCCCACCGCCCAGGCAAAGCGCGGCAATTCCCCGCTTCAGATCGCGCCGCTGCAATTCATAAAGCAGCGTCACCAGAATGCGCGCGCCGCTCGCGCCGATCGGATGCCCGATCGCCACCGCGCCGCCATTTACGTTCACCTTCTCAGGATTCAGCTTCAGCTGTCGCGTCACCGCAATCGCCGCAACCGAAAACGCTTCGTTCAACTCAATGAGATCGACGTCCTTGTCGCGATCCCAGCCCGTCTTCGCCAATAGCTTCTCGACCGCCTCGACCGGCGCCATCATCACCCACTTCGGCTCGACGCCGCTGACGGCCTGCGCCACGATCCGCGCCATCGGCTGTTTGCCCAGCCGCTGCGCGTTCCGCTCGCTCGTGACGATCAATGCCGCCGCGCCGTCGTTCGTCCCCGGAGCATTGCCGGCAGTCACCGTTCCATCCTTCTTGAACGCCGGCTTCAGCTTCGCCAACACTTCCATCGACGTATCTTCGCGCGGCGATTCGTCGTACTTGACCACCACCGGCTCGCCTTTCTTCTGCGGCACTTCGATCGGCAAAATTTGCGCCTCAAAAAAGCACGACTTCCGGGCCCGAATCGCCTTCTGATGGCTTTCGAACGCGAACCGATCCTGCTCCTCGCGCGTAATCCCATACTTTTCAGCTACGAGTTCTCCGGTCGTCCCCATGTGAAAATTTTCGTAAGAGTCCCACAAGCCATCGTGAATCATCGAGTCGACTAGCTTGCCGTCGCCGATTCGATATCCACCGCGCGCCTGCGGCAAAAGGTACGGCGCGTTCGTCATCGACTCCATCCCGCCCGCAACCACGATCTCGGATTCGCCCAATATCACCGCCTGAGCCGCCAGCGCCACCGCCTTCAGTCCCGATCCACATACCTTATTAATCGTCAACGCAGCAACACGAGGATCGCATCCGCCCTTGAGCGCCGCCTGGCGAGCCGGATTCTGCCCAAGCCCAGCCTGAATCACATTGCCGAGAATCGTCTCGTCGATCTGCTTGGTTTCCAGCCCCGCCCGTCGAGTTGCTTCGGCGATCACCTTCGCGCCAAGCTCCGGCGCGGTGAACGAAGACAACCCTCCCTGAAATTTTCCAACGGGTGTGCGAACAGCGGACAGGATGACAGGCGTTTCCATGGCGGGAGCCTCCGAAACACCATTATACGAGATCGCAAGATCAGGCGCAGAAACGCCGAGTCATACCCACCAAACCAGCGCAAACGCTCGCGATTCGCGCCACCGCATAAAAAAGGGCGCGCCTGAAGCGCGCCCTTCCCAGTAACGAGACTTAGCGACCGTCAGACTTCTACGCGTTCGCCGGCTTCCCCATCTGCCCCTCATCCGCGCTCGGTCCATACAGCCCGGGCACAGGGATATCGAGCATTCGGAAATACACGGTCAGCTGCCCTCGATGATGAATCAGGTGATTCATCACCATTCCGCGCAGCACCGCGACGCGCGGCATCGTCAAAATGGCTTGCCCGCCCATCAGCAAGCTCCAGTTCGCCATCATGTCCGCGTCGCTCACCTTTTCGAGCGCAACGCGGGCCTCAGCGACATCCTTGTCGAACTGCGCCAGCGCCGCCTTGGCGTTTTCGGGCTTGGGCATATCTGGTCCCTTGCCGTCTTTCGGCGCAATGTCCAGATTCTCCGTGTTGATCGTCATCGTCGCCCAACTCGGCAGCGTCGAAATGTGCCACGTATACCATCCCACGGTTCCCGACTTCTCATGGGGCTTCCAATCCCACTTAGCATCCGGCACGCGCTCCAACACCTGACGCGTGCTCTTCATCTCCTGATCAAATTCCGGCAGCATCGATTGTCCAATCGTCATGACAGAAAACCTCCAGCAACAAGATAGGGACTCTAGGCGTCGGACATCGTAGGCGAATAAAAGGCGAATGTCAATACTTAACCTTCATTCGTACCCTGCCTCGCCCCCTCTCTTTACGCTCCTCCCCTCATCTCCGTTTCAGTCCTTTTCGGCTCTTGCGCCACTCTTCCCTTCTCTCCACAATTTCACCCATGCCACACGAATTTTCGACCTCGTACATTCAGGATTCCGCCTCTCTTTTTCGCTATTACAAATCGCTCGCCGAGCGCGCCATGGAGCAATGCTCCGACGAATACCTCTTCGCCGCGCTCGATCCCGAATCCAACTCTATCGCCATCATCATCAAGCACATGGTCGGCAACATGCGCTCGCGCTGGCGCAACTTCCTCACCACCGACGGCGAGAAACCCGACCGCAATCGCGACACCGAATTCGAAGACGCTCCCAAGTCTCGCGAGGAATTAATGGCGATGTGGGGCGCCGGCTGGAAATATGTTTTCGACGCGCTGGAATCTCTGGTTGAAAGCGACATCGGGCGCGAGGTGATGATCCGCAACGAGCCTCACTCCGTCATGCAAGCCATCAACCGCCAGGTCGCCCACTACGCCATGCACATCGGACAAATCGTCTTCGCTGCAAAACACATGACCGCCGCCAAAACCGGCAAGTGGCAATCGCTCAGCGTCCCGCGCGGCCAATCCGCCCAATTCACCGCCGACGTCGCCGCCGGAAAAAAATCCCAGCGCTGACGCCGGATATCGACGGGCAAAAACTTTTCACACGCATTCACAGCGCACCCGCGCCCCTTCGTTTCCTCTTCGCCCCAAAATCCGCTAACCTAACCATGTGAATCCCACGCTTTTCGACATCTCCCCGCTCGAATCGACCGCTCTCAAGCTCAACGACGCCCAGCGCCGCGCCATCACCCACGGCACCGGCCCGCTCCTCGTCATCGCCGGAGCCGGCACCGGCAAAACCCGCGTCATCACCGAGCGCATCCGCCATCTCCTCGAATCCGACTCCGCTCTCGGCGGCGAAAACATCCTCGGCCTCACCTACACGAAAAAAGCCGCCGGCGAAATGAAGTCCCGTATCGTCAAAACCTGCGGCGAACGCGGACGCGACGTCACCATCCTCACCTTCCACGCTTTCTGCGAAGAAATCCTCAAAGAAAACGGCGCCAAGTACACCATCCTTGAAGACGTCGACCACTGGATACTCCTCCGCCGCAACATGGCCCGCCTCAAACTCGAAAAATTTCGCCGCCTCGCCGAACCCGGTCAATTCCTCGGCGATTTTCTGAAATTTTTCTCCCGTTGCCAGGACGAACTCGTCTCCAGCGACGACTTCCAGGCCTTCGCCGACGAACTCGAAGCCGACCTTGCAATCGATCGAAAACTAGTCGATGACGACACCTTCGTCGAACGCTCCGAAAACGTCGCTCTCCAAAAAGAAATCGCCCGCGCTTACAAAGTGAGTGAAGAAATTCTCCGCGAAAAGAATTTCTACTCCTTCGGCGCGCTCATCACCCGCACCATCGACCTCGTCCGCAGCGATGCCACACTCCGCGAAAAGCTCCAGCAGCGCTTCAAACACATCCTCGTCGACGAATTTCAAGACACCAATATCGCCCAGCTTGAACTCCTCCACCTCCTAGCCGCCGAACCGCGCAACATCGTCGCCGTCGGCGACAACGATCAAGCCATCTACCGTTTCCGCGGTGCATCCTTCGGCAGCTTCAAGCTCTTCCTCGAACGCTTTGCCGGCTGGAAGACCGGCCTCGACTCAACGCCCTATCGCGTGACCCTCACCGAAAACTATCGCTCGACGCCCAACATTCTCCGCGTCGCCACCCAAGTCATCGCGCAAAACGAAGTCAGCTCCGACTTCCCCAACAAAGTCCTCTCCGCCACGCATCCCGAAGGCGAACGCATCCGCATCGCCGAACTCGCCAACGAAGACGAAGAGGCCACCTGGGTCGCCGGCGAACTCGAGCGCCTCCACCGCGCCGGCACGCCTTGGCGCGACTTCGCCATCCTCTATCGCCAACACAACCATCGCGACCGCCTCGTCAAAGAACTCGCCGAGCGCAAAATTCCCTTTGTCATCTCGCGCCTCTCGATCCTCGAGCATCCGCTCGTGCGCGACGTCCTCGCCTACCTCCGCCTGATCAACAAGCCATTCGACGACATCGCCGCCGCCCGCGTCCTAGCCGCTCCCGCGTGGCATCTCGAGCCCGTCGATCTCGTCCGTCTCGCCGAGCGCACCCGCAAAAAGCGCACTTCGATCTACGACGTGCTCCAATCCCCGCAATCCGACTTGCCGTTCGACCCGTCACCCAAAGCTCTCGCCGAACTTCTCGAATTCATCGCCGCCCAGCGAAAAACTCTGAAGCGCCGCACCGCCGCAGAAATTCTCCGCACGCTCACCGACTGGCTCGAAATCCCGCATCTCGCCACCCAGCGCGCACAGCGCTACGTTCGCCAACTCGCCGAATTTCTCAAAACGTGGGAGCCCAAGAGCGAAACTCGCTCACTCCACGAATTTCTCGAATACCTCGACTACTTCGAACAGTCCGGCCTCGGCACCATCTGCCTCGACGACGAAGCTCCCGGCGACTCCGTCCAACTCATGACTGTCCACGGCGCCAAGGGCCTCGAATTTCCCCACGTCTTCCTTCTGCGCATAAACTACGCCGCGTTCCCCGCGCGCGAACGGTCGCCGCTTTTCGAATTTCCCGTCAAGCTCATGAAGGAAGAACTCCCGGTCGGCAACTTCCACATCCAGGAAGAGCGTCGCCTTTTCTACGTCGCGCTCACCCGCGCCGAACGCAAGCTCACCATCACCACGCTCACCGAAAAAAAAGGCAAAGTCCCCACCTTCATCGAAGACATCCTCATGGACGCAACCGTCCGCAAACGCGACGTTCTCCAACTCTCGCCAAAAGTAAAACTTCGCGACACAACGGCCGACGACGACGCCGGCAAAAACGCCAAGCTCCTCTTCCCTTCTCTCTCCCAGCACCCGCGTATCTATTCCCGAATCACGGACTGGGCTGAAACCTATCACCCGCCCACGCCCGAGCCGCTCAAACTCAGCGCCTCCGCCGTCGATTCCTATCGCAAGTGCCCGCAGCTTTTCTGTTTCAGCCGCCTCTGGTCGCTCAAAGAAGGCCCTGCCGCCACGCTCAGCTTCGGTTCCGTCATGCACACCACGGTCAAACGCTTCATCGACCAATACCGCAAAGGCGTAAAACTTCCCTTCGACGAAGTCGCTCGCGTATTCGAAACCGAGTGGAGCTCGGCAGGCTACGAAGACGAATACCAGGAATCTGAATACAAAAAGGACGGTATCGAGCAGCTCCGCGTCTTCCACGCAGAATTCCTCGCCAATCCGCCCGAAGTCCTCGATCAGGAAAAATCCTTCGAGCTCCCGCTCGAAAACAACGTCATCATCAACGGCCGCATCGACCAAATTAATTCGCTCGGCAAAAAAGACGTCGAGATCATCGACTACAAGACCGGCAAAGCCCGTAAAGAAGCCGACGCCCGCCGCGATCTCCAACTCAGCATCTACGCCATCGCCGCCAAAGAAATCCTCGAGCTGAATCCCGTCCGTCTCGCCTTCCACTATCTCCAGAACAATCAAGTTCAATCGACCACGCGTAACGAAAAGCAACTCGACGAAGCCCAAAAGGTCATACAAGAAGCCGCCGCCGACATTCGCGCCGGCGAGTTCTCACCCAAGCGCGGTTTCGCCTGCCGCGGCTGCGCCTACAAACCCGTCTGCCCCGCCTACGAAGAATCCCTCAACACGTAGCCAGCGATCCTCGCCACAAATGTAATCCGCGCCACCCTGTAGCCGCGATCGCTTCTCAGATCGCGGGGTTTAGATTCAACCCCACCCACCATTCACCGCGAAGCGCCGTCGCACGCCTTTTGTGCAATAAACATCTCTTCGATTCAGCCTCCGCCGTCGTCACGCGACTTCGCTCGCAAAAAAAATGCGTCGCCAACGTAGCGAACGCGTCGATTAACCTTGACTCTCCGTCTCACCACCCGTATACCGATACACGAAGAGGCACCTGCAACAACGCAGCCTCTCACTAAAGTCCGCAGGAGCTCGACATGGCAAAGAAGACAAAGAAGACCGCAAAGCCCACCAAGAAAAAGGGCAAATAGGCATCAAAAAGGAAAGGGCGCCGCAATCGCAGCGCCCTTCACCAAATCCTCAACAACTTCCAACTACAACTCTTCTCTACGGTCTCTGCCCCGCCGGAATCTGATCCGAGTAATACCCATCTCTCGTCTTGATATTCAGCCCGTCTCGCTTCACGCGCACCTCAATCGAGTGATAATCCACGCTTCGATCCGTCCCACGAGGCACATACGCCAGCGTGTACTGGTTCCGCGCCTCTTCCGTCAGCCGCGAATAAAACTCCTCAAAGCTGTGCTCCTTCGTTGCGTAATACACTTCGCCGCCTGAGTGCTCCGCGTATCGAATCAGTGGCGACCTCGCCCGATCGACCGGCGAAATCTTCCGCTCGAAAAACGCCGTCGGCACCGCGATGCTGTACACCGATATATTTTCCGCCAGCACCGCCTTCATCACGTCGTCGGCGCTCACTTTGTTGAATTTTTTCCCGCCATTCACTCCATCCGAAATCAGCAGGATCACCCGCCGCCGATTCCGCGGCCGGTCGTGTAGCAACTGCGTTGCCGCAAACATCGCATCATCCAGCGCCTTCGTCGGCTGCCCCCTGATCGCCTGCGCGCCCTTGTCGATCGCCGAATCGTCCGTCGCTGAGTGATTATTGATCGTCGGCGTCCCGTTGAACTGCGGACTCGGCGGCGCAATATCCGCCACCGAATCCAGGCTCGTCCGCTTCAATTCCTTCGACAGCTTGTCCTGATCGTTCGTAAATCCCTTGCCCGGATGAAAAAACTGATCGAACCGGCAAATAAACGCCTCATCCTCGGTGCTCAGTCCGCCGAGAATCGCCAGCAGGCTCGCCTGCACCTTTTCCGCATCTTTATCCTTCAAGTCGTTATCGATCAGCACGACCATCGACAGCGGAAACGCCTCCGCCGTGAACATGTCGATGTGCTGCTCGACGTTATCCTCGAGCACGCGAAACTCGTCGCGCCGCAAATCCGGAACCATCTCGCCCGACTTGTCTTTCACCGTCACCGGCAAAATCACGAGGTTCGAGTTCACCGTGATGCGCGCCTGCAAGTCGCTCATTCGCGGCGGATTCTCACCCGGCCGATTCGCCGGTGCCTGCGTTGGCGCGGCTTGCGTGGGCGCCGGCTGTGTCGGCGCCGGCTGCGAATCCGCATTCGGCTTCGGCGGCTTCACCGGATTTTGCGCCGCCACATACGCCAACGGCGCCAGCAGCAACGCCACACCGGCTCCAAACGCTGTTTTTCGTGGACTTTTCATGTTCCTCGGGCCAAACTTTCTTCGGTTTCAGCCAGCTCTGGTGGGTTTTGAGCCGCGCATCCCCCGCGCCGTATCGCGGCATCTTACGGTGCGGAACCATCCCAGCCGCGAATCATTCGTGCCGGGCATCTCTGCTCAAGGAAAGTATACATGCGTTCTGTGAAGAAGCTGCTGCCGGCGACTCTCGCTACGGCTTTGGCTGCCCTCGTCGCCGCCGTTTTTGTTCTCTGCTCGCCTCTCCCCGCAACCTTCGCGCATCAGGCTCCTGCACAGGATCCGCAGCAGCAGCAGGGCCCGGTCATTCGCAGCCAGGTGACTCTCGTCAACATCTTCGCCACCGTCCGTGACCACAGCAAACGCATCGTCACCGATCTGAAACAACAAGACTTCAAGATTCAGGAAGACGGCCAGGATCAGCAGATCGCCTTCTTCTCTAGAGAAGTGACGCTCCCAATCACTCTTGCGTTGCTTCTCGATACTTCCGGTTCCGAACAATTCATGCTCGGCGCCATTCAGGACATGGGTGGGCAGTTTCTCGGTCGCGTGCTTCGCAAGGGAGATGAAGCACTCATCATGTCCTTTGATACCGACGTCGATCTTCTCGCCGACTGGACCGACGATCGCGGGTTGCTCGATCGCGCCATTCGCAAGACGCGCATCAACGCCCCGAGTGGCGGCGGCATGATCAATCCCGGACCGATCGGCGGCAACTCCGTCGGCACCGCGTTCTACGACGCCGTGTACCTCGCATGCAACGAAAAACTCACCGGCGAGGCTGGACGCAAAGCGATCGTCATCGTCACCGACGCGCAGGATGAAGGCAGCAAAGTCCGCAAGGAAGAAGCGATCGAGGCGGCGCAGCGCACCGACACCGTCATTCACATTTTGCTCGTCGCCGATTCGCGCTTCGGCGGCAACACCAGCGTCGCAAAACAAATGACCGAAGAAACCGGCGGCCGCATGATCGTCGCCAACACCGAAAAGCATCTCCAGGAAGCCTTCGATCAAATCTCCGAAGAGCTTCGCAGCCAGTACACCCTGGGCTACTACCCCACCAACACCGCCCACGACGGCAAATTCCGCAAAATCAAAGTCGACGTAAACAACCACGACGACAAAGTCCTAGCCCGCAAAGGCTACTACGCCCCCAAAGGCTAGCTCCGTTCATTTCTTCTTCCCTCAAGCTTGATCCACTCAGCAAAACGCGCACGGTGCGTCTCCGTGTAGGGGCGGGGCTCGCTCCGCCCGGCGTAATGTCCCATCCCCAATTCATCCGAACGCCCACGAACCCGTCATACTGAGCGAAGCGAAGGATCTCAGAAGTAGGCCACTTCTCGTCGCATCCGTGGTCGCGATCGTATCCGCAAGCCCTGTAACAACCGCTCTAAACCGGCGCCTTCACATTCCCATACTCATACCTCAGCGAAATATGCTGCTTCCTCGCCTCCCCACTATCCAAATCAATCTCTTCCTTCAATATCACGCCGCGACTCTTCGACACCCATATCTTCCCATCCGACTTCGTATCGTCGTTCTGGCTATGCTCGGTGTAGACCGTCGCCGCTTCCCCGCTCACCGCGTCATCTCCAACCCGCGTGCACGAAAGAACCTTCGCGTTCTTGATGTTCTCCGCCTCTTGTTCCTTCGTCGCCGCGACAGTCATCCGGCTCTTCGTCCACTTTCCACTGATCAAAACGTACCGGTCGCCATTGATGGTGATCATCTCGCCCGTCGGCTTCTTGCCGTCGGCGCCGCCCATGTCCGTATACATATGATTCGCTGTATCGAGCGTCTTATGGTTCGCGTCGAGAACCGGCTTGCACGCAGGATCAACCACCGAAACTCCAAAAGGTAGAGCTATCGCGATCGCAGATCGGCCCGTTGCGCCCACACCCGCCGCAGCCGACGCCGCACCAACACCCACGGACCCACTCAACAAAATCGCAGCCGCCATCGCCGCCCAAATTCGATTCGTCATCTCGAAATCCTCCGTAAACTCAGTCCAACGACCACCGATAATTTGTCATCCCGGCCGCTGCATTTTTACGGGACTTGCAGCTGCTCATTCATTGCGCAGTGCAATGAGCGGATCGACAGAGGCAGCCTGTCTGGCCGGAATCAAGCAAGCGGCAACACCCGAGGCGACCACAACCACCGCAACGGTCGCAAATGTCCCCGGGTCAGTGATGGAAACGCCGGAAATTTGGCTCGCGAGCAAGCGCGTCAGTCCATAGCTCGCGGCAAGGCCCAACACAATTCCCGATGCGATCAAGCGAAATCCACCAAACACGACCAAGCTCAGAATATTCGATCGCTGAGCCCCGATCGCCATCCGCACTCCAATCTCATGGGTCCGGAGTGAAACCGAATAGGCCATCACACTCGACACTCCAACGATCACCAGAACTAAACCCACACACGCAAAAGCCGCGAGCGTGACCAGCTCAAACTTCGGCCCGCGATAGTATTGCCGCAGCTCGCCTTCCACGGTGCCGGATTTTGCGATTCTGACATCGGGGTCGAGTTCATTCAGCTCTTTGCTGACAGTACCGAGGAACAGATTGGCGTCGATGGACGTTCTCGCCATGAACGTTCGCCAGCTGAAAGCCTGCACGCTGTAAGGAATGAAAACTTCCGGGAAATCCTGCCACGAGTTATCGCCTCGCGTCTTGTAGTCGGCGACGACCCCCACGATCTCGAAATAGGCATCGTGAGGTGCGGCCAGAAAAGGCCTGCTCAGAACCTCCAGCTTCACGCGCTGGCCAAGCGGATTCTCGTTCGCGAAGTATTGGTGAGCGAATGCCTGATTCACCACCATCACGAGCCGCTCCGCAAGTACGTCGCCCCCCGAAAACAATCGTCCGTGCAACAACGGAACACCGACTGTTTGAAAATAATCTTCGCTGCAGACTTCGTAACGCGTCTCCCACCGTTCGGCGTGAGGCCGTCCAGGAATAATCGTGTCGCTCCAGTCGTAGTTGAGCGGAGGCTCCTGTTCGGATTCGCTGGCAGTAATTACGCCTGGTAAGCTGCGCAATCGCTCGAGCAACCGCTGCGTCAGCGCGTTTTGTCGCGCTCTACGCGAATCCTCGGGATACTGCGCATACATCGTGGGATCGAGACGAAAGTAGAAGAGATTCTTCGGATTGAATCCGAGCTCCACATGCGTCAGGACAAGAAAACTGCGCATCAACAATCCCGCGCCGATCAGCAAAACAACAGAAAACGCCACCTGACTGACAACCAGGGAGCCGCGAAGCCTTCCATGCCTGCCGCTTCCTCCGGTCCCCGTGTTGCTTCCGGTAAGCCGAGATTGCAAGTCTCCTCGCAGCACGTGGAGTGCCGGCGCAAGTCCGGTTAGGAAAACGGTTACGACCGCAGCACCAAGCGTGAGAAGCAAAACCGGGACGTTGAGGCGGATCACTGTCCCCACCGGCAGCGTTCCAGCGGGAATGAGCGCGACAACAATTTTCAAACTGAAGAACGCGATCGCGCAACCGACGGCCAAGGCCACCGCCGTGAGCAGCACGCTCTCGATCAATAATTGCCGAATCAAGCGAGCTCGAGACGCGCCCATCGTTGCGCGCATCGCCATTTCCCGTTGGCGCGAAGTGGCGCGAGCCAAGAGCAAATTGGCCACATTGGTGCTAGCGATCAAGAACAGCAGGAGTACGGCGGCAAGCAACGCGTATAGAGTCTGCTTGAAGTTTCCGAGCAGACTATCCACCAAAGTCTGCGGCACAACGGCGAACTTCTCAGGAAACTCGCCGGCCGGACCAGTCCGCTGTAATTCGTGCACGATTTGATCGAGATTTTCCGCCGCGGCGCGCAAACCAACACCAGGCTTCAACCGCCCCACGAGATGCGCACCGCCTTCAATCGAAGGTTCGGCCTTGTCGGTCTTCGCGGCCATCCAGTAGCTTGCTCCGAATGCCTCGAATCGCGGCGGCATGATGCCGACGAGTGTCGTCGCTCTGTCGTCGAGAATGAAACTCTTGCCCAGGATTTGGGGATCACCGCCAAATTCGTTGCGCCAGAACTGATAACTGACGACAAACACCGGGGGCGAGTCGGGTTTGCTGTCTTCGGGTGAGAATCCTCTGCCGAAGAGAGGCGTAGCTCCGAGGAAATCGAACGTGTTTGCCGTCATGGCTGCCCCGAAAGGCAAATAGTGGCCTGACTTGCCGTCCCTGTAAAAATCGCGGCGATTCTCGTAGGCGATCATGTCCTCGAAGACGTGGTTAGTTTGGCGAATCACACGAACTTCGTTGGAATTTAAATACGTGCGGCCCTTCGACCCACCGGTATTGGCGAGGTTATGGATTCCAAATACGACGAGGCGGCTAGAATTTTTGTAAGGGACGCTCTCGAAAATCGCGTTGTAGACAACGCTGAAGACGACCGTCGACGCACCAATGCCGAGAGCCAACGCAAGTATCGCGACGAGCGAGAAGCGGTAGTCTTTGCGCAAACTCCGGATGGCATAGCGAAAGTCCCGTAGCAAGCTATCGGTTAGCGCGCCGAAGCGCGATCCGTAGCCGAGTTCGCCTTCGAAAGCCATGGTGTCCAGCTCCACCCCGACCTTGTCTTACTTCTTCCTCTGACGCGTTTCCGTTCCGAAATCGTTGCATCCGCATTTTTCGCCGGCGGGGAACCAGTCACCCCGCAACGAATCACAAGTCACTTCAACGCGTAACGTTCGGCCAACGGGAAAATATCAAACGGACTGCGAATCTGAAACGTGAACGCTTCGGCGCGCGATACTCCCGCTTCGACTCCGCGAAATCGCGCGACTTCATCTTGCAGCGCGTAATAGCGATCAGGAGTCTGACTCGCGTGCGCGAAGCACGCAGCTTTCTTCAGCGATTCCGTCTCAGTGATGTCCACATAGCGGTTCGGCGAAAACTGCAGCGTGTCCTCGCCGTCCGACACTTCGTAGTAATACAACGCGAATTTATTCTTCGATGCGTGCCAGGCGTTGTACGCCAGCATCGTGATCGCTCGATGATCCGCATGATTGTCGATCGGCCACTGCGTGATCACCGCATCGGGTTTTTCCGTCTCGATCTTTCTTGCGAATTCCTCGTAGTGCGCGTTGTCGATGATCGCGTGCCCGTTCTGCTGCCCCGCATACAGCGGGCGCGCATTCAGCAACTCGCACGCTTTCTTCGCCTCCGCAACTCGCGTCTCCGACGAAGTCGGCGGCCATCCGCCATCATTCAAATAAAACAGCACGACGTCGTGCCCCATCTGCGCGAGCCGCGCCACCGTCCCGCCGCAGCCATATTCCGGATCCCCCGGATGCCCGCCGCAAACAACGACTTTGATTTTTCTTCCGCCGACCGCCGGCGAATTCTGCGCACCGTCGCCGTCCCCAGCTTTCGCGTCGACTCCACTCGCCGACGCACCACCACCGCTCAGCGAAGTACCCCCGCCCAGCGCCAACGCCCCGCCAGCCACCAAAAATTCCCGCCTCGAATTTTTCGTCACAACGCCTCCGCACTTGTAGGGGTGGGGCTTGCTCCGCCCAGCGTAAATCGAGGCATAGTCTATCCAAACCGGCGCCATTCGTCCGGCTCGGTAGCGCCGGCCTCCTGCCGGCGGTTTTTCATTCGCCCAGCACAAGACAACCACTCCCTCAAATTGTCGATCCCACGGTCAAAAAACCTCGGTGTACTCCGTCCCATCTTCGTAATACGATGGCTCTGTTGCCGCCCTGTTCCCCGTCCGGAGCTTGGCGACGCGTCCTGGCTGCTCAGTTTTGTTCAACGGCAGTGCCATTCGCCCGAATGAGGTGCCCGATGCCTTGCCAACATTCCCGCCGTCAATTTCTCAAGACAACTTCGCTGGCCGCAGGCGCGGTAGCGCTCGGCTCTGCGCTACCGGCCAAGGCGATTTCACGTGATGCCGCCACGGAATGGGTCACGCTCGGCAAATCCAATGTCAAAGTGACGCGCCTCGCTTTCGGCACCGGCAGCTTCAGCGGACAGGTGCAGCGCGATCTCGGTCAGGAACAATTCACCAAACTGGTTCGCTACGCTTACGATCGCGGCATCCGTTTTTACGAGACCGCCGAATCCTACGGCAACATGCACCAGATGCTCGGCGTCGCGCTCAAAGGAATTCCGCGCGACAGCTATCGCATCATGTCCAAAGTCACGACGCACGACGGCGTAGATCCTCAACAAAAATTCGACGAGCTTCGCAAACTGGCGAACACCGAATATTTCGACATCATGCTTCTGCATTGGCAGCACACCGGCACATGGCCTGAGGATACGGTTCGCTGGCAGGACGGCATCATGGAAGCCCAGCATCGCCAGGCAATCGTTAGTCACGGCGCATCGATGCATGGTTTGCCGGCATTGCGTCAGGCGCCTCAGTTTCAGTGGCTCGATGTCGCGATGATTCGGATGAATCACAAAGGCAAGAGCATGGATGCCGAGGATTACGCTACGAGCGGGCTTGGCAATGTTCCCGAAGTCGTGACCCACGTCAAGGAAGTGAAGAAAAACAACGTAGGCGTTATCAGCATGAAATTGGTCGGCGAAGGCACGTTTGGCCGCGAAGATCGCCAGGCCGCGATGAGGTTCGCTTTCAAAAACGCCGGCGTCGACACCGTCACGGTCGGCTACAAAAACACCGCCGAAATCGACGAAGCCATCGAAAACCTCAACGCCGCCTTCGTGTAGCTCACAACGCGTCTCGCAAAATTTCTGAGCGAAGTCATTGTTGGAATCGAGCGACGCCACATTTTTCTTGCGAGCGCCAGCCGCCGCTTATTTTTTCTTTCCTGTTCTCTCTTCCCTTTCTAGTCTCCGTTTCGCTTCGTTCTACTTGGCAAGCTTGTCGACGAAGAATTTGGCCATGCGGTTCAGCGTGTCAGTGGTTTCGGGCAATTCGTAGTGATACCAGAAGGCGTGAGGGAGCGCTTCGTACACAAGCAGTTGCGCGTCGACGCCGGACTTTGTCAGCGCGAGGTGAAACATTGTGGTGTCACTGAGGAGAAGGTCGCGGGTGCTGGTTACGAGCAGGCTTGGCGGCCAGCCCTTTAGATCGGCAAAAATTGGCGACAGCACTGGGTCTTTGCGATCGGTCGAGGCGGCGTAGGCGTCTTCCGGTGGTTTGTTGGGATCGCGTGGCGAGAGTGCTCCGGGCAAACCGGCGAGTGCGTAAATCTGTTGCGAATCAGTGGGCCGCGAATAATCGGGATGCACGGAAAACATTCCGAGCGCGCCGGGCATCGGGAGTCCCGCTTGTTTCAATTTCGACGCGACTTCGGCGGTGAGCGTGGCTCCGGCCGACGTTCCGAAGATTCCGATCTTTTTCGGTTTATAGGTTTTCAGCAGTTCTTTGTAAACGGCGACGACATCATCGACCGCGGCGGGAAATGGATTTTCGGGAGCGAGGCGATAGTAGACGGAAACAACTTTGATTTTCGCGAGATTGGCGATGGGCACGCCTTCGATGAGTGAGCCGGAATCGGAATTGAAGCCGCCGCCGTGGAGATTGATGAGCACGTGGTCACGATTCGCTGCGGGCATGTCGAGCGGCGTGATGATGTCGGTGCGAACGCCGGCGGTGTTGGTCTCTTCGACTTTGACTGGGAAGAGACGCTTCGCTTCCGCCGATTGCTTTGCGCGCCATTCGTCCGTTCGTTTGCGGCGATCTTCGAGCGATTCGGGACCAGTGTTGTTGCGACGGGTCAGGCCTTCGAGATATTTCTGGGCTTCGGGTGAAACGGTGGAGGGCATCGGCACAACGCGTGTGACGTGAGCGGTGCCGTCGGCGTCGAAAGTAGCTCCGTCCACAGTCGCTGCAGGAGCTTGCGCCGCAGGGGGCGCGGCTTGCTGACAGCCGACGAACGCGATGCCGAGCAGTGCCAGGCCAATTATTTTTCCGCTGCGAATGTTCACCCGATTCTCCTCAGAAATTCCGCGCGCGTTTTTTCGCCGCGCTTCGATGCGACCGCTTTCGATCGTTTAGCTCCACTACGTTCCGCGAGTTCCGGCATTGTACTGCCGTTCGGCGCGCACAACCGACGGGTTGCGTCAGTCGAAGGAAGACGGCATGTCGGGATGACGATGATGCTCGAACATGTGACGGATCTGCGCTTCGGTGACGCGGGTCAGCGAGAGCGGCGGCAACTTCCCTTCCTCGAAGAAATCGACGCCACTGGTTTCGACGCTTTCGGCGGCGCTGCCTCCGCGCAATTCGCAGAGAAAGAAAATTTTAAAGACGTGGTGTTGAATCGGCGGATGGTCGTGTTTGTCGCGATCGTAAACTGCGGCGAGCTTTTTCACGACGACGTCGAAACCGGATTCTTCTTTCGCTTCGCGAACCGCAGCGAGGCTTGGCGAATCGCCGACATCGGCCCATCCACCGGGCAGAGTCCACAATCCGTCAGAGCGTTCTTTCACCAGCAAAATTCGGTCGGCATCGAAGACCGCGGCGCGGATATCGATTTTTGGCGTGGCGTAGCCATCCTCGAATTTGAAGCCTTCGAGCACGGATGCCGATTCATTGAGTCCGGCGCCAGCGGCCATGATTTCGGCGGCGATAGTGCGCAGTTCGTTGTAGCGCTGCTCGTCGTAGGGGTCTTTGCAATACGTCAGGCCGTTTTGCGCGAGCGACTGCAGGCGGCGCGACCATTCGAGCCAACGCATCTCGGGTTTCATTTCGGTACCCACGCCGATCTCTGCTCGTGCAAGGTTTCGCCTGGGGTTCGCTTTTGGAGGATATACCCCCCTATGTTTCGCCTAAGAGTGAATAAGTCACTTTGTTTCAGCGATTTAGCGTGGGGGCGAAAGTCGAGAGTGAGGAAGTGGCTTGGATTGTTGGGGTTACAGAAGCCCGAGAGTGGCCGCGAGGTCGGCATCAGCGTGATTCGAGCAATAGAGGTAATATTATCATAAAGTTACGTACATGTCAAGGGTGATTTAGGAAAGCGCTCTGGACTGCGACGTCTCAGGGGGCGTTTCGCAGACAGTGGAGACTATCCCGCGTTAGTGTGGCCGCACGACGAGCGCGGTAGCGGGCAGCCACGGGGCTGGGTTCCGCTTTAACAGGCGGGTCACTTAGAAAACTCTCGATAATTTGTTTGTCCTTGTCGGTCATCGACCACCTCTATATAGGTGGTCGATAGTTCGAAGATTTTCAACTGGCGATCGAGACGGGAGTTTAGGACTCCGGTTCAAATGTGCGGAGCGTGGTTTGCCGTCAGGCTCGGGCTAAGCCAGTAGACGGGCGGTCGATGCGGAAGGTGCGGACGGCGTTGGAGCCGTCGGTGATTAGGGCGTTGGCCGGGAAATGGGAGCGGCGGATTTTGAGGGTGGGCGAGGAGCAGCGGAGGCGACCGTTGCGGCCGACTTCGCCGGAGAAGACGACGACACCCTGATTGCTGAGGATGACGAGTTTGAACGGCGGGTCGAAGGCGCGGGTTTCGGTGGAGCGGACCATCAGCGCCATTTCGGACAGCAAGCCACCCACGATCGAGAGGTAGCTAAGGGGCTCGGCCTGAGCGCGCGGTGAAATGCCGGCGCGGATGTTGACGGAACGATTTCGAATGGTCATAAGCCCTCCGCTTATGGGCCGGCGACACGACCGCACGGCCTTCCGGTCCGGACGGCGCCCTGACGCCGTTATTCGACCAATCGCTTTCGAGATCTTCCCTTGGGCAAAACAGCAGTGTTTAGAAGATGCTGCACGACCCAACTTTGGTTGACTAGATCCGGGGGGTTTACCAATTCCTGGATTAACCAGCCCTAGCTGAGCGGCGCGATTTGATCGCGCCAAAATCCCGAAACACTACTTTGACGACATGAACCGTTGTCCCGTCTTGCCGGTTGTCAGCATTCACCAGGATTCGTCCGCGCCAATGGAGGCTACTTGACGCGGGCGGATCGTGGAGTTTCCGGGGTGTTACGGGAAGCCCGCATTGGGACGATTCTTAATAAAGGGACGGCGCGTGTCAAGAGAAAGTTAACGCTAACCCAAAGGGAGTTAGCGTTAACTCTGCGAACCGACCAACCGCGTTGAAAAAGGCAAATCGGACGGCGTTGTGGTATCGTCTGTCCGCCATGACGGTCACCCTGTCGGACATCGCGAAGGATCTGAATATTTCCGCGGTGACGGTGTCGAAAGTCCTGCGGAACAAAGGGCGGATCAGCACGCGAACGCGAAACCTGGTGCTGAAGCGGGCGAAGGAACTGGATTACCGGCCGAACTGGGTGGCGCGGAGCCTGGTGACGCGGCGGACCTTTACAATCGGATTGCTGCTGCCGGATTTTACCCACCCTTTTTTTGCGGACATCGCGAAAACGATTGCTGAGACAGTGAGGCCGCGCGGCTATCACGTCATCATTTCCTACTTTGAGGAAGATCCGTCACTGGAGCGGTCGGAGGCGGACTCGCTGGTGGCGAGGCGCGTGGATGGGTTGATCATCGCGTCGTCGCAGTCGCCGGACCGGCTGGAAATGTTCGAACAGATGAGGTCGCGGCAAGTTCCGTTTGTGCTGATCGACCGGCCGATCGAGGGAGTGCGAGCGAGTTTTGTGGGAGTGGACAACGAAGCGGTCGGAAGGCTGGCGACGAAGCATTTGATCGAGAAGGGATGCCGGAAAATCGCGCACCTACGCGGGCCGAAGATCGGGTTGGCGACGAAACGATGGAAGGGTTACGCGGACACGCTGAAGAAAAGTAAAATTACGGTGCCGGCGTGGTTCGTGGTGGATGCGGGATTTCAGGACAAGACGGGATATCTGGCGATGAAGAAGTTGCTCGAATCGCCCTCGAGGCCGGATGGCGTGTTTTGCTACAACGATCCGGTGGCTATCGGCGCGACGAAGGCGTTGCTGGAAGCGGGGTTGCGCGTGCCGGAGGATGTGGCGGTGGTGGGCGCGGGGAATGTGCACTACTCGGATGCGCTGGCGGTGCCGCTGACGACGATTGATCAGAAGACGCGGGAGATTGGGGCGCGGGCGGCAGAGTTGTTGCTGGAGCAGATTGGGGCGAAGAGGGCGGCACGAGCGGAGAAGATATTGGTTGTGCCGGAAGTTGTCGTGAGGCGGAGTTCGCAGCGGTAGGTTTCCAACAAAAGAACGCCGACAGGATGCCGGCGCTACCAACGGCAAGATCCGACATAACATTACATCTTGTGGACCTGGGGCGCAGCGTGCTGCGCCCCGACATGTTTAATGATGAATCGCGAAAATGGATGCGATTGACCGTGGTGGGCGGGGACGACTACCATCGTGGATTAACTACAGGTTGAGGTTGGATTCAGAAATCCGCACATGCAAATTACGGATGGACAGACGATCGCGCATTACAGGATTGTCCGCAGGCTTGGCGGCGGCGGAATGGGCGTGGTGTATCAAGCCGAGGACACAAAGCTCGGGCGACTGATTGCGCTGAAGTTTCTACCTGCCGAAACGGATCGAGATGCATCAGCGCTCGCGCGATTTTTGCGCGAGGCACGCGCCGCGTCCGCGCTGAATCACCCGGGGATTTGCACGATCCACGCCATCGAGGAATACGAAGGACGCACGTTTATCGCGATGGAGCTTTTGGAAGGTGAAGGGCTGGACAAGATCGTTGCGATGGGATCGATGCCGGTCGGACGGACGATGGAGATCGGCATCCAACTGGCGGATGCGCTGGATGCGGCTCACAAGAAAGGAATCGTTCACCGAGACATCAAGCCAGCGAACATTTTCATCACCGAACGCGGAACGGTGAAGGTTCTGGATTTTGGATTGGCGAAACTGCTGAAGGATGTGGACGAAGCAGGTGGCGACACGATCGGGGACATGACGAATTTGCTGACGAGCCCTGGAATGGCCGTCGGGACGATCTCGTATATGTCGCCGGAGCAAGCGCGCGGACAAGAACTGGATGGACGGAGCGATCTGTTTTCGCTGGGAACGGTGCTGTACCAGATGTTGACGGGAAAGCAGGCGTTCCCGGGTTCGACGAGCGCGGTGGTGTTCGACAATATTTTGCATAACCAGCCGGTCGCGCCGGTAACGCTGAATCCAGCGGTGCCAGCGGAGTTCGAACGGATTTTGAACAAGGCGCTGGAGAAGGATAGGGATTTTCGCTTCCAGGTGGCGGCGGAGTTGCGGTCGGACTTGAAACGGCTGCAGCGCGAGAGCGATTCGGGGCGAACGGCGGCGGCGAGCGGTGCGGGATCGGGATCGGCGCAGAGGAGCCCGGCGAGTGGAACGGGAGCGGCTCCGGCGCCTTCGGGCGGCGGAGTTGCGGCGGCGACGCTGACGCCGTCAGCGCCAATGCCGGCTGCGCGATCGGGCAGCTCGGCGCTGGTGGAAGCGGCGAAGGGCAACAAACTCGGAGTAGGATTTGGAATTTTGGTGGCGTTCATTCTAGTGGCGGCGGCCGGATTTGGCGTGTATTCGCTGCTGACGAAGTCGTCGCATATTCCCTTCGAGCATTTTTCGATCGAGAACCTGACGAACAACGGGCATGTGGCGCTGGCGACGATTTCTCCCGACGGGAAATATTTGCTGAATGTGCACGACGAAACGAACGGGCTGCAATCGTTGTGGCTGCGCCACATCCAGACGGGCAGCAACACACAGCTGGTGGAGCCGGCGGCGACTCGCTATGCATCGCTGACGTTTTCGCCGGATGCAAACTACATTTATTTTGTGCGGCGCGATGAGGATGCGCACACGATCGCGACGCTGTATTCGGCGCCGATGTTGGGCGGGATGCCGCGATTGCTGATCAAGGATGTCGACAGCCCGATCACGTTTTCGCCGGACGGAAAAAAGTTTGCGTATATGCGGGAACATCACGATACGCCGAACTTCGACCTGATTATCGTGAACAACGACGGCACGCCGGACCGGACGCTGCTGAATAACACGATGATCGCGACCGACAGCGCGGTGCCAGTGTGGCTGCCGGACGGAAAGTCGATCGTGATACCGATCGTGCAGACGACGGCGGATTCATTGGGGGCGCTGCTGTCGGTGGATGTGGCGACGGGTGACCGGAAAACTTTTGCGGCATCGCCGAATCGCGTTTATTACGAACCGACATGGTTCTATGGGCCGGGGGGCGGGTTTGTTGTTTCGTCGGCTACGCCGGAATTGGGAATGCTGCAGCGGCAGCTGGGATTTTTGAGCAGTCCGAAGGGTGAGTATCGGCCGCTGACGACGGATACGAATAACTACGTGCGGCCGAGCGTGTCGTCGGACGGGAAAGCGATTGCGGCGACGCAGAATAATTTTTTGTATTCGCTATCGGTCGCGCCGGCGGCGCAGCCGGATGAAATGAAGCCGGTGACGCTGCAATCGCATCAGCCGATCTGGCAATGGAATTGGTCGCAGGATGAGCAGCTAATCGTGCCGCAGGGCGGCGATTTGCGGCTGGTGCAGCCGACGGGCGGCGAGACGGTGATGCTGTCGGACAAGTCGCGGATGCCGGATCAGGTGGCGGCGTGCGGGAAATATGTTGTGTTTCGCGCGCTGCGAAAATCGCAGGGAGCTTCGTTGACGTTGTGGCGCATGGATACGTCGGGATTGAACCAGGTGCAGCTGACGTTTGGGCGGAACGAGCAGAATCCGCAATGCTCGCCGGATGGGAAATGGCTGTACTACGTGGAGATTTTGGAGAATCAAGCGTTGAAGCGCGTGTCGGTGGCAGGCGGAGGAAATCCGGAGATTGTGAGCGAGGAGCCGTCGGCGGGATTTGTGTTGTCTGCAGATGGGAAGCGAACCGCGCAGCTGGATGTGCGGGAACTGGATCATAGGCTGGTGCTGAACGTGTATGACATCGCGGAGAAGAAAATGGCGTATCACGACATCGATTCGCGGGCGTCGGATCCGATCAGTTTTTCGCCGGATGGGAAATCGATCGTGTTTCGCGTGAGAGATAAGGGGATCGACAATCTGTGGTCGCAGCCGCTGATGGGGTCGGGAGCGGCTGTTCAACTAACGCATTTTACGGCGGAGAGAATTTCGCGGTTTGCGTATTCGCTGGATGGGAAGAAGATTGCGGTTGAGCGCGGGCATCTGGAGGCGGATGCGGTGTTGTTGAGGGACGCGGGGAAGTAAGTCTGGGCGAAGAGCGAAGTAAAGAAGCAACGACGTAATGAAGTAACGATTTATTCTTGTAGTGCCAGCAAGACATTTTAGATGAGTGTTGACGCGCGGTTTGCGTGGCTGGCTGTTGTGTGCGCGGCTTTTTTTGGGGCGGAGGGGTATGCGGCGCGGTCAGTGGCCGGAGGGCGTGTCGTTGCTGGAGTTGTGGCCGGGGGTGGAGTTGGCTTTGGCGTAGTAGCCGCGGCGGGCGCGGACCTGGTAGCCCTTGTGATCGGGCGTCTCGATGCGAATGCGGTGATATTTGCCGTCGAGCTGCGAGTTGGTGGGAATGTACGCGATCGAATATTGATTGCGGAGTTCGTCGCCGATGTCCTGGAACGACTGATCTAAATCGTCGACATGATAAGGAAAGAAGGCGCGGCCGCCGGTTTCTTCGGCGAGGTCGGCGAGAATTTTGTCGCCTTCGGTGAGGTGCGTCTTGCGGTCGGCGAGCTTGTCGGGATTGGTCTGCGAAAGCTGAATCCACTGGGTGCTGGTGCTGATGGTGTAGATGACGACGCTGTAACGCTGGGCCATTTCGATGGCTTCGGCGCGGGTGTGCGTGGAGAGATTGTCGTCGCCATCGCTGATGACGATCATGACGCGGCGAACGACGTCGGGCTGGTCGCCGGGCGGGCGCGGAGGATGGCTGAGTTCTTTTTCGCAGGCGTAATAGATCGCATCGTAGACCGCGGTGCCGCCACCGGCGCGCGTCTTGACGATTTCGTCGCGGAGACGGCCGGCGTCGTCGGTGAATCCCTGGAGGACGGTGGGCTCGTCGTCGAAGGTCATGACGAAGGATTGATCTTTGCTGTGACGCAGGACGGAGAAAAGGAATGAGGTGGCGGCGTCCTGTTCGAATTTGAGGCGGTCGCGGATGCTGTTGGAGGTATCGAGGAGGAGGCCGATGCGGAGCGGGAGATCGGTCTGCTTGCTGAAATAACGGATCGCTTGCGGAATTTTGTCGTCGGAAATTTTGAAGTCGTTTTTTTCGAGGTCGGGGACGAGTTTGTTGCGCCGATTGAGGACGGTGAAGAGAACGTCGACGAGGTTGACGGTCTGCGTGATGCGGGGCTGCTGCTGGTTGGGATCGTTCTGGTCTGGTGGCGGCGGCGAGGGTTGCTGTGCGCGGTCAGTAGTGACGGCGCCGATGGTGAAGAGCAATGCAAGGAATCCTGAGGTCAGTGCGCGGCGCATGTTGGTTAGTGATTATAGGTAGGTGGCGAGCGCAGCGTCAATTCGTTGCTGGGAATCGTTGGAGGCGGCGGTGAGTTGGTGGAGGTAGCTTACGAGAGCGGCGGGGAGGGGCGCTTTTAGGTCGATCCAGACGCCGGTGGTGGGCTGGGCGAAGCCGAGTTTGGCGGCGTGGAGGAAGTTGCGATTGGCGTGGAGCGGGGGGAGTTCGAGTTTGTTGACGGTGAGTTGCTCAGAGGCGCCGTAGAGCGTGTCGCCGACGACTGGATGTTGCAGCGCGGAAAAATGGACGCGGATCTGGTGGGTGCGGCCGGTGTGGAGTTGGACTTCGAGGAGCGTGGCGGGGCCGATGCGCGCGAGGGCGCGCCATTCAGTACGGGCTTCGCGAGCGCCGGAGATGATCAGGCTGCGGCGCGTGGTCATTCGAATGCGACGCTTGGGGTCGCGGGCGATGGCGAGGTCGATGATTCCAGTGGCGTGGTCGAGGTGGCCCTCGACGAGGGCGATGTAAGTTTTTTTGACTTTGCGGCTGCGGAAGGCTTCGCCGAGTTTTGCGTGGGCGAGGTCGTTTTTGGCGACGAGGATGATGCCGGAGGTCTCCTTGTCGAGGCGATGGACGATGCCAGGACGGAGGATGTCGCCGCCTTGGGAGAGCGATTGGCCGCGGCCGAGGAGCGCGTTGACGAGCGTGCCGCTGTGATTTCCGGCGCCGGCGTGGACGATCATGCCGGCGGGTTTGTTGATGGCGAGGACGTCGTCGTCTTCGTAGATCGTGTCGAGCGGGATGGATTCGGCTTCGGCGCGGATGGGTGGGCGAGGCTCGGCGGTGACAGTGATGTGTTCGCCGCCGCGGAGTTTGTAGGAGACTTTGGCGGGCTTGCCGTCGACGAGGATGTTGGCGGAGTCGATGAGTTCCTGCACGCGGGTACGGGAGAGGTCGGGGCAATGAGTGGCGACGACGCGGTCGAGGCGCTGATTGATGTCGTCGGAGGAGGCTTGGAAGTCGTGAGTCACAGAATCAGCTGGCTTCGGGCGGCGAGACTTCGGGTGCGTGATGTTTGGCGCCGAAGAGGACGTCGAGAATGATGAGCGCGGCGCCGATGGCGATGGCGGAGTCGGCGATGTTGAAGGCGGGATAGTGGTAGTTGCCGAAGCGGACTTCGAAGAAGTCGGTGACGGCGCCGTGGAAGATGCGGTCGGTGACGTTGCCTGCGGCGCCGCCGAGGAGGAGCGCGAGGCCGGCGGCGGTCATGGTGCCGCCGGCGTGTCCGGCGGCGAAGAGCCAGGCGAGCGCGGCGATGACGATGATCGAGCCGCCGATGAGGAAGACGCGAGTCCAGGGCGAAGCGGAATCGGCGAGAACACCAAAGGCGATGCCGGGGTTTCGGCTGTGGACGAGGTAGATGAAGTCGTGGACGAGTTCCTGATACCAGCCTTCGGGCGTTTGCGTTTCGAACCAGGCTTTGGAGGCGCGATCGAGCACGACGATGGCGAGAGTGAGCCAGAGCCAGCGAAGTCGTCCCGGGATGATCAACGTGTTCGTTCTCCTGGTGCTCTGGCTCGTGGCCTCAGGGGCTAAAGCCCTGTCTTGCTTGTTCAGCGTCGGCACGGCTGAAGCCGTGCCCTGACCTTCACATGTGTACGACTGGCCCTGACGTTCTTATCTGCACTACGCCCTTATGGGGCGACTCCTGCCTCAGGTGTTCGACGGCACTGCGCTCGGAGTGTTTCCTCGAACGCGGATTTTTCTCGGTCGCAGCCACTAGGCCGACAATCAGCCAGCAACCACTCAATCGGCGGCTGCGTCCTTGGTACCTTCAGCTTGCTCGATTTCGGCGATGGCTTCGCTGCAGCGCTCGCAGATCGTCGGATAGCGCTTGTTCTCGCCGACGCGCACCGAGTAATTCCAGCAGCGATCACACTTTTGGCCTTCGGCTTTTTGAATTGTGACTTCGAGTCCGGGGATTGCCTCGGAGCGATAGTCGCCGGTGCCAGCGTTGAGAAAATCGACCTGCGACACGATGAAGAGCCCTGGAAGCTGCGGCAGATATTGCTTCAGCTTGGCCTTGAGTTCGAGTTCGGCATTGAGCAGAACTTTGGCTTCGAGGCCGGCGTTGATCTTCTTTTCGTTGCGCGCGGTTTCTAAAGCTTTTAGAACTTCGCCGCGCACCTTCGCGAGAAGCTCCCAATTCGCAACTTGCTTCGGCGCAATGCCGGATCGAAGATCAGCGTCTTCGCTGAATACCGTCATGTGAACGCTCTCGGGCTCTTCCGCCGACTTCGGCAAATATTTCCAAATCTCCTCGGCGGTAAATACGAGGATCGGAGCCGCAAGCCGAACCAACGCGCTGCTGATCTTCCAGACAGCGGTCTGCGCCGAGCGCCGCGACTTATTATTCGCCGCTTTGGTGTAGAGCCGATCTTTCAGCACGTCGTAATAAAACGAGCTGAGGTCGACCACGCAGAAATCGTGAATCGCGTGATAGACGCGATGGAATTCGTAGTTCGAATACCAGTCGCGACACTTCTTGATGAGGTCCGCGGTGCGCTCGAGCATCCAGCGATCCATCTCATCGAGCTGATCGTTGGGCAGCGCGTGGTGCGACGCATCGAAGTCGGCAAGATTGCCGAGACCGTAACGGAACGTATTGCGAATTTTGCGATACGCGTCGCTGAGCTGCGTCATCACGCGCTCGCTCATCTTCACGTCGGCCTGATACTCGACGCTGGCAACCCAGAGCCGCAGCAGATCCGCGCCCCATCGCTCGCAAATCTCGGCAGGATAAAGCGTGTTGCCGAGCGACTTCGACATCGGCTGGCCCTTTTCGTCAAGCGTCCAGCCATGCGTGACCACGCCCTTGTAAGGCGGATTGTTGTGAATCCCGATACCGATCAGCAGCGAGCTATGAAACCAGCCGCGATATTGATCGGGCCCTTCGAGGTAAACATCAGCCGGCCACTCGGGACCTTTCAACACCGCCAAGTGCGACGAGCCGGAGTCGAACCACACGTCGAGAATGTCGTTTTCCTTGCGCCATTTCGACTCGCCGCAAGAACATTTCGTCCCCGCGGGCAGCAATTCCTCAGACGTGTGCTTATACCAGGCGTCAGCGCCTTCTTTTTCGAACCACTTCACGACATTGCGCAACGCCGTGAAATTTTCCAGCCGCTTGTTGCAGCCGTCGCAGTAGAAAACGATGATCGGCACGCCCCAGAATCGCTGGCGCGAAACGCACCAGTCGGGACGCTCGGCGATCATTTCGTACATGCGATCTTCGCCCCACGACGGAATCCACTTCACGCCGCGGATTTTCGAGAGCGTTTCCTGACGCAAACTTTCCTTCGCGCCGTGCGCGACGGCGTCCATGCGGATGAACCACTGTTCCGTCGCGCGAAAGATGACGGGATTGTGGCAGCGCCAGCAGTGCGGATAGCTGTGCTTGTAATTGTGATGCCCGAGCAGCGCGCCGCAATCACCGAGCAGCTTCACGATGATCGGATTCGCTGTAAAGACGTCCTTGCCTTTGTACTCAGGCAAACCTTCGATGTAAACGCCGCGATCGTTAATCGGCGCAGCGGTCTCGAGACCATATTTCTGCCCAGTGTTGAAGTCATCGACGCCATGTCCCGGTGCGGTATGAACGATGCCGCTGCCTTGATCGAGCGTAACGTAAGTGGCGAGCACTCCCGGCACCTGAATCGGCAGAAACGGGTGCTGGAATTTCATCCCCTCAAAATCGCGCCCCTTAAACCGCGCGATTTCGCGGGCTTCTTTGATGTCGCACTCGGCCTGCAACGCAGCCACACGATCGGCCGCAAGCAGCAACTTCCCACGCGGCGTATCGACAACGACGTAATCGAAGTCCGGATGAAACGCGAGCCCGCGATTGTGCGGAATCGTCCACGGAGTCGTAGTCCAGATAACTCCGCTAACTTCCGGCGTGATCTTCGCTGCTTCCCCACTGCCGCCGCTGACCACCTGAAACTTCACCCAGATCGACGGGCTGTGATGATCTTCGTACTCGACTTCCGCTTCGGCCAGCGCAGTCGCATCGTGGATGCACCAGTACACCGGCTTGCTTCCACGAAAGACGTATCCCTTCTCCATGAAATCGAGAAACGCGCCGGCAATCACGGCCTCGTAACCGAAATTCATCGTGAGATACGGATCGTTCCAGCGGCCAAAGATGCCCAGCCGTTTGAAATCTTTCTTGTGCTGTTCGACGAAGCGAGTAGCGAATTCGCGGCACAGCGCCCGAAACTCAGCGGGCGAGACTTTGCCCTTGCCGCCAAGTTCCTTCTCGACCTTGGTCTCGATCGGCAGCCCGTGGCAATCCCAGCCCGGCACGTACGGTGCGTAATGGCCCGCCATGCTCTTGGTCTTGACGACCAAGTCCTTCAAAATCTTGTTCAACCCGGTGCCCAGATGAATTTCGCCCGTCGGATAGGGCGGCCCATCGTGAAGCACGAACAGGGGTTTGCCCTGGCGTGCTTCCAGAATGCGCTCGTAGAGATTCGAATCCTGCCAGGCAACGAGCTGTTTCGGCTCGTTTTGCGGCAAGCTCGCCTTCATCGGAAAGTCAGTTTTCGGCAGGTTGAGAGTTTTCTTCAGTTCAAGTGGCTCGGCCATGGAGCGAAAGATCGGTTCCCTTCTATACCCGTCGTTTCCTGCGGATGCCCTCTGTGCTAGGAGGGGAAACATCGGAAACTCGCGTAATCACGTATGTTACAATGAAACGGTTCAGGCCGTAAGCCGATACAGGTGCAACCAATCAGGAAGCGCTAGAATCGTAAAAGAGTCCGCCACCGAACCGGGGACAGTTGCGTCTATAGAGGCAGGGGTGAGTTAGGGGAACAAGTGCCGAGCAATTTTATCAACCTCATACCGCCAGGAATGACAAAGCCCGAAGTGACTGACCCTTCCGTCCACGAGGCGAAGCCCGTTCCCGTTCCCGCTTCCGCAGTCCCGAAATTCAATACACCGCAACATGTCGTCACCGACGGATTCTGGTCGAATCTCAAACAATTCCTGACCGAAAAGCCCATCAAAGTGAACCCCAACGTCCATTCGACGTTGATGCCGGAAGAATACGGCGGCGGATTCAGCGAGAACCTGAAAGACTTTTTCAAGTCGAAGCCAGTGCCCAAGGGGCCGATGAACAGCCGGCTCGCTGTGAACTGGGGAACCAATTTCGGCGGCTTCGGATATCGCCTCAAAGAATTTTTCTCTCCGACGAAGCAGCCGCCTCTGCCGCCGGGAATTCAGCCGGTCAAAGTCAAAGATATCTGGACGAAGGACGAGAACTTCGGCTGGACGCAAATCATCGCGTTCTGCGCGCACATTGCGATCATCGCGTTGCTGGTCGTGCCGCTGATTTGGTGGAAAGAACAGCCGGCGGTGGCGAAAAACAAGCTCGATGTGACGCCGCTCGATATTTCGCCGTACATGGCGAAGCTGCCTGCCGGCGCGACGAAAGCCGGCGGTGGCGGTGGTGCAAACGATCACACGTTGACGCCGCCGAACAAAGGCCGGCCGCCGAAGTTTAAGTGGACGCAGTTCACGCCGCCGCAGATCAAAATTCAGAACCCCAACCCGAAGCTGGCGATGGATCCGTCGCTGCTCGGTCCTCCGGATTTGAAGGTGAGTGGTCCGAACGGTTTGGGCGATCCGCTGGCGAATGCGCTTTCGGATTCGCTGGGTCATGGCAATGGCACAGGTATCGGCAGTGGCTCGGGCGGCGGTCTCGGTCCGGGTGAAGGCGGCGGCACCGGCGGCGGCGCGTTTCGCGCGGGCGTAAACGGCGTCGGCGTGCCGGTGTGCTTGTACTGCCCGATTCCGCAATATTCCGATGAAGCGCGCAAAGCGAAGTATCAGGGCACGGTCGTATTGCAGGTGACGATCACGACGGACGGGCGCGCGGTGAACATTTCGGTGGTGAAGGGTCCCGGCCTCGGATTGGAAGAAAAAGCGATCGAGGCTGTGAAGGGCTGGAAGTTTAAGCCGGCGGTCGGACCGAGCGGTAAGCCGGTCGCGACAATTGTGCCGATCGAAGTTACATTCCGTTTGTACTGAAGACTGACTGAGGCGCTCAATTCGTTTTTGAGCCGGCGCCGCCGGGGTCGAGCAGCATGCCCTACGAATTCGCGGAGTACGACGACGAACCGGAAGCGCAAGCCGGATCGCGTCGCGCTGGCGGACCTCCAAGACAATCCATCGGTATCGGCGTAATCGATCCTCCCGGACCACCCAGCAAGCAATGCTTCCCTTCCCTTGGCCTTCCAGGTTTTGCGAGTCGCATTTTTGCGGCGGTGATCCTGGTGGCGCTGGCTGTCGCGATCGGCGCGCTCGTGCACTTCTGGTTTTTTCCGCGGCCCTAGCGGTTGCGGTTCACCGCTGCACCGAGATCCCTCTCCGATACTTTCAGGTTGAACTCACTGCATTTCGCCTCAGGCGTGGGCAACCTATGTCTGCCTCAACCCTTCTGAACCTGCAATCGCCGCCGCGACTCTGTCGAGGAGTTCGCGGCTCTCAGGCGCGATGGTCATTGCGTTCTGGAGGTGCAACCTTGGGCGCTCTCTTCCTGCGTCATCGTCCGACTTCCGATTCGTGGTTTACGCGCGTGCGCGAGAATTTTCGGCAGGCATTTGCGTCAACGCGGTTGACGCATTCATCTTCGAATGGCGCGCCGATTCATCTGTTACAGCCCGATCCGACGGGCAAGGCCGGACACGCGCAAACGGCGTCGCTGCTGACGCATGCGGCGATCATTGCTGTGCTGGCGCTGCTGGCGATTCGAACGCACTCCACCGTCGTTACGAAAAATGGCGGCATTGACGTAATCCCCGGCCACTTGTTGTTTTCCCCTCCGAGTGAGATCGCCAATACCCACGCATCGCTCGGTCACAACGGCGGTGGCGGCGAGCACAATCCAGTTCCGGCGACGCATGGATTTCTCGCACCGCGGTCGTCGCTGCAATTGGCTCCGCCGCGATTGCCGGGCAAGGTGACGCACGTTCTTGCGGTCCCGGTGGCGACGCTCGACGAGAGTGCACCGCCGATCGTTGCGGCCGTGCCGCAGCTCGGGCTGCCGTGGATGGCGAAAGACACCGATTCAGCGGGTCCAGGCAAAGATGGCGGCATCGGCTCTGGCGACAAAGGCGGAATGGGTGACCACTCCGGCAGCGACGCGGGCGAAGGCGATAGTGGAACGCCATATTCGCACGGGATGACGATGCCGGTTTGCGTGGCCTGTCCGTTGCCGCTTTATACCGATGAGGCGCGCAAGATAAAAATGCAGGGGACGGTGACGCTGCGCGTGCTGGTGGGCGCGGACGGGCGTGCCGAGCAAATTCGCGTGGCGCGCGGCGTGGGATACGGCCTCGACGAGCGCGCGGTCGAGACCGTGCGAGGATGGAGGTTCGCTCCGGCGCGGGATGCGGCGCGACGAGTAGTGCCTGTGTGGATCACGATTGAAACGGTGTTTCGATTGTTCTAGCGTGCAAATCATCTAGTTTGGCACGCAATACTGGTACCGGAACGCGCCCGAGAACGCGAAAGAAATTGGAAACTCCGCAGAACCGGCCCGTTCGGGTTGCGGCCAATCTGCTACGATGAGGCCATGAGAAACACGTTGTTGGCAGCTGCAATTTCGCTTGGCTCGCTGATTGCCGGAGGCACTGCGAGCGCCCAGGCCGGGAACGGAGCGCTCGACCTGGTGGCGCGAATTACGCCGACTGCGGCACGACCAGAACCCGTGCGGCAGTTTACGTTTTACGTCCTGACGAAGAGTTATGAAGACATCACCAAAGAAGTCGAAGCGGGTGACGCGCCACCCGACCGCGATAAGTTCATCAGCGACCTGAAAGTTTCGGATGAATTGAAAAAGTGGTTGAAAGACCACGACGAGTTGGACCTGACCTCGCCGGACCTCGACAAGACGATGACGCCGGACGACATTCTGCATGTCCCGGAATTCTTGCTGGCGTATCAGCGGGCGAATAGTGGTGGCGTGACGTATGGAATTCCCAAGCCGAAATACGTGGACGCGGATAAGACAGCGCATCCGGACAAATATCAAAAGCAGCATGACGAATATTTCGTGGCGTTGAAGAAATTTATCCAGACGCATCCCGAATCGATGAGCGGAGTGGAACTTGAGCTGTCCGGCATAAATCCGGAATCGAAATGGGCACACCTTCAGGCGGAGCGTAAGAAACGCGTGTTGAGGCTCGCCCCAGAGCTGGCGCAGACGAAATATCTCGTGGCACAAGTGGATACGGACCTGGACGGGCACGCTACAGCAAACTTGCCCGCGGGAACCTATTGGGTGAGCACGCTGAATCTGGATGCTGGCGCGGGCGACGCGAAGTTGCGCTGGGATGTGCCCGTGTCGATCCAGACCGGGCGAAACACAAAAGTTGAATTGACCAACCTGAATGCGATCGACGCGCACGGACACCCCGACGCGAGCGAAGCGCACGGCAGTTCCAAGAATTAGTTCGCGAAAGCGAAACCACCATGGGAACGCCGCTCCTGCTTTGGATTGGATTCAATGCATTCGTGCTGATTGCGGTCGCGCTGGACCTCGGCGTGTTCAACCGCAAGCTGCATAAGGTCGAACTGCGCGAGGCCTTGTGGTCGACCCTTGCGTGGATCGCGTTGTCGGTGCTGTTCGGACTGGGCGTCTGGTATTTCTCGGGGCAGCAGCGCGCTGTCGAGTTTTTCACCGGTTACCTGATCGAGAAAGCCCTCAGCGTCGACAATCTGTTCTTGTTCCTGGTGATCTTTCGCACGTTCGCGATCGACGAACGATTCCAACACCGGATGCTGGAGTGGGGGATTCTGGGCGCGCTGGTGATGCGCGGGGTGATGATCTTTGCGGGCGCGGCGCTGATCGAACGATTTTCGTGGGTGATGTACATCTTCGGTGCGTTCCTGGTGTACGCCGGCATCCACATGCTGTTCGCGAAGAAGGAAAATGTTCGGCCGGCCGACAGCGCGTTTTATCGGTTTGCGAGCAAGCACTTACGAATGACGCGCGAATATAGCGGCGAACATTTTTTTGTGCGCAATAACGGGAAGCTGTTTGCTACACCGCTATTTTTGGTGCTGCTCGTCGTCGAGATTACCGACATTACGCTGGCAATCGATTCGATTCCGGCAATTTTCGGAATTACGCGTGATCCGTTCATCGTTTACACGTCGAACGTGTTTGCGATTCTGGGATTGCGGGCGATGTATTTCCTGCTGGCGGGATTCTTGAACCGATTGCGGTTTTTGACGGTTGGGCTGGCGTTCGTGCTCGCGTTTATCGGCGGGAAGATGATTGTTGAGCCTTGGCTGCACGTGACAGCCCCCGTTTCGCTGGTGACTGTGGCGGCGATTTTGCTCTTGGCGATTGTGGGTTCGCTGGCGTTTCCGGAACGGAAAGTCGCCACTCCAGCGAAGTAGAGACGCCAACCTTGGAATTATTCGCCTTCGAACATCACTTCGTCGATGTAGCACCAGAACCAGTCTTCGCCGGGCTCGATGGACTGGACAATCGGATGTTTCGTCGCGTGGAAATGCTTCGTGGCATGTTTGTTTTTCGAACTGTCGCAGCAACCCACATGCCCGCATTCGCGGCAGAGCCTCAGATGAACCCACGTGTCGTGCATCTTGAGGCACTCTTCGCAACCGTGGGTCTTCGGTTTGACGTCTTTGATTTCATCGGTGTGCGTACAGACTTCAGCCATTTGTGCCTCCAGCGTTCTAGACTGCCGGTTTAATCGGAATGCGAACTTCGAAACGCGTGTCGCCGGGAACGGACTTCACGGTGATCAGGCCTTTGACCTTTCGAATGATTCGATAGGCGATGTCGAGGCCCAACCCCGTCCCCTCGCCGACACCTTTTGTCGTGAAAAACGGCTCAAAGATTCTGGACTGAATTTCTTCCGGAATGCCGGGGCCGCTGTCTGAAATTTCCACGAGCACGTAATCGTTATCGCGTGCGGCGCGCACGCCGAGTTTACCGCCCTCTTTCATTACGTCGGCCGCGTTGTCGATCAAATTCGTCCAGACCTGGTTAAGTTCGCTGCCGTAGGCAAGCACCTTGGGAAGTTCCGGATCGTAGTTGCGGATGACCGTGATGCTGCGCTTCAGCTTGTGATGCATGATCGTGAGCGTCGTATCCAGGCTTTTGGCGATGTCCACTTCCTGCATGGACGCCTGATCCATGTAGGAATATTCCTTGATCGCCTTCACAAGATCGGAAATGCGCGCCGTGCTGTTGTCGAGCTCGTCCGCGATGCGATCCATTTCCAGCAGCGTTGCAAATCGCGTCAGCTCCGGCCCGAGCGACGCGCCTGCGGCCTTGGCGAACGTTTCGAGATCGGCGTCGCTGAGATTGGCTTCCGCCAGGAGTGGCCCAAGTTGCCAAGCGTTCTGCACATTGCGCGTTTCGAGCCACGTCTGAATGGTTTCCTCGCGCTCCACGCGCGCGAACTCGTCCGGATATTGCGCTGGCTTCAGCGAAACGCGAATCTCCTCCTCGCGTTCGGCAAGCATCGCGCAATCGTCTGGTCCGATCGACGAAGAACGAACCGCCTCGCGCAGGCGAGCCAGACATTCACGTAAAATTCCAGCCGATCTCCGCGCCGCCGCCGAAGGATTGTTGAGCTCGTGCGCGAGCCCCGCCGAGAGTTTGCCCAGCGCCGCAAGTTTCTGGCTCTGCTGTTCGAACTCGGTGTAAGTGCGAACACGATCCGTGAGCATCCCGACGAGACGTTGCGAGAGATCGGGCAAGCGCTGAAGCAGCTCTCCGAATTTCGTATGCGAGTAGGCCAGCCCCCACACCGGCAGCGTCGCGCGAATCGTCAGTCCGTAATTCTTCAGCCGCGAAAAGGGCAAAAGGCCGGTGACTGTCGGCGCTTCAATCGCAAACAGCGGCCCGTCACCTCCGTGTTCCTTGCGACCGCGAATTTCCCCTTCCAGAAGCACAAACATCAATTTCGCGGGCGTGCCTTCGCGCATCATGATTTCGCCCGGTTCGAACCGAAATTCGTGCGTGCGGTCGATGAACCAATCGAGATCAGCGTCCGAGAGACCGCTATAGGCTGCGACTTTGCGAATAGCCGTGATCAGAGTCGGCCTGTCGGACGGGTGCGTCGGGATCTTCAGTGTGCCGTAGAGTTCGTCGAAATTGTCCGGCGTATCGGTCATTCGCTCTTCACTCTCATGCGCGTCGCACTTCGATTTCGCCGACCTCGAATCGAGATCGACATCGCCATCGTCCAATCCCACGAGCCCCGCATCACTGCACCTTCGCCAAATATTGGTGTATGAATTGAACCACAACCGCGCCTTCGCCGACCCCCGACGCAACTCGTTTCACCGAGCCATGCCGCACGTCGCCTACCGCAAAAATCCCCGGCACGTTGGTTTCGAGCAAACCAGGATCGCGATCAAGCGTCCACGTCGCCGGACGTTTCCCGTCATGCATCAGATCCGGCCCCGACAAAATAAACCCACGCTCGTCGCGCTCGATCATCTTCCCGAGCCACTCGGTCCGCGGCTGCGCGCCGATAAAAATAAACAGACTCGTCGCCGGAACCTTGTGTGACTCCGACGATGACCCGCGTTTCACCGAAATCGAATCCAGCCGCTGATCGCCATGCACTTCCGTCACGGAACTCTGCGTCCAAACTTCGATGTTCGACGTCTTTTCAATCTGCTCGATCAAATAGTGCGACATCGTATTCGCCAGCGATTCGCCGCGAACGAGCATAATGACCTGCTTGGCGAACTTCGAGAAATGCATCGCCGCCTGCCCAGCCGAGTTTGCCCCACCAACGATAAAAACCGTCTCGCCTTTACAAGCCAGCGCTTCCGACGTGCCGCCCCCGTAGTAAACGCCTGCGCCTTGCAGTCGCTCGATGCCCGGAATATTCAGCGTCCGCCACTGCACCCCCATCGCGAGCAGCAGCGCGTGACACGAAATCTCCACGCCATCGCCCAATTTCAAATACCTATAGGGTCCTTCGATTCGAATGCTCATCGCCTCTTGCGGCGCCAGAATCTCCACGTCAAAACGTCGCGCCTGAGCCACCGCACGCCGCGCCAAATCCGCTCCGCTCAGCCCCGACGGAAACCCCAAATAATTTTCGATCCGCGAACTCAACCCCGCCTGCCCTCCAGGCGCTTCGCGCTCGATCATCACCGTCTTCAATCCTTCCGACGCGCCATACACCGCCGCCGCCAAGCCCGCCGGTCCGCCGCCAACAATCGCGAGATCGTAAAAATTAGTCAGCGCATGTGTGCGCAGCCCGATCTTGTCCGCAACCACCTGCTGCGTAGGCTCCGCAATCCGCTGCCCGTCCGGAAAAAGAATCAGCGGAAGATTTTCCGCCTCATGCCCTAGCGAATCGCAAAGCCGCCGCACGTCGGCATCCGACGCCGCCACTTCCACATCAATCCATTGATACGGAACCTGATTCCGCGCCAGAAAGTCACGCAACTCGTACGATTTCGACGACCACCGCGTACCAAGAACGCGAATGCCCTCATACGGCGGTCGAAACTGCGAAGACCAGTCATGCAGCAAATCGTCGATCGCCGGGAAAAGCTTTTCCTCCGGCGGATCCCACGGCTTCATCAAGTAATAGTGAATCCGCGCCTCATTAATCGCATCGATCGCCGCGTTCGTATCCGCATAAGCGGTCAGCAACGCGCGCTTCGCCTGCGGATGGATATCCATCGCCTCGGCAAGAAATCCGACGCCATCCATATGCGGCATTCGCTGATCGGCCAGAACCAGCGCCACCGGATTGTTGCGCGCTTTCAGCTCACGCAGCGTCGCAAGCCCCGCATCACCCGAATCCGCCCGCATGACGCGATAATTCTGCGCATAATGCCCGCGCAAATCGCGCTCAATGGCGCGCAAAACCTCGGGGTCGTCGTCGACGGTTAGCAAAACAGGCTTCGGCATAGTCCCTTGGGATGAAAACCGCGGCGTGCCGGTTACTTATTTTCGCGGCGACACTTCGGCATTCGCAGCACTTCTTTTTGGTTTCATCCTCACGCTACAATGCGTTCGCCGATATGTCCAGTGCGCTTCCAGCCGCAATCGCAATGTTGAGTTCCGCCGACACGGGCGAGCGGGCCGCCGGCGCGCGCGACATCTATCGAGCCGGTCGCGACCTCGCCGACGAAGCTTCGCGCGAATGGCGCCTCAACCCAGAATTTGCGTCCCTTCTTGAGGTGCAAGCCGGCCAACCTCCGCACTGCACCGTCGGCCTCGCCGTAAATCCAATCACATTCGAAGCGATCTACAACGCGAACGGCTCCCCTCACCTCGCCGAAGTGCCCCCAGACCAGGACGCGCGCGAGTTCGAACTACATTTCGGCGCCCGAGTTTCACAAGATGCCGCCCAAGAAGTTGCGCAAGACGTCGCCCTCGACATCCTAACCACCCGCTACCCATCCGGCCAAGGAGCGATCGCCCGCTATCTCTCAAAGTTCGGTGAGGGAATCCAACAGATCGAATACCGCTGCCGCAACGTCGACTCCGCAACAGCGCTCTTAAAAAACAAATTCGGCGTCGACCCGATCTATCCTCAGACCAGACCCGGTGCCGACGGCACCCGCATCAATTTTTTCCTGGCGCGCACACCCGACGGCACCAAAGTACTAATCGAACTCTACGAAAAATAATCGCGCCTTAAAGCCCAAACACCTACGCCAACGCGAACGCCGCGCTCCGCCTCAACCTTCCTGATAATTCTGCACTTCCCGCGACGCCCGCAGCACTTCCCCCACCGTCCAGGCCTGCGCAATCGCCCCGTGCGGCGTAAACGGCGAGTCCCCTTCGAAAATCTCGCCCAGCGTCCCAAGCCCATACATATGCACCGAAATCCCCAGCGGCTCCAGAAATCGCATCGCCTCGTCGGGATCGCCATACACGCGCAGATGCGCCAAAACAAATGGCCCCAGCAGCCAACCCCAAACCGTGCCCTGGTGATAAGCCGCATCGCGATCGCGCGGCCCACCCGCATAGTGTCCTTTATATCCCGGCTCGCCCGGCGCCAGACTTCGCAATCCATACGACGTCAGCAAATGCTTCGCGCACGTATCGACCACCGCCCGCTGCTGCTCTTCGCCCAGCGGCGAAACCGGCAACGAAACCGCGAACAGTTGATTCGGCCGCAACGACGCATCATTCGGTCCACCCGGAACATCGATCACATCAAAGCAGCACCCGCGCTCTTCGTTCCAGAATTTCTGAAAATTCTTCTTCGCTTTCTCCGACAACTTTTCGTAGCCTTCGCCGGGACGCGCCAGCAGTCGCGCGAACTCCGCCATTGTCTCCAGCGCGTTGATCCAAAGCGCATTCACCTCGACAGCCTTGCCGATGCGCGGCGTGACGACCCAATCCCCGACCTTCGCATCCATCCATGTCAGCTGCACGCCGGCCGCGCCTCCAAACAGCAATCCATCCGCGGGATCGACGCGAATGTTGTACCGCGTCCCTTTCACATGCGCATCGATCATTTCGCTGAGCACCGGAAAGAGTTGTAGCAGCGTCCGCCCATCTTGGGTCGCCGCAAAAAATTGCCGCACCGCCTCAAAAAACCAAAGCGCAGCGTCGATGGAGTTATACTGCGGCGCGCCGCCCGCATCCGGAAAATTATTCGGCAGCATCCCGCCATCGACGAGCTCCGAAAACGCCAACAATATCTGCCGCGCGACATCCACGCGCCCTGTCGCCAGCGTCAGCCCCGGCAACGCGATCATCGTGTCGCGCCCCCAATCGCCAAACCAGTGATAACCCGCGATGATGCTGCGACCATCGGGATTCGTCGGCAAACTCCGCTTCACGACAAACTGATCGGCCGCGAGCACCAACTGCGGAATCCAACTCGCATACGCCGTCTCAGTCTTTCCGTTCTGCGTTCGCCATGTCTCAAAAATCTGACGATCGCGATCGTGAGTCTCCGTTCGATCGATCGCCCCCGCGGTTCCCGATTCGGTCGTCGCAACGAACGTCATCGACGCCCCGACTTTCAGCTTCGCTCGAAATAGCGCCGCAAACAGCCGATCCTCGTGATCGTCCAGCCCGCGCTCTTTTTCAACCGCCATAAAACAATCGCGATACCACTCGTGGCGCACTTCACACGCAGCCTCGGCGCATCTCAGAAAGAATGGCGTCGCGCCTTGAAACGCCTTCACTGTCACGCCGCCACCCACCGGCTCGATCTGCATCTTCCAATCGCCTGCGTGCGTTGCGCCATGAAAGTCGCGATAGTTGACCAACGTCTTCAGCGAAACTTCAGCCGGACCAGTCCCTCGCACCAGCGTGTACTGCACGTACGTCGTGTTTTCGCCGTGCTTCATCCACACGCGCTTCTCCAGCAGGCCGTCGGCGAGCGCGTAACTCCACACCGGCACCATGCCTTCCAGGCGAAAACTTTCGATGTTCAGAAATCCTTTGGGCTCGACCGCTCCGCTCATCCACTGATGCGTGGCGAGAGAATATTCAGCCCCCGCATAGCCAACGATTTCGTCGAGTCCCGCGACCAGCTGCATGCGCCCAACCGGTGGTTGCAACGCTGCGATGAGCAATCCGTGGTAACGCCGCGTCAGATTCCCCGCGATTGTGCCCGATGCGAATCCGCCAATTCCGTTCGTAACCAGCCACTCGCGGCCTTCCGCCGTTTCCAGATTGCCGCAAACTTCCCGACCAAACTTGATCCTGGCGTCGTCAGGAATGAGAGGTGTTACCGACGCCGAAGAACTTTTCCGCGAAGCACGTGGCGTCTTGGCCGCCGCTTTCCCTGACGCTGACTTGCCCCTCCCCTTGTCCGTTCGATTCGAAGCCATTTCCCTCAAATCCTTCCATTGCCTGTCGCGCTTGTTCGATTCGCGCTTTTCCCCGTTGACCCATTTTCACCTTGGTCCCGGATTCAACCATTTCGTCATCAAAAATCGTTCATTGCCCGCATACCCAACGCGTCGATACAGCCCGATCGCCGGATCGTTTCCATCAGTAACCTCGAGATGGATCGCGTTGACACCCAACTCGCCCGCGGCGACTTCGACGAATTGCATCGCCTGGCACCCAATTCCCTTCCGGCGATACTCCTTTGCAATATACAACTCATCGATAAACGCATCGTACCCGCGATATTCAAAGCTGAACGAAACAGTCAGTACTACATACCCCACATATCGTTCGCCGGCAGCGATCAGCCACGCTTTTCCATACGTGCTATCGCGGACGAACCGGTCGAATATCGCCCGCCGCTGCGCTTCGTCGAACGGCGTCGACCCGGGATCGGCGTCCTCCAGCGCCCGCATCATGCCGATAACGATATCGACGTGCTCCGGACGCGCGAGTTCGAACCGAACCCCTGTAACGCTATTCGCCACTTTGTTGGATCAACTTGGCGATCAGACCGGTCCATCCGGTTTGATGATTTGCGCCGATGCCGGCGCCGTTGTCGCCGTGAAAATATTCGTAGAACGTGATCAAGTCTTTCCAGTGCGGATCGTTCTGGAAGAGATCGACACCGCCCGCCACCGGACGCCGCCCGTCAGCTCCGCGCTCAAAGATTCGAATTAGGCGCCGAGAAATTTCACCCGCCACCTGCCACAAGTTGCATTCGTTTTCAGAGCCCGACGGACACTGGACTTTAAAGTCTTCTCCGAAATAGTGATGAAACTTTTGTAGCGATTCGATCAGCAAATAATTGACCGGAAACCAGATTGGCCCGCGCCAATTCGAATTGCCACCAAACAACCCAGTCGTCGACTCCGCCGGCTCGTATTGGACGCGATTGATCGTCCCATTCACATCCACTTCATAGGGATTGTTGAGGTGATAGCGCGAAAGCGCGCGAATGCCATAGTCCGACAGAAATTCACTCTCGTCGAGCATGCGGCTAAGCACCCGTCGCAATTGATCCCTGTTTGCCAGCGACAGCAGGCGACGCACACCGCGCGCTGAACGCTCCGTAGTTTCGATGTGCTCTGGCACATCCGCGTGATTGTCCATGAACCACTGCATCCGCCGCTTGAATCCCGGCAAGCGATCGACGATTTCCGGTTCGAGCGTCTCCACCGCAAACAGCGGAATCAACCCGACCATCGATCGGATTTTCATGAAATGCTCGTCGCCATTGGGAAGCTGCAAGACATCGTAATAAAACCCGTCGACGCCATCCCACAGCGATCGGCTATCCGACCCCATGTCGTTCATCGCATGCGCAATGTTGATGAAGTGTTCGAAGAATTTGCTCGCGACGTCTTCGTACGCGGGATCTTCTTTCGCAAGTTCGAGCGCGATCGCCAGCATGTTCAGGCAATACATTCCCATCCAGCTCGTCCCGTCAGACTGTTCCAGGTGGCCGCCGGTTGGAAGGGGTTGCGAGCGGTCGAAGACTCCGATGTTATCGAGTCCCAGGAAACCGCCCTGGAAGATGTTCGCTCCATCGGGATCTTTGCGGTTCACCCACCACGTGAAATTGAGCAGCAGCTTGTGAAAAACCTTTTCGAGAAATCCGCGGTCGGCGACTCCGCGCACGCGACGTTCGATTTTGTAGACGCGCCAGGCCGCCCACGCATGGACCGGCGGGTTCACGTCGCCAAACGCCCACTCGTAAGCGGGCAACTGACCGTTGGGATGCATGTACCATTCGCGGAGCAAAAGAATGAGCTGTTCTTTCGCGAAGTCCGGATCGACCAGCGAAATCGGAACGCAATGAAACGCCAGATCCCACGCGGCGTACCACGGGTATTCCCACTTGTCGGGCATCGAGATGATGTCGTCGTTGTACAGATGCGTCCAATCCTTGTTGCGTCCGCGAAGCCTCTCTTTCGGAGGCTGGGGGCTGGCAGGATCGCCGTCGAGCCAATGTCGCACATCGTAGTGATAGAACTGCTTGCACCACAGCATGCCCGCGAAGGCCTGGCGCATGATCAGCTTGCCGTCTTCGGATAACTCGGGGGGAATGCGACTGTCGTAAAAATCGTTGGCGTCTTTGATTCGAGCGGAAAATACGCCTTCGAATCCTGCGCCGAAATCTCCAGGGGCAGGCGGTGTATCAACCGTCGGGGCCTCGGATGAATTTCCCTTTTTCGACGCTGCCGAATTATCAGGCGGGTTTAGCTTCGCGGCAACCGATGGATCTCGATCCGTCAGCCTCAGCTTGAGCGTTACGCTGTCGCCCGTTCGGATGATCATCGAGTGCAGCGCCGCCATTTTCGTTCCGGCTTGCTTCGGATTGATTGCGGCTTTGTTCCCCTGAATCAGGTATTCGTGGAATGCATCCTTGACGTAACCTTGATTCTGCTCGCCGAACAAACGCTGGGTATTCGTATTGTTATCAGTGAAAAGAAGCTGTGGATTCCCTTCCGCGATCAGCCATCTCTTGCCGTATTGCCAATGCTGAATTTCGAGGCAAGTGCAGTTGGGGACTGCATTCGTCGGTGTAATTGTTGGCCGCCGATCGTCCCTTCCCCACGACCACGTGTTGCGAAACCACAGCGACGGAAGCAGATGTAACGTCGCTTCGTCCGGCCCGCGATTGAAAGCTGTGATTTTGATCAGGATGTCTTCAACGTCGGCTTTCGCATACTCCACAAAGACGTCGAAGTAGCGATTTTCGGCAAAGACCCCCGTGTCGATGAGTTCGTACTCGGACTCTTTCCGGCTGCGCCGTCCGTTCTCGGCTACCAACTGCTCGTACGGAAACTCCGCTTGCGGATACTTGTACAGCATCTTCATGTAGCTGTGCGTCGGCGTCGCGTCCAGATAGAAGTAATACTCCTTCACATCTTCGCCGTGATTGCCCTCGTGTCCGTTGAGCCCGAACAGTCTCTCTTTAAGGATGTGGTCGCGGCCGTTCCACATCGCTAAACCAAAGCAAATGAGTTGGTGCCGGTCACTGATCCCGGCGATGCCGTCTTCTCCCCATCGGTAGGTTCGCGAACGGGCATGGTCATGGGGGAAATACTCCCAGGCGGTTCCGCCCGGGCTGTAGTCTTCGCGAACGGTTCCCCACTGGCGCTCCGACAAAAATGAACCCCAGCGCTTCCAATACTTTGTGCGCGCCCGGTCCTCGTCGAGCCGCCGATCTTCTATTGTCAGCAGTCGTGCCATTCGCGTTTATTCCTCAGATGACCAACAAAGACGGTTTGATCTTCGCATTTCTCGCACCGAAGCGCGCGGCAGCGCCGCTCCAAAGTGCTCCGGGTCGCAACATCCATTCGAATAGCTAACCGGTAAACTCCTATTGACATCCAGTAACTATCGTGCTAACATGTTCTGTGATCCTCCCGCAACCAACTTCGCTCCGGCCTTTCCCGTCAAAAGCGAATCTCAGGCGAACACATTCTCAACGTAACTTCTTCATTTCTACGCACTTCCTCACTCTTGAAAAACTGTCTTCGCTAACCCTCGCCTCTTCAAGCACTTCCACACTCTCGCGAAAACAACCCGGGGTACACCCCCGAAAAGCGAACCTCAGGCGAAGATCGACGACTCCGGTCTCAGTCCAGTGCACCCAACACGTCCTAGCCGCCCCGATCCGTTCGCGCGACCTTACCTAAAAAAAATGACCCGCACATGAAAAACTCTTGACAACCAATACTGTGCGCGACACAGTATGTCTCGTACAGTAGATGTCACACAGTAGACGGTACACAGTACATGACTCTTGACGCCTCCATCTTCGACAATCTCCGATCCGAGCTTCGCCGCGGCTCGCTGATCCTCGCCGCCCTCGCTCAACTCCGGACCGAGCAATACGGCTACACCCTCCGTAAAGCCTTGGCAGATCACGGGATGGAGATCGAAGAAAGCACCCTCTACCCCCTTCTCCGCCGGCTGGAAACCCAGGGCCTCCTCCGCAGCGAATGGCGCGAAGAAGACAAGCGCAACAAGCGCTTCTACATTCTATCGGCCGACGGCCGCGAAGTTTTGGAGCAGCTGCTGGCGGAATGGCGGAGTTTGGATTCGTCCCTATCGGAGATCGTGGGAGGCAAAGAACATGCAACTCGTTGATAGCAAACTCTATATCGCCAATATGTCCGCGCTGGGAATCGCGCGTTCCCGCGGAAACTCCAACCACGGTTACGGTAGCGGCCAGCTTGGCGACATCGTTTCGCGCGTCGCTGCAACAAGCGCCTCGCAGCGGCTGCTCGCGCTACTGCTGACGGCGTTGCTCGTGGCTGCCGGCCCGGCGCTGCTCAACACCGTTCTTTCGGCGGTTTCGCTGACACTCCAGATTTTGCTCCAAGCCGGCAACTTCGGATTCATCGCGTTTCAAATCTTCGGCAGGTAGGATGACCATGACCTCTCCAATCCTCGAAAAATATCTGAACTCCGTTCGCAGCGCACTCCCCGAAGCTCAGCGCGACGACATCGTGCAAGAGCTTTCTGAGAATCTTCACGCGCAGATCGAAGACAAAGAAAACGAACTCGGCCGCTCTCTGCAAGATGCCGAAGTCGAAGAAATTTTGAAGCAGCACGGTCATCCGATGGTGGTGGCAAGCCGCTATCGCCAGGACAAGCGCAGCGTGGCTTTCGGCCCCGAACTTATCGGGCCCGAGGTCTTCCCTTTTTACGTCCGCGTTCTGAAATTTAATCTTGGCATCAGCGCCGTCGTTTTGTTCATCGTCGCTGTCGCGCTTGCTTTCGGCGGGCACGCGATGACCGCGGGAAATCTGATTCCTGCGATTTTTTACCAAATCACAATTCAATTCGCCATCGTGACTCTGATCTTCGCCGCTGCCGACCGCCACTTTAAAAAGCATCCCGAAAGCTGGAATTACCGCGATGCGAAGCACCCGTGGCATCCGGCGTTTTCCTTCGACAACCAATCGAAAGCGAAGGGTGATTCTGGACGCGTTTCGCGATTCGATTCGGTCGCTCAGATTGTGGCGCTCGGCGTTTCCTTGGTGTGGCTGCGCGTGGCGGAAAGCGCGCCCTTTCTCATCTTCGGACCGGCGGCGGCCTTTCTTCGGCCGGCTCCCATCTGGCATCAGTTCTATTGGCCTGTCATGGCCATCGTATGGCTTGGAATTCTTCAAGCCTTCATCAATCTGGTGCGCCCGGATTGGCTTCGCTTGATGGTTTTGTACCGCGCGCTGACCGCAATTGCCTGGATCATGATTCTCGTCTTCGTGTTGAAGTCTGGACCGTGGGTCGTGCTCACTTCCGACGCGTCGCAGGCCGAAGGCTTTCGCAAAACCGCAAACATCCTGAACCAGATCGGTACCTACGCAGCCGTGACCTTTGCCCTGATCGCGCTCTACAACTTGTTCCGTCATTTGCGACGATTGATGCGGCTGTCAGCCGCGCCCAAAACGGACGCGACTCGCCAAACCGCCTAGAGCCAAGCCGCCCAGAGCAGTGGTGGATCGTCGAACTGCAACTCCACGTGGCCGCGATGCAAGGTAACGCGTTTCCGTCGGTGCTAATCTAACTCTATGCGGCAAGCGATGTACCCGCGCCGGCCGAGGAGAAATCACCGATGTCCGCCGCAAAGCTCTTTCGGTCCCCTCGACTCGCCAGACTTAAGCTTTGTCGAGCGTTAGCGCTGTTGTTTGTTGGAGTCGCCGCTTCCCTGTCCTTCGTGCCCCGAGCCAGTGCGCAAACTCGGCCTGATGACAACACGCTGCGCAAGTTCAGCGAATCTGTAGATGAACTGATCCGCAAGGTGTCGCCCAGCGTCGTCCAGATTCTGGTGACCGGCTACGGTCCGCTGGAAGAAACAAAGAGCGGGAACACGGGCGTTGTCATTGGCCGGCAGCGAGCGATTGGATCCGGATTCGTGATCGATCCGGACGGCTACATCATTACAAATGCGCACGTTGTTTCAGGCGCTCAAGTTGTGCAGGTCGTACTTCCTCCGAGCAATCCGGATGGCTCGCTCCAATCGCTGCTTTCGTCGAAGACCGACATTTTGCCGGCGCGCGTGGTTGGCGTGAGCCGCCAGATCGATCTGGCGCTCCTCAAGATCGACAATTTGCCGGCGAAATTGCAGGCGCTTCCGGTCGCATCATATCGGAATTTGCGGCAAGGCGAAGTGGTTCTGGCATTTGGTAGCCCGGAGGGCCTTCGCAACACAGTGACGCTCGGCGTGATCTCGTCGGTGGCGCGACAGACCGATCCGGATTCGCCGATGGTCTATATCCAGACCGACGCGCCGATTAATCCCGGAAATTCCGGAGGGCCGCTCGTAAACGTGGATGGGGCGGTCGTGGGCGTGAACACTTTTATTTTGTCGCAGTCTGGCGGCAACGAAGGGCTTGGTTTCGCGATTCCGAGTAGCGTCGTCAGCGTTGCGTACAAGCAGCTTCGGAAGTTCGGACACTTGCATCGCGTCGAGATCGGCGTCGGCGTCCAAACGATTACGCCGGTGCTCGCGGCTGCGATGAACCTGCCACGCAGCTACGGCGTGATTATTTCCGACGTTTCTCCTGACGGCCCGGCACTTGCCGCTGGGCTTCGCGTGGGAGATGTACTGCTTTCGATCGACGGACGGATGGCGGAAAGCATTCCGTACGTGTCATTTCGCCTCATGTCGTTGAGCGGAGGCGAGAAGGTGCATCTAGAAGTGCAGCGCGGACCGGATCGGCTGTCGTTCGATGTGCCGGTGATCGAGCAATCGGACAACATGGATCAGATCACGGCGCTGGCCGACCCGGAAAAAAATTTGGTGAGGCCGCTCGGAATTCTGGGCATTGAGATCGACAAAAAAGTCGCAGCGATGGCGCCGGATCTTCGTGATCCATTTGGAATTATTGTGGCGGCGCGATCGAGCGACGCCTCGGGCGAGATTCCGTTGCAAACGGGAGATGTGATTCGCACGCTGAACGGGCAGCCGATCACTACGTTGGATCGACTGCGAGAAGCGCTCGCCGCGCTCAAGCCGGGCTCGCCGGTAGTACTGCAAATCCAGCGGGACGAAAAACTGATGTACGTTTCCTTTACACTTGAACAACCGCTATGATGCCTCGGCGCTCAGGGGCGCCAAGCAAGTTGTAGTAAAGCTCACGCGATCCGTTTCACTGCCTAGTCGCGGATAAATCATTTCGTTTCCGGCGCTTGCGCCAGGGAGACCGCCATTCAGCCGCTGCGATTCAATCCGATTCTGAACACCGACAGCTACAAGCTGACGCACTGGTGGCAATACCCTGCCAACACGCGCCACATTTATTCGTACGTCTGTTCTCGCGGCGGCTTTTTCGATCACTCGGAAATGGCGGGATTGCAGTACATCGTCAAGTCGAACTTCGCAGGCAAAGTGTTCACTCTCGAAGACATCGATGAGGCCGCGAAGTTCGCGAGCCAGCATTTTTCGAACAATCCAAAGTGTTTCAACTACGAGGGTTGGAAACGGCTCCACGCAAAGCACGGCGGAATGTTGCCGTTGCGCATCAAGGCGGTGAAGGAAGGCTCGGTTGTATCGGCGCAGAACGCGATCGTCACGATCGAGAACACCGATCCGGAGTTTTACTGGCTGACGAACTGGGCCGAAACGATTTTGTTGCAGGTGTGGTATCCAGTGACGGTCGCGACTCTAAGCCGCGCGATCAAACAAATCGTCGGCGAAGCGCTGGAACGAACCGGCGATCCGTCCGGACTTCCCTTCAAGCTCCACGACTTCGGATTTCGTGGAGTAAGTAGCCGTGAATCGGCGGCGATCGGCGGCGCGGCACATTTGTTCAACTTCGTCGGCACTGACAATCTAGCCGCGATCGAACTTCTCCAACAATATTACGGCGCGCAGATGGCCGGCGTGAGCATCCCGGCATCGGAACATTCGACGATCACTTCGTGGGGACGCGAGCACGAAGTCGAAGCGTACGAAAATATTTTGAACAACGTTCCCGAAGGAATCGTCGCGTGCGTCAGCGATTCCTACGATATTTTCGACGCGGTCCGGAACCTGTGGGGCGGCAAACTGCACGATCGCGTGATGCAGCGCAACGGCACGCTGGTGATTCGTCCGGATAGCGGCGACGCAGTTCTGGTGCTGGAAGAAATTTTCAACATCGCCGCGGAGCGGTTCGGATTTGAGGTCAATCGCAAAGGCTGGAAAGTGATCGCCCCGCAAGTGCGGTTTATTCAAGGCGATGGCGTCAACTATCACACGATTCAAAACATGATTTCGCAGCTCACCCGCCGCGGCTGGTCGATGGACAACTGGAGTTTCGGCATGGGCGGCGCGCTTTTGCAGCAACTGAATCGCGACACACTGCGGTTCGCGTTGAAATGCTCCGCCATCGACGTGAACGGACAGTGGCACGACGTCTACAAACAGCCGGTCACCGACCCTGGGAAAGATTCGCGCGCTGGCCGCTTTGTCCTGCTCAAAGACGGCCAGGACTTCGTAACCATCGCGAATTCCGGCGAGTCCGGCCGAAACGGCGATCAGCTGGAAACTGTTTTGGAAGACGGAGTTCTGCGCCGCGACCAAACGCTCGAAGAAATCCGCAAAATCGCGACGAGCTTCGACAATTTTTCGAAGAAACCCACCTAACCGCCGCCCGCATTTATCGTCCATTCCTCGATAGGGCTAACAGCGGCGATCCTTCGCTCCGCCGAGGATGACAAACGAGTGCTCGAAACAATCCTTCAAGACGTTCGCTTCGCGCTCCGCACGCTGCGCAAGAGTTCTGCGTTCACGTTCTTCGCCGTCTTTGCCCTGGCGTTGGGAGTCGGCGCCAGTTCAGTGATGTTCAGCGCAGTGGATTCCATCCTGCTTCGCCCACTTGCCTACCGCGATGCGGATGGTCTAGTCGTGATTCTCAATCACGGGCGCGGCCCGATTGCTCCTGCGAACTATCTCGATTGGAAGGCGCAAAGCAAGTCGTTCGAAAGCATGGGAGCCGCCGAATATTGGACGCCCGATCTCACCAATGTGGACAGGCCGTCGAAACTCTGGGCGCTTCGCATTACGTCGGACATTCTGCCTATGCTCGGAATCCAGCCGGTACTCGGCCGAGTTTTCGTGAACGAAGAGGATCAAACCGGACACGAGAATGAAGTTGTTCTCTCGTATGCGCTTTGGCAAAGACAGTTCGGAGGAGATCGGAGTGTGCTCGGCCGCCGGATGTCGCTGGATGGCAAGTCGTATGCGATCGTCGGCGTGATGCCCGCCAATTTTAAATTCGCGCCCTTCTGGGCGACCAAAGCGGAGTTGTGGGCGCCGCTCGCGCTCGGTCCACGTGCCGGCAACCGTGAAGCGAATAGCTTGCGTATCTTCGCCCGGCTCGCATCGGGAGTCGGTTTGCCAGCCGCCAGCGCTGAGCTGGCTACAATCACTGCGCGTCTGGAACAGCAATATCCCGGAACGAATCGGGACGCCCAGATCGTGCCCTTGAAAGAAAAAGTGGTCGGCAGCATTCGCCCGGCACTGCTGACGATGCAGTTCGCCGTCGCTTTTGTCTTGCTGATTGCGTGCGCGAACGTTGCGCACATGCTGCTTGCCCGAGGCGCCGCCCGCACGGGCGAAGTGGCGTTGCGCTCGGCCCTTGGCGCTGGGCGCTTCCGTCTGGCTCAACAGTTCTTGACCGAGAGCATTATTTTGGCAATCGCCGGCGGAGGTCTGGGATTGCTGCTGGCGGCTGCGGGCATTCGCGCGCTCGTGCTTTTTGGACCGGCGGACATTCCGCGGGTGGATAGTATCTCGCTCGATTGGCGAGTCACTCTGTTCACACTTGGCGTCTCGATCGCGACCGGCATTATTTTTGGAGTTGCGCCAGCGCGGCAGGCGTCGCGGCTCGATCCAGCGGAATCTCTGAAGGAAGGTGGGCGGAGCGGCGATAGTGCGCGCAAGAATCGCACGCGAAGTCTGCTGGTTGTCACCGAGTTCGCTTTGGCTTTGATGTTGCTCATCGGAGCAGGGCTCATGCTGCGAAGTCTGCGGGCGTTACAGGCCATCGATCCCGGATTCGATCCGCAGAATCTGTTGACGATGGTCGTCTCGACAGCCGGATCACCGATTTCCGGTCTCGGGCGGACGGAAGACTTTTATCGCGAGGCGTTAGAACGTGTCCGCGCGGTTCCGGGTGTCGTGTCCGCTGGACTGACAAACCACTTGCCGCTGGCCGGAGACATTTGGGGTTTTTCGTTCTGGATCGAAGGCCAGCCTGCACCGAAGCCGGGCGAGGTGCCTGACGCAGCCTACCGGCTCGTTTTTTCGGACTATATGAAGACGATGGCGATGCAAATCCAGCGCGGTCGACCGATCGAAGCGCGGGACACCACAACAACGCAGCCTGTTGCAGTGATCAACGAATACATGGCGCACCGATACTGGCCGAACGAAGACCCGATCGGCAAACACTTCGCGTTCGACGATCCCGCGAAGGCGGGTGCGGAAAAGGCGAAGTGGATCACAGTGGTTGGCGTCGTGAAAAACGCGGTGCGCAGCGATTGGGCGGCAGGTCCCGAGGAAGAGATCTTTCTTCCCTACTCACAGAATCATGGCGTCGGATCGTATCTGACGTTGGTCGTGCGAACGGCAGGTGAGCCTGCGGCTTCGGCTCAGGCGATTGAGAGGGCGATCTGGGGCGTCGATCGTGATGTCACGATTTCAGAAGTTCAAACGATGGAAGAAGTCGTGACCCGCGCGAACTCGCAAGCGCGCTTTAGTGCTGCTTTGCTCGCTGCGTTTGCGGTCGTCGCGTTAGTGATGTCGGCGGTGGGAATCTACGGCGTGATGACGTATGCGGTGGCGCGACGGCGTCGCGAAATTGGCGTGCGAATGGCGCTCGGTGCCAGCCGCGGGGACGTTCTTACCGGAGTGCTGAGGCAGGGGATGGCTTTGGCGTTGGCGGGATCGCTCGTGGGGGTTTTGGGAGGACTGATTCTTTCGCGGTTGATGGCGACGCTTTTGTACGGTGTAAGGCCGAGCGATCCGCTGACGTTCACTGGGGCGGCGGCGCTGTTGACGATCGTCGCGCTGACGGCGTGCTATGTGCCGGCGAGGCATGCGACGCGAGTGGATCCGATGACGGCGCTGCGATACGAGTAGCGGACCAGCGTCGATAAGGTTGACTGCTGAGATCCTTCGCTTCGCTCAGGATGACGGCGGTTTTTTTTTGAGTCTTGGAGTTTTGGAGTCATAGAGATCCAGGGCTCACTGCGACTGATTTTTTTGAAACGATCGACGTGAACGGGAATATTTGTAAAGAAGTTATAAGTTTTTCGACGCAAACTGAAATTGCAGCGATCCTCGCAGTCACTTCTAGTTCGCAGTCACCTCTTCTAGTGACTCCAATGATTCGTTACTTAGTTTGTCCGCTAGTTCATCCATTTGTCGCGACGGTGTAACACGGCGCGTTTACAAACATTGCGCGCGCGAATTGGTCCCCTCCCACCTTGTTTGCGCGACACGCCCCTGGATGGAGGTTGTATAGATGGAATCGCGCTTGTCTCACTGGCGAAAATACTTGCCGACCGCAAAGCAAGTACTCGCCGCAGTCGTCGCATCACAATTGCTGGTTGCAGTTCCGGTCCGCGCCAACGACGGAAACAGCAACGACGGAAAGACCACCTCGCCGATCAAGCACGTCATCATCATCATCGGTGAAAACCGCAGCTTCGATCACGTGTACGCCACCTACGTGCCCAAGAAGGGGCAGACGGTCGACAATCTTCTCTCCAAGGGAATTGTTAACGCCGACGGAACGCCCGGTCCGAACTACGCGTTGTCGGCACAATCGAGCGCCGTCAATTCAGGCGGGCCGTTCTCGATCGCGCCTGGCGGCAAGGCCGCATACGCTACGGTTCCTGCTCCGCTCACCGGCGGTCCCGAATTTGCCAGCGCCGACGCGCCTCCATTTCTTTCGCTTAAGGTTGCGACGACCGCGGAAAACGGATTGTTTCCGACCTACGATTTCGATCTTCTGACCGGCGCGACCGGCCTTCCCGGCAAGACTCCCGACAACCGCATCAACGACATCAGCAGCCTTGGTGGAGGCGTGTTTCAGTTGACGCCCGGCGTGCGCTACGACGATTACGCAGCGAGCCCGGTGCACCGGTTTTATCAGATGTGGCAGCAGATGGATTGCGACGTCGCCAAGGTCAGCCAGACGAATGGCAGCGGTTGCCAAGCGGATTTGTTTCCCTGGGTTGAGACGTCGATCGGCGCTGGAGACAACGGCGCAGCACAGCCCGGGGGATTCAATGACGCGTCGACCGGCGAAGGTTCGACGGCGATGGCGTTTTACAACGTGCAGAACGGCGATGCTCCTTATTTCAAACACCTTGCTGACACCTATTCGCTCAGCGACAACTTTCACCAGTCGGTGATGGGCGGAACGGGCGCGAACCACATCATGTTCGGCTTCGCCGATGCGATCTGGTACAGCGACGGCAAGGGCGGCGCGTTGACGCCTCCGACAAATCAAATCGAAAACCCGGACCCGCAATCGGGAACGAACAATTACTACGATCAGGACGGATACGGCGGCGGTAGCTACAGCGCGTGCGCCGATCTGAGCCAGCCCGGCGTGCCAGCGGTCGTGAACTACCTGCAAGCTCTGCCGCGTCCGGTGAATCCGAACTGCGAAAAGGACCACTACTACCTGCTGAACAATTACAACCCAGGGTTTCTGGGCAACGGCGTGCCGCTGCCGCTGGCCCTTTCTCCCTTCACGATTCCGCCGACCTCGGTGCGTCACGTCGGGGACATCTTGATGGAACACAACGTTTCGTTCGCGTATTACGGCGAGCACTGGAACCGCTACGTTGCCGATTCGATCGCGGCAGAAGCGGACCCGAAAGCAACGCCGAACCCGTTCGATGTGTATTGCAACATCTGCAATCCGTTTCAGTATGCGACCGACATCATGACGAGCGACAAGCTGCGCGGCGAACACGTCAAGGATACGGACGATTTGTACGCGCAAATCAAGGCTGGAACGATTCCGGCGGTTTCGATCGTGAAGCCGAGCGGAATCACCGACGGTCACCCGGCGTCTTCGAAGCTCGATTTGTTCGAAGGTTTCACGGAAAAGATCATCGCGGCGGTGCAAGCGAATCCCGGACTGTGGAAGGACACGGCGATCTTCATCACGTTCGATGAGGGCGGCGGCTACTACGACTCGGGTTACGTGCAGCCGGTGGACTTTTTCGGCGACGGGACGCGGATTCCGCTGCTCGTCGTTTCGCCGTACGCGCACGAAGGCAAAGTTGGCCACGTGTACTACGACCACGTTTCGCTGGTGAAGTTTATCGAGCGGAACTGGAGCTTGCCGACGATCACGAGCCGCAGCCGGGACAATTTGCCGGAACCGCGGTCGAGCGCGGCCAGCGCGTATGTACCGGTGAACAGCCCTGCGCTCGGAGATTTGTTTGGATTGTTTGATTGGGAGAATCCGAACTTTCGGCCGGAGTGAATTGCGGGGAAAAAGACTGAATCGCAAAGGAAGTAAGAGTTAATGCGATTGCCGGCTGGAGCGAGAGCTTCGGCCGGCAATGCGTTTTTGTGTTGAGAGGAAGAATTTAACGCGGCGTTCACAGAGGGTGCGGAGTCGAAGACGGAGACTTGTTAAGAGGGTGTGTTCGTGAAGATTGATCGAAGAGAACTGTTGAGGATGGGGCTGCTTACGAGCGCTGGATTGTTGTCGGGGGCGGGCGTCGATGGACGTGAGTGGATGGAGGGTCAGGCGCACGCGCATCGGGATATGGCGGCGCACCCGCAGGCCAATGCGGTTGCGGCGGCGGCGAAGGAGGCGGGGGCGAAACCGATTTCGCTGGCGCCTTATGTGGATGCGTTGCCACGGCTGACGGTGATTCACCCATATCAAGGGCAGGCGAACGGCGTTGTGCAAGTTCGAATGAAGGAGATTCATCAGAAGGTGCATCGGGATCTGCCGGCTACGCGGATGTGGGGGTACAACGGGACTTGGCCGGGGCCGACGTTTGAGGTGCGGAGCGGGCAGCCGATTTCGGTGAAATGGGTCAATCAATTGCCGACGAAACATTTTTTGGCGATCGATCCATCGATTCACGGTGCGGAGGAAGGGACGCCAGAGGTTCGAACCGTGGTGCATGTGCACGGCGGGAAGGTTTTGCCGGAGCACGATGGGTATCCGGAAGCGTGGGTGACGTCGGATGGAAAGACGGGGCCGACGTACGACGCGAAACCGAATGTTTATCCGAACGATCAGGCGGCTTGCACGCTTTGGTATCACGATCACGCGTTGGGGATTACTCGATTGAATGTTGTGGCGGGGCTTGCGGGTCTTTTTATTATTCGCGATGATGAGGAAGACGCGCTGAATCTGCCGAGCGGCGAGTATGAGATTCCGCTGCTGATTCAGGATCGATCGTTTTTGGCGGATGGGGCGTTGTGGTATCCGCCGGCGACGAATGGGACGCATCCGATGTGGATGCAGGAATATTTTGGGGAGACGATTTGCGTCAATGGGAAAGCGGCGCCGTATCTGGAGGTTGAGCCTCGGAAATATCGATTTCGAATGGTGAATGGATCGAATTCGCGGTTTTATCACGTCACGTTGGTGCCTGCGGATAAGAATGGGAAGCCGAATGGGCAAGTGGTGGATGCGCCGGCGTTTCGGCAGATTGGGACAGATGCGGGGCTGCTGCCGGCGCCGCTGAGTTTGCACTATTTGATTTTGTCTCCGGGCGAGAGATTCGATGTGGTGATCGATTTCAGCGAGCATGCGCGGGCTTTTTTGGCGATGACGAACGATGCGCCTGCGCCTTATGCGCGCGGGGGCGAAGTCGTGCCGAGCGAGGTGATGCTATTTAAGGTGACGAAGCCGCTGGCGGGGAAGGATACGAGCGCGCTGCCGATTGTTTTGTCGGAGATGCTGCCGCTGAATCCGGCGCATGCGGTGCGGGAGAGATTTTTGTCGCTGACGGAGATGGATCGGCCTTCGGATGGATACACGATGATTGGATTGCTGGGGGGGAAGCATTGGGACGATCCGATCACGGAAGATCCGAAGGCGGGAACGATGGAGATCTGGTCGTTCGCGAACGCGACCGGTGATGTGCATCCGATGCATATACATCTGGTGAAATTTCAGGTGCTGAACCGGCAGGCGTTTGATGCGAAGCAGTACCAGCAGTCGGGGAAAATTGTGTTTAACGGGATTCCGATGCCGCCGGAATCGAATGAGCGGCCGGCTTGGAAAGATACGATCAAGACGTATGCGGGGTATATCACGCGGGTGATTGCGAAATTCGATTTACCGGCGGGGACACAGGTTACGCCGGGGCAGGAATTTCGGTATGTGTGGCACTGCCACGTGCTGGAGCATGAGGATAACGAGATGATGCGGCCTTATAACGTGATTGGGTAGGGGGATTTTTTCGAGGAAGAAAAACGGGATCAGGATGAAGTTGACAGCGGGGCAAGCTGGGGCGCAGCAATGCTGCGCCCGTATAACAGCGAAGTCGAGCTGAAAGCTAAGCACCCACCCTCTGGGAACCGAGGGTGGGGCACCCGTCAGATCCCGAGGCCTGCGTAGGTTTGGCGGCGGAGGAATTGGCCGGAGCCGGGGCGGCCGGTGAACTGATTTTTGTCGATGATGGTGCGGCCGCGGGAGAGGACGGTTCTTGCGGCGCCCTGGATTTGGATGCCTTCGAACATGGAGTAGTCGACGCGCATGTGGTGGGTCGCGGCGCTGATGACTTCGCGGTGTTTGGGATCGAAGATGACGATGTCGGCGTCGGAACCGACGGCGATGGTGCCTTTGCGGGGGAAGAGGCCGAAGAGTTTTGCGGGGGAGGTGGAGACGACTTCGACGAAGCGATTGGGCGAGAAGCGTTTACCGTGGACGCCGCCAGTGTAAATGAGGCTGAGGCGATGTTCGATTCCGGGGCCGCCGTTGGGAATTTTGGTGAAGTCGTCGACGCCGAGTTGTTTTTGATCCTTGAAGCAGAACGGGCAGTGATCGGTGGAGACGACTTGCAGCGTGTCTTGCGTCAGGCCCTGCCAGAGTTTTTCCTGGTGCCACTTTTCGCGCAGAGGCGGAGTGAAGACGTATTTCGCGGCTTCGAAACCGGGGGCGTTCATGTTTTCGAGCGAGAGGTATAGATATTGGGGGCAGGTTTCGGCGTAGGCGGGGATGCCGCGGTCGCGGGCTTCTCGGACTTTTTCGAGGGCGTCGTTGCAGGAGAGATGGACGATGTAGACGGGGCAGTTGGCCATTTCGGCGAGTGCGATCGCGCGCGAAGTTGCTTCAGCCTCGGCGGTGGTAGGGCGCGTGAGCGCGTGATACTTCGGCGCTTTCTTTCCTTCGGCGAGAGCTTGTTGGACGATGACGTCGATGGCGCCGCCGTTTTCGGCGTGCATGCAGATCAGGCCGGAATGTTTCGCGGCCTGGCCCATGGCTTTGAAGATTGAGGCGTCGTCGAGCATGAAGACGCCGGGATAGGCCATGAAGAGTTTGAAGCTGGTCACGCCTTCGCGGATGAGGTCGGCCATTTCTTCGAGTTGCGCGCTGGTGATGTCGGTGATGATGCAGTGGAAGGCGTAGTCGATGGCGGCTTTGTTGTGGGCCTTGGCCATCCAGGTGTCGAAGGCGTGGCGAAGAGTTTGACCTTTATATTGGATCGCGAAATCGATGAGGGTCGTGGTGCCGCCAAAAGCCGCGGCGATTGTGCCGGTCTGAAAATCGTCGGCGCTGGTGGTACCGCCGAAGGGCATGTCGAGATGAGTGTGGACGTCGATACCGCCGGGGAGGAGGAGGAGGCCAGCGGCGTCGATGGTGTTGGTGGCGTTTTCTGGCGAGAGATGGGCTGCGATGGCGGTGATTTTGCCGTTTTCGATGCCGACGTCGGCGTTGGTTGTGTGGGTTGCGGTGACGATGGTGCCGTTTTTGATGATGGTGTCGAATCGCATCGATTATTAGGCTCCGACCGTTGTGTGGTGAGGCAGCACTTCCCTGCCGTAGACGTCGAGCGTGTTTTCTTCGTCGCCGCACATCAGGTAGATGTTGAATTGGGTTACGCCGACTTTTTTTAGCGCGTCGAGCTTTTTACGGTGCTGTTCGATCGGACCGACGAGGCAGAAGCGGTCGATGACTTCGTCGCTGACGAAATCGGCGTTGTCGCTGCCGACTTCGCAGTGATGGTGATAATCGTATGAGCCGCGGCCTTTGACGAATGATGTGAGAGAAGGCGGCAGATCCTCGGGCTTGTACTTCGAAATGAGATCCATGACGTGGTTCGAAACGAGGGCTGGGAACCAGCGGACTCGTTCGCGCGCGACTTTCAGGTCGTCGGAAGCCCAAACGGGGGCGGCGGCCATGACTTCGATCTTGCTGAAGTCGCGGCCGGCTTCTTTGGCGCCCTCTTTGACAAATCCCAGGCACCAGGAAATCAGGTCCGGGTCGGCGAACTGCAGAATTACACCGTCGCCGATGCGGCCGGCGGTGCGCAGAGCTTTGGGGCCGTAGCCGGCGACCCACACCGGCGGTATTTTTTTATTCGTCCAGGGAAAAGTTGTGGCGACGCCTTCGTGGTCGATCGTTTTTCCCGCGTTTAGGTCGCGGAATGCGTTTACGAACTGTTCGAGATGCTCGAGGGTTGTGGGCTTTTTGCCCAGCACGCGGCGCGAGCTGTCGCCGCGGCCGATGCCCATTTGCATGCGGCCGTTCGAAATCAGGTTGAGCGTCGCGAAAAGGCTGGATGCAACGGTTACGTCGCGGACGGCTGGATTCGTGACGCACGGTCCGAGGCGCATCTTTTTCGTGTTGGCCGCCATGAGCGTCATGAGCGGAAACGGCTCCATCCAAATCACGTGGGAGTCGAAAATCCATCCGTGGCGGAAGCCAACGGATTCGGCTTGGCGCGTGAGATTGACGATGCGTTCGACGGTGAGATCGGGTTTGATGGTGATGCCGAATTCCATGGATTGCTCCGTTCGTTCTAGTCTGCGGCTTGCGCGAGCGGCTGCGCGCTATGCATCAAAGCAAAATAAACCAGGAAACTTACGAAAAAGCCGACGAACCACGCGTAGTTGTACAAAACGCGAAGTGGCGGGATGAAGAGGCCGATGAACGCGACGCCGGCTCCGGCGGCTAGCGAAATGACGGCTTGCCAGTTGAATCCGCGCTGGTATTCGTAGAGACCGTTGCGCTGGTACAGGTCTTGCACCAGCAAGATTTTTTTGCGGACTACGAAATAGTCGCAAATCATCACACCGGCGATCGGGCCGAGGAATCCGGAGTAGCCGACGAGCCAGCCGAAGATATAGCTGCCGTAGTTGGCCATCAGTTTCCACGGTTGCATGGCGATGCCGACGAAGCAGGTGATGAGTCCGCCGAGGCGGAAGCTGATGTGGCGGGGGGAGAGATTCGAAAAGTCGTTCGCGGGCGAGACGACGTTCGCGGCGACGTTTACGTTGAGTGTCGCCATCAGCAGAGCCAGCATCGCCAAGATGACTGCGAATGGATTCCCTAGGCGAGAGAGCACCGCGACCGGATCCCACAAAGCTTGACCGAAAATGATCAGCGTTGCTGACGTAACCGCGATTCCGATGAACGAGTAAAAGGTCATTGTGGCTGGTAGACCTATCGCCTGGCCGAGCACCTGCGCGCGCTGGCTTTTCGCGTATCGGGTGAAGTCAGGAATGTTGAGTGATACCGTCGCCCAAAAACCGACCACACCGGTTAAGGACGGAACAAAAAATCGAAAGAATTCCGCGAAGCTACCGAATTTCGACGGAGTCGCCAGCATAGGCCCAAACCCGCCGGCCTTCGAGCCAGCCCAAAGCAGCAAAGCCAATCCCATCACTAACAACAGGGGTGCGGAGACTCCCTGCAAAAATCGAATCGTATCGATTCCGTGCAGGATCACGACGACATTCAGCAACCAGAAGAAGGCAAAGCAGACTGCCTGCCCTCCGCCGAAGCGTGCCCAGGACGGCGCGAGCGCAACGATCATCGCGTTGATCGCTTCGCCGCCGATCCAGGTCTGAATGCCAAACCATCCGCAGGCGACCAGCGCGCGCAAGACGGCGGGGACGTTCGCGCCAAGCACCCCGAACGAGGCGCGAGCGAACACTGGAAACGGGATTCCATATTGCGCACCAGCGTGAGCGTTCAAGAGCATCGGAACCAGCACGAGCAAATTGCCGAGGAAAACCGTAAAAAGCGCCTGCTTCCAATTCATGCCGCCGGCAATCATTCCGCTCGCGAGCATGTAGGTGGGGATATTCACGCTCATCGAGATCCAGAGAGCCGCGTAGTTGTAGGTGCTCCAGGTCCGGCGTTCGGCGGGAATTGGGGCGAGATCTTTGTTGTAGAGCGAGCTGGCGCGAATCGTCTCGTTCGAAAGCGAACTTGTGGCGTCGGTCATCGCGGTGGCTTCGCAGAGTTCACGCTGGAGGCGCAAGTCTAACCCGCGCGGTCGCAGCGAACAAGAACCGGTCGCCATCGGCAGACCGCGCCGCAACAGTGCTATACCATCAAGGGGCAGAATGTTGTGCGCTAACCGGCCATTCTCCGGTTAGTGAAACGCTTCACCCAGCCCGTTCCGCCGACTGCTATACATTGACAAATCGGGGTAGCTTCTCTACTTTCTCAATACCGTAAACGATTACCGCCCCGCAGGGACCGAAGGCATGGTGCCTTCAGGTTGGGGATAAAGGATGCACTGGATGCCCGCGATTCCATTGTTGGCGTTTGTCTCCTCGAAGCTGGTTCAGCTGTCCTCTGTGGACGTGGTCATCATCATCTTTTATTTCGCGCTGGTTCTCGGCATCGGCTTCTATCTGCGCGGCCAGTCGAACACCGCCGAAGACTTTTTCATGGCTGGGCGCGAGATGACGGCGTGGGTCGCCGGCCTCAGCTTTCTTTCTGCCAATCTTGGCGCGCTGGAACTCATGGGATGGGCGGGCTCCGCCTATCAATACGGCATTCTTGCGACGCACTGGTATTGGATCGGCGCGATCCCCGCGATGCTATTCCTCGCGCTGGTGATGATGCCGTTCTACTACATCTCCAAGACACACTCGGTTCCGGGTTATCTCCAGCTGCGATTCGGAGAATCGAGCCGCGCGCTTTCGGCGGTTTCTTTTGCGTTCATGACAGTGCTGATGAGCGGCGTGAACATGTTCGCGATGGCCAAGGTGATGCAGATCGTTCTTGGCTGGGACATCAACTTCAGCATCTGGGTTTCGTCGTTGACGGTTGGTATATACGTCGCACTCGGTGGTTTGCGTTCTGCGATCTTCAATGAGGTCTTGCAGTTCTTCCTGATCTGGGCGGGCGCGCTGCTCATTCCGATTCTTGGACTTTACGAAGCCGGCGGCTGGGCCAATCTGAAAGTGCAGATCGCGGCGCGCGCGTCGGAGCAGTACGTCCACCTATGGTCCACGCTCGGGACGTTTTCGGGCAATCCGATGGGAATCAACTGGGTCGGCATCGTTTTCGGCCTCGGCGCGGTTATCTCCATGGGGTACTGGACGACAGACTTCCTCGTCGTGCAGCGCATTCTTGCCGCCAAAGACATTCGCAGCGCACAGATGGCTCCGATCATCGGCGCCGGCCTGAAAATGTTTGTGCCGCTCATCGTGATCCTGCCCGGCCTGCTCGGCCTGGCACTTCTTCCGATGAAGCTCACCGGCGAAGCAAACGCCGCGGCCAGTGGGCTCCACAGCTACAACGACGTGCTCCCGCTGATGCTGGCTCGCTATTGCGGCCCCGGTCTGCTCGGGCTCGGCATTACTGCGTTGATTGCGGGATTCATGTCGGGCATGGCCGGCAACGTCAGCGCGTTCACCACCGTGTGGACCTACGACATCTATCGGCCGTTCATCAACAGCAAGGGCAGCGACCAGCATTACGTCAGCATGGGGCGTTGGACGACGGTGATCGGGGTGCTCGTCAGCGTCGGCACCGCGTATCTCGTGATGCAGTTCGCGAGCATCATGGATTACGTGCAGGCGCTGTTCAGCTTCTTCATCGCGCCGTTGTTTGGAACTGTAGTGCTCGGCATGTTGTGGAAACGTGCCACCAGTGCGGGGGGATTCTGGGGATTGCTCCTCGGAACCGGATCGTCGATCAGTATGTGGGCTTGGGTGAAAATCGATCCGTCGGCGTTGCGTTACGTCGCGCTTTCGTCGCATGCGAAGGCGTTGGCGCAAGACATGTTTCAGGCGCTGTGGTCTTTCTGCGTGTGCGTCATCGTGACCGTCGTCGTAAGTTATGCGACGAAACCAAAAACAGATGCGCAACTCGAAGGTCTCGTCTACGGACTGACTGCCGTTCCATCGGTTGGCGATGTGGCGATTTACGAGAAGCCTATTTTTTGGGCTGGCGTCGTCGGAATTATTTTCGTGATTTTGAACATCTTGTTCTGGTAAAAGAGTGCCTCCAATCGGGGGATCTCAGGGGCCTGGGCCGTATTCCTATTCCGTAGCAGCGCGAACTTTGTCGCGCGTTTGAGCGTCGAATCTTTTGAGGCGGTGATCATGAGTCACGAAGGCGGCGTTTCGATCTGGTTTTTTATCGGCATATCGTTGCTCGTGAACGGAGTGCTGATCTGCGGCGCGGGTGTGTGGGAAGTTCTGCATCCGCCGGCGAACCCGGTTGTGCTGTTTCATCTTCACGCCAATGTCTGGTGGGGGGCGTTGCTTGCGGTGTTTGGGTTGATCTATACGGTATTCTTTGCGCCTGGACGGAAGAGTACTTAGGTTTTCGGTTTCTTTGTTGGAGTTCCCCTCGTCTCGCCTCGCTTCTCCGAATTTCTGCGTTTTGTCTGTCTCGATTTAAATCGACAACTTTGCAATAAATTCCGTCCAAGGGATTAGTGCGCTCTAATCTCGCGGCACGTCTGCGTCAAAATCGACGGGGCAAACTGGTCGGCAACATGCATCGGTGGTGTGAGGCTCGCGCGTTCGAACTGCGCCGCGCCCGAGGTATTCGTGTGCAACACACACCGCAAATGAAATTCGGTTCACACTCTAGCGTCGCGAAAACAGCTGCAAACGAAAAGCACGAGCGAGCGCTGGCTATGTATGCCAGAGGTCAATTCGAATCCGCGGCCGAAGCTCTCCGCCAAGCACTTCGAGAAGCGCCTTCCTCAGAACTCGCGAACGACTGCGGGGCCGCCGAACTTGCTTGTGGACATCGCGAGCAAGCGCTTGCTGGATTCTTTCTGGCGACTTCGCTCGATCCTCGAAACATCGAAGCCGTCGCGAATCTTGGAACGCTCTTGGCGCACATGGATCGCGTTCGCGAGGCGATTCCTCATCTGCAAATCGCTGCATCTGGCGTGAAAGATCCCGAACAGCGGGCTGCGCTGGGCAAGTTGCTCGCGTCGTGCGGCAACAAACTGGCGGAGAACGTTCTAAGTGAGGCACGCAGCACGAAAGAAAAAGCTGCGGCATCGGATCGGATATCCGCCCCGGGGCCCGCGATTCCTGCGCAACCCGCCGTCGCGCCGGCTATCCGCCCGCCGGTGTACATGGGCAACAATATCGCGCTGCTCTGCACGACAAATCACAACAAGATGTATGTCGACACGCGCGATCTGCTTATCGCGCCCTGGCTTCTGATGCACGGCGAGTGGGAACCCGAGGAGACCGAACTCGTCAAGAAAATCATCAAGCCGGGGGACGTCTTCGTCGACGCCGGCGCCAATCTTGGCTACTACACGCTTCTCGCCGTGCGCGTCGGCGCTTCGCGTGCATACGCATTCGAAGCGCAGCCCAGCACATACGAACTCCTCGGCAAGAACGTGATCATCAACTGGATGACAAAGTTCGTCGCGTACGAAAATCTTGCTGTTTACAGTCACACGACCGATCTCGAATTCTTCGTTCGAAACAACTATCCAGGCAACAGCAGCCTCGGCATGACGCCGCCTGATCAACTCAACAAATGGTTCGACACGACGACATCCGTGAAGGTACATGCGGTGTCGCTCGACGATTATTTCGCCGACAAACCGGGGAAGATCGATCTGATCAAAGTCGACGTCGAAGGCGCCGAGCCGGCCGTTTTTGAAGGAGCGCGCGGCTTGCTCGCGCGAAATCGCGACGTCAAGATCTTGTGTGAATGGAGTCCGGATCAGATGGCGACAGCGCGACAGGATCCCGCCCATCTGATCGAACTGTGGGCGCAACAGGGCTTTCGGGCGCACGTGCTGCACACCGGGCTCAACGAAGTGCCATTGAGGTCGCTGCTGACCGGTGGATATCAGAATTTACTGCTTTATCGCTGAGGCAAGCCAGTTGAAATGAGTTCGCGATGATCGGCTTGTTTAAGTCGAGAACCAGGTTGCGCGTTTGATCGTTCTGCGCGTCGCGAGAGCGTCTCGCGATAAAACTTGAGGGTACGGTCGACGAGCGCGTCGCGAGTGTAGAGTCGCAGGTAGCGTTCACGGCCTGCTTGTCCGAGTTCCCGCCGCTTCGCGCTGTCGTGGAGCAAAACGCCGATTGCAGACGCGAGTGATGCGGCGTCGCCCGATTCGGCGAGTAAACCCGTCACGCCCTCGTCGATCACTTCGCTCATTCCACCCGCCCGGCAACCTACGACGGGCTTGGCGAACATCATCGCCTCGAGGAATACCAGCCCGAAGGATTCGTATCTCGACGGCGCTACAAAAATGTCGCATCGTTGCAGGCGTTCTTCGAGTTGGGCGTCTGCGACCTCGCCCGCAAAAATTACGCGATCGAGAAAGTCGGCGCCGGCATAGCACCTTCGAAAGTCTTCGCCCAACGTTGAACCATCCGGCAGCGCCCGATCCTCGCCGACTAAAACAAATCGTGCGAATGTGTACTTTTGGCAGAGTTCCGGAATCGCCGCAAGCAGAACGTCAGTTCCCTTCCTGCCTTCGAATCGGCCCGTATATAAGACGTTCACGAAATTTTCATTTGCTGATGCGGTTGCCTCGTTTTGCTCGGCTGTGGTGTGCGTGCGATCTTCCATTCCATGAGGAAGGATTGCGACGCGATCATCGTCGAGACTGAAGCCGTAATATCGGCTCATCGTCTCGAGCACAGCTTTGCTGTTCGCCCGGACACCATCGGCATGAGTCGCGACAAAAGTCTCGGCCTGCGCGATCTCTTCGTAGGCCTGCAATTTTGACTCGGTCATGTTCGCGCGCCAGTCCGGATTCGTCTCGACTACTTTCTTCAGCGGCGTGTGGAGGCTCGTCACGACACAAAGTTTGCCGCACAAAATCGTCGCGAGTCCTTCCACATCCCAGATTGGCGCCTCAACGACGTCAATCGGATGCATCTCGTCGAGCCGCTTCAGTTCCCGCAGCATCCGCGCGGAGTGCCGCCAGATATGAGCCGGCACTTTGACGTTGGCCGGAGCGGAGTCTTCGTCGCGATCTTCGATCAGTCGATGCACCCACACTCCATTTTCGAAATCGACGGTGTTCATGGCGCTTCCAGGCGTTGTCTTAGTCAGGACGTGAATGTTGTGTCCTTGATCGGCGAGTCCTTGCGCGAGGTCTCGCGTCAGCCGCCCGATTCCGCCGACCACTCCCGGCGGATATTGCTGGCTCAAGAGTGCAATCGTCAGTTTCTCGGAAGCTGGCAACAAGGTTGGGCATAGCTTGAATTCGCGTGTCGAAACTGACTGGCCGTGGCGGTCTGTGAGATCTACATCGTAAGCGACTTCCCCGCGCAATTCTTTCGCGATCGCCGAACCCAGCAAGCGTCGCGGGCGATTCATTCCCAATTGAAGTCCTTCCTCGACCGCGGCATCCATGTCGACGCGCAATCGCTCAAGCACATCGCTCTGGATCGCTCCCTGCGAAATATTCCAGTTCACGTTATAGAGCGCGTCGCGACACAAGATTCCCCAATCCTTCAAACGCTCCGCAGATTGCCCGTCGGCCAGCGACGCATTCTTCAGCGAAAAGTAAATACGGTTTCGAATCATCGGCGCGTAGTTCGTGTTCACGCGCTTCTCGTTGCGAATATGACTCGGCAAATAGCGGTGATACACAAACGCTCGCGGAATCTGTTTCAACGTATAGCCGGCGTCGATGAGCCGCACATTCACGTCGGTTTCATCCAGAAAATAATCGAACTGTTCGTCGAATCCACCGATTTCCAACAACGCTGACCGGCGAAAGATCGAATTCGTGCCCAGCAGAGCTGGAAATCGATGGCATCCCGGATAGTAGAAATCCGGCATCGGGATTGTGAGGTTGTGGTACGCGTTCCCCATCCGGTCGCAGACCGTGTAGCTGTACTGCAGTTCGTACCCGGTGTGATCGAAAACAAATCCGCCGACACCGGCGACCTCGTCTGAATTGAATGCGGCGATCGCATCTACGAGCCAATCTTCATCCGGGACGGCGTCATCATCGATAAACGCAAGAAATTCGCCGCGCGCCATTTCAATCCCGACGTTTCGCGAGATCGATAGGTTGCGCTGCGCACAGCTCCCCACGCGAATTTTGGTCGCGCGCGCGCGCAAGACATCCATCGTCTCGTCGGTCGACGGCCCGTTCACAACGACGACTTCGAAGTTCGAATAGTTTTGGCGAGCCATCGCTTGCAGCGTCTGGTGCAGGCTTGCGGCACGATTGTAGGTATTCACGACGACGGAAACGCGAGGCGAATTCGATCGAGTACCCATCGGCGCGCCTATCCTGCTGTCGGAGCTTTCTTCGTTCGAGCTTCGAGATTCAATAACCGCTCTTCCAGACCCGCCACCGATTTTTGAATCGCGGTTTGGCCTCGTCGTATCTCGCGGATGGCGTTCGGAAACGACTCGCTGTGAACCTTCAGCGCAATCAGCTGTGGCTTAATCTCGATCATGTTCACGGTGTACTCGCTGACGCGTTTTTCCAGCTCGATCACCGCCTTGTAGACCATCAGCATGTCGGACTTGAGCGCTTCGATCGCTTCTCCACTCGTTGCTGCGATCGTGCCGCTCGCAAAACCCGCTCCGGCCGCGCCGCTATTCGAACTCGCCGCCATTAAAAACTCCTAATCTCCGTCGCACCCGGCAAGAATTCCTCCGCCGCTATCTTGGGAATTCCCAATCCCAAAGCACCGCCTCGCTCGCGCGACCCGCCTTCGGTGCGGCTCACACATCGAAGCACCGCTTCGGCGGAACAAAACGTGCACACCGCTTGCCACAACACGGCCTCGACGCATGGCAACCAATCTGCACCTGATCACCAACGATGAATGACGCCATGACGAATCCCGACAATTCGGCAGACACCTACGCTGATGTGCGCTCTGCCGCTTCCCGCAATCGCAGCGTCGCCGGCGTCATCATGCACGCGAATATCGAAGGTGAATCCGACTTCGCATCCGAAAACCGTGCCCTCGCTCTGCGTCTGTATCAACATCACTTCCCGATTCAGATCGCCCCGACCGGAGGGCAAAATCCAGACATGCAGGGTCGCAACCTGCGGGCGAATCGCAGAGACTTTCAGAATCTACAGCACGACCGTCTCGATCTCGCCGAAAGCGTTCTCTATCAGTCCGGCAATCCCACCACATGGAATCTCGACTTCTACGGTCGATGCCGCATCGGTCGCGCCGCATTCGGCACCGACCGAATAACCGACGGCTGGGCCGAGCGTTGCAACGCTCTCGACGAGCTTTGGCTCCCCAGCGAATTCCACCGCGAAACTTTCGCCGCATCCGGTGTCGATCGCAGTAAGACCCGCATCATCCCTCACGCCTTCGACACTCAAATGTTCCACCCAGGGCGATCTCCACTCCGACTTTCAAGCGTGCCTTCGCGATCGTTTCAATTCATGGCAATCGCCGATGGATGGTTTGCTTCCGGCATCGACATCCTTCTGCGCGCCTTCGTTGAAGAATTCGCTCCGGATGAGGATGTCGCTCTCGTCCTTTACTGCCCGCCCGAGCGCTGCGGCGATTCCTACATCGATTTCGAATCGGAAGTCATCTCGCTGATCGAATCTGAGCTCGATCGAAAACTCGAAGATGTGCCGACAATCGCAATCTTGACGGGTTCGATCTCAGACGAAGATCGCGCCGGTTTTTTCGCCGCCTCACACGCATTCGTTCGCCCCTCGCGTGCCGACGCAACCGGTCAACATTGCATCGAGGCCCTCGCTTGCCAACTTCCCGTCATCGCAACGGACTGGGGCTCGCTGCACGACCTCCTCACCGATGAGAACAGCTTCCCGCTCGCGACAAACGGCGTCGTCCTCGCTCGACCAGAAGAAGACGAACTTGTCGCCGGGCACCGTTGGGCCGAACCAAATCTCGATCATCTTCGCCACCGTCTGCGTGAAGTTTTCACCGCTCCGAAAGAAGCGGCGCGGCGCGCCGAACAAGGCCGCCGCGAGGTGATCGACAGATTCGAATGGAACGCGGTGCTCCCCGAGTGGATGCGAAATTTTCGCAGGCTCTTGGACTGAGCAATTCTGTTCTCAGGAAATCAACAGGAACAAACAAACGAGGAGATTCAAATGCAATCGACGCTGCTCGACGGTCCACGCACCGCAAAACCGACCCAACAAGTGCGACACGTGACGCCAACCGAACGCCAGACCGCGATCGATCAACTCGCGCGCGCCGTCGGCGAACACGCGCTGCGCCAAGCCGAGATCGATCAGAAAATGGCCACGCGCATCATCGAACTTCGCGACGAACTCAGCACCGCTAAAGATGAAATCCGCTCACTCCGCGCGCAAGTCGACCAACTGATACAAGGACTCTCGCAAGGCCTCGCGTTGGCTCGATCGCAATCGACTCATGCCACGCAATCCGCACTGCAAGCGTCAGTCGCGAGTCTTCGAAATCGCTGAACGTTAAAGAACCTGGTGAGTTTGTTTCGGCGCTTCCACGCGCAAAGGCACTTGATCCGCGATGCGGATCCCGTAGCCTTCGAGCGCCACTACTTTTTTGGGGTGGTTGGTCAGAACTCGAATGTCGTTCAGACCAAGATCGATCAGGATTTGCGCTCCGATGCCGCTTTCATGCTGCACCATGCGCTGACGCGCAGGTTCGCGATCGAGCTGTCCGCGACGATGGAAGTGAATCTGAGGCAGCCCGCCCGGCGCATCACCGGTTTCGATGCCGAAGCCGCGTCCGGTGTGATGCAAATATAGAAAAACCCCGCGACCTTCTTTCGCAATCGTCGTGAGCGAACGCGCGACCAGTTCGGAGCAATCGCAAGTGATCGAGCCAAAGACATCGCCGGTCAAGCAGTGCGAGTGCACGCGCACCAACGGCGGCGTGTCACCTTCCAGATCGCCGCGAACCAACGCTACATGCTGATCCTGATCGACGTCGCTCGCATACGCAATCATTCGAAAATCGCCATAACGCGTTGGCAGCACAGCCTCCGCAACGCGCCGCACATACCGCTCGTGCTGCATACGGTAGCGAATGAGATCGGCCACCGTAAGCATCTTCATGTCGTGCTGCCGGCAAAATTCGTGCAGCTGCGGGATGCGCGACATCGTCCCGTCTTCGTTCATGATTTCGCAGATGACCGCGGAAGGATTCAGTCCAGCGATGCGCGAGAGATCGACGCTCGCTTCCGTTTGCCCGGCGCGGACGAGCACTCCCCCATTCCGCGCGCGCAGCGGAAAAATGTGACCCGGACGCGCAAGATCCTGCGGACGCGTTTTCGAATCGATCGCCGTCAAAATCGTGATCGCTCGGTCAGACGCGCTGATGCCAGTCGTCACACCGAGCCGCCCATCGATCGCTTCTGTGAATGCCGTCCCGTGCACCGAGGTATTGATCGCCGACATCAGCGGCAGATGGAGCTCATCGCAGCGGTCCTCAGTGAGCGGCATGCAAATCAGCCCGCGCGCGTACTTCGCCATAAAATTGATGGCCTCGGGCGTGATCTTTTCGGCGGCCATCGTGAGGTCGCCTTCATTTTCGCGGTCCTCGTCATCGACGAGCACAATCATCCGCCCTTGGCGAATATCTTCAACCGCCTCTTCGACGGAGGCGAACTTCTTTAGGTCGGCCATAGCTTTATAAGGATATCAGGCGCCCTTCCCACGAGTCGACCATGCGCATCGGATGAGCTAACGGGGAATGGTGCCGCTTACTGAGAAGCGCAGAGGCGGCGAATGCGGCCAGCGTACTGGCTGGTGACGTGCTCCCAGGTAAGGTGCCGAGTCGCATTTGCCGCGGCCTGCCCCTTCGCGACGGCTTCACTCCGATTCTGATGTACCCGACGGAGACTCCGGACTAGTTCGGTGAAATTGGGCTCGAACCATGTGAAATCGGCGACCATCGGGCCTAGAGGCGGAGGCGTATCCGATACCATCTCTTCGCTCGCCGGAACCAGATAGGCGCTCGACTCGTTGCAGAAATCTTTTGCGGGCCCCTCTGCGGTGGTGATTACAGCTTTGCCGCAAGCCATGGCTTCAAGGAGCGGCATGCCGAACCCTTCGCCGCGGTACGGCAGCACGAACGCATCACAACCACGGTACAGGCTCGACAACACCGCATCGTCAATCGTTTCCACGATTGCGTGGAAGTGAGGAAACATCGAGCTGTTGGTCGCGGCTCGAATGTCCGCAAGCCACGAATTGCGCTGGTAGGCACCCGTCGAACCCGAAATGAGCAGAATGAGCGAGACGCTTTGGTTTATCGAGAAGGCAGCCTGGTAGGCATGAAACAGCAGATCGATGCCTTTTCGGCGAATCGCGCCGCCCACAAAAAGAAAAACGAAGTCCCGACTGCCTTGGGGACGCAGGCTCGGACCTTCCGGCTTGAACACTTCGGGATCGTAGCCGTTGGGGATCACGGTTACCCGATCTGGATCAAGTCCGTTTCGAATGAAAACTCCCCGCACAAAATTCGACGGAACCCACAGCTCGTCAACGTTTTGCCGAATCTGTTCGATCCACACACGCGGCACTCCTCCGTATTCCCAGGGAAGAATGACCGCCAGCTTGCCCGTCACTGGGCGGCGGAAATCAGGTGGCCATTGATGACGAACAGTCAGGTCGGTCTGGTGAAGCCGCCTGTGAATCGCCGGGATCAGAACCTCTCCATCTGGCAGTAGATGCGGTGGATGGACTGCAGCGGTTGAAGTTTCCACACGTACTTCAAACTCCTCTGCTGATAGCAATGCCCGCGCAATTTCACGATTGACGCGAGCAATGCTGGAGTATTCAAAGAATGGGCCTTCGAACGCAATCCCAATTGTTCGAACGGCGGTGCGGGATGGCGCCGCCGAACTCGCTAGCTGACTCTCCGTTGTCTCTCGTTGTGCCGAATCGAGTTCGACGGTCTGCGCGATTCCGCGTGCAGCGGCAAAAGCACGGTGCGTTATCAGGAATTCACAAATCCTACCAGCCGCGTCAGGGTTTCGGCGAGCGGCCTGGGTGAAGACGTGCTGATTGCCTTCAATCAACCCGCATGGAAGGCGAAGTTTTAGCAGAGCCGTCAAAGAGGGTTCAAACAGTGGATCGTGCTTCACTCCCGACAGAAAATGTTCAAACGCGACGCCATCGTTGCCGACTTTTGCCGCCATTACTCCGAGGAGCCAGTCGCATCGATACGAGTTCTCACCGCCCGAGCCGGGGAATGAGACGGCTAACGATTTCGCACGTTCCAATAGTGGAAAGGCTTCGCCAAAACGATGCTCGCGAATCGCGAGAAGACCCGCCAGATAGTGAAGTTCCGCGTATGAGGGGTAGAGCTTCGCTCCGATTTCGAGAAAATTCCGTGCCTTCGCAGTTCCTTGATGCTGGAGCGTCGCGGCAACAAGATTGCGCAGCACCAGGGCAGCGATGATTTCCGGCAGTTTGTCACGCGCTTCCCAGAGGTGCACTAGCTGCTCTACGCCACCGCCGGGAGTTTTCTTTTCTGATGCGATCGCCTCGACAAGTTTGGCCCACGGTTCGACTGGCCGGCTCGAATCGACCATGGTTCGCGTTCCAGGTCCCGCAGCGCTCTCGATACGAATTCGAAAATTCCAATACTCAACCGAAGCCGAGTTGGCGAAGACTCGCGGCTGAACCGTCAGAAACGGAACCTCCTTCACGCACGGCGTGTTCACAATGACGAATATTCGGCGATTGGCAGAATGGAGGGACTTTAGAAGTTCGGACGCACTCCCTTCGAGAAAACGCTCTCCGGCAAGCCAGACGAACGCGGCTTCAGCACTTCCTCGCGAATTCGACCATTCCGAAAAGCCGCGAACGACACGACGTTCATCCCGGACGATCGCGCGTATCTCCCGTGGAATCGATCGAATATCGGTCGCGTCAGTAATGATCGATATTTTGGGGCTGCGTTCGTACTTGTGTTTGAATAGGCCGCTTCGCGGATCGATCGAATCGAGAGGCATGCTGCTACTCCGGCTCTTCGTCAGCCTCACCAGCGTCGCCGTCCGACGCGACCGGCTTCGATACCTTCGCAGGAGTAACCGCCGCCGTCTTCGCGGGCGCCGCCCGCGAAGAATTCGCGCCAGTGGTACCCTTCGCTGCCGTCGGTGACGCAGCGTTCCCCCTCCGCGGCGCTGCGTGCCCCGCCACCAGATACTTCCTCATCTTCTCCAGCCGCTTCGCCCCGATCCCTCGCACTGACATCAAATCGTCGACGCTCTTGAATGCGCCATACGACTTCCGCATCTGCAAAATCTTCTCGGCAGTAGCCGGGCCAATCCCCGGCACCTCTTGCAACTGCACCGAACTCGCCGAATTGATATCGATAGGATGGGCAGGCGGTTTCTTCGTGGCAGCGCTGAGAGGAAAGGAGCCGAGATAACAGACCAAGGCCAGCAACAGGACACTCAGGTGGAAGCGGAACCTCAAGGACATAGTTCGGGGATAATACTGTAGTTATCTATTTAATACAATAACTTATTACTTCTTCTCGACGACACGGGTCGTGCGCCCCGGTTCACCGCGACGCACCAGGTGCTTTACTGGACCGGATGTTGGATCGCGTGGTATGCCCAGAGGCAGACCAGGGGCAAGACGCCGAGGAAAAGTACAATCGCGACGATCCAGAGCCAAAACGCTCCATCTGAGCTCGCATTCACACTTCGAATCCACCGGTTGCGGTCCCAAAGATGCGTCGGGTAGCTCACTCTAAGAACCACTACACCAGCGAGCACAACGCCGATAAGGACGGTATGAATTCGTCCGTGTATGTTGAAAAAAAGAGCGGTAATGCTGCCAAGAGGACAACAAATACGCACGCGCCCCACACCTTCTCTGACGTAGTGGCAGGCCGAGGCATATTAAATCATAGCGTCAATGACCGGCACACACTTGTGAGGTGTTCCTAACTTAATAAATTGCCCTGGGCGTCATAAACATGCAACTCGCCAAAAAGAGCGGCCTGGCCTTCAATCTGCGCCCGATCTCCCACCACCACAATCTGCATATTCGCCGAATCAAAATACTTCCGGGCCGTCTCCAGCAAATCCGTAGGCGTCAGCGCGCGCACTCGTTCCCGATACGTCTCCAGATAATCGTCGGGCAATTCATTCATCGCCACAGTCGCCAGTTGCGACAACAAGCCATCCTGCGTCGCTAGCCCCATCGAAAAAATTCCTGTCAAATAGTTGATCGCGTCCGCTAACTCCGCATCCGGCACCGGCACCGACCTCAATTTATCGAGTTCGTAAAAAATCTCCGTTAGCGATGCCGCCACAACGTCGTTCCGCACCGCCGCCGAAACAGAAAAGTATCCGTGCTGTCGCAAAGCCTGCACGCCGCTCCGCGGGCTGTACGTATATCCCTTGTCCTCGCGAATGTTCATTACCAGCCGCGAATTAAACGCCCCTCCATACAAGCTGTTCGTCAGCCCCAGCTTGATCCAGTCCGCGTGTTTACGCGTAATCGCATGGCACCCGCACAAAATCTGCGTCTGCACCGCGCCCGGCACATGCACCAGGTAAACTCTCCGCCCGCGCGGCTGCGCCTTGTCTGCAACATCCGGCAACTTCGGTTTCTTCCCCGACCACGCGCCAAACGTTTTCTCGATCGACTTCAACATCGTCGCCGTATCGAAATCCCCTACCATCAACAGCAGCGCATTCTCCGGCGTGTAAAAATCCTTATAAATGTCCAGCAAATCCGCACGTTGATACGCCGAAACCTGCGTTTCCGTCGGTGAAGCCACTGCGTACGGATGCTCGCCAAACAAAACCTTCCTCAGCCGTTCGCCCGCCAAAAAGCCCGGCTGCGTTCGATCCAGCTTCACTTCCTCGAGCTTCAGTCTTCGTTCCCGTTCAAATTCCCCGTCCACAAAGGACGCATCGCGCGCCAATTCATTCACGAGCCCGAGCAGCGGCTCCGCCATCTCCGTCAATCCTGCAAACGCAATCGCACTCGTATCCGCGCCCGCGCTTGAAGACAAATCCGCGCCCAAACTCCGCAAATCCTCTTCAATTCGGCGACTGATGCGGAGCTTCGTTCCTGTTCGCAGAACCGTCGCCGTCATCTCCGCAAGTCCCGGCCCGCGATCGATCGCCGCCGCATTTCCCGAGCGAAACGAAAGCTGTCCATGAAGCTTCGGTATCGCGTGCGACTCCGCCAGCAACACTTCGAGCCCATTCGCCAGACGCGCCCGCGTCCGCTTCGGCCAGGTCACCGGCCGCTCGGCTCCCAGCGCCGGTACCGCCGTCACAGCACCCTGCGTGCGTGTTTGGGTCGCCATTATGCGGCCTCCTTTTCGCCGGCCGTATTTTCACTGGATTTGATCGGAGCGCGAAACACGACTGCACGATTCTCAGCTCGCAAATATTTTTTCGCCACGTTCTGCACGTCTTCCCTTTTCACCGCAAGAAATCCATCCAAAATCGTGTTCACTAGCTCCGGCTTCTTATCAAACAACGTGAAGCACGCCAGCAGATGCATCAATCCGTAGCGTGGCATCCCGCCGCGCCCGCCTTCCAGCGTCGAATAATAATCCGACCGCCATTTCACCTTGATCTGCTCCAGTTCTTCGTCGCTGATTCCATTTTCCTGCACTTCGCGAATCACCGCGTCGAACGCCTCAACCGTCTTGTCCGCAGAAATATCCCCGCGATGCAAAATCCGCGTCACCATCTGCGTCGGCCCGTTGTAGCCAAAAATATCGTCGATACCGCCGTCGGCTTCCACAGCAACCTGCTTCTCCAGCACGAGGTCGCGATACACACGCCCCGCTCGCCCGCCATGAAGCGCCTGATCCAGCAACGCCATCGCGCACCAATCCGTCGTGCGTCGCTCCGGCACTGTGTATCCGATCGCAATCGCCGGCAGCGTTCCGAATTTTTCCTCTACGGTGCCGCGCCGCTCGGTCTTCTGCTCTGGCTCCTTCGGATCGGCAAATGGCGGTGCAGCGCCCGACGGAATATCTCCGAAATATTTCTCCGCCAGCGCGAGTCCTTCTCCCGCTTTGACATCGCCCAGGATTAGTAGCACCGCGTTGTTCGGCACATAGTACGTCTTGAAAAACGCCTGCACGTCCGCGAGATCGGCGGCATCGAGATCGGCGAAATCACCATAAAAATTGTGCGCATTCGCCCAGTTGCGAAACGCCACCGGAGGCAAATCCAACCACGGGAATCCGCCATAAGGCTGGTTCATTACGTTGACGCGCACTTCCTCCTTCACCACGTCGCGCTGATTCCGCAAATTCTCGTCATCCACTTTCAGCGCCCGCATGCGGTCCGCTTCCAGCCACAACACGCGTTCCAAAGCGTTCGACGGAACCGCTTCGTAATAATTCGTCACATCATAATGAGTGGATCCGTTCAGCAGTCCGCCGCTCGAATTGATCAGCTTGATGTGCTGCATCTTCGGCGCGTTCGCCGAACCCTGGAACATCATGTGCTCAAACAAATGCGCGAACCCGCTCCGCCCCTGCGGCTCCAGCCGGAATCCGATTTTGTAATACACGCCGACGGTCGCGACCGGAGCCGTCGAGTCCGGCGCGATCACCACATCCAATCCGTTCGCCAGCTTGGCGTGTTCGATTGCGATCTGAAGTCGATTCACCCTTTTCCCCCTGTAGATACAACGATCATTTTCTTCGAAGTTCTCGCCCGCGCTGACGACAGAAGCGAAGACGAATGGGAGCAGCTATTCGCGCCGGACGCGCTACTGGACAGCTCCGCTGCTTGCTCGACAGTTTCATCTCCATCACGCGGCAAAATTCTCTCGGCCAAACGGTTCAACGCTTCATACGCCTTGCAGTACTCCGGAGAATAGTCCTGCAGCGCCGCCATATGTTTCGCCACAACTTCATAATCGCCGCGCGCCAGCGGGCCCGTCCAAGCCGCCTTCAAACCAAGCCGTTCATAATTCTGTAGAACTTGTTTCGTCATGGGCAAAAGCGCCCGCATCGCCTCCGACCGCTTCATTCCTAATGACATCAGCAACTGGATCGCGCTTTCCACAACGACAAGCGTGTGCCCCGCCGCGAGCGCGCCCGCTGCGTGATAAAGCGGCTTCTTCTGTGCCTCGATCGGTGACGGCGAAGCACCAACCGCTCGCGCTATTTTTCGCGCCTTCCGCACCGCCTGCGCGTCACCTTCAATCGCAAAAACCTTGCCATCCAGCGGAGGCACCGTCACCCCGTTAAATGTTTGCAATGGATGCATCGACCCAACTGCGGCGCCCTGCTCTCTCACCGCTCGCAATACCGTCGAATCCAGCGCGCCGCTAGTGTGAAGAACAACGTGCCCCTTCAATTCCTCTCCGCCGATGCGCGACAACTCCTCCGCCACGCTCGCAACCGCCGAGTCCGGCGTCGCAATGAGAATGCACGTCGATTGCAAGATGCGCCGGGACATCACTGCCACTGCCGAGCCCGCGCCGATGAACCGCACCGCTCGTCGCGCGCTCGATTCATTTCGCGTCACGACCGCACCGATCTTCCAACCCAGCTCGCGCAGCCGCCGGCCCAACGCACGTCCCACACGTCCAGCACCGACAATCGCAAGCGTTTCAGTCATCGAATCTAGGATACCCTGAGGCCCGCACTAGATACCAACAACGGTCTAGTAGCCGCAGGTTCTATGTGTGAATTGACACCGATTTCCACAACCCACGAAGGTACGTTTCGCTACGATATATAGAATGCAGGCTGGGTAAGAAACTCGCCGCCCGACGTTAACTGGATCACGGTTTCACCGTCCCGAACGAGCGGGACGCTGTGAGGCTTGTGATTCGCGGTTTCAACTGCGACATCAACGCCACACATCAGGAAGGGCTTTCAGCCCCTGGAGTCACCGAAAGAGACAAGTTGCACACCTTCTTGATCATTCTCTTCGCTCTGATCGCCGGCTTCTGGCTCTACTTTGGTTTGCGCTCGGTGATCGGGCTCTTCTATCTTCCCTGGCTGCGCAAATTCCCGCCTCTTGAGGATGAGAACGCGCCGCGCATCTCTTTGATCTTCGCTGCGCGCGACGAACAAGAGAAACTGCCGCTCGCTCTCCAGACGCTGTCGAAGATTGCTTACCCAAATCTCGAGATCATCGCCGTCGACGATCGCTCGAAAGACAAAACGCCAACCATCCTCGACGACGCCGCGCGAAACGACGATCGCCTCCGCATCATCCACGTGAAAGAGCTGCCGCAAGGCTGGCTTGGTAAGCCCCACGCATTGCAGAAGGCCTACGAAGCCGCGACCGGCGAGTGGCTACTCTTCACCGACGCCGACGTCCGGTTCGCGCCCGACGCGATCAGCCGCGCGATGACGCTCGTCCAAACTCGCAATCTCGATCACCTCACATTGTTCGGCGACGTCGATCACGAAGGCTTCTGGGAAACGGTCCTGCTTACTTTCTTTGGGCTCGCTATGCATCTGGCCGGCGACTCGGCTCGCGTTGCGAATCCCAATTCGCGTGCGTATCTCGGCATCGGAGCGTTTCAGCTCGTTCGCAAAATTGCGTACGAAGCATGCGGCACACACAAGCGCCTGGCGATGGAAGTTGTCGACGACATGAAGCTCGGCAAGATTCTGAAGCTTGGCGGCTATCGCAGCTGCGTCGGCGTCGCTGTGGGATTTGTAGCCGTTCGCTGGCACGCGGGATTCGGTAATCTCGTTCGCGGCGTCACAAAAAATTTCTTCGCCGCGCTGAACTACAGTGTGCCGCTCACAGTCGCGGCGATCACCAGCATGCTGCTCACTAATTTCGCGCCATTCGTGGCGGTGATCTTCGGCCATGGATCGGTTCGCACCCTCGCAGCGATTTCCGTAGGGATCGCACTGCTGCTTCACATTTTTGTGGATCTCGGCGCGAAGATATCTCCGCTCTATGCGCTGACACATCCGATTGGCGCGCTGATTTTCTGCTGGATGTTGTTGCGATCCATGATCGTCACGTTGCGCCAAGGTGGAGTCGTGTGGCGCGACACTTTTTACAAACTGTCCGAGCTGAAAAAAGGCGTTGTCTGAGTCCTGAAAACGTGTGTCATCTGAGACCGGAAAAAGGCGTTGTCTGAGATTTTGCTTTTGGTCTGAGGTTTGGTTAGCCTGCTCGGATAGCGCAGGAGGTTCGTTCCATTTTGGGAAAGGCGTGACACTCCCCCCCACCTTTTTTTGCAAGAATATGATTTTAAATGGGATGCAGGCGTAGTTTTGTAAGAATGTGATTCTAAAGGAGTAAGGCTCACTGATGGTGGGTGAATTTGTTGCAGAGATTGGAGTTAGCGGAGGTCTTTTTCGCGAAATTTTGGACTGGCGTCCCGCCGACTGGCGTATCCGAGCGATTCCTGATGTAATCTTTCGCGCTGTCCGTTTTGATCGCCCCCTATAGATGTACGGGTCGGTCGCAGCCATTCCGCTTCTGAGGACTCACTTCTCCATGCCCGATCGCGTACTCGTTACCGGAGGCGCCGGATATATCGGTAGCGTCGTCACCACTCAACTCTTGCGGCGCGGCTACGAAGTCGTCATCTACGACAATCTTGGCAACGGTCACAAGGCTGCCGTGCCCAAGCGCGCGAAATTTGTCGAAGGCGACACGGGCGATCGCGCCGCGCTCGATCGCATTTTCAAAAAGCACAAATTCGACGGTGTGATTCACATGGCCGCCTCTATTGAGGCCGGCGAATCGATGAAATTTCCGGAGCAATACTTTCGCAACAACACCGCGAATGCGCTCACGCTTCTGGAGACGGTTCTCGCGCACAAAGTTCCGCGTTTTGTTTTCAGCTCCACCGCCGCGCTTTTCGGAACTCCCGATCGCACGCCGATCGAAGAGAACGACCCCGTTCATCCGACAAACGCTTACGGCGAATCAAAACTGCTCGTCGAGCAAATGCTGGCGTGGTTTCACCAGATTCACGGACTGCGTTACGCGTGCTTGCGGTATTTCAATGCCGCCGGCGCAACCGCCGATCAAGGCGAAGCCCACCATCCCGAATCGCATTTGATCCCGTTGATTTTGCAGGTGGCACTCGGCAAGCGTGAATTTATTTCGATTTTTGGCACGGATTACGAAACGCCGGACGGAACTTGCGTGCGCGATTACATCCACGTCGCCGATTTGGCGAGCGCGCATGTCCTTACGCTCGACGCGCTGCGTAAGCAAAATAAGCTCGCCTACAATCTCGGCAACGGCCGCGGATTCAGCGTGCGGGAAGTAATCGAAACCGCGCGCAAAGTGACGGGACACTCGATTCCGGCAAAAGAAATGCCGCGCCGCCCCGGCGATCCGGCAATTTTGGTTGCGAGTTCTGAAAAAATTAAGCGCGAATTAAAATGGCAGCCGCAGTACGCCAATCTCGACGACATCGTGCGCAGCGCGTGGGATTGGTTCCGCGCGCATCCGAACGGCTACGACGCACCGAAATCCTCGCGCGCTTCGTCCAATGCAAAGAGCGCGAAGAGCAAGACAAAACGGAAGCCGGCAAGCGGGAGGAAGCGTTGATGAAATCGATTTGGGCGCGACGTGAATTTCTCAGTGGAATTGCGGCGATCACTGCCGGAGCGAGTTTGCCGCGGAGATTGATGAGCGCCGCTTCACCTGCCTCAGGCGACGCCCTGTATCCGCCGATGGATTTGTCGCATTTCGATTCGCCGATTCCGCCGGGACCGAGCGAAATTCATTTCGGTTACGCGTCGATCACATGGGGCGGAAACGACCGCCAGGCGATCGCCGACGTTGCGTCACTTGGTTTTCCGGGAATCCAGATTCGCTCCAACGCCGTGGATGAATTTGCGAGCACGCAAGAACTGACTGATTTGCTCGCGCAACACAAACTCACATTCGTTGCGCTGTCGAGCGGCGGCGTGAATATCGACGCGCCTGAGTCGGAACAAGTCGCGAAGCACGTTGCGCATGCGAAATTTCTTCACGAAGCCGGCGGGAAATATCTTCAGGTTACAGATGACCGGCCAAAGAATCGCGCGATCACAGCGGAAGATTACAAACGGCTCGGGCAGTATCTGACGTCAATTGGGAAGCAGACCGCGGAACTCGGAATCCCGCTCGGCTATCACAATCACATGGGCTCTCTCGGACAAACGCCGGAAGGAGTCGATCAGATACTGGCCGCGACCGACCCGCGCTACGCGAAGCTGGAACTCGACGTCGCGCATTATTTCCAGGGCGGCGGCGATCCGGTCAAAGCGATTCACAAATATTCCGACCGGCTGTTGTTCCTACATATCAAAGACGTTGAGAAAATCAGCGGCGATCCGAAGAAGAACTATCAGTTCGTTGAGTTGGGTCGCGGCCAAGTCGATTTGCCTGGAGTTTTCAAAGCGCTGCACGAAGTGAAATTCAGCGGCTGGGCGATTGTTGAACTCGACGATGTGCCTGACAAAAGCCGGACTCCGAAAGAGTGCGCCGAAATCAGCAAGAAATATCTTCACGACAAGTTGGGGATCACGCTATGAGCTCGCCGTTTCGCATCGCGGTTATCAACGATGAGATTTCGCAGGATTTCGGCCATGCCTGCGAGGTGGCGACGAAAGAATTCGGGATGGAGTGGATCGAGCTGCGCGGGATGTGGAACAAGAACGTTCTGAGGCTCGATGCGAACGAAGTCGCCGAAGCGCGCAAGATTCTGGAGAAGTACAAGCTGCGCGTCACCGACATCGCGAGCCCGCTTTTTAAAGTCGATTGGCCCGGCGCGCCACTGTCGAAGTTCAGCCCGAAACGGGATCAGTTCAATGCAGACTTCACTTTCGAGCAGCAGCCGGAAGTTCTGGAGCGAAGTATCGCGCTGGCGAAGGCGTTTTCGACGGAGCGCGTACGGCTCTTTGACTTCTGGCGACTCGACGATCAGAAACCGTATCGTGAAGCGATTGACGCAAAGCTGCGTGAAGCTGCGGCAACAGCGGCGAAAGAGAAAATCATTCTGGTGCTCGAGAATGAGATGGCGTGCAACACAGGCGATGGCGCGGAGGCAGCCAGGGTGCTGGCGGCCGTTCCCGCGACGAACTTCATGGTGAATTGGGATCCGGGAAATGCCGGTGCCGCGGGCGAAACGCCCTATCCCGACGGGTACAAGTTGCTGCCCAAAGAACGCATCGGACACTGCCACTGCAAGAACGTGACGCGCAAGGCTGACGGCAAAGGCTATGACTGGGCGCCGGTCGGAACCGGGATCGTTGATTGGAAAGATCAGTTCGCGGCGCTGAAGCACGACGGGTATCACTATGGCGTGAGCCTGGAGACGCATTGGCGTGGTGCTGGCTCGCCGGAAGAGTCGACACGGCAGAGTTGGAAAGGGATGAAAGAGGCGCTTCAGGCGGCCGGCGCGCTCTGACGCGGAACAGCCAAAGGAAATTGGCGCACGAAATTTCGGGCAACGAAAGACTGAAGTGCGTATTGCATCCTGCGGGCCTAGGGCGCAGCCCTTCGACGCTCAGGACCTTCGACGTGCTGCGCCCCTACACGGAATTTCTCTTGTCGCAGCTCGTCGGGAGTAGAATGGCGGTATGAATCCGATTGAGACGCTGGGGCTCGCGCTTGGGGCTGGGTTCTCTTCGGGGCTGAACCTCTACGCCACCATTGCGACGCTGGGGTTGTTGCAGCGCTTCGGCGTAATTCATTTGCCCGCACAACTGCAAGTGCTGGGACATCCGTGGGTTCTTGGCATTGCGATAGGGCTCTACGTTGTTGAATTTCTCGCCGATAAAATTCCGCTCGTCGATACTGTCTGGGATGCGATTCACACCGTAATTCGACCGCCTGCTGCTGCGTTACTGGCATACGGCGCTGCCGGAGCGGCGTCACCGGAGTGGCGCTGGGGCGCTGCGTTGCTCGCTGGCGGAGTCGCACTGACTTCGCATGGCAGCAAGGCCAGCGTGCGCGCGGCGGCGAATACGAGTCCCGAGCCGTTCAGCAATTGGGCGCTGAGTCTGGGTGAAGATACGCTTGCGGTATGGCTGACGTGGTTAGCGACGGTTCATCCGGCGGCGACGATCGTTGTTGTCGTGGTCTTACTAGCGCTCGCGGCGTTTGTGATCTTTCATCTGTTTCGATTTTTGCGCCACGCTGTGCGGCGATTGCTGGAAGCGTAAGTCGCGACTAGCGCTCACTCTCACAAAAACTAGCGGATCGAGTAGGGGCGCAGCAGCCCTTCGAGTAAAGCTCTCAGGGCAAAGCTGCGCCCGCACATTTGCGCGGTGTCGGATCGAATTGTAAGTGGGCTGACTTCTGAGATCCTTCGCTTCGCTCAGGATGACAACCCTACCTGTGACGTTCCACGGGAGCCACCGTCTCGTTTCCACCCGCAAATGGATCTAGCAATTACTTCCATCCACAAGTGGGATCTATCAATGAATAAAATACGTTATTTCCAACCGTGGTCGCCGCCGAAGGTGAACTTCATGCCTACGCGGAAAGTTAGGGGCAATGCGGGGAATCCGATGACTTCGGCGTAGTGCTGGCTCAGGAGGTTGTTCACGCTGACGTAGCCGGTAATGTGGGAGCTGAAGGCGTAACGGGCGTTCAGAGTGACCAACTGATAGGCGTCTTGCAGATTGCGGTTGGGAAGCAGCATTGATGTGCCGAAGAAGCCGTCGCTTAGGAAGGTGCTGCCGTCGCGACGACCTACGAACGAGCCAGCGATGTTGGCGTTGAAACGGCGGCGATCGTAGGAGAGAAGGATGCTGCCGGTGTGCGGAGCGCGGTTGAACGGGCGCGCGCCGACGAGCGGGGCGAATGCGCCGATGGGAATGTCCGGGAACGCCGGGTTGATCGAGGGGAAGAGCGCGTCACTGCTGAAGGATTTCGTGACGGTCGCGTCGAGGTAGGTGTACATGCCGGTGGCACGGAAACCGTGGCCGAGATTCGTGTCGAGGGTGATTTCTGCGCCGAGGGCGCGAAAGGAATCGGAGTTGATCGTGGCGCCACCCTCGGCTTGCGCTGCAGCGACGACGTCGGGCGGAACACCCAGCAAGGGCAAGGAACCAACGCCGACGAATTCGATCAGATCATAGAAATTTTCGTGAAAGAGGCTAACGCCGAGACGAGCGCGATTGTTCAGGAGATTTTGTTCGACACCGAAATCGAAGCTGCGGCTGCGTTCGGGACCGATCGGCGAGATGTGATCGTTGTTGATGATCGCCTGGCCGCCGTCAGCACCTGAGAGCAAGGCGAAGAGCGACGCTCCCTGGTTGAAAATGCTGGGCTCGGTAATTCCCTTCCCGAAATTGAATTTCAGTTTGGTGTCGCCGAAAAATTCCTGACTTGCGGGGCGGCGGAGATAGTAGGCGACGGAAACACGCGGCGTGGCTGCGAAACCGTAGACCGCATTGTTTTCGAAGCCGACGCCTGCAGAAGCGAAGAGGCGGTGCCCGATGTTGCCGTTGGCTTGCAGGAACGTGGAGTAGTTATTGCGGTCGGCGGGAGAGCGCGAGCCGTTGGAATCGGTGAAGCCGCTCTCGTTTTCGTAACGGAAGCCACCGGTAACGGTCAGATCGGATACGACCTGGTAATCGGACTGCGCGTAGAAGGAGCGACGCGTGGTTTCTGAATTGAAGAGACTCGGATAAACGCCAGCGAAATCGAGAATCGCCTGGCCCGTGGCGGTGAAACCGTTGGCGCCTTTGATGGTTACGAGATCGCCGAGATAGTTGGGGCCGAAGTCGAACGGGGTGCCAGCGAATGGGTCGAAGGGCGTACCGGTGGGGGCGGGATTCTCTGAAGCAATACTTTGCTGGCCGGACGCGAAGCGGAGGATGTTGTGCCACTTCTTTGTCGTTTGGTTTTGTAGCGTGGCGCCCCAATAGGTGTAGCGATCGTGCTGGAAGGAATCGTCGGGGATGCCGAAGAAGTCGAGCGCGTTGGGAGTGCCGAGACCGGTGGCGGAGTGACGAACGGTAAAGCGGACGTCGGTGGTGGAGGTCGGGGTCCAGCCGAAATTGCCGGCGTAGGTGGCGTCGTGAAATTCGCTGTTGGGAAGGCTGTTGTGGGTGTCGAAGCGGGAGAATTCGGAGAAATAGTCGAATTGGTGGAAGGCGCCAGAGACGGAGACATCGTTGCGGAAGGTGTCGAAATTTCCGCCGTCGATGGAGTAGTTGAACTCGGGCTGGATGGTGGTGCCGTGCGGGGTGGTGACGTTGACGACGCTGGAGACGGCGTCGGGGCCGTAGAGGACGCTGTTAGGGCCGCGCAGGATTTCGACTTGATCGACACCGGTGGACGAGAGATCGCCGAAATTGAAGGCGCCGCCGATGTCGTTGGCGGGGATACCGTCGATGAGGACCTTGTTGAAGTCGGATTGGCCGCCGCGGACGAAGAGCGATGTGGTGCCGCCACGCTGGCCGGTTTGCGCGATTTGCAGGCCGGGAAGGGTGCGAAGCGCGTCGGCGACGAGAAGCTGGTGCTGATTTTCGAGGTCGGAATGGTCGACGACGCTGACGGACGCGCCGAGTTGGGTTTCGAGGACGGGCGTGCCGGTGGCGGAGACGATGATCTGTTCGCTGAGAGTGCCGATGCGGAGGCTGACGTCGATATCGGCGGATTTGTTGGCGCCGACGTAGATGAAGCTGGAGGTTTGGGGATCGAAACCGGGGGCTTCGACGCGAACGGCGAAGCGGCCGGAGGTGGGTGCGTCGAGATGATAGGAGCCGTCGGCGGCGGAAGTGGAATCGGCGAGGGATTTGTCTTCGCGGGTTTCCTGGATCAGCGAAACTTTCGCTTGAGCTATGGGATTGCCGAGGGGATCGAGAATTTTGCCGCGAATGTTTGCGGACTGAGCGTGAGCGGTGGTTCCGGCAACGGATGAGAATGCGGATGCGAATACGATCAGCAGAATGAAATGAAACGACGTGCGTAACGAAAATCGAAAACGGTGCAACCTCTGGGGAAACATCAACGTCCTCCTTCGCCCTGGAAAGAGCGGACAATGAGCTTTTGCTCGGAGCTTGGCGGACCGGTCTCCTGACTCACGACGTGGTGCTAGTGCGATTGCGCCTTCCCACCCTCAGGGGGCAGTGGCATATGCAATCGCGAATGCGTCGCTTACAGTTGCGGGGCAGTGGCGGATTTTCACCGCGCTTCCCGAACATCGCGCCAGCGGAATTGCGTTTGTGCTGTTACGGCAACAACCTAAACTGCTTATCTCCCTTCACGTCTTGCGGAACGCGTCTCGTAGAGAGACAAAGACTTATTGCGGCGTGTGAGGCCGGATGGATACACGCGTCCACTTGTCTTGTCACGTAATACGGGTACGGGCCGAGACTAACTTCGATGGATTCCGAGAATCGTCATCGACACTCCCTACCGAGGTCGATTCGCATCGATGTGGACTTGATCGGTCTCCTGGCTCGCGTTTCGTTGGAACGAAGCGGCCTTCCCAGCGGATGAGCGCCAGTGGCGTATTGCTGCTTCGGTCCTCCACGCTTACAGTGGCGGGGGCCGCGCCGGATTTGCACCGGCTTCCCTTACGACATCAAGTGACAGTTTTATACGATGAGGGGGAGAGGCGCGTCAAGTTGGGGCGGGATGTGGGACAGAGAGATGACAAATTGTTGGCGTGAGATAGACTGCGGGTTGTTGCGACTGGCGCGGCTTGCTATCGGCGAGCCTTGCGGCGGAGTGGAGCGATTTGATGAGCGTGGTGATGAATGGCGAAGCGTTGCGGGTGGCGTCGGAGTTTCGGTTGGTGCGGAACGGGCGATTCGTTGTGGCGGAGTTGCAGGTGCCGCATCGGGTGTTAAGTACGTCGGCGCGGAACGGTGGGCAGCGCGAGGGGCTTCGCTATTTGGTGAATCATCAGAGCTGTGAGGGGACGGATCATCGCGAGCGGCATGCGCAGATTACGGGCGGCGAGGCTTACCACGATGCGGCATGCCGGGAGATTGAGATCGATCCTGTGGTAAGCGCAGTGATGCAGACTGCAGCGAATATGAATTATGCGGCGGTGGTTGCGGCGAGCGATTTAAATGTGACGGTGACGGCTGTGGTGACGGCTGGCGTGCATGGGAATGCGGCTTGCGCGGGTGACCCGGCGTTGTGGCGGGAGACGGAAAGCGGATGGGAGAAGGCGGTGGCGGCGGCTCCGGGTTCGGGTTTGGGTTCGGTGACGGGGACGATTAATACGATGCTGCTGATTAGTCATGCGCTGACGGAGGGCGCGATCGCGCGGGCGGTGATCACGATGACGGAGGCGAAGAGCGCTGCGTTGCAAAGATTGGCGGTACGGAGTTTGTATTCGGCGGATTTTGCTACGGGGACGGGGACGGATCAGTATTGCGTTGCGGCGCGGTTGGGTGGGGACGACGGTGGCGCGGGCGTCGCGAAAGAGTTTGCGAGTACGAGTCCGCATTCGAAGCTGGGGGAGTTGATTGGTGTGGCGGTACGCGATGCGACGCTGGAGGCGTTGCGGTGGCAGAACGGGCTGGAGGTTAGCTCGACGCGATTTTTGTTTCATGCGCTGGGCCGATTCGGAGTACGCGAGGCGGACTTTTTGACGGAGCTTGCACCGTTGTTGAGCGAGCGCGAACTGGAGCTGCTGAAGAAGAATTTTCAGTCGGTGGTGTATGAGCCGAAGGTTGCGGCGGCGGCTTATGCGATTGCGGCGGTGCTGGATCGGATTCGGGTGGGTACGGTGCCGGCCGGGGCGGCGCGAGATATTTTTCGGCAGCAAGCGGCGACGCTGGCGACGAGTCTCGCGGCGCGGCCGGGTGCGTGGCCGGAATTTTATGCGCGACTTGGGGATGCGGATCCGGAGCAGGCGGCGAGTGGGGTTTACGCGGCGATTGCGATGGGCTGGTCGGCGAAGTGGTGATTCAAGCATCGGCGATTGAGGCTGTCTTGGCTGACGTATATCGTCCGCACGCTCCGATTCTTGCGGTCGCGGTGATTTTGGATTTGTTGCTGGGCGATCCGGTTTACCCGCTGCATCCGATTCGGTTGATGGGGCACACGCTGAGTTTGTTTGAGCGTGGGCTGCGGCGCATTGGTGCGGATGGTTATGGCGGCGGGGTCGCGCTGTTTTTTCTTTTGGCGATTGTCTGGGTGGGCGGGACGGGCGCGCTGCTCTTCGCTTCGCTGGGGCTGAGTTGGAAGTTAATGTTTGCGATTGAGATTTTTTTGACTTACTCGTGCCTGGCGTTGCGAGATTTATTGAAACATTCGTGGGCGGTGGAGAAGGCGACTCGTGCGGGGGATTTGGCGGGCGCTCGCTTGGCGATTGCGCGGCTGGTGGGTCGGGATACGGATCGGATGGATCTTGCGGCTTGCAGGCGGGCTGCGATTGAGAGCTTGAGTGAGAATTTGACGGACGGGTTTACGAGCGCGATTGCGTGGTATGTCGTTTTGGGATTGCCGGGGCTGGTGCTTTTTAAAGTAGTGAGCACGATGGATTCGATGGTGGGAAATAAAACGCCCCGGTATTTGAAGTTTGGGTGGTGCGGGGCGCGGTTGGATGACGTGATGAATTTTATTCCGGCGCGGCTGACTTGGATTTTGATTTCGGTGGTGGCGTGGTTTGTGCCGAAGTGTTCGGCCGCGAAGGCGTTTCGAATTGGGTGGCGGCAGCATGGAGTTTTGCCGGGGCCGAATTCGGGATGGAGCGAGGCGGCTACGGCGGGTGGGATACAGAGGAAATTGATTGGGCCGATCTGGATGGGTGGGGCGCTGGTGACGGATGTGTGGGTGGGAGATGAGGGGGATCCGCCAGCGGGTGAGGACGAGGCGGATGTTTGGCGGGCTTCGGTGTTGGTTTGCGCTACGGGATTGGTGTTTGCGGCGATTGCCGTGATTGCTGTTGGAATTTGGGTTGGGTGGCGTATTTGAACGCTAGCTATAGATCGAGTCTGGTTGGGACTTAGACCTCAAAGGCGGCGGTGAACCGCCGCACTCCATAAAGATTGCAGCGGGGATGGGTGGGCGAAGAATTTAGCGGGGTGGGCCCAGAGTTTCGTCGAGCCAATCGAGGACTACTTGGTTGAAGCGGGTGCGGTTGGCCATTTCGCAGTGGGTGGCGGCGGAGTCGGCTGCGACGAATGGGATTAGCGTTTTGGGGCAGGTCATTGCGTCGAAGAGAGTTTTTGTTCCGGCGGTGAGGGGATCGGACTCGGCGGCGGTGAGCAGAGTCGGGCAGCGAATTTGGTCGGCGCGACCAGCCATGGTGAACAGTTCGGTTTTGCGGAGGAAGTCGCGGAGCGTGTCGACTCGGAATACCCAGAAGCCGCGCTGAATGATTTTCCATCGGAGGCTCGTATTGCCTTCGATGATGTGCTGGAAGGTTTGCAGGATGGAGTCGTCGAGCGTGCCGAGATTCGCGGCGCTTTCAGGGGATGCGCCTAACTTCAACGCCATTGGGCGGATGGAATCGGCAATCGCGAACTGGCCTGGGTCGGCGATGCAGGCGGCCAACCGGTGCTCGGCTGAAGCGGCGCGCGGGGCTAGATAGCCGCCGAGGCTGGTTCCGCTGAGGATGAGACGTTTTGCGTCGACCTCGGGGAGTGTGAGCGCGAAGTCGACGACGGCGGAGACTGGAGCTTCCCAGTCGGGGCGCATCGGGACATTTTGCTGATACAACATCGCGCCCTGGCCGGGTCCGTCGAATACAAGGCTGTGATAGCCGCGACGCGAAGCGGCGACGACGCATAGGAAATACAAATCGGTGATTGTGGCGTCGAAACCGTTGGTGAAGATGATGGTGGGACGTTTCGAACGCGGAGCGTCGGCGGCTGGAATGAAATAGGCGGCCATGGATGCGCCTTCAAACGGGATGCTAAGCGCGAGGACGAGCGGATCGAAAAGAGGGAAGGCCGCGTTGAGGGCGGTGGTTTGCTTTTCGAACGCGGCGAGGAGAAGCGGGTCGACGGGCTTGCCGTAGAGCGGGTGGAAAGAGCACGCGTAGAAGGCGCTGGCGCGGAGGAACTGATCGCGAGCGGTGGCTAGGTGGCCGGATCTTTTTGCGTCTTCAGCTTGGGAGAAACGGCGATCACCGGCGGTGACCCAGGCTTTGTTGAAGGCGCGAGCGTCGCCGTCGCCGACGGCTGCGCCGACTGCCTGGATTTCTGCGAATTCCGGGCCGCCATAGGGAATGTAGGAAAGCGCCCAGCTACCGAATTCGTCGAGCAGGTCGTCTTTAAACAGAAGCCCCATTTTAAATCTCCGCTTTGATTGTTTTCGGTCGCGCGAGTCGCTGCCCTTTCTTTGGCGGGCGCGACGGAGGCTCGAACGACTATTCCATTTCGAAGGTTACGTAGGTGAGTTTGCCATTGCGTTCGACTTGCATCGCTGCCGGCTCGCCTGGCTTCAGCGCCGTAAAGGCGTTGCGGAGTTCGTCGACGCTCTTGGTGGATTTGCGATTTAGCGAATGGATGACGTCGCCTGTTGTGAGGCCGGAATCGACGGCGAGGCGATCGGCGACGATGGAGGTAACGAGGACTCCGGAGGAAATGCGGAGATCACCGATGATTTCGGCAACTTCGGGAGTGATGGTTGCGCCGACGATGCCGAGGCGCGGGATGACGTCTTTGGTGGGATCGCCCAATTCGGAGAGACGTGCGGCGTCGCGTGGCTCGTAGATCGGGAGCACCATGTCGATTTTTTTGCCGGCGCGGACGACGGTGACTTTTGCCGAATCCGTTTGATTGAGTAGATAAAGTCCGAGAGTGAAGAGCGGGACGTTGTCGACGGGGAATCCGTCGAGAGCGACGATCACGTCTTCGATTTTGAGGCCGGCGGCGGCAGCGGAGCCTTCAACGTAAACGTCGGAGACGAGGACGCCAATGTCGGCAGAAAGGCCGAGGGCTTGTGCGAGATCGGGCGTGAGGGATTGCACGTCGGCGCCGATGGAGCGGCGACGGACGCGTCCGTATTTGCGGATTTGTTCGTAGGCGTAGCGGACGATGCCACTGGGGATGGCGAATCCGATGCCTTCGTTGCCGCCGGATTTCGTGTAGATAAAAGTGTCGATGCCAACGACGTTGCCGTCGGCGTCAACGAGCGGGCCGCCGCTGTTGCCGGGATTGATGGCGGCGTCGGTCTGAATGTAAACCATGGTGTCGTCGAGATCGGTTTGGCGGAGCACGGAGCTGACGAGCCCCATGCTTACGGAGTTTTCGAGGCCTTCGGGGCTGCCGAATGCGAGGACGAGCTGGCCTTTCTGAATTTTTTCGTAGCGGCCGATTTGCAAGGTGGGGAGGCCGGTGGCTTCGATTTTGAGCACCGCGAGATCAATGAGTTTGCTGAAGCCGACGATGCGAGCGGGGAGAACTTTGCCGCGCGATTTCAGGGATGATGTGGGTTGAGAGCCTGCGCTCGGCTGAGGAGTGAGGACGACGCGGACGCGCTCGGCGCCTTTGACGACGTGATAGTTGGTGATGATGTAGCCGTCGGGATCGACGATAACGCCGGAGCCGAGGCTGCGCTGGCGGCCGATGGAACTCTTCGAGTCGGCGTCGTTGTCGTCGTCATCCTCGCTGGTTGAGCCGAAGCCGGTGACCTGGACTTCGACTACTGCTGGGGAGACGCGTTTTACGAGGCCTTCGAAAGAGGCGCTCATTTGACGCATCAGGTCGGTGGTGATCGGATTCTGCGCGTTTGCGCTTTGCGCTTTGGTTGCTGGGGCGAGCGCCAACAACAAAGTTAGAACGAAAGTTAGGACGATCGACTTCGAGACTCTTTCGAGCATTACTCAACCTTTCCAGTTACGGGTCCCAAGTGTGGGTCGACGTGAGATTCTACTTTGCCCCACGTCACAATTTTCAGATCCATTACAAAAATCGAATAAAGGACGGGCACGAGAAGCAGCGTGATGAATGTGGCGACGCCGAGTCCGCCGATTTGGGCGT
>DASXPD010000010.1:0-80348 GCA_036493835.1 Candidatus Acidiferrum sp. | reverse complement strand
CCCATCACATACAATACGATGCAGCTATGAGACATAAGGTCACGTTGATCCCCGGAGAAGGCATCGGCCCCGAGGTTTCGGCCGCCGTCAAACGCATCCTGGAAGCCGCAGGCGTCCACATTGATTGGGAGGAGATCGAAGCCCGCGCTGATACAACGGGCGGTTCGGTCGACCGGGTCGTCGCCTCAGGCGCGGTCCTAAATCAGGGCGCGATAGAGTCCGTTCGCCGTAATAAAGTCGCGCTTAAAGGCCCCATGGGCACCGCGGTAGCCGGCGGCGCGCCCAGCGTCAACGTCGCGCTGCGCAAGACGCTTGACCTCTACGCCAACCTTCGCCCGGTGAAGAATCTCCCCGGTGTGAAGTCGCGCTTCGATGGCGTCGATGTCGTGATCGTCCGCGAAAACACCGAGGACCTTTATGCCGGCATCGAGCACGAGGTTGTCCCGGGCGTCGTCGAGAGCCTGAAAATCATCACCGAGAAGGCCTCGACCCGCATCGCGAAATTCGCGTTCAACTACGCGACGAAAAACGGCCGCAAGAAAATTCACGCCATCCACAAAGCCAACATCATGAAGCTGTCGGACGGTTTGTTCCTGAAATCGATCCGCGCCGTGGCGACAAATTTCCCGGAAATTGAATACAAGGAATTCATCGTCGACAACGCCTGCATGCAGATCGTGCTCGACCCGAGCCAGTTCGACGTCCTGCTACTTCCAAATCTGTATGGCGATGTGATGAGCGATTTGGCGGCGGGCTTGGTCGGCGGATTGGGCATCGTTCCCAGCGGCAACATCGGCGACGATTGCGCGATGTTCGAGGCCGTCCACGGCACCGCTCCCGACATAGCTGGCAAAGGTTTGGCGAATCCGACTGCCCTGCTGCTCAGCTCCGTCATGATGCTCAAGCATCTCGGCGAACGCAGCGCCGCGCTCCGCATCGAACACGCCGTCGACAAGGTCTACACCGAAGCCAAGCACACCACCCGCGACGTCGGCGGCAAATCCGGCACTGCCGAATTCACCGACGCCATCATCGCCTCGCTGGCGCCTATTCCTGCCCGCTAGGTACGCGATCTAGGTCTTTTGCTTCCGTCTCAAATATTCATCCACTCCCAACGGACCAGACCCAGCAAGTACGAGCGCAGCAAGGCACGCAAGATAAAGCAGATCGCACTCGTATCCGGGAGGGGCGAACTCCGCCCGACCGGCTGCGACACCGATCAACTTAATCGAGCTGAATCCGTACGGAAGGTGAACTGTAACTGCGGCGACCAGGAGCAGCGCTGCCAGAGGCAGGCTCACGAGCGGCAGGAATGCTCCGAGCAATACCGCTAAGCCGCCGAAGAGTTCGGTGAGAATGCTGAGCCAAGCCGTGAAATGAGGCGCCGGAACGCCGATCGCTTGCAGGATCGCGGCAAACGCATCCGGCCCCTTGGCGATCTTGGCGTAGCCGTGTTGCATAAAACCGAAGCCGACGATCAGTCGCAACGGAATAGGCGCCCAACGAGACGCGAGAGGTCGATTCAAAAACCCAAAATGCCCCACGATTGACACGCTATATCCCTTTCACTTCGCCGCCGTCCATTCGCACCGAAGCGCCAGTCATCCATTTTGCGGCGGGCGACACTAAGTAGCCGAGTAGGTCAGCAATCTCTTCTGGCTTTCCGAATCGGCGGATTCCCGCTTCTTCCGGAAATTTTGCAACGGCTTCGTCGTAAGTCATCTTGTGCGCAGGCGCCCACTTCTCGAAGAACGATTTTCGCCGGCCAGTCATCACCGCGCCCGGCACGACGCTATTGACCTGCACGCCGTCCTTAATTCCCTGCTCCGCAAACGCCTTCGCGAGCGCAATGATCGCGGCGTTCACGGTAGCTACGGCCGCGAATCCGGGCTTCGGATCGAGCGCGGCGCTTCCCGAGATCAGCACTACCGATCCATTCGACGCTTTCAGCGCGTTCCATGCCTGTATCGTCAAACGCCGAGCGCCGTGTAGCTTCAACGCCATTCCGTCGTTCCACTGCGCGTCGGTCATCTCAAACAAATCGATTTGGGGCACCGCGCCCGCGATGTTGAGCAGCGCATCAATCCGTCCAAAGCGCTCGAGCGTCACATCGACAATGCGTTCGGCCGCTTCTGGCTCTCGCAGATCGACCGCAAGCGCCATCGCTTCCGAGCCGAGCGCGCGGATCGCATTGGCCGTTTCTTCGAGTTCCACTTGGTTCCGTGCGACAAGCACAATCGCGGAAAAGTCGCGCGAGAGACGAATCGCAGTGGCTCGTCCGATCCCTTGGCTCGCTCCGGTAACGATGGCTACGGACTTAGTCGGCATAACAATTGAGCTCCTGAGGTTCTTGATGCTCGTCGCTACCGTGCGAGCGTTGCGCGCGCAGCTTCGAGAATGACGTCAACGACGAGCGCCGGCTCTGTGTACATCGGGCTGTGATCCACAGCTCCAGAGCGAATAGTCGCGCCCATTCGATCCGCCATAAAGCGCTGCGTCTTCGGATTGATCATGCGATCTTCTTCAGCCAGCAGATACCATGCCGGCTTCCCTTTCCACGCGGGCGCGCGAGCCGGTTGCTGGATGCAATGAATCGAAACAGGCCGCTGCACCGCAGTCATGACGCGAATGTCCTGCGGTGAAGCTTTGTGAGCGACAGCCCGGCTAAAACCCTCTTCTGGCAGCCAGAAGAATCCGTGCTTGTCCGGCGCCAGCTTCGGCGCATCCGGATGTTGATCGTCGCGGTAAAACACGTTCGCGACGGTCTCGCCCTCATCGGGCGCAAGCGCCGCTACATAAACCAGCGACTTGACCTTGTCATCGCTCCCGGCCGCAATGACCGCGCCTGCGTAAGCATGCCCAGCGAGCACGACAGGGCCGCTCGTCCGTTCGAGAGCGCGGCCGAGCGCGGCAATGTCGTCCGCGAGCGATGTGAGCGGAATCGGAGCGCAGATCACATGAAGCCCCTCTTCATTCAACGGAGCGATCACGTTCGCCCAGCAGGACCCATCGGCCCATGCACCGTGAACAAGAACAACCTTAGAATTCCGAGGGAAAGTCGCCATATAGGATTCCTGTCACTCGTCCTGCCGCCCGATTCCATTCGCGCTGAGAAACGCTTTCATCGCGGACGCAATTTCGGCGCCGTGCGTCTCGATCGCAAAATGCCCCGTGTCGAGCAACTGAACCTTCGCGTCGGGAATATCTTTGCGAAACGCTTCGGCGCCTGGCGGAATGAAAAACGGATCGTTCTTGCCCCAGATCGCGAGCAATGGCGGCTTCGACTTCCGGAAATATTCCTGAAATTTCGGATACAGCTTCACGTTCGACGCGTAATCCAAAAACAAATCGAGCTGAATGTCCTTGTTGCCAGGACGCTCCAGCAGTGCCGCGTCCAAGGTGTACGACTCAGGAGCCACACTGTCCGGATTTTGCACGCCGTGCGTGTATTGCCACCGCGTTCCTTCCAACGTCAAAATAGCTTTCGCGATGACGGCGCGATTCTCTGCCGTCGGCGACGCCCAATATTGACGAATCGGCCCCCACGCATCGCCGAGCCCTTCTTCGTAGGCATTTCCATTCTGCGAAATAATTGCAGTCACTCGCTCGCGATGCGCCATCGCCAAACGCAAGCCCGTCGGCGCTCCGTAGTCGAACACGTAGATCGCATAGCGTTTGAGGTTGAGCGCTCCTGTGAACGCATCGACCGTTTTCGCCAAACGATCGAATGAATAAACGTATCTGCCTTCCGCCGGAACTTCAGTGAAGCCGAACCCAGGAAGGTCCGGCGCGATCACGCGGTATTGATCGGCCAACCGAGGGATCAGCTCGCGAAACATGAACGACGACGACGGAAATCCGTGCAGCAACAGAACCACGGGCGCATTCATGTCGCCCGCCTCTCGATAAAATACTCGAACGCCGTCAGCTTCAACTTTGTGGATCGACGCAAACGGCAAACCGGTTTGCGCCGTAGCGGACTGGGTGATTGCCGAAGATTTCGCAGTTGCTCGCGTTGCTTGGCCCATTTGGACGACTCCTTGCGCTTCAAAGTGTTGTCAGCGCAAACAGTGAGCGCACACGAAGTGCCAAACGACCACAGGCTGGCATCCAGCATCAGATCGGGGGTAAGTCATTCAGAATTGAGACGATGTCAGGCGGGCAGTCATCCAAAGACTTTGATGGGCTGACAAATCCGTGACCGCTATCCGTCACAGGCAGGATTTCGACACGCTTACAGAGAATGGGCTGAAGAGCAACTGTAACGATGGTGAGAGCTGCAAACTGCGGAACTGGTTGGGAAAACTAAACGCCTTACAAATTAATCATTACCGTAACTACTAGCTGCGGCTTTGCTCCGAAGCACCTGCGGGCGGCTTATCCGTAGTTTGCGCATCCTGTAAACCAGCGACGTTCGCTTCATCCCAAGCCGCTCAGCCGCGCCATTCCGTCCTCCGACCACCCAATCGCTGGCTTCCAGCACGCGCAGTATGTGATCCCTCTCGACCTCGGCTAGACCGCCCATAGGCCCACTCGACTCTTTCACGGGTGCGAAAGACTCCAACTCTCCAATCGGCGCGCGCAGCACACACCGCGGCGACAGAATGACGGCGCGCTCGATAAAATTCTGCAACTCCCGAACATTTCCCGGCCACCGATATTCGATAAGCGCTTCCATGACGTCAGGCGGGATCTCATCGATTCTCTTGTTCATTTTTTGCGCGTGCACAGCTGTGAAATGCCAGACGAGCTTAGGAATGTCATCACTCCTCTGTCGCAAAGACGGAACAGACACGGGAAACACCTTCAGCCGATAGTAAAGGTCTTCGCGGAATGCCCCCTGCTTGACCATCGCAGGCAAGTCGCGATGCGTCGCCGCAACTAAGCGGACATCGACCTTGTGCGTATGGTTGCTGCCGAGCCGCTCAAACTCCTGTTCCTGCAGAACGCGCAGCAACTTCGCCTGCAGCTCGAGCGGAATATCGCCAACCTCGTCGAGAAAGAGCGTGCCTTTATCCGCAAGCTCAAATCGTCCCGTCTTTTGCGCGACTGCCCCGGTAAACGCACCCTTCTCATGCCCAAACAATTCGCTTTCGAGAAGTCCGAGCGGAATCGCGGCGCAATTCAATTTCACAAACGCCCGCTCGCGCCGGCTGCTCAAGTTGTGAATCGCGCGCGCAATAAGTTCTTTTCCCGTCCCGGTCTCGCCCAGAATCAACACGCTCGAATCGGTGGGCGCCACGACAGCGACGAGATTCAACGAAGCTTTCAACGCACGGCTCTCACCGACGATCGTCCCAAACTCGGCGCGAATTTCCTCTTCGAGGTACCGCCGTCGCTTGGCCTCTTTTTCATGCTCGTGCCGCAGCGCTTCTTCGTTCAGATGGCGCTCGATCGCAATCGAAGTGATGCTACTGGCATTCTCGATCAGTTCAAGATCGGCTCTATCCGGATTGCGCACTTCTTTGGAGAGAACGGCAAAAGTACCCAGCGGCTTGCCAAGGCCCGAAAACAAAGGGCGCGACCAGACGGAGCGAGTTCCGAATGGCGACATTCGGTCGCGATATTCATCCCAGCCCGGATCTTTGAGGATATCGGGCACGTAGATCGGTTGCCGCCGGTAAATCGCGGTACCGCACGAAGCGCCTTTTGGACCGACTGCTGTTCGTCCTGCACGCTCGGCAAATCCGGGAATACTCGGTGCCGCGGCGCAATACAGGTGCTTGCCGTCCTCTTCAGGAAGCCAAATCGTGCACTGTAGGCCGACACTTTGGGATTCAATCAAACGTGCGATCACCGAAAGCACTTCGGGCAGCGGAGATCCGTCGGAGATTAATTTGAGAATGCTGAGTAGAGACTCAGTCTGCATCGAGCCACCTGCTCCGGCTGAAATCGTTAGCCGGCAAAATCATTCGCGTTCAGGAGGCCCTCCGTGACCGAACTGAACCGATCCACATATCCAATGCAAAGATAGGATGCGCGGCGGCATCCGGAGTCGCAACTTTTATTTGCCGGCTTACCTTGCGGGATATATTTGATAAACCATCAGATACACGATCACGCCAGTCACGCTCACGTAGAGCCATAGCGGCAGCGTCCACCGCGCGATCACGCGGTGCTTGTCGAATTTTTCGAGCCACGCGCGCCGCAGGGTCACAATAATCATCGGCACGATCGCGGCGGCCAGCACCGTGTGCGTCAGCAGCAGCGTGAAATAAACCGGCCGAATCCAGCCTTGCCCCTGAAACGCGACGTGGCCTACGCGGTAGTGATACGCCAGGTAGGAAATCAAAAACGCCGTCGAGGTAAAAAACGCGGCGACCATGAACGCCTTGTGGACAGCGATCTTGCGTGCCCGAATCGCGAGGTACCCGCAAGTCAGCAACACCGCGCTAATACCGTTCAGACTGGCATTGATCGCCGCATGCGAAATCATTCAGCACTCATCCGTCCCACACTCGCTCGCCTACGGGCGCAGCACCGCTTTACCCTGAGCCTCGAAGGGCGCGCCCCAGCTAGCCCGAGCGTCAACATTTTCTCAGTTCGTGGTTCTGAGTTTTTCTGCGAATTCTTCCAACACCTTACTCGGCAGCGCATCACCGCGGAATCTTGTCGTAGGCCATCAACCCGAGCAGCACTGGAATATGCATCACCGTCGCGTGCATCAACCACTTCGCCCGTACATTGGTCTTCTGCGATGCGGCCCACACGCAGACTTGCAGCAATCCGACGCTGACCACCAGCGCGCCAAAAAAATACATCATCCCAGTAAGCCCAACGACTGACGGCAGCAAACTCACGCCGATTAAGCCAACCGCCGTCCAGATAATCTGCCGGAACGTCCGAACACCTTCCGGATCGACGACAGGAAGCATCTGAATTCCCGCGCGCGCGTAATCTTCGCGATACATCCACGCAATCGCGTGAAAGTGTGGAAATTGCCACAAAAACAAAATCGCAAAAAGCAGCCAAGCGCCGCGATCCAGCGAACCCGTCGCCGCCACCCACCCAATCATCGGCGGAATCGCCCCAGGAAACGCGCCGATAAACGTCGCCCACACCGTGCGCTTCTTCAGCGGCGTATACGCAAACAAATATCCGACACACGTCACAACGCCAAGCACCGCCGCAAGCCATCCCGCAACAACATACAGCGCCACCGCTCCGGCCACACTCAGCACTACGCCAAACACCAGCGCCTGCACCGGCTGCAGCACGCCACTCGGCAGCGGCCGCATCGCCGTCCGCCGCATATATCGATCCGATTCGCGCTCAATGTAATGATTCAGCGCCGCCGTACCCGCCGCGATCAGCATCGTGGCGAAAACCGTCTGCAGCATGTGCAGCCAGTTCACCGGCCCGCGCGCGCCCATGTAGTAGCCAGCGGCAGTGGTAATCAAAACAAGGAAGGAAACATCAGGCTTGGTCAGCGCAACATAGGCACCGGCGCGCGATCTCGACGACAGCGCCATCTCGGTCGTGCGCGCAGTGCTCACTAGACGGCAACCTGCCGCGGCTCATGCGCCGCCAACGTGCCGCGCCGCGGGATAAGTCGATACGTCATCAGCACAATCAAAATCGAAAACGCGAACAAGATCGCTCCGACAACCGTGTGAATCACCGTCAGCCAGATCATGACCGGCATCGGCTGCGCAGCGCCCACTGTGGCCAGCCGCGACCAGTACGCGCCAAAGCCCAGTAAAAACTGGATCCCGAAGATCGAATGCAACAGCATCCGCGCCCGTGTCATCTCCGGCGAACTTCCGAACCGCTTGCGCATCGCGACAGCCGTCCAGATCACGACTCCCAAAACGACAAGCGCCCCCACCATGTGGGGCCAGATTGGAATTTCCTGATGCCGAAACCCTGCGCCCAGCACCACCTGCAAGAAGATCACTTCCGCGTTCGCGATCGTGATCGCGTGGATCGACGGCGACCCGCTGTCGCTCAACTGTGGCCGCTCCGTCACCCACCATTTGCTCGTGAACACTGCAATTCCCAGCAGCGCGCCAAACATGATCTGCCCGAAGCACGCGTGCAGAACCGGCAGCCAATAATGCAGCAACTGGCGGACGACTTCCCCGCCCAGCACCGCTTGCACTGCGATTCCCGCAATCGCCACCACGCTGAACCAACGCAGCCAGCGTCGCTCATCCTTCATCCAGATTAGGATCGTTTCGATCAGGACCAATACGCCCAGAATGCCTGCGATCACGCGGTGCGAATGCTCAAAGAATGCGCCGCCAGCCAGCATGCTCAGCGTCGGGAACCACGTCCCGAACGACTTCGGCCAGTCCGGCACCGACAGCGCTGCGTCATTCGACGTCACCAGTGCGCCAGCAACGAACAACAACACCGTCCACGCCACCACAAAATTCGCGAATCGATGAACCAACGGATTGTACTTGGATGTCATAAGCCCGAACTCACGCCGGAATTATACCTCAGCCCACGCGCTGCCAGAAAAGCCTACCATGAGCTCGAAATCGCTTTGCCCAGAGCGAACGTGTCGCGAAGTTCCGCAGCTACAGAGATTTCAAAATTTCAGTAAAGACGCAAAGAGAGATGAGCTAATTCACAAACGAATTCGGCATCTGCGCCGCCAGCGGCATAAATCCCTTCGGCGGCGGTTCAACGCCGACCGCCTGCAAAACAAGCTCTTTCAGAGCATCAATAAAGATCGGCGAATCGCCAACCGCAGGCATCATCCGAAATCGCTCAATTCCAACCTTCTTCGCGTCCGCGCGCCCCTCGATGTTGATCTCGTGCAGCGTCTCGATATGCTCAGTCACAAACGAGATCGGCACGACCAGCATCTCTTTGACGCCTTCGTGTCCCAGTCGTTCGATCGTCCCCGTCAGCGGCGGCTGTAGCCATTTCGACGGCCCCACGCGGCTCTGATAACAAAGCAAATGCGTCTTCGGCCAGTTCGCGTATTTCGCCGCGCCCGAATCGTTTACGAGCCGCACCGTTTCTTCGATCTGCTTCGGGTACGGGTCGCCTTTCTCCACCAGGCTCATCGGCAATCCATGCGCGCTGAAAACCAGATGAATCCTCGAGCTATCCGGAAATTGCCGCAGAATCGACCCAATCCGCTGCGTCACCGCTTGAATGTAGAGCGGATGATTGTAAAACTGCGAGACCGTCACAACCTTCGGCCCGCCGGACGCTGTCCCGTAAACGCGACTCCATTCCTTCAAGCTGCTGAGTGTCGTGGCGTACGAAAAGTGAGGATACAGTGGCAGCAACACAATCTCGTCCAGCGATCCCGCGCGCTTCAGCGCATCGATCGCCTCCGACGTCAGCGGGTGCCAGTAGCGCATCGCCGTCACCGCAACCGGCTCTACATACGGCGACACCGCTTTCAGCAGCGCGCTCCGCTGTCGCTCGGTCAACAACCCGATCGGCGACCGCCGCCCAATCTCCGCGTACTTCGCCGACACCGGAATCGACCGCCGCGACGAAATCATCTTCGCCATCGGACGCCGCAAAAATCCCAGCGGCCCCATCGGAATAATGTCGGGGTCAAGAAACAGGTTCAGCAAAAACGGTTCCACCGCCTGGAGCGAGTCCGGCCCGCCCAGTTGAAACAGCACGATTCCAATGCGCTTCTTCGCCGGCAATCTACTTCCCTTTCTTCACCGAATCGCGCAGCCGGTCCAATTCTTCCTTCAGTTGCGAGGTTCGCCGCGCCACCGTCACATAAAATACGAAAAACACCGCCCAGCCGATGATGTAAGCCGCAAAAACGCTGCCGAGGTTCTTCATGCCAACTCCAGTTCGTGGCGCACGACGTCCATCTCAAATCGCAATTTTTCCAGGCGGTTGCGCTCGATGATGAGAAACGCCATCAACACGTGCATCGCCAGGACGCTGAAGAAAAACGTCGCCTTCATCGTGGGATCGAGACCCGAACTTCCGTCGCCCATGATCACCGGAGCCGGATGTTGCGTGCGCCACCACCGGATCGAACCGAACACCAGCGGCACGTCGAGAAACGCAAAAATGCCAAAGAGCGCGCTAAGCAGCGCACGCCGGTCCGGCTCTTCAATCAAGGTTCGCAGCAACAAGTAACAGATGTAGAGCAGCCAGAGCACGAACGTCGACGTCAGCCGGGCATCCCACGTCCAATAAATTCCCCAAGCCGGCTTCGCCCAGATCGGCCCGGTAATCAACACCGTGGTGATAAATGCGAGGCCAACCTCCGCCGACGAAACGCCGAGCGAATCCCACTTCGGCTGACGGCGCCAGACATAAAGAAGGTTCGCGAGAAATGAAATCGAAAACGCCGTCATGCCGGCCCAGGCCGCCGCCGCGTGAAAATAAAAAATCCGTTGCAGCGTCCCCATCGTGCGCTCGGTCGGAGCAATGAACAACGAAGCGTATGCGGACGCGCACAGCAGTGAAACAACAATCGCGGCAAAAAGGGCCCGTTTCCACATAGCGCTTCACTCCTCTAGAAGATATTCGCCGAAAAGCCACAACGCGGTCAAAAACACGATGTCGAACGCCACCAGAAATCCGATGCCCTTCCACAGAACGTATGGCGAACGATCGAGCAGCGCTGCCGTGACCTCCGTGCTAGCGATCAGAATCGGCGTCAGCATCGGCAGCAGCAACATCGGCAGCAACAGTTCGCGCATTCTGGCTTGCGCCGAAATCGACGACAGCGCCGTGCCCGCGATCGACACACCGAGGCTGCCAAGGAAAAACACCAAAACCAGCCAATGCAAAACGCCAACAACCGGCACGCTGTACATCACCGCGAACACCGGCAGCAGCAATAGCTCCGTGATCATCAGAAACAACGTGTTGGCCGCCAGCTTTGCCAAAAAAATCGCAAACGGGTCCGACACCGACAGCCGCAGCGCGCTCAACGTGTCGTTCGTCTGCTCCCGCAAAAAACACGGCTGCAGCATCAGCGACGCCGCGAACAAAAACGCCAGCCATAACAATCCCGATCCAAATCGTCGCGACTCATCCGAAAGCGGATCGAACGTAAAGCTGAATAACACCAGCACGATGATGACGAATACAACGGTCGTCGTCAGCAGCTCACGCGACCGAAACTCGGTCTTCAACTCCTTGCCGAGTAGCACGCCGGTGCTCGCAAGCAAACTCATTCGCCCGCCCCAGCCAACACCGTGCTCATTGCCGCACCGGCGTTCGTATCGGCGGTCACCGCGCCCGCATCGAGCCGAATTCCCCGTGACGACAGCGCCGAAATCTCCGACTCACCATGCAAGCTCATCAGCAGCGTGCAGCCAACATCGCGCATCTCACGCAGCGCATTCGCCAGCCACGCAATCCCCTGCGAATCGAGACCTGTCGCTGGCTCGTCCAGCAACAGCACCGATGGCGCCGTCAACAGGGCCCGCGCGATCGCAACGCGTTGCCGCATCCCTCGCGAAAACGTGCGCACCAACGATTTGCGACGCTCCGTCAACGAAACCTGGTCCAGCAACGCCGCAACACGCTCTTTCGGTCGATCGACTCCCTGCAATCGCGCAAACAACAGCAAATTTTCTTCCGCCGTCAGTTCGTCGTAAACCATCGTCGCGTGCGCCACAAATCCCGGCCGCACCCGATCCGAACTCTTATCGCCCCCCTGCTCGCTCGAATACCTCACCTCGCCCGCCGACGGCCGCACAAGTCGCGCCGCAATTCGCAGCAACGTCGTCTTGCCCGATCCGTTCCGCCCCGCAAGCACCGCGCACTCGCCCGCCGCAACATCCAGCGACACCCGTCGCAATGCGTACAGCCCGCCATACCTCTTCTCTATATTTTCAAAGCGAATTCCAGCTGGGGAAACCACGCGCGGCGTCAACGATGCCCCTCGCGCCACGCAAATTTCGTCACTGCTCAGCCCCGCACGAGATCGCGGAGCACCTTTTCCGCGCGGGCTCGCTCCTGCGCGTACTCTTCTTCCGAAATCGTGCCGGCTTGGCGTCGCAGTTCGAGGCGAAAAATTTGATCCTTCAGCGAGTCGAGGCTCGATCCGACCGCCGCATCCACGTCGCCAATCGTCGGCGATACTCCAGCCTTCGTCGCAGCGCGCGGCGCACTCTGCTTCACGACCGGAATCTCAACACCAGGAACGCCCGCGACAACCGCCACCGGCTTCCGCGCCAAAATAATCGCACCCAGCGCGAACATTCCCAGAAACCCCACGACCAGCGGCCATTTCAACACGTCGAGCCGCCCCGGAATCTGCGTCACCGTAACTTGGCCTGCCGCAGTCGCTTCGCCCTGCGCCTGTTGCCCGCCGCCATCACCATCCCCGCCACCACGCGCATTCGGCGGCGGCGCAGTGCCCGAAACGCTGACCGTAAAGACGCTGCCCTTGGCGAGCGCCCCGCGCCCGTAAATATTCATTCCCTGCTCTTGACCGTTCGGCTCCAGCCCATCGCCGGTCACTTGCAACGTCGGCGCGCCGAGCACCAAAAGTTTTGCGTCGGGATAAACTGTCGGAATCTTGATCGACGCCGCGTTCCCCGGATACGGCATCTCATACGAAAATCGCACGCCGCTCTCGCCCGGACGAAAAGCAAACGCGATCGCATACCGATTTTTCGTTTTGTCGATCGTCGCTTGCACCACCGGCATTCCCGATGGCCCCCAGGCCGCGGCCTGCTGAATCGTCGCGCCATCCGGCAGCGCAAACTCGAAATTCCCATCCGCCCGGAAATACGCCTGCTTCGGATTTGCGTTATTCATGATCGAATATTCTTCGCCGACCGTGAGCCGCGATCCGTTCGGCTGAAAAATCACGATGTGCGTCGGCACCGAAATCGTCTTCGCATCTTGCGTTGGCTCGAACACTTCAATTTCGACATCGCTCCGTCCCGGAGGCACCGGCTGATGAAAATTCACGCCATGAAACACCGCACGCACCAGCATCGGCGCAGTCCCCAGCGTTGGATTGTCGAACGTAAATTGTCCCTGCTCGTCGCTCTTCGTATTCGCGACCGGCTGCATCCCGCCTTGCAGCTGAATCAAAATGACTTCAACGCCGGCTCCCGGCTTGCTCGTAGTTCCATTCTTTACGGTTCCGTGTAGCGTTCCCGCTTCGGCGCCCGCAACAGCCATCGCGAACAACGCCGCAAAAATCGCAAAACGCACGACGAATCGTGCTCGCCACTTCCTCAAGCGCCACGCTCCGCATCCGCTGCACGCGCTCCGCGAGGCCGCCGCACCTGCGCTTCGGTCACTCGATCGATCTCCGCGAGCACCATGGCCGCGTCATTCTCCAGTCCGGTCTTCATCGCTTCGTAGTCACCCTCGGAGTATTTGCCCGACCGAAACTCGAACCGCAGATCGCGTAGATTGTCGTAAATCGTGTCGCGCTGTTCCATCAACTGATCGAGCTTCGTACGATGGGGAGCCAGATCCGACGCATCCGGCTGAATGTAGAAAATGAACAAAACCGTCGCCATCGCCAGTGCTAGACAAGCGCCCAGCACAGCCCCGTCCGACGAAGTCAGAACGAAAATGGCCGCGATGGAAATCGCACTCACCGTCAGTCCTCTGTCTCTCGTGCGACGCGCTGGCGTGCTCGTTCCAGTTCAGCCGCCGAAATTCCCGAAGGCGAAGCGCCGCTCGCACCAACTGGCGCCAAGCCGTCATGCACTCGCGAGCGCCACCGTGAAATCACAAAAATCACAACGACAGTCCCAATCACCAGATAAATGCTCGGCAGCATCCACGCCACCAGGCTCAAGCCGCTCTTCGGCGGCTCAGCGTACACCTTCGTTCCGAATTCCTGCACTAAGTTCTGCGTAATGAGATCGTCCGAATCACCACGCGTCACCCCGTCGTCGACTTGCTTCAGCATTCCGGTCGAAACCGTGCATCCCACGTGGTTGCACTGCGTCAGCACCTGATTGCAGCCGCACATGCACATGAACTTGCCGCCGATGTTCTGCCCGCGACTCGTGGACGCCTGTGCTTGCCGCGCGCTAGCAACAGTCGGAAACGCCAAGCCAACCATCGACGTGGCAACAACCAAACTCAATGTCAGAACTCCGACGCGCCGCCTAGTCATGACCCTCTCGCAACGTAGCCGTTCGCGAGGGCGCCAACACCGTTCCCAGTTCGCTTACCGAGGCCGGTTCCGTCGAACCCGCAAGCGCCAACACCGTCCGCCGATTCGGCAGCAGCGCCACAAATGTCCCCATCACCACAATCGCGCCGCCCAGCCAGATCCACTTCACCAGCGGATTCAAATACGCATGAATCACCGGAGTCTGCCCGTCCGGACTCTGCCCGCTGTAAACGACATACAAATCGTCCCGCAGCGTCGAGTAAATCGCGACCATCGTCCCCGACTCTTCATTCGTCGGGAAAAATCGCCGCTCCGGATACAGCATCATCTTCGGTTTATTGTTCTCCGAAACCTCGATGATCATCCGCTCCGCGTTGTAATTCTTCTCCGGGTGCGACTCAAAACTCTGCAGCAGCAAATCGTAGCGGCCAATCTGCAGCGTCGAACCCAGCTTCATCTCTTTCTGGACGTCCTTGTTGAACGCGGCTCCGGCCAGCCCCACAAAAATCAGCACCATGCCCATATGCACGATGTAGCCGCCATAACGCCGCGTGTTCCGCAGCGTGAGATCAACCACCGACGAAGGCCACGACATTCCCGACCGCGTATGCACGACTCGCGCGCCGCGAAAAAATTCCATCGCGATCGTCGAAGCCACAAACACGCATAGAATCATGCAGATCAGCGAGTAAAACTCGCGCAGCCCCAACGCAAAAAACACCACCGCGCTGACCAGACTCACGACCAGCGGCCCCATAAAGTTTCGCTTCAGGCTCTCAGTCGAAGTCTTTCGCCAAGCCAATAGCGGCCCCAGACCAGTCAACAACAGCAACAACAGCCCGATCGGAATATTCACCTTGTTAAAAAACGGAGTCCCAACACTGATCCGCGATCCCGACACCCACTCCGAAAACACCGGGAACAACGTGCCCGACAAAACCGCCACGCACGAAACCAGCAGAATCAAGTTATTGAACAAAAAGCTCGATTCGCGCGAAATAATCGAATCCAGCTGATTCTCGCTCTTCAAATAGTCGCGGTTCTTGATGTAAGCCCCGAGGCACACAACCAGAATCGCCAACAAAAATCCGACGAACCAATTCCCGATGCTCGACTGCGCAAACGCGTGCACCGAGCTAACAATGCCGCTGCGCGTCAGCGTCGTCCCCAAAATACACAGCATGAACGTCAGAAACACCAGCCAGACGTTCCAAACTTTCATCATGCCGCGCTTTTCCTGCATCATCACCGAGTGCAGAAACGCCGTGCCCGTCAGCCACGGCAACAGCGACGCATTCTCAACCGGATCCCAGCCCCAATATCCGCCCCAGCCCAGCACCGCGTAAGCCCAATGCGCGCCCAACAGCACGCCTGCAGTCTGGAAGCACCACGCAATCATCGTCCACTTGCGCGTCAGGTGAATCCACTTCTCGCCGGGATAGCGCGCCAGCAAAGCGCCCAGCGCGAACGCAAACGGAATCGTGAATCCCGTATACCCCGAATACAAATTCGGTGGATGGATCACCATCTCGGGATATTGCAGTAGCGGATTCAACCCGTTGCCATCGGCCCGCGTATAAATCTGCAGCGCGCCGCTCGCCGCCGGCGACGCCAGCACCTTGAACGGGCTCGCCACAAAATTGTTCAGCGTCAAAAAGAAAATCTGCACGCCAGCCAGAACCACGCCGACGTATGGCATCAACTCGCCATTCTTGTTTCGATACGCAAACAGCGCGGAGAAAACATAAATCGCAAGCAGAAAGCTCCAGAACAACAGGGAGCCTTCCTGTCCCGACCACAACGCCGCAATTTTATAGAAAGTCGAAAGGTCGCGATTGCTGTGCGCGACCACGTACGAAACCCAGTAGCTATCACTGAAGAACAAATAAACGAGGCTAAACGTCGCAATGAAAATCAGCCCGCATGTCGCCATGCCGGCTTGCCGCGTACTTTTAACGAGGAGGGGATGCCGCGTGCGGATCGCAAAAATTCCGCCGACGAATGCATATGCCGCACAGATAAACGCCAGCAGCAGCGCGAATGAACCGAATACATCCACTAAAGCTCGCTCTCCGGTATAGCCCCGCGCGTAAGCGCGTCACATATTCGCAAATTCGTAGAGCGCATCATACCGCCCGCGCTCACCCTGTTACATCGAACTCCGTGGCGCAGCATCACTCGCGGAACTCGCCACTCCGGTCGCTTTCGCCGGAGGATCAGCCGTCGGCGCCGCCTCGTACTTCGACGCGCATTTCGCCTGAACGCGTTCCGCCACAAAACTTCCGTTTCGCTCGAGGCTGCCCTCAACCAGAGCCTGCGACTTGTCAATAAACGTATCCGGCAGCGGATCGCTCCCCACATAACTCACAGGCAGCGACTTCCCTTCGCCATCGAGCACAAAATCCACGCGCCCCTGCGCGCGGTGAATGCTCCCAGGCTCGACGGTTCCGCCAACGCGAATCCGGTGCGCCCGCGCGTCGCCTTGCAGTGTCGAAAGTTCAGCAATGGTGTGGTAGTACGTCTTGCTTTCACCGTAGCCCAGCCATGCCAGAAAACCCATCGCCACGACGATTACGCCGATTCCGATCCCGAATTTGGCCTGTTTTTTCACTCAGTTGAACTCCTGAAGCGACGTGCGACCCAGCCCCAGTGATGCTCCGCCGAAAACCGATTCTAGCATAGCACTTGCAAGGTCAACTGGGCCGATAGTCCAAAGGACGGTCAGTGCCCGGTACAGGGCATCTCTACCGAGCCGCGGCCCGGGCGATCGCATGATCCTGACGAAGCCGCTCGACCTCCGCGTCAGCAGCCGGCCCATCGAAGGCATACGCCTTGCCGCCCTCACCCAGCAGCGCGCAACTCAGATCCTTCTCCGTCAGTCCCGCAAGAAACGGATCGAGCTTGCCCGAAATCGACGCAACCCGCTTCGGCTGAAACGACCTCCGCAGCCGCGCCAGAAACGCAGGCATCCGCGCCTTCAAGAGTGTCGCTAGCGCCGCATCATTTCGCGACTCCGGCTCCAGCGGACACTCCAAAACATAGCCAAGCAAATACCCGCCCCGCTGAAACTCGCTCAAAATCACTTCCTTGGTTTTCCCTGCGCGGGAGATCCCGGCAGCCGACAGAACGCGCGCCGCTTCACCCTTAGCCTCGGCCGTCTCCCCATAAAGAAAATCCGAGTCGGCGTCCGGCGAATACGCGCCCAGCAGCACCGTCCCAATATGCACCGGCCGATACCGAGTCATCCACTCCAGCCGCTGCAACCGCCGCGTAAAATGCTCCGGCGAAGCAACTTGCCCACATCCATCGCAAACCAAATTTGCAGTCGTCATGAATCAACGATCCTATTAAACGTCACGCACAATCGCAAACACGCCCCCCTGTAGCCGCGATCGCTTCCCAGATCGCGGGATTTAGAGCCAGCACACCCCAACTCAAAACAACAAGCACTCAATTGTCAGCGAGAAAACTTCGACCAACGAGACGACCGCGATGAAAGACGGCAGAAGCACGCCGGGGATCGTACAAGGGTATAAACGTCGCACCACCACCGCCCACGCGATCGGTACTTCTTATTGAGATCAAACACGAATTAGAAGGAAAGGCTTCTCAGACTTGAGCGAGCCAGCCGCTCAACGGAGCGTCAGTCCCCGATAAACCAAAACAACTCCGACTGCAACGAAGAAAGTTCGACCCAGCCACGTTGGGAGTGGCCTCTTAAAAAAACCTCTCAAGGTCGGAAATTCGGCAGAAAAGCTTCCACCGGGCAATAGTCCAAAAACTATAGTTCCGGTTCCCAAAATCAACAAAAGACCAGTAGATGCCTTAAAAGGGATCCCTATAGCCACCAAAGGAATCACTGGTTCAACTCAGCCTCACCCATGCCCAACCGGCGCATCGCTCGGCAGCTTCGCCCTCAAACACCACTTCAACTCCTGGCTCAACTCCGTAATCTCCATGCCAGCCATCACAATGAACTTGCAGCTCAGCATCTCCCGCGGCTCATCGTCATCCGGCAGCTGGCAGCTCACGCGGCAATATTGGCAATCCTGATTCCAGCAGAAACGCCCGTAAGGAATCGTCTCCGGGCTAATAAACTGAAAGCATCGCAAAAGCGAATTCCGCTCCGGCACCTGAAACTTCTTGCCGTAGATCGTGATATCGACCAGTTTTTCGTAAGGCCGGAATGGCTCCGACATATGGATCCTGATCTCCTGCGCCGCGCTGCAATCGAGGCAGTCTTCGGCCTCGGCGCATGTTTGTATGATGACCCTTTCAGGATAGGCCGTTCAGAGTCCTGTAACCAACCCGATGTCCACGTCGGGTTCCCAATCTGCCAAGGGCCTTTTCGAGTGACTCTTCGAGGTTTTTTCGTCTGATTTCAGCGATGAAATCGGCAGGTGAACTCAGTTGCCCAAATCGAAAAACTGCCCCATCTTGCGAAACTTCTCATACCGCGCGTCGAGCAAATCCTTCACCGATTCGTTCGATAGCGCCATGAGCTGCCGATCCAGCACTTCGTCCAGCAACTTCGCGGCTTCTTCTGGCGAGGTATGCGCGCCACCCTCCGGCTCATCGACAATTTCATCGACGATTCCGAAGCCCTTCAAATCATTCGCCGTAATCTTCAGCGCCACCGCCGCGGTCTCGGCCTTCGACGCATCGCGCCACATAATCGCCGCGCATCCTTCCGGCGAAATCACCGAGTAAAAACTGTTCTCCAAAATGTTCACGCGATCCCCAACAGCAATCGCCAGCGCGCCGCCCGATCCGCCCTCGCCCGTCACCGTCACGATGATCGGCACCGGCAATCGCGCCATCTCGCGGAGATTCCGCGCAATCGCCTCCGCTTGTCCGCGCTCTTCCGCGTCGATGCCCGGATAAGCCCCCTGCGTATCGATGAATGAAATCACCGGTCGCCCAAACTTCGCCGCCAACAGCATCACGCGCAGCGCCTTGCGATACCCTTCCGGCTTCGGCTGACCAAAATTGCGGATAACGCGCTGCTTCGTATCGCGCCCCTTCTGGTGCCCCACGACCGCCACCGGCCGCCCATGAAACTTCGCTAGCCCGGCAACAATCGCCTTGTCGTCCCCATAAGTCCGATCGCCATGCAACTCCATGAAATCCGTGAACAAAAGCGAAATGTAATCCAGCGTGTACGGCCGCTGCGCATGACGCGCAATCTGCGCCCGCTGCCATGCCCCGAGATGCGAGTAAAACTCATGCCTCAATTCCGACACTTGTTGACGAATCCTCTCCAGCTCCGCTTCGGCGCCGGGACTGTTCGCCATATGCCGCAGCTCTTCGACGTCCTTCTCCAGACGATCGATTTCCTTCTGTCTGTCGCCCGCTTCAGCGGGCTTCGCCGCTTTATGTTTGTCTTTGTGTGCCATCTAGATCAGCGTGAGATCGGAAAGGTTCGGTCAGTTCGACTACGCAACCATGTCGATCGATTGCGGCCCGCATGCGTCTCGAATCGCGGTCAAAAGCTCCGCCGAGACCTTCACGCGCCGCTCCGTCGCCATTTCCGCGACCGTTCCGTCGGGTCGCACAATATCAAATACCACCTGATTTCGCCCGGGAAACGTCACAAATATATCCTGCAGCCGTTCCACCAGATCGCCGCCCATATTTTCCAGATGCATGCGAATCCGTACCGGCACCGCCGCCTTCGATTCGCCCATCCCTTCCATCGAGCGCGCCTCTTGCAGCGACAGCCGCGTTCCGGCCTCTTCCACCTCCACGCGCACCTTCATCAACAACGGGACACGCGGCTTCAGCGTATTCTCCAGCCTCCCAAACGCCTCCGGGAACGCCAGCAATTCCTGAATTCCCGTCATGTCCTGGATCGTAAAAATCGCCCAGCGCGCGCCCTTCTTCGACCGCATCGGCCGCGTCCCCACGATCAACGCCGCAATCGTGACTTCCTTGCCGTTGCGCATGCCCTCGATCTCACTCAGGCATGCCGACTTCATCTCATCGAGCTTCGACGCATACTTCGCCAGCGGATGCCCCGACACATAAAATCCGAGCATCGCGTACTCGCTCGTCAGTCGCTCGTCTTCGCTCCACGGCGCGGCGTCTCTCATCTCAAACTCGACGTGCGCCGCTTCGGTCGCTCCGCCGAAGAAAAATCCGCCTTGCCCCGACTCGCGATTCCGCGCCGCGCGCTGAATAGCCGCCACAGCGTCGTCCACCGACGCCGCCATGCTCTCGCGCGCTCCCATCGAATCCATCGCGCCCGATTTGATCAAGCTCTCGAACACGCGCTTGTTCAGGAATCGCGGCTCGATGCGCTCGCAGAAGTCATACAGCGACTTGAATCTCCCTTGGCTCGCCCGTGCGTCGCAGATCGCTTTTGCGGTGTTTTCGCCGACGTTCTTGATCGCCGCAAGCCCAAACCGAATCGCCTCGCCCACCGGCGTGAAATACAAATCGCTTTCGTTCACATCCGGCGGCAGGATCGAAATGCTCATCCCGCGCGCTTCGTTGATGTACTTCACCGCTTTGTCGGCGTTCCCGGTTTCCGAAGTCAGCAGCGCCGCCATGAACTCCACTGGATAGTGGGTCTTCAGGTACGCTGTCTGATACGCCAGCAACGCATATGCGCAGGAGTGCGACTTGTTGAATCCGTACCCGGCAAATTCCTCCATCAGGTTGAAGATTCCGTCGGCCTTCTTCTCTGCAATCTTGTTTCCCGCGCAACCCGCCATGAACTTCGCGCGCTGCGCCGCCATCTCTTCTTTTTTCTTCTTGCCCATCGCGCGGCGCAAAATATCCGCTTCACCCAGCGAAAAACTCGCCAGGCGGTTGGCGATCTGCATCACCTGTTCCTGATACAGGATGACGCCATATGTCTCTTCCAAAATGTCTTTGAGCTGCGGCAGGTCGAACGCGACCTTCTTCTTCCCGTGCTTGCGGTTGATGAAGTCATCGATCATGCCGCCCTGAATCGGACCCGGACGGTACAGCGCGTTGAGTGCCGTCAAATCCTCGATACGCGTCGGCTGGTAGCGCCGCAAAATGTCGCGCATGCCGTGCGACTCAAACTGAAAAATCGCCGTCGTATCGCCGCGCGTAAACAGCTTGTACGTATCCGTGTCGTCCAGCGACAAACTGTCGAGATCAACCTTCACTCCGCGATTCCGCACGATCATCTGCACCGTATCGTGCAAAACGGTCAGCGTCGTCAGCCCGAGGAAATCCATTTTCAGCAGGCCGATGCGCTCCAGCGCGTTCATGTCGTACTGCGTCGTGATTTCGTCTCGGTTCGTCTTGTAAACCGGCACCAAATCCGTGAGCGGCTTCGGCGAAATCACCACGCCCGCTGCGTGCGTCGAAGCATGCCGCGACAATCCTTCCAGTCGCAGCGCCACCGCCATCAAATCTTTCAGCCGCTGATCGCCGTTCACCGCCGCCTGCAATTGCGGCGCTTCCTTCAACGCATCCGCAAGCTCGATGCCAAGCGTCGGCGGAATCAACTTCGCCAGCCGATCCACTTCGCCGTACGGAATATCCATCGCGCGGCCGACATCCTTCACCGCTGCCTTCGCCGCCATCGTTCCAAATGTGATGATCTGCGCGACGTTCTCTCGCCCATATTTCCGCGTGACGTACTCGATCAGCTCGCCGCGCCGCCGCATGCAGAAGTCGATATCGATATCCGGCATCGACACGCGCTCTGGATTCAAAAACCGCTCAAACAGCAAATTGTATTGGAGCGGATCAACGTCCGTGATCCGCAGCGCATAACTGACAAGGCTACCCGCCGCCGAACCACGTCCCGGCCCCACCGGCACATCCTGCGTCCGCGCGTAATGAATGAAATCCCACACGATGAGGAAGTAGCCTTCATACCTCATCTGCTGAATCATCTTAATTTCCGACGTCAGTCGCCGCTCATATTCCGACAAAGGATTGGCCAGCTGTCCCGCAGTCCGAAGCCGTTCCAGCGCCGGCACGCGCGCCGCAAATCCCTCGCGCACCACGCGCTCGAAATAAGTCCCCGGAGTTTCTCCATCCGGCACCTGGAATTCCGGAAACGGATTCGGTATCCGATCGATCTTGACGTTGCACCGGCTCGCGATGTCCATCGTCCGGCTCAACGCCTCCGGCACCTCGCGAAACACCCGCGCCATCTCCTCCGCCGTCTTGAAATAAAACTGGTCAGTCTGAAACTTCATCCGGTTCGCATCGCCCATCGTTTTGCCCGTCTGGATGCAGAGCAAAACTTCCTGCGCGTGCGCGTCTTCGTGATGCAAATAGTGGCAATCGTTCGTCGCGATCAGCGGAATCCCGGTCTCTTTCGACAGCCGCACCAGGTCGCGGTTCACGCTTTTGTCGATGTCGAGTCCCTGATCCTGAATCTCCAAAAAGAAATTGTTCTTCCCGAAAATATCGCGCAGCCGGTACGCGTTCTCACGCGCCAAATCCATCTTCTGCTGCATCACCGGCTCGGTGACAGGCCCCTTCAGGCACGCGCCCAGCGCGATCAGCCCCTTGCTATGTTTGGAAAGTAGTTCGTAGTCGATGCGCGGCTTGTAGTAAAAACCTTCGAGGAATCCCGCCGACACCAGCTTGATGAGGTTGTGGTATCCCTCGAGCGATTCGCAGAGCAGCACCAGATGATTGCTCCCGCGTGCTCCCGGCTCCTCCTCATTCCGATCGCCGCCGTTCGAGACCGGCGCTCCGCCGTTCGTCTTTTCTCCGCGATCGTGCCGGCTTCCCCGCGCGACGTACACTTCGCAGCCGATGATCGGCTTGACGTCACGCTTGCTCGCCTCGTTGAAAAACTTTGCCGCGGCAAACATGTTGCCGTGATCGGTAATCGCCACCGCCGGCATTTTCTGCCGCGAAGCCTCATCCAATAGCTCAGTAGTCTCGCAAGCGCCGTCTAGCAGGCTGTAATCGGTGTGAACGTGAAGGTGAACGAACTGCGGCTGCCCCATGGAATTCGATTTTAAATCTCTCTGAAGATTTTTGCGACCTGCATTCTGACTTTTATGACTTTCCCACAGGCTCCAGCTCTAAATCTCGTCGCCAAGACCGTAAACGCATCAATGCCAACACGAATTCACGCGAAGGCCGACGCGAACGCTCAACCCAAGCCGCAAGAGCGACTACTTCCGCCCGCTGCTCTTTTTCCCACCACCACTCTTCGCATGCGCAGCCTTTGCAGGCGGATGCTTCGCCCCTCCGCGCTCTTTCACGTGCGCCTTCGCCGCCGCCACGGCTTTCGCCGCACTCGCGCTAGCGATCGCCTCAGCCACCTCTGCCTTACCCGCGCCGCCCTTCGCAGCCTTCTTCGGCGGTTCTTTCTTCTTCGGCGGCTCCTTAATCCCAGACAGCTTCCGCAAAATCTTCTCGCGCTCTTCCGGCGTTTTCCCTCGACCCGTCAGTTGAATCGCGAACACCTGCTCCACGATCGAGTCAAACTTCTGCCCGCGCTCCATCCCCAACGTCGCCAATTCGTTGGAAACCATCTGCAACCCGCTGCGCATTGGCCGCCACTTGTTCAAATACGCCTTGATCTTCGACAGCGCCGCCGAATTCCCAGACTCCGCCAACAAATACGCCATCTGATCCGTCAGCATCTGATCCAAAAACTTGTACGCATCGATCGGCGCGTTCATCTTCTTGCCGACCAACTCCTTCTGCGCCTTGTCCGCTTCCCCCGGAAAACTTTCGACCTTGTCGATCTCGGCCGACCGGTATCCCGCCTTCGACAGCGCTCCGTTCAGCTCCCGATCCTTCATCTTCCCCAGGATCGCCAGCAACATCGGCGTCGCCAGCCGAGGCCGGAATCCCGCCGTGAACAAATCCTCGCGTACCTTCATCAACCGATTGATCGCTTCGTAATCCGGATGCCGCTTCGCCAGATTCGCATTCACCGCTTCCATCAGATGATTCTGTTCCCACGCCTTCAGCACCACCATCGGACGTTCTTCGCGCGCCGCGGCTCGCAATTCTCCGCCCGCATCCTCCGGCGTAATCGTGTGATGCAAATCACGCTCGATCGCCAGGTCAAACCACTCCTGCGTCCTCGACTCCGGCTTGAATCCCATCCGCGCCGAAAAACGCAGCAACCTCAACAATCGCACCGGCTGATTCGTAAAACTGTGAATCGTCAGCGCCCGCACTTCCCCGCGCTCAATGTCCGACAATCCATTCGTCGGATCCAGGAGCAATCCGCGCGACGCCGGATTCAGCGAAATCGCAATCGAGTTCAGCGAGAAATCCCGCCGCCGCAAATCCTCCATGATCGTCGACCACCGCACTTCCGGCTTGGTCCCCGGCCGCACATAGTGATCGTCCCGCGCCGCCGAAATGCTGCCTTCCACATCGCCCGCAAACAGCACTTCGATGTGCCGCAACTTTTCGTCTTCTTCCAGAATCTTCGCGCCGCCCTTTTCCAACTCGCGCGCCATCTTCGATGGATTGCCTTCCACCGTGAAATCCAGGTCCCGCAGCGACGCGCCGGTGATCAAATCGCGCACCGTGCCGCCCGTCAGATACAAGTTGGAGCCCATCGCCGCCGCCAACTCCTGCACGCGCATCATCACCGCGCGCTGCTCTGGCGACAGCCGGCTCTCCAGTAGGAACATATAGTCTGGCATCGTGTTTCCTTCGCTTTTGGTGCGCCCGCACCCGCCAGCAGTCAACCATCACTGACCAACTGCCGGCCGCAGCCGCTCCGCTGAATTCTCGGGTTCGCAACAACAACTACCGCAACAACAACCGCCCACCGCTCCGCCCCTACGCGCGCGGATGATGTGCTTTATATATCTGCTTCAACCGCTCCTCGACAACATGCGTATAAATCTGCGTCGTGGAAATGTCGGCGTGGCCCAGCATCAATTGCACCGACCGCAAATCCGCTCCGCGTTCCAGCAAATGCGTCGCAAAACTATGTCGCAGCATGTGCGGCGTCAACGCCACGCGAAGTCCCGCGCGCCGCCCATACGCCGACAATATCTTCCACACACCAACGCGGCTCAGCAAAGTGCCCCGCCGGTTTACAAACAGCGCCGGGCTCTGCGACACCTTCGCCTTCTTCAGCAGTTCCGGCCGCGCTTCCTGCAAATATTTCTCGACCATCGCCAGCGCCTTGCGCCCCACGGGCACAATCCGCTCCTTGTCGCCCTTGCCGATGGTTCGAACGCACCCAACTTTGTGATCCAAATCCCCGATCCGCAGCGACACCAGCTCCGAAACGCGCAACCCCGTCGAATACAAAACTTCCAGCATCGCCCGGTCCCGAACTCCCGTTGCCGTCTTCGGATCCGGCTGATTCAACAGCCGCTCCACGTCTTCCAGCTTCAAATATCCTGGCAGCGACCGCCGAATCTTTGGCGATTCCAGATTGATCGTCGGATCGGTCGCTATAAGGTCCTGTATCTGCGCGAACCGGAAAAAATTCCGCAGCGTCACTAGATGCCTCGCCACCGTCCGGCTCTCCAGGTTTTCCCGGTACAGTCCGGCCAGAAAATCCACCAGATCGTCGCGGCTCACGCCTTCCAGCGTCAGCTTCCGCTTCTTCGCAAACACATCAAACTTCATCAGGTCCCGGTGGTAAGCCTCCACCGTGTTGGCAGACAGCCCCTTCTCCACCTTCACGTGGGTCACAAACGACGATATGGTCGCCAAAATCTCCATCAGGCCTCTGCGTACGTCTCATCGCCGCGATTTCGTCGCGTTGCGATGCCATAAATCTCTTCCATCTCACGACACCGGAACAACCACGCTGTCGCCAGATACAACGCCGTAGCCCCGCCCAGCAGCCCCAGGAACACCAGCAGTTGCACCAAAAACCTCGATTGCATCGTGAATTGCGTGTAGTGCGCTCCAAACCAGCACGCCACGCCCATAACCACCGAGCACATGAAAATCCTCGAGAACGACGCCACAATCTCCTTCGTTCCCAATCGCCCGTGCCTCAATCTAAAGATGATGAACAACGCGAAAAAGTCGAAGTAGCACGCTAATCCTGTCGCCAGCGCCGGTCCGCCGTTCTGCACCTTCGCGAACATCCAGGCGTTGTTCAGAAACAACACGTTCAGCCCGACGTTGATCAACATCGAGATGCCCGCCACAATCACCGGCGTCCGCGTATCACGCGTCGAATAAAACGCCGGCACCACCAGCTTCACTGTCGCCAACCCCGGCAAAGCAATCGCATAGTACAGCAGCGCTCGCGCCGTTAGCCGCGTCGATGACGCCAAAAATTGCCCGTGCTGGAAGAGCACGCGAATAATCGGCTCGCGCAAAATCATCAGCCCCAGCATCGCCGGAATCGTGATAAACGCAACGATTCGCACCGAAAACGTCAGCGTCTTTTTCAGCCCAGAATAGTCGTTCGCCGCCGCTTGGTGCGACATCATCGGCAGAATCGCCGTCGCTACCGCAATCGCATAGCCGCCCAGCACCAATTCCATAACGCGATCGGCCAAATACAGCGCCGCCAAACTTCCGACCGGCATCTTCGCCGACGTGGCAAAGCGAGTATCCACCAGCAAGTTGATCTGCCCAATGCCGATGCCGAACAACCGCGGCAGCATGAGTCGCGCCACGTTCCGAATCGCCGGATGCGAAAACGACAGCCCAAACTTAAACGTCATCCCGCGCTGCACCAGCGACGGCACCTGAATCAAAAACTGCATCACGCCGCCAACCAGCACTCCTACCGCGATAGACGTCGCGGGATCCTGAAAATATTTCCACACCGCCGGGACCGTGAACGCAATTGTCGCCACGTTCAGCACCACCGGCGTCGCGGCCGGCAAACCAAACATATGAAAACAGTTCAGGATTCCCATCGCCAGCGCCGCCAGCGCCACAAAAAACAAATACGGGAAGACGATGCGGTTCAGTTCGACGGCCTGCTGGGTGGCGATCCCTTTGCCCGCAAACATGTGCACGACGAATGGCGAGAACACCATCCCCAGCACCGTGATCACCGCAACGCAAAGCGCCAGCGTCCAAAACAGCTTGTTCGCGAAATCCCAGACGTCCTTTTTCGGCTTCTCCCGCATGTACGCGGTAAAAACCGGAATAAACGACGCCGTCATCGATCCTTCGGCAACTAATCTTCGAAATAAGTTCGGAATTCGGTAGGCGAGAACGTATGCGTCCGCCGCAGGACCCGTGCCCAGCAATAATGCAATGCGTTGATCCCGAACGTACCCTAAAATACGGCTTGCGATGGTGACCAGCGAGATGATCGAAGCGGATTTGAGGATCTGCTTTTTTTCGGTCAACGGGCGGCTCTCCGTGGCCTAACCCCAATCAAAACAATGACTTGACAGGAAATCCTGCTTAACATAACATACATCGGTTTCTTTCGTAAATAGTTAAGTTTTGGGCGTACTGATTCCCCCGATCCGAAATTTGAGCAGAAATTCGATTAGAAATTGAAAACGCGCACCCCAACCTCTACGCACAAGAAAGTTGTCGTCGCTCTTGCCGACCGCAAGAGCATACGCGGCTATCTAAACCCTTCCCGCTTAGGTGTTTCCGACCCCATCGACCTGCTCACTCCCGATGGCGAGCACGAAGAAATCCCGCTCGCCAAAATTCGCTCCATCTATTTCGTTCGTGAGTTCTCCGACGACTTCGAGCCCGAACGCAAAACCTTCCTCAGCCGCCCCAAACTCGACGGCCTCTGGGTCCGCCTCCGCTTCATCGACGGCGACACTCTCGAAGGCGTCGTCCCCAACGACCTCCTCGGCCTCCTCGACAACGGCCTCCACATCACCCCGCCCGACCTAAACTCCAGCACCGACCGCATCTTCGTCCCCCGCCCAGCCCTCAGCGAGCTAACCGTCCTCGGCGTAGTCGGCGTAGCCCGCCGCAAACCCCCCGTCCCCACAACCCAGCCCCGCCTCTTCACCGACTAATTCGCTTTTCGCCCATTCACCCACTAACCCGACCGCCCAGCGCGGCTCGATCATCCCTGCCTTTGTAGGGGCGGGGTTCACTCCGCCCGGCCGCCGCGTCTTGCCTCCGCCGCTCCATCGCCACCCTGTAGCCGCGATCGCTTCCCAGATCGCGGTGTTTAAATTAACCGACTCCCAAATCAAATCGACATCTCCGCTCGCCCTAAATTGTCATCCCGACCGAAGCGAGCCGACGCCTTTTCGTCGCGTTCGCGTCCGAGCGAACGCGTCGGCTCGCGCAGTGGGACCTTGGCACCCAAACCATCCTCAACGAAATCGATGAGACCCACTACCCCACCACCGTCCCCATCACCACCGACCGATTCCCTTCCGCCTCCACCACGCGATACCCCATCTTCCCCCGCGTCCCCGCACCATCCCGCGCCCCCGCCAATCCCACCGTCTCAAACTCCGCACCCACTCTCATCGGTCCCCCGGACGTCATCCGAGCATCCCCCGCACCCCGATCCCACGTCGCCACATTCGACACGTCGCCGAGATACCGCCCCACAACCTCCGGCGCCCTCGCCACAAATATCTGTGATTCCAGCTTCAATCCCGACCCCAACCCACCTTGCCCGTCATCGCCCCGCGCGCTCCAATCTATCCACCACAATCGACTGAAACGCCGGCTCGAGCGGATAGACATACCAGCTGCCGCTGTCCTGAATCTTCGACATTCGGTCCGGACGCGCAGTCACGGTCCAAATGGCGCTCCCGTTCTGCGCCACAATCGCGTTGATCACCTCGTATGCTTTTGCATTTTGCAAATGCAGCGAAATCCTCGTCGGTTCCCACTGCCCGATGGCCAGGCTGCCGCCGCACCACTTGCCGCCCAGTTTCTCCCCCAACTCACAGAACAACTGGAAATCGGCTCGCCGCGTCTCCATCCCCGTAACTTTGTAATCGCGAATAATTCGGTTCAAAACATTCGAATCGTCCGCACGCGCACGCGGCGAATACACATCGACAAGCCCTTCACTGAAACTCAACCGGTATTCAGGAGTTTGCTGCGCAAGCGCTTCGAGCACCTCGCGAACCGACGGATCGTGAAATTTGAGATTCAGCGTGCGGTGCGCCGCGTCACGATCCACATACTCAATCGCAGTCGGCAATTCGTAACAGTAGGCCAAAGCCGTCACGCAGCCGACGAATGTGCAGCCCGCCGTATCAAATCCCCCGATTCGCTGATCGAGCTTCTGCTCCAACCGCGATTGCATCGGCGCCCCGAGATTCACCTTGCGCGGATGTTCCCGCATCCCCGTGAACGGAACCAACAGCAGCACAGCCAGTGCAATCTCGTATCTCATAGCTCTACGTCGCTCGAGCTGAACATATCACTGAGCGCCACGGCATAGCGTGACTTCCGCAGTCACCCTCTCCCATGCGAAACTCCCTCCCTACCATCAGGAGCCACAATGAAGCTCTCCGAAATCGCCCAAAAACTCGGCTGCCGCCTCGAAGGCGAACCCAACGCCGAAATCACTTCCGTGACCGGCATCGACCACGCCGCCCCCGGCCAACTCACCTTCATCGCCAACAAGCGCTACATCCCTCTCCTCAAAACCACCCAAGCCACCGCCGTCCTCATCGACGAAAAAACACCCATCGACAATCGCGCCCCCGGCCTCCCCGCGCTAGCCGCCCTCCGCACCAACAACCCCTACCTCGCCTTTGCCCATGCGATTGAGCTGTTTTACGACGCCCCAAAGTACGCCCCCGGCGTCCACGACACCGCCGTCATCGCCCGCACCGCCCGCGTCCCAGAAGGCGCCCACATCGGCCCCTACTGCTTCATCGACGAAAACGTCGAGATCGGCCACAACGCCATCCTCCACAGCTTTGTCACCATCTATCAGGGCGCCAAAATCGGCGACGACTTCTTCGCCCACTCCCACACCGTCGTCCGGGAAAATTGTCGGATCGGCAATCGCGTCATTCTCCAGAACGGCGCCGTCATCGGCACCGACGGCCTCGGCTACGCCAAACAATCCGACGGCTCCTGGTACAAAATGGCGCAATCCGGCCCCGCCGTTCTCGAAGACGACGTCGAAATCCAGGCCAACTCCTGCATCGACCGCGCCACCGTCGGTGAAACCCGCATCGGTCGCGGCACCAAGATCGACGACCTCGTCCTCGTCGGCCACGCCTCCAAGCTAGGCGCCAACAACATGATCTGCGGCCAGACCGGCCTCGCCGGCTCCACTGAGATCGGCGACAACTGCATCTTCGCCGGCCAATCCGCCTCCTCCGGCCACCTCACCGTCGGCGACAACGTCATCGTCACCGCCCAGTCCGGTCTCCCCCGCGACGTCGAGCCTAACCAGATCCGCTCCGGCTCCCCCGCCGTCGACAACAAGCTCTGGCTCCGCTACACCGCCGCCCTAAGCCGCCTCCCCGACCTGCAAAAACGCGTCCGCGACCTCGAATCCGAAATCGCCAGGCTCAAATCCTGAATGCTTGTCAGGAGAATCCTGTAGTCCCGCACTTCTCCGTGCGTACTGGTCCTTATATCGCACTGCGATATGAATTTATTGGACGTCGCGCCCCCGAAGCGTAAACTTGTTACAGGTGCTGACAAACCCCTGGGTTTGGCCGCGCGGAGAACGCTGTAACCCTCCGCCGAACGACCTCCCTCCGATTTGCCCGCGCCGGATCCTTCGAAGGAGACGGCGATGCGTTTCGACGATTTCAACAGTCAATGGCATTTCGTACCCGTGCAACCTGAAGCTTTCCGAGCCTTCCGCCGCGGTAATCGCGTTATGTTCGCGATCCTCGCAGTTCTGGTTGTCGGTGTCTTTATTGCTATGATCGCGCCCCGGCCGGTCCACAACGCCGTGACCGCCACCAAGTTCGGCTCAGCCGCGGTGCACAAGGTGAAAGTCCTGGCACCGCAGCACGCTGCCACTCCAGGCGCCCAAAGCCGCTAGCACCACTCGTCGCAGCGACCATCGCGGCAGTCCCGCCTGAACGTTGTGCTCCGTACGAAACTCAGATCCAGCTCGAGCGAATCCTCGCCCGTCATTCGCTAATCTTTCGGACAGCGCTCCGCCCTCTCGATGAGCCATGGTCGAGCGCAGTTGTGTTTGGTCGCCTTTCAATCATAGCGACGGCAACTGATCGCTCAGGATGGCCTTGACAAAACGTTATGTTCTGGTACACTGAGGGAGTAGAGAATTACGTCGCGACCACAACCGGCGAAAGCCGGTTTTTTGCATTAGGCGCGTCTGCAGGTCTCGCATTTTCAGCAGCTTACACACTCTTGTTTTCGCCGCTTTCGCAAACGCCTCATTCAAATGACCTTGCGCACTCTTCGGAAAACATGGGGGGTATACCCCCTTTGCTTCCCATTTTGAAACCGATCTGTCTGGAAACTGACTCGAAGGAACTACAGGACCCATCCCAATTTGGAAATCCCTCCCTAAGTGGCGCCGGGAAACCCAACCGGCCGCTGATCCGGCGGCAATCCCGCCGCCAACGCATCATGCACAACTCGATTCAACTCATCGCGCCGTTCGTAGTCGTACCCACCCGGATATATCGGCGCGAGAAACTCCACCAGAATCTCGCCCGGATGGATTTTTAGCGACCGCTTCTCCATCACCCGATGCGCTCCCGAACACGCCACCGGCACAATCGGCACGCCCGCTTTGATCGCCATCACGACCGCACCTTTTTTAAAATCCTGCAGCCGCCCGTCCGGACTCCGCGTCCCCTCGGGATAAATCAAAAACGATTGCCCGGCCTTCAACGACTCGATCGCCTTGTCCAAACTCTCCAGCGCCGAATCGCGTTCGCGCCGGTTCACGGGAATAAACCCCGCCGATAAAAACGCAGCACCCACAATCGGATACCGAAACAGCGACTTCTTCAGCAAAATCGCAATCCGCCGTGGAATCGCGCCAACCACCGCAGGCGGATCCGCCGAACTCGTGTGGTTCGCCGTGAACAAACACGTCTCCGGCGGAATTCGTTCCGTGCCGACAACCCGCACACGCACGCCAACCAGCCGCACGAAAAACATCACACCGTTTGCGCCTGCCCAATAAATCGCATTCGGATTCCGCGTAACGAGCGTCCACACTAGCAGCGGGGGTCCAACGACCAGAATATAAATCGACAAAAACACCGCAACAAAAATAGTCCGCAACATGAATTTGATTCACCAAGCCAAAGAAAACCGCCGTGCAAGTGTAGGGGCGCAGCTTCACCCTGAGACGTTTCGTCGAAGGGCCGCTGCGCCCCTTCTCGGCAATATCGCTAGGTTCGACGAAGAATTATTTCTTCGGGCTTTTCAAACTATGAAATCAATGCGCCACTGCTGTAGCCGGCTGCGTCGTCCCGCGCAGCAATCCGTCGCGAATCCGCCGCGCCTTCTCGCCTGCGTGTTCGTCTTCAACCGTTCGATAAAATTTCTCGGTCACTTCGCCCAGCGCAAACTCGACCGCCGCCGCCGACCCATCCTCGCGCCGCACGCCAACTTTTACGCCAGTTCCCTTCTTGTGCGTGTTCGCCCAGCGTTCCAGACCGCGAGGGATTTCGCCGCCGTTCCAGTTCAAGATCACATCGCCACGCCGAAGCCCAGCCGTTTCCGCGGCGCTCTCCGGCTCCACCGATTCCACAGTCAGCGCGCCAGCTTCACGCTCAACTGAAAATCCCAGCGACGCATGCTTCCGTTCGTCGGTGCGCAATTCCAAGCCCGCTTTCGCCAGCACGTCGCGATACGGCAACGGATCCGCACCCGCAACGTAGCGATCGAAAAATTCCTGGAACGATCCACCGGCAACTTTCTCCGCCGTTTTCCGAACGTCAACGCTCTCGTTGTAGCCTTTGCCGGTTTTTCCGAATTCTTCGTTCATCGACCGCATCACATCGTCGAGGCTGTGCTCATCGTCCGTTCGGTCGCGAATCAAAATATCGAGCAGGAACCCGAGCACTTGCCCCTTCGTGTAGTACGAAATGCTGTTCGTCGGCTGGTTGTAGAGCGGATATTTCTCAAACCACGCGTCCAGGCTCGACTGCTCCGCGCTCTGCCATTTATTTGCCGGCCGCGATTCCAAATCGCCGACCTGCTGACTGAAATCGTCGTAAAACTGCCCTTTGTTCCACAATCCGGTGCGCACCATCGTGTACGACGCGTACGTGTTCGTCACACCCTCGGCGAACCAGAACGCACGCGAATACTGCTCTTTCGTAAAGTTGATCGGATCCATCGCCGCCGGATGAATGCGCTTCACATTCCACAGATGAAAAAATTCGTGCGCGCCGATGTTTGCGAATTCCTCGTCCGACCGCACCGAGATCGCCGTCGAATCCGCGTGCTCCATCCCGCCGCCTTCGCCAGTCGCCGCTTTTCCGAAACGCAGCAGGAACGTGTAGTTTGGATAGGGCGCGCCTTCCATCAACTTCACTTCATACGCCACAATCCGCCGCAATTCCTCCTGCAAGACTTTCTTGTGCCACTCGTCGCCAAGCACCACGACGTGCACCGGCGGCTGCGCATCCGGCACATCGAAACGCTCGATTCTCCCCGCTTGAATCGGCGCATCCGTCAGTTCGTCGTAGCTACTCGCGCCATATTCAAGAAACGTCGGGCGCCCGAATGAAATGAATCGCATGGGCGCACCACTCGCTTCAGACCAGTCGGTCGGAAGATCGTTCAAATAAATTTGTACCTCTTCGTTTCGCCGGTTCGGAACGTACATCAAAATCATCGCCGGGTTGATGAACGCCGAATCACTGTTCAGCTCCGTACCGAATGGCCCGCCATCGTTCCAGAAAGTGTCGTACCGCACCGTTACGGTTCCGTTCGCCGTGATCTTCCAAGTTTGCTTGTCGAGTTTCTCGATGGGGACTGGCTTCTTATCGACGCTCGCATCCACGCGTTGCACATGCATCGCGAAATCGCGAACCTGATACAAGGCATTCCACGCAGGCATCGCCACGACGACTTCGCCCGACACATCGGGAATCTCCATCGTGACGTGAAATAAATGCTGTTCCGGATGCTCAACCGAAACGGTGTAATGAATCGCCGCATGAACCGGCGCAGCGAGAAAAATGTGGGCGAACACAGCGAACAGCACAGCCGATCGCACAAACAATGCCGCCGACCGCGAGAATTTGTAGGGGCGGGGTTCACTCCGCCCGGCGTTAACTGCAAGCACCATCGATCCGCCGTGAGGAAAACGCTGCGTTGTCTCGTTGGACGCCCTGCACGCCGTCGCAGCCGCAATCACCGGCGAGTCGCCTCAACCGGCACTTCGACGCCTAATTTCTTCAAAAGCTTGTCGCACAATCCATCGAAACTGCCGTTCGACATCACCAGCAGCAAATCGCCAGACTTCGCTTCGGCCGCAAGATAATCCGCGATCGCATCCGCACCCTCAAACGCGCGCGCATCTTTGCCAAGCCCACGCACGCTCTTCGCCACTGATTCCGGCGCAAGCCGGTTGTCATCGCCAAGCTGTTGCGCGCGAAACACGCCGCCGAGCACCACGCGATCGGCCAGCGCCAGCGCCTTCGGCAGCGACTCCTCGAAAACTTTCCGCCGCATCGAATTCGACCGCGGCTCCAGAATCGCCCACAGCCGCTTGTTTGGCCAACGACCACGCGCAGCGTTAATCGTCGCCTCGACCGCCGTCGGGTGATGCGCAAAATCGTCGACGATCAAAATCCCAGCGCGCTCGCCCTTCACATCCATGCGCCGCTTCACGCTGCGGAATGTCGACAGCGCTTCCTTCAACACATCAACCCGAATCCCGCGTCCGTGCGCGACCGCAATCGCCGAGCACGCGTTCAACACGTTGTGGTTCCCCGTCGCAGCCAACTCAAAATCCCCGAACGCCTCCGCGCGATACTTCAAACGAAAGCGCATACCGGCCTCGTGCGCCTCGACTTTGCTCGCGACCCATTCGTTCTGCGAGGTGAATCCATACGTCTCGACCGGGCAAAACGCCTTCGCCGCCGCGGCACGCAATGCCGGCCCCGACTGTTCCGTATCGCCCCAAATCACAACGCGCCCGCTGCGCGGCACGAGATTGACCAGCCGCTTGAACGCCAACTGATACACATCGAAGTCCGGATAAATATCCGCGTGATCGTATTCCAGCGAAGTGATGATCAGGCTGTCAGGATGATAGTGAAAAAACTTCGGCCCGCGATCCCAGAAAGCCGTTTCGTACTCATCGCCCTCGAGAATAAATTCGCCGCCATTTTCAAGTCCGTAGCTCTTGCCGAAATTTTCCGCCACGCCGCCCACAAGAAAATTCGGCTTTCGCCCCGCCACATGAAAAATCCAGGCGAGCATCGCCGTCGTCGTCGTTTTTCCGTGCGTCCCGCTGACGACGATCGAATGCTTGCCCGGCAGAAATTCTTCTTCCAGCATTTCCGGCAGCGACCGGTACGGAATCTTGCGATCGAGCACTTCCTCAAGTTCCGGGTTGCCACGCGCAATGATGTTCCCGACCACAACCAGATCCGGTTTCGGATCGAGATGCTTCGCGTCGAAGCTGTGAAAAAACGAAATCCCCATGCTCTCGAGAAATGTCGAAGCCGGCGGATACACGCCGGAATCCGATCCAGTCACGCGCCAGCCTTTTTCGCGCAGCATTCCAGCCAACGGCGACATCGCCGATCCGCCGATTCCAATCACGTGTACGTGCTTCCCTGTCGTCATGGCGTAACCGCACCCTCCAGAATCTCCAGCGTTCCCGCTCCGGCCGCGCTCAATCGCGCGCGCACGCCGAGCGGCACCGTCAACATTGGACGTACCGTGTGTCCCACCGGCGCTCCAAACACAATCGGAATTCCCAAAGGTTTTAAAATGCGCTCGCAAACATCCAGCACCGTTGGACTACCTTCGACGGGCGCTGCGCAGTCCGGAAAATCACCAAGCACGATTCCGCGAACATCTTTGAACTTGCCGGCCTGCTGCAAATGAATCAGCGCGCGATCCACTTGCCACGGCTTCATCCCGCGATCTTCCAGCAGCAAAATCGCGCCACGCGTATCCAGTTCCCAAGGAGTTCCTAGCGTCGTCGCGACAAGCGTGAGGCATCCGCCCAGCAAAACGCCTTCGGCTGTTCCGGACGCCAACGCACTGCCTTGCAGCGACATCGACCAAGCGTTGTTCGTCGCGCCGACACCGATCGCGCTGCGAAAACTCGCTTCATCGTAACCTTTGGCCCCGCCTGCTCCGCCATCAAGTCCAGCAGCAACCATCGGCCCATAAATAGAAGTCCAGCCAAGCTTCTGCCACAAAAAAATCTCAAGCGACGTAATGTCGCTGAATCCAATCAAGCATTTCGGCGCACTCGCGCCAACTTCCGCGGCCAGCGCCTCGTCGAGCAAATAGTTCGAGCCGTAACCGCCGCGCAGCGAAATCAACGCCTCGATGCTCGGATCGCGCAGCCCACTGAGCAGCTCGGCGCGCCTCTCCGCAGCCGACGCCGCAAAATATCCTTGGGAAGGGATCGAATCACGAAGCTCTACAGAAAATCCGAGCTGCAACAATTCCTCAACGCCGCGTGCCTCCGGCTCAGCATGACCCGGCGAAGCCGGCGCAATTACCGCAAACCGCGATCCTGCATGAAGCGCTTTCGGCTTCCGCACACGCGCACCGCCGCGATCGTCGCCCGTCACACCGATCTCCGATTCGCTCGCCGTGGAAGCGCCGCTAATCACGCCTGCCTCTCCACCGGCAGCATCTCAAACGTAATCCCCGGCCGCGTCATCGCCGTCAAAATCCGTTCCTGCTGCCTCCGGCTGACGTCGGCGTCAAACTGAATCAAATTCTTGTCGCCAGTCATCGAGACTTGAAAATTGTCGAGGTTGATTCCCAGCTTCGTGAACAGCCCGTGGACATCGGGCACCAAATCTTGCGCCGGCCCCGACGAAATGCGGAACAACATATAGCGCGGCTTCAAGTTCAAAGCGCCTTCAAAATAAAAAAGCAAAACAAGCGCGAGAAGCACCAACAACGCCGCCCCGCCCGATACCGCGTACAAACCGCCGCCCGCCGTCATGCCGATCGCGGCCTCAGCAAAAATCGCCGCCGCCGTTGTCAGCCCAACGACGCTGCCCCGCTCGCGCATGATTACGCCGGCGCCGAGAAATCCGACACCCTGCACAATGTTGGAAGCGATACGCGTCGTCGACGTGTCGCCGGTCGCCTTCGCAATTTCGACGGAAACAATCGTGAAGAGTGCCGCGGCAACCGTCACGCACACGCTGGTACGCATGCCCGCGGGACGCCGGCGCACGGTGCGTTCCGCCCCGATGATGGAGCCTAGGAGCGCCGCCCAGCCCAGCCGATAAAAAGTTGTGGTCAGTGAAAGCATTCGGTTTGTTCCGCCGCGAAAAAACCGCAAACACAAACGCCGACAATGCCCCGATTTTACACAGCCTACAACGTGAACTGAGTCAATTTCGCGAAGTGACGTGCCCTGGCGTGTATCTCGCTGGTCTTCAGCGTTTTCAGCCGGTCGAGGCCGAATTTTTCGACGGTGAAGCTGCCCATTACCGAGCCGTACACCATGGCGCGGCGCAGCGACATGTCGGACTTATTGCCGACCGACGCGAGATAGCCCATGAATCCGCCGGCAAAGCTGTCGCCCGCGCCGGTCGGATCATGCGGTTCTTCCAACGGAAATGCCGGCACGCAAAAGACGCCGCGCTTGTCGACCATCATCGCGCCATATTCGCCGCGCTTGATGATCAGCGTCGATGGACCAAGCTTGAAGATGCGCTTCGCCGCGCGCAGCAAGTTGTGCTCGCTCGAAAGCTGGCGCGTCTCCGCGTCGTTAATCATTAAGATATCGACGCCCTTCAGCGTCTTCAATAAGTCGGCGTTGGAGCCTTCAATCCAGTAGTTCATCGTGTCCAGCGCCGCGATCTTCGGCCGCTTGGTGACCTGCTGCAACACGTCGCGCTGCAAATCGGGCGCGATGTTCGCCAGGAACACGAACTTCGACTTGCGATATTTCTCTGGCAACTTCGGCTTGAAATCCGCGAATACGTTCAGTTCCGTCGTCAGCGTGGTGCGGTCATTCAGATTCTCGGAATACTTTCCGGCCCAAAAGAACGATTTACCCGGTGCGCGCTCCAGCCCTTCGATGTCGATCTTGCGTCCGTGAAAAATTTTCGTGTCAAGATCGGTAAAATCGTCGCCGACAATTCCCACCAAATGCACCGGCGTGAAAAAACTCGCCGCCACCGAAAAATAAGTCGCTGCACCGCCAAGCGTGCGGTCGACCTTTCCATACGGGCTTTCGATGCCATCAAACGCAACCGAACCTACGACGAGTAAGGACACGCTGTTCTCCTGGTTTATCTAATTAAAGTCCTATTTAAGGCCTATTTAAGGTATTTGCCGACGATTGCTGCCAGTTTCTTTTTGGTTCCCGCGGGAATCATTTTGGGATCGGTGAAAATCGCGCTCGCCAGCGCCGAGCCGCATTTGCAATTGTGGTCGGCGGGCATGGAGCGAACCGCTTCGCGCAACACCTGCTGCGCATTCAACGCATTCTGGTTGAGCGTCGCGAGAATCTGCGCGCCAGTCACAGCGTCGTGCTCCGGGTGCCAGCAATCGTAGTCGGTAATCATGGCAATCGTGGCGTAGCAAATCTCCGCCTCACGCGCGAGCTTCGCTTCGGTGACGTTGGTCATGCCGACCACTTCAAACCGCAATTGCCGGTGTACATGGGCTTCCGCAATCGTCGAAAACTGCGGCCCCTCGATGCAGACGTACGTCCCGCGGCGATGCACCTTCACTTTGGAACGCTCGCTGGCGTCCGACAGCACACCGGCGACCTGCGGGCACGTCGGCTTGTCGAACGCGACGTGCGCGACGATGCCATTGCCGAAAAATGTTGAGACGCGGTGCTTGGTGCGATCAAAGAATTGATCCGGCACAAGGAATTCACCGGGACGTAGATCTTCCTGCAACGATCCGACAGCGCTGACCGAAATGATGCGGTCGACGCCGAGCAACTTCATCGCGTAGATGTTGGCGCGGAAATTCAGCTCGGTCGGCAGAATGCGATGGCCGCGTCCATGACGCGCGAGAAACGCGACCTGCTTCCTTTCCAGCGTGCCGATCACAAACGCGTCGGACGGATCGCCGAACGGCGTCTTGATCTTCACCTCGCGCGTGTTGGTGAGGCCTTCCATCGAATAGAGGCCGCTGCCGCCGATGATTCCGATCTCGGCTTTGGGCGCGGAAGATTTTGCAGTAGAAGCTTTCGACTTAGAACTCTTTGCCTTCGGCATTTCACCTCGGTCGTGTTACGGCCGGGCGGAGCAAGCCCCGCCCCTACAAAGGCGACGTAAAGTCGCCCGTACAAAGTCTATGATGATTCAGGGAAATCTCAGAGCGACGCGCCGCCCTGCTTCAGGATTTCGGTCACTGCGGTGAACGGGTCCTTTTTTCGGTCGGCAACTTCGCCGGCAAGCGCGGTCAGCCGCGCATCGGCGTCCGGCCCACCCAACACCTTTTGCAGCAACCGCGATTCAGTCAGCTCAATCAACCGCGCCTTCCAATGTTCGACGTGCTTGCGTCTGCGTTCCCCACTCGATTCAAAGTGCGTGCGAAATTTCGCGATCGTCGCAGCGAGCACATCGATCCCCTTATTCTCGCTGGCAACCGTGCGCACCACGGGCGGATGCCACCCGTCGCGCGGCATCACCAGCGACAGCATCGCGTGCAATTCCTGCTCGAGCCGATCGGACCCTTCGCGATCGGATTTGTTCAACACAAAGACGTCGGCCACTTCCATCAGCCCGGCCTTCATGTTCTGAATATCGTCGCCGAGCCCCGGAACCATCACGACCACGACGCAATCGGCGAGCCGCACGATGTCGACTTCATCCTGACCGACGCCGACCGTCTCAATCAGCACCTGATCTTTGCCAGCGGCATCGAGCAGCAGCGCCACCTCTGCCGTCGCGCGCGCCAAACCGCCAAGAAATCCGCGCGTCGCCATCGAGCGAATGAACATGCCCGAATCGCCCGCGTGCGCCTGCATGCGAATGCGATCGCCAAGAATCGCGCCACCGGTGTACGGACTTGTCGGATCGACCGCGATTACTCCGACTGATTCATTCGCGCGTCGATAATGCGCCGCAAGCCGATCCACCAGCGTGCTCTTGCCCGTCCCCGGCGCGCCGGTGATACCGCTGAGATACGCCTTCCCCGTGCGCGGAAAAACTTTGCGCAGCAACTCTTCCGCTTCGGGCTGATGATTTTCGATCGCCGTAATCGCGCGCGCCACCGCGAGCGCTTCGCCGGCGCAAACGCGCTCCGCCCAATTCTCAAGCGGCTGCGGCATCGATTTCCTGTTTTTGCGAGTTTCCGCGTGTTGCGGCTGGTGGCGAATGCATCGCCCTATTATTTCTTGCCGAGTAGCTGTCGAGCAATCACCAACTTTTGAATCTCGCTGGTGCCCTCGCCGATGGTACACAGCTTGACGTCGCGGTAAAACTTCTCGGCCGGGTAGTCCTTGATGAATCCGTAGCCGCCGTGGATTTGCACACACTCGTTGGCCACGCGCACGGCGACTTCGCTGCTGAACAACTTCGCCATACTCGACTCGCGCGTGAAGCGAACGTCCTTGCGATCGGCAAGCCAGGCGGCCTGGTACACGAGCAGTCGCGCGGCTTCGACCTGCGTCGCCATGTCGGCGAGCTTGAACTGGATGGCCTGAAACTCGCTGATGGCCTGGCCAAATTGCTTGCGCTGCTTGGAGTATTTGATCGCGGCATCGAGCGCGCCCTGCGCCATGCCGAGCCCCAGCGCCGCGATGGAAATACGGCCGCCGTCGAGAATTTTCAAGCTGCCGATGAAGCCTTCGCCTTCCGCGCCGAGCATATTTTCGGCTGGAACTTTGCAATCGGTGAAGATGAGCTCCGACGTATCGCTGGCGCGCAGGCCGAGCTTGTTCTCTTTTTTGCCGGGCTTGAATCCAGGCGTTCCCTTTTCCACGATGAACGCGCTGATGCCGTGCGAATTCTTCGATTTATCGGTCAGCGCCATCACGACGGCGTAATCGGCGTAGTGCCCGTTGGTGCAAAACGTCTTCGAGCCGTTGATGACCCAATTGTTGCCATCGCGCTTCGCGGTTGTCCGAGTGCCGCCCGCGTCAGAGCCGGCTTCGGGTTCCGTCAGCGACCATGCGCCGATCTTTTTGCCCTGTGCCAGCGGCGTCAGATATTTCTTCTTCTGCTCTTCGGTGCCAAATTTAAAAATGTGATTGCTGCACAACGAATTGTGCGCTGCGACGATGATGCCGACGCTGCCGTCGATGCGCGAAAGCTCTTCGATCGCGATGACGTACTCGACGTAGCCAAGGCCGGCGCCGCCGTATTGCTCGGGAAAAATCACGCCGAGCAGGCCCATTTCGGCGAGCTTCGGCATGATTTCGATTGGAAATTTCGACGCTTCGTCCCACTCCATGACGTGCGGCAGGATTTCGCCCTCGGCGAATTCGCGGATGCTGCGGCGGAGCTGATTTTGTTCGTCGGTAAAGGAAAAATCCACGTTGGCCCTCGTGTTTTGTGTGTCGCCCGCTCGCCGCACCAGTAGCTCAACTGTAAGCGCAGCCTATAGTGACACTAAGTTTGACTTATACAGTTTACACGAAGGAATACGCGGAATTGGGCGCCGGAATGGTGCCTGCTTCGTTCAAGACAATGACATTTTGGCTGGTTGTACGGCGGGGGGACTAAGGAGACCTCAACGAGCCCCAGATGCGCGCTAGCCGGCTATGCGCCGTAAACGCGCAGATGCTCGATCAAACCAGTCGGATAGGCCGCCCTGGTCTTCTTGAAATCGCGAACATCGGCGTATCCAATCGCGACGCCATAGCTGAAGTCTTCATCGCCGCGGCGAGCCAACGCCGCGCACAGTTCAGCGCGCTCCTGCCCTTGGCCGAACAGAAGCTCCAACGTCTGACGCAAGACCATTCCCGCAAACTCAGGCTTCGCCTTTTTCCCCGACGACTCGATGCGGCCGAGGACCGCTCCGAAAATATACGTGAGCACAAAATCGTCGTCGCGAATGTCGGACGCGACTTCGCCGTCTTCGTCCTCGAATCGCGCCAGGCAGCGGCGCAGCGGCACGACGAGTTCACGCGCAATCTGGTCGGCACGCCGAAACTTAAAGGCTCGCATGAAGCGTTTGAACATAGGTCCTCCAGTCGAACACTGGCTGACGTTCACGATTGGCGGGGACAAAGCCACGGGCACTACAGTGGGGATTGGGCGCAACTTTATATAAGGCTGTGGAAATCGTCAAGCAAATTCGGAGGCGAAACGAAGAAACACACAATAAAACACTGGCGGATTTTGATGTGAGGACTGCAGGCGAGGAACGGCGCAAACGCGTGCGCAATAACGCACACGGCTACGCGAACGAGCAGACTTTTTGTTCTTTAAACCGTGGGGACGGGGCCCGGGGCCGGCTCGCCGATTACTTTTGGGCGAGGATTTTTACTTGGCTGCCAAAAATCTGATAGTCGGTGAACTGACCGCGGCACCAGTCGACGCGATTCTTGTCTTCGGTCTTGGCCGCGATGGTCATCGGAATCGTGCGCGGCGCTTCGCCGGCGCGGGTCAACAGGCCGTACGTCACGACGACGTGATAGACGATCTGACGGTCGCCCGGCAGTTGGTAATGTTCCGACATGCGCACGATGTTCATGTCTTCGTCGGTCCACACCTCGCCGAAGCAGCCGGTGCGCACCGTCTTGCTGGACTTGAACAAAATGTGGTCGTTGACGTAGGTGAAGCCGCACGCGCCGTCTTCTATGCTGGCGCCATACTGGAAAATCTTGAGCTGCTTTCCGTTCGCCACAGCATCCGGCGCCTGATGCACCTTGAGGTGCAGCTGCTTCCCTACCATCTCGGGCAGCTCGGACCATTCGAGCGCAGGCACAATCGAGTGGCTCAGTGGCGGCAGTGGAATCTCGTCGAGTTCAGCTTTGCCATCCGGATAGTCGCGGAATTTCTGCGAGCCGTCGACAATGCGCACTTCGTATGCGGCGCGCAGAGCGGCGTCTTTGTCGCCGGAGCCCCATGCCAGGCGCTGTACCGCGATCAGGTTGCGCATGCCGTCGGAGAGTTGCTGCGCGTTTTCGCGAAGCTGCTTCACCGCGGCAGGCTCGTCGCCACGATGCTGGAGGGTCGCGCTAGATTGCGGCGCGTATTCCGGATAGATGTCGTCGGCGTCGGGCGGCGTGTTGCCGTGCGTTGGGAAAAGAGTGATTGCGAGAAACGGCTCGACCTTGGAAACGAAATCCGCCAGCGATTGCGCCGGAACTGCTACTGCCGTGGATGGATGGTCGAGGTCAATTCCGTTCAGCACGCCAACAATGCGATGGCTCTGTGCATCGACAACCACGCCGCCGCTGGCCCCAGGCTGAATCATGTCGCCATTTTCGGGAGCGTAGTCGAACGCCAGCAAGCCCGATGTCGTCTCGCCCTTGTACGTGCCCGTAAAACGTAGCAGTTTGCGCGAGGCGTGATTCGCCTCTTTCGGATACGCGTAAATCTCAACCGCCTGGCCGGGCTGAAGTTCATCGAGGCTGAAAGCTGCGCCGTGATGATGCGCGAGAGGCTTGCGTAATTCCAGAATCGCGAGGTCGCGGCTCAAGTTGTATTTGATCGGAGCGGCCGCCGGACCAACGTTCATCGTTGCCCCGTCGTCATCCGGGCCCGTCGCCAAAAAGCGATCGACAACCGGCTGGCCATCGATTTTGGACGGCTTGGCGATCGCGGCAACGTGATAGTTGGTGGCGATCAGGCGGCAGCCTGGGTCGAGGCAAAAGCCCGTCCCGTATTTGCTTTCGATACCCAACCCGATTTTCAGTTCTGAAATGGGAATGACCGTCTGGTCAAAATCAGCGGGGGCCGGAGAGATACCGGGGCGTACCAGCGCGTTCGCGTGGTACACCATCTCTTGCGCAGGCGCTTGCAGCGCAGTCGACAGACAAATCGCCAATCCAAGGGAAAGCTTTCGCAAGGTCACAGTCGGACCACCAAGGAGGGGGACAGTCGGCACACAGGAGTGCATGCGGCTGGCCATGCCTCTCGGCACTGACGACAAAGGGTTTATCGGTTGTTTCATCGATGTGTTTGCAACCATGTGTTTACGCACCAATGCGCCCGCGTCACCGGAAAGAAACGGTGCTGCTATCTGTCGTAAAAGGCGGGTTGTTCTACTACGGCCGGACCCAACGTACTAGTCGGAATGGTCCCTACAAGCTGTCAATTGCTGTGGATAACCCAGTCACAAGGGTAGGAGTGTTGTGCTCAGACGTTGATACGCGATGCTGCGTTGTAGGTAATAGGTGAGATCCAGTAGAAAAACACTGGCCCTTTTTCGCGGGTTTTTGCATCGAAAGGCTTTCGAGTACGATGATGCCGCGGCGATTTTGCGTCCAATAATGCTTTGACAAACGTCAACCGCGCGAACCATTTGGGCCGCGCCGAATCAGAGAGGAATGACCTACATGACCGCAGTTCAATCCGACGCATTGGTCTTTTTTGGCGCTACCGGCGACCTCGCCTACAAGAAGATCTTCCCCGCGCTGCAAGCCATGGTGAAGCGAGGCCACCTCAACGTTCCTGTGATTGGCGTGGCGAAAGCCGGCTGGAATCTGGATCAGCTGAAAGCGCGCGCGAAAGACAGCCTCGAAAAACATGGCGGCCTTGACGCCGGCGCGTGGGAGAAATTGTCGGGATTGCTGAAATATGTCGACGGCGATTACAAGGATCCGGGCACGTTTCAGGAATTGCGCAAGCAATTGGGCAACGCGAAACACCCAGCTCACTACTTGGCCATCCCGCCGGTGCTGTTCGGCGAGGTAATCGAACAACTCAAGAAATCAGGCTCCGCCGACGGCGCCCGCGTGATCGTCGAAAAGCCTTTTGGCAGCGACCTCGCATCCGCTCGCGCCCTGAATCAAATCTTGAGCAAGTCTTTCGACGAGACCAACGTCTTCCGCATCGACCACTATCTCGGCAAGCGCCCGGTCAACAATCTCTTCATGTTCCGCTTCGCGAACTCTTTCATGGAGTCGTTCTGGAATCGCAACTACATCGAGAGCGTCCAGATTACGATGGCCGAGAATTTCGGCGTGCAGGGACGCGGCGCATTTTACGACCCCACCGGCGCGATTCGCGACGTCATGCAAAATCATCTGTTCCAGATTATGTGCAACCTCGCGATGGAGCCGCCGGTGCAAACCGACAGCGAGAACGTTCGCGACGAAAAGGTCAAAGTACTCAAAGCGATTCCGTCGATGAATCCCAGCGATGTCGTGCGCGGCCAGTTCCGCGGCTATCTCGACGAGCCGGGCGTCGCGAAGGGGTCGAAGACCGAAACATTCGGGGCCCTGCGCCTCGAAGTCGATTCCTGGCGCTGGCGCGGAGTTCCCTTCTTCCTGCGCGCTGGAAAAAACCTGCCGGTCGAGTGCACCGAAGTCATTGCGCGCTTCAAATTGCCGCCCACGACGATCCGCTCCACCAAGCTCGAGCAAAACTATTTGCGCTTCCGAATCAGCCCCGATGTCGACCTCGCGCTCGGCGTTACCGTGATGGCTCCCGGCGAAGCATTAGTCGGCGAGCCTGCGGAAATGCTCGCGCATCATAATCCCGACCCTAACGAGATGGAAGCCTACGAATTGCTCCTCGGCGACGCGATGGCCGGCGATCCGACGCTCTTCGCGCGCCAGGATTACGTCGAAGAAGCGTGGCGCATCGTCGATCCGATATTGAAAGCCAACACCCCGCTTTACACCTACGAACCCGGCACCTGGGGCCCCGCCGAAGTCAACGCCCAAGTCGAACCGCCCGGCGGCTGGTCCGATCCCGCCGAAACCGCCAAAGGCGCCGGCGAATCCGTCAACACATTCCAATAAGAAAAAGGGCGACTCTTCGCAAAAAAAGTCGCCCCTTACTTTATTTGTAATTGATTTTCGGCAAATCTCGAGTTCAGTTGCCTGCAAGCGCCTGCGTCGACTCCGCAGGAATGTCCTTCAATCGCTGCGCCGCCTGCTCCAGTGAAGTGTCCGCCGGCACCGCTCTGAAATCCGAATAAGTCTCATCTTCCTGCTCGTCGATCGCTTTAAAAAGCAGCGCTTTGCCACTCATGTGAACGTGCATCACCGACACTTCCCAAATCCGCGGCGCCACTTCTTTCTGCTCGACGTTAAACTTGCCGCCTTTTTCCAGGTAGCCAAGCAGTCCGCCGAAAAATTTCACTTCGCTGGTGAGCGTGCCGTCGATCGCCGCCAACCGCCGCTGATCTGCATTCACAAGCACCGAGCCCTGCATGTGGTGAAAAACCTGCGCGGCATGATCCGGCGGCCGGAATCTCGGATTCGGCGAAAATTGCAGTCGCACCAGCGGCCCGTCGGTGCCGTCATACCAAAATTGAAATGCATCGGGAAACATGCGCAGCAAGTTACGCGCTTGCTCGCCATCGTCATGTTGCTTTTTCTGGCGCTGCCGCATCTGGGATGGATCCGAGATCACATCCTGAATTCTCGAATCCTCTTGCGTCAGTTCCTCGGCCGCCAAAGGCCGTCCGCCAACCGCAATCAGCCTTTCGATTTCGCCTTGCTGCGTCTGGTAGACGTCGTACAGCTTCAATTTGCCGTCTTCGCGTTTTGTCTCGCGATAACTCCAAAGCGAATGGTCCTGAGTTTGCGCTTCCACTTCGTGATCGAAAAAATCGCGAGCGAAATCGTTGGCATTCGCGGGAAGTTGAGCCAAGACCACTCTCACGCCGCGAGACCGGATCCCCGCCTCTTCCGCGTTTGCAGACAACTCCGAAACCAGAATCGCCAGCCCAAGCAACAGCGACGCCACCAGCAGCCACGGCAAAAGTTGGTCAGGAATCAGGTGTAGCGCGTGATGCGCAGGAACAACGTGGCTCACGCGCGGCTTCTTGCCCGCGGTTTCAGGCAGTCTGGATGACGATTTCCGCAGCATCCCTTGCCTCTTGTTTCGGATCGCGCCCGTCGGGGTCAGCATGTGACGCTCGCGCGTGAGGGACAATACAAGGTTTGCTTGAGGTCGTAAACTTTATTCTACGGAGCACTTCGGACCGCGCCACTGCCGGCCGGTTCCAGGTACTAGTAGCGCTATCCCTTGCCACTAGCCTGTGCATTCACCGCCGCTTTCGTCTGCTTATCGACATCCGTCGCCGACGGCCCCGTTATCAGCAGCGCTCCCCGGCTGAACGTCAGATACTCGAGTCCCCACTGCATAAACACGATCACTCGATTCTGAAATTCCACCAGGTACATCAAGTGGATGAACAGCCACACAAACCACGCCGGAAACCCGGACACATGAAATCCGAAAATATTCGCGACCGCCGCGTTACGCCCGATCACCGCCATGTCGCCCTTGTCGAAATAACGGAACGGCGGAAACTCGTGCTTCCCCTCCAACCGTCCGCGAATCGCCTTAGCGGCATACCCACCGCCCTGAATCGCAACCTGCGCGACACCCGGCAGCGGCTTTCCATTTTTCCCATCGAGCGTCGCCAGATCCCCAACCACAAAAATGTTGGGATACCCCGGCACCGACAAATCCGGTTTCACCTTGATCTTCCCCGATTTGTCCGTAGGCGCATGCGTCCGCTCTCCCAGCTTCTTCCCGAACTCCGTCACAATCACGCCACCGCCCCACAGCACGGTTTTCGCGGCAAACTTGCCGGTCTGCTCGCCCTGCTTATAGGTCACGCCATGCTCGTCGACATCCGTGACCATCACGCCTTTGCGAACTTCGACGCCCAACTTCGTAACCAACTTCTCCGCTTTCGCCGACAAATCCGCCGGATACCCCGCCAACACGCGCGGCCCACCCTCAACCAAAATAATCCTCGCCTCCGTCGGATTTATCCTCCGAAAATCATGCTTCAGCGTCTCCCGCGCAATCTCCGCTAGCGCACCCGCCAGCTCCAGCCCGGTCGCCCCAGCGCCCACGATCACAAACGTCAGCCACGCCCGCGCCTCAGCCTCGCTCTTAGCCCGCTCCGCCCACTCAAATGCATATAGAATTTTGTGCCGAATTGCTGTAGCTTCTTCGACGGTCTTGAGGCTCGGCGCCCATTCGCGCCAGCCGTCATTACCGTAGTAAGAAGTTTTCGAGCCGGTCGCTACAATCAGCGAATCGTACTCGAAATCCGCGCCATCCCGCAGAATGACGCGCTTCGCGTCAGGATCTATGTCGACCGCTTCTCCGAGCAGCACCTGAGCATTTTTTTGCTTACTCAGGACCCCGCGCAACGGAGCCGCGATTTCTCCAGGCGACAACGACCCGGTCGCTACCTGATACATCAGGGGTTGAAATAAATGAAAATTGCGGCGATCGATCAGGGTCACTTCTACAGGAGCGCGCTTCAGCTTTTGCGCGGCGTTCAGGCCCCCAAAACCTCCGCCAAGAATCACCACTCGATGGCGCGGTGCCATTCTCTTCCTTCCTCTCCCCTGCCTTCGTTTTCAGGTAACCACGTCCCGGCGCGTATCATCTCATCGAATGTGTGGTCTATCCCTGACTATTGGATTCGCAGCGGGCGCGTATCGGTGCTGAATTTTCGCGGAGCGATCATGGCTTTAGCGCTGCTCGTACCGCTGTTTTCCGCGCGCGCAAATGAGCCCGCGACCGCCAATTCCGACAACGTGAGCGCCGAAGCCTCCACGCCGGCTTCAGGAGCCGAGCCAAAATCCGTCCGCGTGGGCAGCGAATCGCGCCCGATCGTAATTGGCTTCCTCGGCGGCTACGTGCGCCACGACGACGCCGTGCACACAACAGTTCAGCTCGCCAAGAGCCTCCGCGACGCCTATCCAAACGCAATTCACGTCGCCACTTTCGAAAATCGCCGCATGGCCGACGCCCACGACCTAATCGTCAATCTGCTCGGCGCGAAGACCGCCGACGGCCTGACCTCCGAAGAAAAACGCTCCGCCCACATCATTTTGTACGGCCACAGTTGGGGCGCCTGCGCCGTCGTTTCCCTGGCGCGCCAACTGAAGTCCGAAGGCATTCCCGTCGTGCTCACCGTGCAGGTCGATAGCGTCTCCAAATCCGGCCGCGACGACCAGACCATTCCCGACAACGTCCGCTACGCTGCGAACTTTTATCAGGACAAAGGCTTCATTCGCGGACAGCAAAAAATCATCGCCGCCGATGCCTCGCGCACCACCATCCTCGGCAATTTCTTTTTCGACTACAGCGCGCACCCAATCGCCTGCCCCGAATATCCCTGGTACACGCGTTTTTTCATGCGCAGCCACATCGAGATCGAGTGCGACCAGAAAGTCTGGGATCGCGTGGAAACTCTCATTCGCCAGCAGCTCCCAACGACGCGTCGCGACTCGCAAACGAACGCGAGCAACAGCGCCACCGCGCGAAACACGCAGCCTGCGGACTTCTCATCTACTCGCGAACAATGAACGCTCCTACTCCCACCGAACACGTCGCCGCCGAACGCGACCTCTTGCGATTGCTCTGCTCCATGCTCGTGAAGCCGGTCACACGCGTCGAACTCTGCCGCCTCGTCGATCCCGAAAAATTCGTCGACTTCACGCAACGCATCGTTTTCGAAGAAATTCGCGCGCTGGGCCAGGTCGACGCCAAGCTGCTCCTTCAACTGTTGCCCGCGCGTGTCACCAATCGCGGCTTCCCCGATTTCGACCTCGACGAACTCCTGACTCCCAAACTCGTCAGCGAAGAAGACATCGAGAAACTGTTCCAAAACGCCCTCCGCTTGATCGACGTCGACGAAGCCAACGAGTCCTCCTCCGAAACGATCCACTAAATGGCCCGAAAAATGGCCAGAGCACTCCGGGCGCTGACATTCCTCGAAGCGCTTTTATTCTCCGGACTTGTAGCGATGTTTATTTGGCGTTGGCAGGCTGCCGCCCCACACTCGTGGATCGTGCTTCCCGCCTGGCTTCTCGTCAGTTTTCTGCTGCACCGCGACACCCCCAAAACCCTCGGCTGGCGTGCAGACAATTTCTGGCCCGCAACACGCCAGGGCCTGTGGATGTTCGCCGCATTCATCGCAGCCATATTGACCGCAGGAATCGCGCTCGGTGCCGTACGCCGCACGCCGCAGCACGTGCTCGATCGCCATCGATTCATCGGCTACTTCGCCTTCTGTCTGCTCCAACAAGTCGCCGTGAATTCCTACCTGATGAACCGCTTCCTATTCGCCACGTCTACGTCGCGAGTGCCCACGTCGATCCCCGCCGGTGACACGAACGATCAGAAAGGTCCGATCGTCGCCGCGCTATCGAATCCGACTTCAGACGCCGATTGGAAAGAACACTCGATCGTTGCGGCCGCACTGTCGAGTCTTGTGTTCGGCGCATTGCACTGGCCCAATCCCGTCCTCGTGCCAGTCACTTTGATCGGCGGATTCGGAATGTGCCTGCTCTTCGCGAAACAGCGCAACATCCTGCCGCTGACGCTCGGCCAAGCCATCCTCGGCGGTCTGACTTGGTGGGCCTTCCCTGTTGCGTGGCATCACTCCATGCGCGTCGGCCCCGGCTATTACTCCTTCGCCCAGCGCCTAGTTCACTGGTAGCGCCGGCTCGTCCTGAGCCTCGAAATGCATCCCCGCCGGCGTTTTTGACTCTGTAGGGGCGGGGTTCACTCCGCCCGGCCATCGCGTCTTGCCTCAATCTATCCGTCGCCACCCTGTACCCGCGTTCGCTTCTCAGAACGCGGGGTTTAGATTCAACCTCGCCCATCCCGCAACGACATCCCCCATCTCACCCAAACGCTTGCGAACGCCGCACCAACCGCCTTCACAAATTCAAATGCCCATACCTCCGCATCCGCTCCGATTTCGCAACCGGCCCAACCCCCAACCTCTCCCACCTTCCCGCAATCTCAAACCCACACCCACAACACTTCCCCTCCCGCATCCGATTCTCAACCACATCATGCCAATCCCGCCGAATCAAAACCTCCCCACACTTCGGACAACTCGTATTCCCCGCCTCCGTAAAAATATTCCCCTCATACACGTAGTTCAGCCCAACCTCGCGCGCAATCTCCCGCGCCCGATCCAGCGTCGCCGCCGGCGTCCTCCCCCGATCCTTCAACTTAAAATCCGGATGAAACGCCGTGAAATGCAGCGGCACATCCGCCCCCAACTCCCGCAAAATCCACTCCGCCAACCGCCGCGTCTCCCCCGGATCATCATTCAATCCCGGAATCATCAAATTCGTAATCTCAAACCAAACTTTCGTCTCGCGCTTCAGCCACTGCAATGTCTCCAGCACTGGCGCCAGATGCGTCAGCGTAATCTTCCCGTAAAAATTCTCAGTAAACGCCTTCAAATCGATATTCGCCGCATCCACATGCTCATACACATCGTGAAACGCCTCGCGCGTAATGTATCCATTCGAAACCATCACTGTCTTAAGCCCGTGCTCGCGCGCCGCCTTGCAAATATCAATCACATACTCGCCCCAAATCGTCGGCTCGTTGTAAGTGAACGCAATCGAATCGCACCCGTACTGCCGCGCCAGCAACGGCACATCCTCCGGCGCGACCGCTTGCGATCTCACCTGATCCGCGCGCGACTTCGAAATATCCCAGTTCTGGCAGAAGAAACACCCCATGTTGCAGCCCGCCGTCCCCATGCTGAACACGCGCGTCCCCGGCAAAAAATGGTTCAGCGGCTTCTTCTCAATCGGGTCAACCTGCAGCGCCGCCGGCGCCCCATACCCCAAGCTGTACAGCGTCCCCCCTCGATTCACCCGAATAAAACAAAACCCCGCCTGCCCCTCATGAATCCGGCAATGCCGCGGACACAAATAGCAATGCACCGCACCACCGCCGACAGGCTCCCACCACCGCCCCTCATGCAACGTCTCCGTCTTCTGCAGAATCTTCAGATCATCCACATCAACCCCGATCTACACGGCTCTCTGCTTCTTTCTCCGAATCGTTACCTCTTTACGTCATTAATCTAGCCGATTCTTTGCTTCGTTTCGCCCCGTGTCACCACCCACCCCCCTAAGGCCGTCATCCTGAGCGCAGCGAAGGATCTCAGCAGTAAGCCCATTCGCGATCTGTCCCTCCGCACTGCGCGCCCGCTGGCCCTCCACACCGTAGGACGCGCCACGAATCAATTCCGACTGCCCCCGATCCCGCCGCTTCATGCCATAATGCCCCCACACCCAAACGAATGTGGAAGCTTCTCCGCTACTACTGGCTGACGGCCAAGGGCTACCGCCTCAACCCCTGGAATAGCCCCTATCTTCGCTGGCGCTTCGAAACCTATCTCGGCGCCGAAGCCGCCGACATGACCGCATCCAAGTTCTTTAAATTGAGCTGGAAATACCGCGACCAAATGGAACGCTTCCTCGACTGGGCCACCGAACGCCGCCACATCCAACGCCGCAAACCCTAACCGTCATCACTCGTTCGAATTGCCGCTCAAAATCTTCCGACTGTAGGGGCGGGGCTTGTTGCAACCCTGAGCCTCGAAGGGCTCCGCCCGGCGTCAACACGACTTCGGTCGATGTGCGCAGTCGGAAAAAATCTATTACGGTGCGCCTGAGGGGCGCAATTGGTCCAGCTAGACTTGCCCGACCTTCGTTCATTCGAATCACCCATCATGCGTTCGAATCAACACGACCCGTTCGAATTACCATCCCATAAATCGTTATTGACAAGTACCTCCTCCCATGCTACACTCTTCCGTGAACTCGCCCCTCCTATTCGAATCACACGTCTCTGCCAATTTCCCACCTTTTTCATTCTTCACGCCTTCCCCACTCTTTCCGAATTCGGCCCACTTTACCCCGCCCACAAACGACTCATTTCAAACAACTTGCGCACTCTTAAATCCACCCCCTCCGCAACCCCCTGATTCCACGCCACTTTCTCACTCTTCGCAAAACAACCCGGGGTATACCCCCCTCCGTCCCATTTCGGAACTCTCCTCCGAGCGCCGTTCGCCGTCTCAGACCCGGCATTCGCCGGTAACGTCCCGCATCTCCCCGAATAGCCCGTGCCGCCTTTCCGAGGGTCTCGTAGTCTGGCCTCGTCAGGCAGCACTGAGGGAGACAGCAATGCAACAGGCAATCGCAAATCGGAACCGCAAAACACACATCGGACTCGCGCTCATCGCGCTCGGCACCGTCCTGATCCTGGCCAACGTCGGCGTAGTGGCGAATTTCTTCGCGACGCTGGATGCTCAGGCCATCGGAGCCCCAGCCGCCGCGGCCCTCGCCATCCTTCAGGTTCTGCACGAGGCCGCCTTCCATCCCACGGCACTGCTCCCCTTCGCGGGCGGGATATTGGTATTATTCCTCGCGTTCGCGGGAGTCTTCTTCGGACTGATGTTGTTGCGTGATCGCGCCCGCGCCGTGGAGAACGCGTAATGACCGACTTCAACAAAGACTTCGACAAGGACGCGTACCGCGATTCGCTCGGCCAGGATATTCGCGACAAGATCCACGACGAAATTCGTGACCGTCGCCGCGAATTGAAAGATCTGCGCAGACAACAAAAGGGCGGCCGCCACAATGACCCGGCTCACGGCGCGATTGTAGGTGGCATTGTTTGCCTCGTCGGCGTGCTCTTCCTGCTCGATCACCTCGGCGTTATCTCCGTCGATCATATCTGGCGGTTCTGGCCGCTGATTCTGATAGCTGTCGGCGTGGCCCATCTCGCCGAACCCGGACGGCGCCAGTGGGGTGGAATCGTTCTACTCGTCGGAACGCTGTTCCTCTTCGATTCGCTCGGCATCATGCGTTTCAGCTGGGCGGAGCTTTGGCCGCTCGCGATCATCGGCGTCGGCGGCATGATGATCTGGAATTCGATCGAAGGTCAGCGCCGCCGAGCAGACATGCCCGATTCCGCTGCAACGATGAACGCACACGCCGTTTTCAGCGGCGTCGAACGCCGCGTCACAGCGAAAGACTTCCGCTTCGGCCGTGTTAGCGCGGTTTTCGGCGGCGTCGAACTCGATTTTCACGACGCCGAAATGGTCGGCGATCAGGCCGAACTCGAAGTGAATGCAATTTTCGGCGGCGCCGAGATTCGCGTTCCCGACAACTGGCACGTCGAAGCCCGCAATCAAACCGTCTTCGGCGGATATTCCGACAAGACGCGAAACGCGAACGCCGCCAATGACGCCACCATCGCCGGCGCGAAAACTTTGATCATCAGCGGCACGGTAATGTTCGGTGGCGTCGAGGTCAAAAACTAAGCTCACCCATGCATCCCATTTTGACTCGAGGGACGTATCTGGGCGCCTATCTTGCCGTGTGGCTGCCGCTGGCGTGCCTGCTGGTTTTTCTCGTTCGCGTTTCCGGTGGAGTGGCAACGCTCGAGTCGGTCGTCCTGTTCGGTCCGATGGCGGTGGTCTTCGCGCTGGCTTCGCTTTCGTTGTGGTATTCGTGCCGCGCCACTCCGCTACGAAGTGCGGGAATCACGCGCCTCTTCGTGACGCATATGTTCGGCGCGCTGATTCTCAGTTTCGCGTGGGCGGAAATCGGCAAATGGTACGCACGGGCGCTCGCCACTTCGGTGACGTTTCGCGGATTGGATGCGCGGTACGATTCGCACTTCGGAGTCATTGTCGTCAGCGGCGTTTTGCTGGATTTGATTGTCGTCGGATTTTTTTATGTGCTGATCGCGATCGAAGCTTCACGTGCGGCGGAGGCGCAGGTGTTGGAAACCACGGTGCTCGCGCGCGATGCCGAATTAAAAGCGCTGAAGGCGCAAGTGAATCCACACTTTTTGTTCAACAGTTTGAATTCGATCAGCGCGCTCACGAGCAGCGATCCCGCAAAGGCGCGGGAGATGTGCATTTTGTTGGCGGACTTTTTGCGCATGACGTTGGGACTTGGCGAAAAAGCGACGATTCCCCTATCGGAAGAGTTGACGTTGCTCCATCGATTTCTGGCGATTGAAAAAGTGCGCTTCGGGTCGCGTTTGCAGATGACCGAGAACATCACCGAAGACTGCATGGGCTTGCTGATTCCGCCGCTGTTGCTTCAACCGCTGGTGGAGAACGCAGTGACGCACGGAATCGCGAATCTGCCTGATGGCGGGCAAGTGCATCTCGCGGCGCAGTGCGACAACGGTCGCTTGTCGATCGTAGTCGAGAACACGTTCGATCCGGAGGCGACTCCAACTCATCGTCATGGAATGGGACTTGCCAACGTGCGCCAGCGTCTGGACGCGCGCTATCCCAAGCTCGCCAGCATGCGCGTGAATACGACGACGGACCAATTCCAAGTGAACTTGTCGCTGCCCGCGGAACCGCAGGAGATGCCATCGTGAGCGTTGGCACAGAAAACAAAATCGGCGCGCTGATCGTCGACGATGAAGAACTCGCACGCCAGGTTCTGCGCGAACTGTTGCAATCCCATCCGGAAATTCAAGTGCTCGCCGAATGCGCCAACGGTTTCGAGGCGGTAAAGGCCGTCGGCGAACACAAACCCGAATTGATTTTTCTCGATGTGCAGATGCCGAAGCTGAGCGGCTTCGATGTGCTCGAATTGATCGAAAGCGACATCGCCGTGATTTTTACGACCGCCTACGATCAATACGCGATGAAGGCGTTCGAGGTTCACGCCATCGACTACTTGCTCAAACCGATTGGCAACACGCGGTTCGACAGCGCGCTGGAACGCGCGAAGAAGCGAGTTGGCGAGAAGCGAGCGACGCAGAGACAAGACAGCAGTGCCGGCGCAACGCCAATGCAACACGCGACCGAGTTGGCCGCGGCCGCCCGCCCTCCGCAGCAGCATCTCGAACGTATTGTGGTCCGCGATGGAACTCGCGTCACTCTGATTCCAACTGCGAAACTCGACTACGTCGAAGCGCAGGACGATTACATCGCGCTCGCCGCTCACGGTGCGAAGCACCTCAAACAGCAGACCATCGCCAGCATCGAAGCCGGACTCGACCCCGATCGATTCGTCCGCATCCATCGCTCCTACATCGTAAATTTTGAGCGAGTCGTCCGCATCGAGCCATACGGCAAAGACAGCCGCCTCGCGATCTTGGCAGACGGCACGCGCCTCCCCGTCAGCCGCACTGGCTACGCACGATTGAAAACATTGCTCGACGATCGAGCCTAACGACCAGCCACTATTTCGCGGAAGAGTAGTTACCGAACGAGGCCAAGGACGAGCTCGATGACAAATACGAGGCCGAAAGCTAGCGCCAGGATGCCAAGCCACTTTTCAATTTTAAGCTGCTTGCCGGTTGGCGTTCGGCCCCAGGAGAGAAACCGATACACCGGAACGGGAGCCAACAAAAAGGAAAGGCCCCACCCGAAGAACCACACGAGCACCACGATCTTGAAATAGGGATTCAATTCCACTTCGCTACGTGGCGACTCGGCGGACCCAGATGCGGCTTGTCGCCGGCTTGCCGAGGTGCATTGTGCGGTTGCCGGAGCGCAGCGTCATCGTTTCGTCATACTCGCGCTTTTTTACTTCGACGCGCGTATCGAGACGCAGATCTAAGTTTTCGAGGAACTCAAGGAATTGTGAATCTTTCTCGTAGACGCAAACGATTTCACCCTGATCGTCGGCGCGCAGATCCGAAAGCAACACCGCGCCCTGCTTCCTTAAGGAAGCAATGCCGCCGCGCATCGGAACTCCGTGCGGACAGCTTTTTTTATCGGCGAATCGCTTCAGCAGGAGCGCTTCGACTTCGGGCGAAATCGCGTGTTCGAGCCGCTCGGCTTCGTCGTGCGCTTTGGACCACGGCAAACCGATGACGTCGGTGAGCAGCATTTCAGCAAGCTGGTGCCGCAGCGCCATGCGCTCGGCGATCTGGCGGCCTTTTTTGCTGAGATCGATGCGGCCAGTGCGCTCGACTTTGACGAGACCGTCGCGCGTCATGCGCTTGAGCGCAGCCGTCACAGCGGGCGGCGTCACGTGCAGCTCTTCCGCCAGCCGCGCGCTGATCGGCGTGTGATCGTCCTCAAGCATTTCCCAGATGGCCTTGAGGTAGTCTTCCTGGGATACGCTGGTTTTCTCGCGTCGCAAATCTTCCCCTATTGGGTGCCGATTCCCAAATTGGAAAATGGGCAGACAATTTCCGTTACATAGAGAAGCGTATCCGGGTTCTCCCGTCGTCGCAACCCTGTCGCGACCGGGATCCGGCCTCTTGCTTGCGCGTCGGGTTTATTAATGAACGATAACATTTAGGCGTCAGTACTTTGTTCTAGTGAATCGGGCATTTCCGTGGTATCCCTGCGTCACGGCCGCTGCGCCTCGCGGCGTACTCGGTCGCTTTTTGCCCGGAGGCATCGACGATGTCGTTCCGCTCGGTATTCATTGCGATCGTGATTGCATTCGGACTGGTCCTGGGTGCGTTCCTCGTCCATCGTGCGAGGCCCAGCGTCGATACGGAGCAGCCCAACGCCGACTTTGTGCGCGCTACGGGGAAATGCGCGGAGTGTCATTCTCGCCAGCAGTATTCCGTTGTTCATGAATACGAAATGAGCAAGCACGCAGCGAAAGGCGTCAGTTGCCTGGAATGTCATCAGCCTGCCGCGTCGCAAGAGAAAAAAGAGCACAACGGCTTCGTTATTTCCGCGCAGATGACTTCGGGCAATTGCAAAGCCTGCCACGAACAGATTTATCAGGAATTTACGCGCAGTCGTCATGCAGCGGCATCGTGGGCCGCGGTGATGGGAGAGAAAGGCCTGACACCGGAACAAATAGCGTTCGGTGAAGAATACAACCCGGGCTACGTGAAACGCCCCGCGAACGCGCTCGCGAAGCTGGAAGGAGCGTCTTCGATTACCAGCGGTTGCGTTCAATGCCACGCGGTTGGCAAGCCTAATGCCGATGGGACCGTCGGAAATTGCACGGTCTGCCACATGAGACACACCAGTTCTGTGGCGATTGCGCGCATGCCCCAAACGTGCGGCCAGTGCCATATGGGCCCAGATCATTCGCAAATCGAAATCTATGAAGAGTCGCGCCACGGAATTTTATTTTCGGCGCAGGAGAAGTTGATCCATCTCGACGCCGACCCGAAATCGTTGACCACGCGAGACATGTTTGTGCCGACCTGCGCGACGTGCCACATGTCGGGAATCAACGGGACGAAGCTGACGCACAATCCGGGCGAACGCTTGTCCTACTATTTGGCGGACGCGATCTCAAAACAGCGACCAAACTACCTGGCAGCGCAGACGAACATGAAGCAGATTTGCAATCAGTGCCACACGAAGTCGCTCATCGATCGGGTTTATACGCAAGCCGAAGCGGTACTCGTGACAACAAATGGGAAAGTGCAGAAGGCGCAGGATCTGGTGGCCGGGCTTCGCAAAGACGGCGTTCTGGGGCCGCAACCGTTTCAGAAGCCGATCGACTTCCTTCTCTTCGACCTGTGGCACTACGACGGCCGCACGTCGAAACATGGGGCGTTCATGGGCGGCGCGGATTTCGTGCAATGGCATGGCAACTACGAACTGCTAAAAAAGCACACTCAGCTGGAAGCGATGGCGGAGGAACTTCGTGCCAAGCACGGTCACAGCAGGTAGCGCCGAGCGGGTGCCGCGAGTCAATTCCCTTTCCGCCAACGACCTGTGGCTCGAAGTTTTTGGCGCCTTCAATTTTTTGTGCCTGACAGGCGATATCGCGCTGGCTCATTCGGAGAATCATTTTCGCGCTCGCGCGGAATATGTCCCTCTTTGGTTTTCCCTGATTGCCGCGGTACTTCTGATTGGCGCCCTCATTGCGCGGCTGCGCAGCAATCGGCTGGGCCTCTGGAACTATCTCGGACGTCTGGTCGGCTGGGCGTCCATCCTGGTGGGCACTGCGGGTGTCGTGTATCACCTCGACAGCCAGTTCTTCTATGAGCGGACGCTCAAGAGTTTGACCTACGCGGCGCCATTCTCGGCGCCAGCGGCATACATCGGACTGGGTTGCCTGATATTGATGAATCGGATGGTGAGCCCACGTTCTCGCGAGTGGTCTCAATGGGTTTTGTTCTTCACGTTGGGTGGATTTGCCGGGAATTTCGTGCTGAGCCTCACTGATCACGCGGTGAACGGATTTTTTCACTGGACGGAGTGGATTCCTGTGGCGAGCAGTGCTGTGGCGGTTGGATTTCTGCTGGTTCTGTTGTTTCTGGACGCCGAAGCGGGATTTCTCTGGTGGTGTGCCGGAGTGCTGTTACTTCAGATGTGCGTAGGTGTGGCGGGCTTTGCGTTGCATCTCTGGGCTGATTTCCATGGCCCGGCGGCCAACCTGTTTGCCAACGTGATCAGCGGAGCCCCGCCATTCGCTCCGCTGCTATTTCCAAACCTGGCGATATTGGGGTTCATTGGAATTGTTGCGATGGCACGCGACGCGTCGTAGCGAGGCTCATTGCATATTAGCGGCGTCCTGTGCGCTTCTTCGGCACACGTGGTCCGGCAAGATCGAGGAAGCGGCGATGCACGGTCGTGTCGGAGGTGAGTTCGGGATGAAACGAGGCGGCCATCACGTTTCCCTTTTGCACTAGCGCGGGTTTGCCGGCAAATTCGGCGAGGACTTCGATGCCTTTACCGATGCGCTCGATGACGGGGGCGCGGATGAAAACCATTTCGAGCGGCTCATCGTGGAGAGTTGTTGTGCCGGTGACGACGTCGCTGTGGACTTGGCGGCCGTAGCCGTTGCGCAGCACCGTCATATCGAGCAGGCCGAGCGAGTCTTGCTTCGGATTTTTTACATCGGAGGCTAAGAGAATCGCGCCAGCGCAGGTGCCGAAAATCGGGCGTTCTTCTGCGGCGAATTTGCGGATGGCTTTATCGAGGCCTTCTTCTTGCAGAAATTGCAGCTGCGTGGTGCTTTCGCCGCCGGGAAGAATCAAGGCGTCGCAGCCTTCGAGATCGGCGGGCGTGCGGACTTCGACGGTTTCGGCGCCGAGGTCGGCGAGCATGCGGGCGTGGGCGGCGAAGTCACCTTGTACGGCTAGGATTCCGATTTTCAAGCGGGCTCCAGATTGAGAGGAAATAGTTGATCCGGTTGGCGTCATCGCTTTGAGATGGGAACCATTTGCGTCTAAACCCCGCGATCTGTAAAGCGATCGCGGCTACAGGTCTCCAGCGGATCGAAGGTGCCGAGGCTGGCAGCAGTACGCCAAGCGCTCCGGTGGATTGACCTTGCCGAGCTGGGGCGCGGCGGCGCGGCGCCCCTACATGATCGTGCTGAGGTCAATCGTGGCGCGATGCGACTACCAGCCGCGGGTGGAGAGCATGTCTTTCTCGTCCATCTGGCGGATGTCGAGGCCGGGCATGGCCTCGCCGAGTTCTTCGCTGGCTTCGAGGACGGCTTTTGGATCTTCGAAGTGGGTTGTGGCTTTTACGATGGCCTTGGCGCGGGCTTCAGGGTCGCTGGACTTGAAGATGCCGGAGCCGACGAACACCGCTTCGGCGCCGAGGCGGCGCACGAGCGCGGCGTCGGCCGGAGTGGCGATGCCACCTGCTGAGAAATTCGGAACAGGCAGCTTGCCGGTCTTGGCGACGGCGCGAACCAAATCGAGCGGAGCACCGAGTTCCTTCGCAAAGCGCATGATTTCGTCGTCGCGCAGCGTTGTGAGGCGCTTCATTTCGCTGACGATCGTACGCATGTGGCGGACGGCTTCAACCACGTTGCCTGAGCCCGCTTCGCCCTTGGTGCGGATCATTGCCGCGCCTTCGGCGATGCGGCGAAGTGCTTCACCGAGATTGCGCGCGCCGCAGACGAACGGCACCTTGTAGTCGTGCTTCCAAACGTGATTTTCGTCGTCGGCTGGAGTCAGCACTTCGCTCTCGTCGATGAAGTCGACTTCGAGCGCCTGCAAAACTTCGGCTTCGGCGAAATGACCGATGCGAACTTTGGCCATCACGGGAATCGTGACGGTATTCATGATCTCGCGGATGACCTTGATGTTGGCCATGCGCGCGACGCCGCCTTCTTTGCGGATGTCGGAAGGAACGCGTTCCAGCGCCATCACTGCACAGGCGCCGGCCTTTTCGGCGATCTTGGCTTGCGCGGCGTTCGTGACGTCCATGATCACGCCGCCCTTGAGCATTTCGGCTAAGCCGACTTTCACGCGCCAGGCATTTTCGCCAACAAGATTGGCGCCGTTGCCCGCTGCGCTCTTCGACGTTGAACCGCCGTTCGCGCTGTGTCCGTTGCCGTTTGCTTTCTTTCCGTTCGACTTCTTCGCGTCCATCTTGTTTCTCCTCATCAATTTTCAAATTCGATTTCAAACTGATTTTCAAACTCAATTTCAAATCCACTTAAAACTCGCTATTGCTACCAGTAAACCTTTTTGTGCCGCTTGCTTAGACGAGCGCTACGCGGCTGCGTTCGGCGCGCCGGACGCCGCGCTCGCGTTTGCGCATTTCGATTTTCAGCAGCTCGGCGAGAGTTTGAACTCCCCGCGCAATCTGCTTCTCATTTAACCCTGCAAAACCGAGCCGGAGCGTGTTGGGCAGCGGGCCTTGCACGTAAAAATAACGGCCCGGAGCGAAGAGAACGCCGCGCTCTTTGACGTGAATGAGCAGTTCGCTCGCGTCAAAGCCCGGTGGAAGTTCGAGCCAGAAGCACATTCCGCCTTCGGGACGCGTCCAGCGCGTTCCGTCGGGCATGTATTTGCGCAGAGCCTCGTCGAGCGCGAGCAGACGCGATGCGTAGATCTTGCGCATTTTGGCGACGTGCTTGGTGAATAGGCCGCGACGTAAGAACTCGGCGAGCAGCGATTGGGCGAGCTGATCGGTGTGCAGGTCGGTAGCTTGCTTCACGACGCGAAGGCGCTCGATGGCTGCAGCAGGAGCGACGATCCAGCCCACACGCAGGCCCGGGAACGCGACTTTGGCGAAGCTGTCGATGTGAATGACGAGATTGGAACGATCGAGCTGTTTCAGCGATGGGATGCGCTCGTCGTGCGCGTGCAGTCGCGCGTAGATGTGATCTTCGACGATGGGCACCTGATGGCGCGCGGCGAGCTCCAAAACTTTGCGGCGTGATGCGAGCGGCATCGATGTGCCGGTCGGATTCTGAAAATCGGGCGTGAGTACGATGAGCTTGACGCGATTGGCGGCAAGCGTCGCTTCGAGAGCTTCGACGTCGACGCCGAGCGCGGTACCCGGTTCCGCGTGCGTTCGCATCGGAACGCCGAGGAGACGAGCGCGAGCGCTGTTGAAGATCGTGACGGCGCCGGGATACGTCGGGTTTTCGAGGATGACGGAATCGCCGGGGCGCACAAAGGCTTTGCTGATGAGATCGAGCGACTGCTGGCAGCCGCCGGTAATCAACAGATTTTCGTCTTTGGCCGGGATATTTTCGCGGCGCAGCAATTCGAGCAGCGCTTCTTTTAACGGAGCGTATCCGTCGGACGGGCCGAGCGTGAGGACGTCGCTGGCTTCGCGGCGAAGTACGGCGTTGACGCAGTTGATGAGCTCATCGACGGGGAAGAACTCGTCGGCCGGTCGCGCCATGACGAATGAAAGCGAATCTTCGGGGGCGGCGGCGGTCAGGCGGCTGAGGGTTTCGTCGCCGCGTTCGTCTGCAAAAAGGAGTTCCCAGCGGATGCCGTTGTTGCCGTTTAATACGGCAGGGGCGAGCGGCGTGATTTTCAGGCCGTTGCCATTGCCACGGATGAAGGTGCCGCGGCCTACGTGGCCTTGTATAAGACCTTCGGATTCGAGTTCGGCGTAGGCGTTGGCTACGGTGGTGCGATGAACGCCCAGCATAGTCGCGAGTTCGCGGCTGGCGGGGATGCGGTCGCCGGGGCGCAGATCACCGGCGTGAACTAACGCGCGGAGTTGATCGCGAAGCTGAACGTACAGTGGAACATGGCTTTCTGGCTGGAGATGCACTGGGAGCATTGTCTCTCACCCTGAGCCAATTTTACATGAGATTGGACTGGGGCAAGAGCCAAATTGTCTTTTTGACGAGAAATTATGTTGGTGAGAGGAATCGGGGCGGACGAGCCGGAAAGAAGCGAGAATCGGCTAGTTAACAGAATTTTGGATTACGTTAACTAAAAGTCGGCTGATTCCGAAATCGGAGACGTCGTGATTGCATGGGGATTCGTGGAATCTAAATCCCGCGATCTGGGAAGCGATCGCGGCTACAGGGTGGCGAAGGATCGATTGCGGCAAGACGCGGCGGCCGGGCGGAGTGAACTCCGCCCCTACAAGGCTCTCTTCAGCGTAGGCGAGGAGGACGTGGGTCACGTTTCTCATCGAGGATCACGACGCAGATTTAGTGGCGGGGGTAGCCGAATTGGCCGGTGCTTTCGCCCTCTTTTAGGTCGTGGACGCAGAGTTTGGTCCAGTCGGCGAGGTCGCATTGGTAGAGCTGTTTGACGGGGAGATCCTTTTTGTCGATTTCGTAGCCGCCGCCTTGCATGTCGTCGGCGTCTTCGGCGGAGTCGGTGACGATGAAGGTGGCGCCTTTCTGGACGCGCACGCGGAATTGCTTCGACGAGGGCTCGTAATTGGAATAGACGAAGCAGTGGCGGATGCAGGCGCGGTCGGCGACGTGGGAGACAAACTCGACGCGCCAGTCGGGGTCGGCGCGGAGGGTGGGAATGATGCGCGTCTCGGGCGGCAGCTTGGCGACGGCGGCTTCGGCGCTGGCTTCGAGATCGCTGAGGCGACGGGTATCGATCCCGAGGAAAAGAAAATACGCGGTGCCGATCATGAGGAAGCCTGCGATTGTCCACTCACGCAATTGCGCGCGCGCCAGAACCACGAGGCCGAGAATGGCGCAGATTGCGGTGAGGCGCGAGACGAGCAAGCCGATCCAGGCGGCGTACATTGAGACGCGGAAGTTTTCGGGGAATGTCGCGACGGCGAAAAACGCTACGAGATATAACTCGACCGGAAGCGCGATGCCTTTCCACCAATCGGCGTTTCGGAGGTTGCGCACAAGTTCGACGAGCAGGCAGACGACGCCGAATGCTAGTGCGACCTTGGCCAGTGATTCGTAGCGATTGCCGTAGACCATCAGCTGGTCGGCGCCATTGGACTGCCAGAACGGCAGGCCGCTGTACCAATCGGCGGCGAGTTCGACGCGATGGTGGAGATACCAGCGGAATGCGAGCAGCACCAGGACGGCAGCGCCGGGTACTGCGAGTTTCCACCAGCCTGGAAGGCGATTGCGCACGGCAACGTAAGCGATGGTCGCGAGCGCCCAGAGGCAGCCGATCGGATGCGCGAGCCACGACACGACCAGCAGTAGCGCTGCGACGATGCAGTCGGCTTCCTTCCCTTCCCAGGTCGTCACCGGCCACACGAGAGCCACGCAGAACGAGCCGAGGCCGAGGGAGACGTAATAATTCATGAAGCCCATGTTGAAGGCGTAGCCGTACGCAAGGGTGGCGATGCACGGCATCAATATCCATTGCGGATCGTCGGCGACGGCACTGATCAGCGCGAAAACGCCCCAGAAGAAAATCAGAACGCAGGCCGACACGGCGATTTTTTCGGCGAGCCAAAATCCGAAGAAATTCGCGAGATGCGAAAGCCAAAAATCGAAGAGGACGTTGCTGAATTGCCGCGCGATGTAGAGGCCTGGCGCCTGACCTTTTTCAATGAGCTGAGCGAGCCAAGCGTTATAGAGGTGGCTGCCGAGGTCGCCCGCCTCAATGTGGCGATGCCAAAAACATGGCAAAAGCAGGGCGGCGGAAATGCCGAGAACGCGCGACCAATATCGCCCAAAGAAGTGCCACGCGGAGATGATGGCGCTGTCGTCAGCGAGCATGAGCTAGGTTTTTAGCGGTCAATCGAGAATCCCCACTTTAGAAAGCGTATATCGCACTACGCCGTAATGAGCGGCATTTTACAAGGTTTTTCGCGAAAGCCGTTCGCGTTGCGGACACTGGTCGCCGGCTAGACCTTTGTCCAGTAGCGGCTAGGTGTGGGCGAATTAGAAAATATATGGAGCTAGAAAACCAGTCGAGGTGTGCACAAAGCGATGAGTTCGACGAACTGTTCGACGAGGCCTTCCGCGGTGCAATTGCTGCCGCTCCTTCTCGCGCTCGTAGCTTGCGCATGCGGCGGCATTGCGAAAACCACGACGACCAGTCCCACATCGCCGTCTGATCCTGGGTCTACTTCGGGTTCGACGATGGTGACGGTGAGCCCGTCGAACGCGAACGTTCGCGCGGGGGATACGTCGCAGTTTATGGCGACGGTCACAGGAAATTCGAATACGGCGGTGACGTGGAGCGTGAACGGTACGGCTGGAGGGTCGGCGACGCTGGGAACGATTTCGGCGAGCGGGAATTATATGGCGCCGGCGACACTGCCGAATCCGAATGCGCTGACGATTACGGCGACGAGTATGGCGCTGAGTTCGGCGAGCGCGTCGAGCGCTGTGACGATTTTGAATCCGACGCCCACGCTGGTTGGGACGAATCCCGCCAGCACGGGGACCGGCAGCTTTTCGATTACGCTAAGCGGAACGAATTTTATTTCGGGCGCACAGGTGATGCTCGGAAGCACAGCGCTGACGACGAATTTTGTTTCAGCGACGCAGCTTACCGCGAGTGGCAGCGAGTCGGTTTCCGGCGTGTATTCGGTCACCGTGGTGAATCCCGATCCGGGCAGTAGCAGCTCGAACAGTTTGAATTTTCAGATTGGGGCATCGCAGCAGGCCGTGGGTTGCAGCCAGATGTCGGTGGGATCGGGCACGAGCCTGAATGGTTTCGTGCCGTTCTCGTCGGCCAGCCTCTGGAATAAAGACATTTCCACGGCGGCGGTCGACTCGAACTCAACCGCGATCATCAATTTCATCGGCGGCACGATTGGATTGCACGCGGATTTTGGTTCCGGAGAATATCAAGGGTCGAACATCGGCATTCCGTACGTTGTTGCAGGCGTGCAGCAGCCTGAGGTTCCAGTGAACTTCACGGCGTACGGTGACGAGAGCGATCCGGGGCCGATGCCGATTGCGTTGACTGATCCGATCGAGGGTGATCCGAATCCGGGCACCGGCGATCGGCACGTGCTCGTGCTCGACAACGCAAATTGTTTTCTTTATGAGATGGACAGCTCGTATCCGCAGACGGCGAGCTGGAATGCGGATTCCGCGGCGGTGTGGGATTTACTGGGCAACGAGCAGCGGCCGTATACGTGGACTTCGGCGGACGCGGCTGGTCTGCCGATTTTTCCTGGGCTCGTGCGCTACGACGAAGTTGCGGCGGGCGCGATCAATCACGCGATTCGCTTCACGCTGCAACACAGCCGCGAGGCGTTCACTCCGCCGGCGTCGCACTGGGCGGCGAATTCCAGCAATGCGCTTGCGGCTCCGATGGGCATGAGGCTGCGGCTGAAAGCGAGCTTCAACATTTCGGGATTTTCGCCGGCGAACCAGGTGATTTTGAAAGCGTTCAAGAAGTACGGGCTCATCATGGCGGACAACGGCTCGTCGATGTACATCAGCGGCGCGCCAGATCCGCGTTGGGATAACGACGACCTGCATAAACTGGATCCGATCACAGCGTCGGATTTTGAGGTGGTGCAGATGTCGACGGTGTATACGGCGGCGAATGTGCCGACGGGCGCGGCGCCGCACATTACGTCGTTCACGGCGAGTTCGAATTCGGTGACGTCGGGCACGCAAGTGACGCTGTCGTGGCAGCAGACGGGCGCGGGGTATGTGATCGTGTCGCCGCAAGTTGGCGCTGTGCGAGGGTCGAGCGTGATGGTGAAGCCGACGGCGACGACGACCTACACTTTGTATGCGACGAATGCGTTTGGGCAGACGAAGTCGACTGTGACTGTGACGGTGCACTAGCCGAGACGCTTCGGTCGCGGTGAGTTCGCAATAAAGCAAAACCAGGTATCGGCGAAGTTTGACGCCCGGGCAAGCTGGCGCGCAGCAATGCTGCGCCCGTACACGATTCGCTTTGTGATCGCTCTCTTTTATTTCGTCAGTTGAAATTCGTCGTGCAGCTGCGCGGTGGAATCGCCGCCAACCCAGACATCGAAATGCTCCGGCTCGACGACCCACTTTTTCTCGACCGGGCTCCAGAATTGCAGCTCATCCTTGCTCAAAGTGAAATGCAGCGTCTTCTTCGCGCCTGCTTCCAGCGCGACGCGTTCGAAACCTTCGAGTTGGCGCACGGGACGTGACGCGCTGCCGGCTCGCTGGTGAATGTAGAGCTGCACGACGGCGTCGCCCGCGCGGCTTCCGGTGTTCTCGACGTCGACGCTGACGTCGATCTTGCCGCCGCTCGCTTTCGCTTCTTTCGCGCTCAGCTTGAGATTGTCGTACGAAAATTTCGTGTAGCTCAGTCCATAGCCAAACGGATACAGCGGCGTGCTCGGCAAATCCCAATAACGCGATTTGAAATCGGGCGCGGTTTCCGGAGCCTGCGTCAAATTGTGGTTGTAGTAGAGCGGCAACTGTCCTGAGTTGCGCGGCCAGCTGACAGGCAAATGAGCGCCGGGATTCGCGTCGCCAAAGAGCACATCGGCGATGGCGTTGCCGCCTTCGACTCCGGGATACCACGCCTCGACAATCGCCGCGACGTGTTCCGACGCCCACGAAATGTCGAGCGGACGGCCGTTGACGAGCACGAGCACGACTGGTTTGCCGGTTGCTGTAACCGCTTCCAATAATTCTTCCTGACCGTTGGAGAGCCGCAACGACGAACGCGATGCCGCTTCGCCGCTTTGCAATCCGATTTCACCGAGCACCATCACGACGACATCGTTGTGTTGTGCGACAGCAACCGCATCGTCAATCGACTTTTTCACTTCGTCGTCGGTTTGAGTCGGCTGCTCTTTCAACGTCAATATCGGAGTGTCCTCAAACGGCGACGGAATCAGCCGATGCGCATTCGGGCCGTGCGCGAACTCAACGCGAATCGCGCTACCGACCTTGTCGCGAATTCCCTGCACCACACCCACTGCGTTGCCAGGAGCGAGGAGAATCGCGCCCCACAAATCGATCATGTTGATCGGGTCTTCGCCCAAAGGGCCGATCACGGCGATGGATTTTGCTTTCGTGCCGGATTTATCAAGGGGCAGCACGTCGCCTTCATTACGCAGCAAGACCATCGAGCGCGTTGCGGCGCGGCGCGCGGCTTGGCGCGATTCTGGCGCGTTCAGCGTCAACTCCAGCTTCGACAAGTCGGCGTAGGGATGCTCGAACAGCCCCATGCGCACTTTGGCCTCGAGAATCGGGCGAACAGCGTCCTCGATTTCTTTTTCTTTCACGCGTCCGGCTTTCACTTCGGGAGCGAGCCATTTGAGATACGTGCCGCTCGCCATGTCCATGTTCAATCCGGCGGAGAACGCTTTTTGCGCAGCGTCTTGCGAATCGCGCGCGTATCCGCGAACGATCAGACTGTGGACGGAGTTTGCGTCGCTGACGACGAAGCCGTTGAAATCCCAGGCGGAGCGCAAGACGTCGTGCAGCAACCATCGATTACCCGTAGCAGGCACATCGTTCAAATCCATGTAGGCGCTCATGAATGTGGCGACGCCGGCGTCTCGGGCGGCTTTAAAAGGAGGCAGATAGACGTTCCACATCAATTCTTCGGGAATGTAGGAAGCGTCGTAGTCGCGGCCACCGTCGGCGGCGCCGTATCCGGCAAAGTGTTTCGCGGTGGCGAGCACGTGGTCGGGACTTCCCCACTCGCGGCCCTGGAATCCCAGGACTTGCGCGCGTGCGATCGCGGAACCGAGATATGGATCTTCGCCGGCGCCCTCGATCATGCGGCCCCAGCGCGCGTCGCGCGCGATGTCAACCATCGGCCCGAATGTCCAATCGATGCCGGCGGCGCGGGCTTCTTTCGCGGCGATGGATTGAGCTTGTTCGATCATCGCGGGATCCCACGACGCCGCTCCGCCGATCGGCGACGGGAAAATCGTGTGGTAGCCGTGAATGACGTCGAGGCCGAACAGAATTGGAATGTGCAGGCGCGATTTTTCGACGGCGATGTGCTGGAAGCGATCGATTTCTTTCGGATCGGAGACCCACAACATCGAACCGGCGCCGCGCTGCTCGATGATTTGCTCGACCTTCAGGCCGTTGGAGTTTGCCGCGAATTCGGGAACGGGAAACCCGGGGAGTTGCACGAGTTGGGCGATTTTTTCGTCGAGCGTCATCTGTTTGAGCAGATCGTTCGCGCGGGCCCGAACCTTCGCCTCGGGGATCGTCGGATTTGGCTTGGTCGCTTCGTGAGTCTGAGCTCGGAGAGCCGCGGCTGACATAAAAAGAGCCAGACATAGAATGACGACTGAGCTCAGCGCTGTGGTCTGACAGCGCATTTTAGTCTTGGCGAAAATCTTCTCTGCAATGAAGGCACACACATTCGGTCCAATCATCAAAGCCCCCTGAAGCCTCGGACAAACGGCATGGACTCTACACCCGATTTGGGAGGATCGAACATCGTAAAAAAGCTGGATTGCTTCACACAGAGAATTGCGTTCGGTCAGTGGGCAGGAGCGGGCTTGCCGTTCCCCTTATGGACGGGCCGTTTGTGGGCCTTTGCTGCGCTGGCGTTAGGCATGTCGTGACCTGTTTTCACATTTCGCGCGTTCGCTCGCCAAAAAGCTTCGACCGCGCCGCGCGCCAGCCACTCTTTGTCCAGCGACCCGCGAAAAATATGCCGAAACATCATCGGACCGAAGAGCAACGCCACGGCTAGTTCTTCGTCCAACAGCGGCGAAAAAATTTGCCGGTCGATGCCGCGACGAATCAACTCCTTCAACCCATTGCGAACGTGCTCCATCGCTCGGGCGCGCCAGGCGCGTCCAAACTCCTCGTTACGCGCCGAATACGCGATCAAGTGCGGCATCAACCGGCGTTTGATCGCCTCAGTACGCGGCGGTGCTTCGTACGTCAGGAATGCGACGGTGTCTGCTTTCCAGTCGCCGCTATCGGTCTTTGGCGGACCTTCGTCGAGGCGCTGGAGGTACACCATCACTTCCATGCACAGCGCGTCCTTGTCCGCCCAGTGTTTGTAGATGGTGGCTTTGCTGACGCCGGATTTCGCCGCGATCGAGTCCATGCTGGTGGTGTCGATGCCGCGGTCGGCGAATAGCTCCGCCGCGGTTTCCAGCACTTTCTGATGCGCGCGTTGGCTTAGTCCTCGTGGCATTTTCGTTCGTCGCTGGTGCCTAGATCTCGATCTTCGAGAATCGCCACGCGCCGATGCACAGCAAGACGATCGCGATGCCGCACAACACAACGGCATCGACCAGCGGACCATAGTGCGAATGGCCGACCAGTGCGCCGCGCATGCCGTCGACTCCGTAAGAAAGTGGATCGAAAGCCGAGATGATCTTCAGCGCCTTGGGAGAGGAATCCAGCGGGAACAGCGCGCCCGACAAAAAGAAAATCGGGAGCACCAGGAAATTCATCACAATCGGAAACGCCTGCATGTCGGGAATAACGGAACCGATTGTTGTGCCCAGTGCTGCAAAGAGAATCGCGATCAGAAGCAAAAATAGAAACGCGAGCGGAATCGAGGCCAGGCTAATGGGCCGAAACCCGGCGATCAAGCACACGACCGAGACGAGCAACCCTTGGAACATCGATGTCGTCGCCGATCCAAGAGTGCGGCCGATCATGATTTCGAGACGCGGAACGGGAGCGACGAGGGTTTCCTTTAAGAAGCCAAATTGCCGGTCCCACAGCAACGCAATGCCGGAAAACACCGACGAAAAAAGCACAGCCATGCCGATGATTCCCGGCGAAATGAACTGGAGATAGCTGCCGCCTCCGGCTTTTTGGTAGACGGCGCCGAGTCCAAATCCGAGCGCGAGCAAGTACAACAGCGGTTGCCCCAGCGACGCGATGATTTGCGGCTTGGACCGCGTGTATCGTTTCACTTCGCGCAGCCCCAACATGTAGATCGGTTCCATCTATCGCCTCCACATCTTCGCAACTTGGCGCATCTGTTCTGCCGATCCCGCGGTTTCGTCGCGAATTGCCGTGCCCGTCAATGCGAGGAACGCGTCTTCCAGCGATTCTTTTCCGGTCTGCGCCTTCAGTTCGGCCGACGATCCGATCGCGACAATCTTGCCGTGATCGATCACCGCGATGCGCGACGCCACACGGTCGGCTTCGTCCATATAGTGCGTCGTCAAAAACACAGTCACGCCTTCGTTCTGGTTGAGATTTTTCACGTGGGTCCAAAGTTGGTTGCGGCTCTGCGGATCCAGCCCCAGCGTCGGCTCATCGAGGAAAAGAATCTTGGGCGTGTGCAGAAATCCGCGCGCAATCTCCAGCCGACGCTTCATGCCGCCTGAAAATGTCTTCACGAGGCTGTCTTTGCGATCCCACAACTCGAAGAGTTTGAGCAGCAACTCCGCGCGCTGCTTCCGCACCTTGCGCGGCACGTGGTAGAGCGCGCCGTGCAGTTCCATGTTTTCCCAAGCGGTCAAATCTTGGTCGAGGCTCGGGTCTTGAAACACGATTCCGAATTGCTTGCGCACCTCGTGTTGCTTTTCGACGGGGTTCATCCCGTCGATCTCCAGCGTTCCGCTCGTTGGCGCGAGCAGAGTCGTCAGCATCTTGATAGTTGTTGTTTTGCCGGCGCCATTCGGACCGAGAAAGGCAAAAATCTCGCCCTTCGCGACGTCGAATGAAACGTTGTCCACCGCCGTAAAATCACCAAACTTCTTGACCAGTTGTTGCACTCGAATCATTGAAACGAACTCCTTGGGTAATCAGAGACGGCTACGCAAGCTGAAGCATCGGCTTGGGAACCGTCTCGCATTTCTACGCACGTGCGTGCTCAGGGATTTCGCATACTAAACGGTTCAGTTCAGTATGTCAACGGGGCAGTTTGGGCACTATCGAAGACTGTGGAAAATAAAAGGGCGCCGCCTAGGCTGCGCCCTTTGGTGAATTTAGAAGACCTTCGGGTTGCTACTTCGAGAGCTGATTCTCCCCCAGCCTCTTCAGGCGGTCCCGCAGCCGGCGCTGCAGCACCGTCGGGGTATTTGGGTTGAACGCCACCAGATACCACAGCGGCTGGCTCCGGTCGCGGCTCAGCCACGTCAATGTCGTCGCGTCGGCATTCGGATGCCGCGCCACATTCTCGCGAATCGCACCGTAAGGATGCTTAGCCAGCTTATTCAAAGTCTTGGAATTCGCTCGCGGATGCTCGCTGATCAACCGCAGCAAATAGAAATCGGTCTGCGGAGCCTGCTTCACCAGCTTCTCGAGCATTTCCGGCTTGGCGTCAGCGCTCAGAACGAGGCCGATTTTTTCGTCCCAGGCCGTATTGATTTGATTCAGTTCGCGAGTTCGCGCGTGGATCAGCTCTTCCAGGACCCGGCGCTCCTGCTGCATACGCGCAATCGGAAGCTCAGTCCCTTCCAGCGAATCCAATACGCGCAGCAAATGCTGCCGCTCGCCAAAAACGATTTGAGACGTGCGCGTCGTCGCGCCCTTTTCTTTCTCTTTGTGCTGTACCAGGTCGGAACGTCGCATGTTTGGTTTTGCTCCGGCTCATCCCCTCCCCAAATGACACCCAGGGATGAAGCCTCGATTTGCCTAGCTTTGTCGCTGGACCGACGAATGACCACACAGGTGGCCAGGGCGAATTATGTTATGCGGTACCCCTGCGGTAAAGTTAGCAACGGCTTCGTTGTGCCCGATACATCATCATCGCCAAAGTGCCAAAAAATCGCTGAAGTATCACCAAATCTGACGTGTTTCCCGGGAAAATTTCATGCCGCAAAACTCCGCATTTAACGAGCACAAAGACGAGTTGGAGCACTACGAGCAGATGTTCGGACGCGATCGCGGCCGCTTGGCGGTGTCGCTTGATCGTCTGACGAATGCGCTCGTGCTCGTCGGCCAGCACGGCGTCTATTGCACGAGCCAGCGCAACCCAGCCGTGCCCGCGATGGACCTGCGCATGGTCGTGCAGGAGTTGACCCACGCCAAAGAGCTCATGCAGTCGGTTATGGAAGAATTGAAGAAGTCACGCGATGAAAAGGTCGGCTTGTAACTCGCTGAGGGTGCGAGGTTTATCCAAACACCCGGTGTACTCCAGCAAGAATATCCGCTTTAGAATCACATTCTTACGCACTGAACCGTTGTAACTCCCATGGAATCACATTCTTGCGCAAAAAACCGTAGGGGGAGGGGTTTGAACCTACCTTTTAGCAATGGTTGGGGCCGTTACGGAACTACTGCGTGATGCGCGCGATGCGGTGCTCTCTGAGGTTTGCGCTACTGCTCAGGGTTTTCAATTCTTCGAGGCCTGCACTTCCCCACTGCGCCAGAAACGGCAGGAAGCTCAGGTCGCGCGACTGCAAGACGCGATCGGGGTAAAGAAGATTTTCGAGAAAGTCGCTGTGCTCGGCAATCAGTCCAGCGCGTTCGTCGAGCGCTCGGCCGGTTTTTTCGCGCAGCTTGTTCAACTGGAACGACATTTTTTCGCGCGTGGTTTCGACCGCACCCGCAAGCGTCGCGTCGAGCTTCTGAATTTCGGCGCCAAGTTCCGTCAGCGTGCTTTCGATCAGTGCCTTCTTCGTGTCGAAATTCTCGCCCAATTGCGCGGGCAGCGAAATCGATTCCATCTGCTTGCGGAGTTGCTGCGGGCCGCTCCAGAGATTTTCGATACAAAGGCGATATTTCTGCAGGAGCTTGTCGGCCTTTGCATCAAGGATCGTGAAATCTGCGCGCGGCAGCAGAACAGGCATTCGTCCCAGAATCTCTCGGTAGATCACTTCGGACTGCGCGAGATACGAAATCTCGGCCGAGCCAGCGCAGAACGCAACCGTCGGGAAGAGATAATCCTGCACGACCGGCCGAAGCAGCGCGTTCGGGCTCAATGTTTCCGGCGAAGAATCCGCGAGCTGCAAAACCTCAGCTTCCGTCAACACCGCATCGCCAATTTTGAACGTGGCAGCTTGCCCGCCGCGCTCGCCTTGATAGACGATGGGTTGGCGCACGCCATCGCGAATCTGAAACAGCAGCGTGGTTTCCGGCGTGACTTTTACTTGCGGAGCGAAGCCTGCGGCTTCCAAATCTTTGTCGCGTTGCAGCAATTCCGGGTTTAACGTTCGGCGCTCGGCCAACGCTTTGCGATAAATCGGAGCTGCGACGCGGTGCAATCGCGCGTCGAGTGGATCGACGAGAATCAGTCCGTGATCCGCGAAGACGCGCGCGAATAGCTTTCCGAAGGCACTGCCGTAGTTGTCTTCAGCCGTGTAGCTCTCTTGCAGGTATTTCGCGACAGCAGCGCTGTCCGTCCCAGCAAGAAGTTCCGACGCTTGCTTCACGATCGCTTCCACTGCGGGGCCGAACTTCACGCGACCGACGGGACTTCCGGGCGTTGCATTGGCGGGAAGCTCAAACTTCGTTCGCTTTCCTGCATGGAACCAGGAAACGTGGCGCACTTCGTCAAGATCGTGATCTTCGGTCGCCATCCAGAAAATCGGGACTGCGTCGATGCCGGATTCGGTAAGTTCGCGCGCGATCTGAATCGCGCTCAGAGCTTTGTAGAACGCGTACGACGGGCCGCCGAATAGTCCGACCTGCTGCCCGCTGAGCACCGCAACCGCGCCGTTGGCGAGCCGATCGATGTTTTTGGCAGTCGCTTCGCCTGCACCCAACGAGGCGTTTATATCTCGCAAAATGCTCGCGACTTCCTTGCGGCGGCTGTCGGGATAGTCGAGCGTCTTCGCGGCCTTTTGGATCGCGTCGAGTGATGGCGGATGCGGATAAAACTGCGAAACGCTGGAAAAATCGTCGAGGAACCGAAGGAAGAGCTTCGGCTGGTGGGGCAGGCGCTGGAACGGTATCGAGATACAGCCCATCGGAGCTTAGATGTTCCTCGTCGGGATTGGTCACACTGACGGCCACCCGTTGTACACCGATGTTACACGGTCAGGCGCCGCAATGTTCCTTCTACTGGGACGAATTTACAGCCAATTTACTGATCAACTTATCGCTTAAGCCGGTCCAGCGGTTGGACGCACTCGCTGAAGCGAAGATAGCGTAAACGGGCTTTCTCGGTCATTTTGCGGGACCGAAGGACGAACCGGTTACGCCCGGACTAACGCAGGCTCGAGGCTTGCCAGCGTATCGAGAATTCGCTGCTTGTAAGCGTCGGGCAGCGGCACCAGCGGCGACCGCGGGACGCCTCCGTGATAGCCACGCTGATCCATCGCGAACTTGATGCCGGCGATGGCATGCTCGGACTGAATCACTTTGCCTGCTTTGAGCAACGTATTCTGAAGCACGCGAGCTTTGTCGATCTCGCCGTTACGATACAAGTCGTAAAGAGCTACATACATCTCCGGCAGAGCGGAGCCGAGCGCCAGGATCGCGCCTTTCGCTCCAACAGTTAGGCCCGCAAGCATCGTTCCGGCTGATCCGGTCAGAACCTGGAAATCCGCCGGGCATGCCGACACGATTTCCGCGACGCGCATGACGTGCCCAGAACTTTCCTTGATGCCGACGATGTTTGGATGCTGCGCGAGGACGCCGACTTCCGGGGCTTCCAGCGTGACGCCGGTGAAAATCGGCACGGAGTAGAGCAGAACGGGAATCGGCGATTCATCGGCCACGCGCCGGTAATGTGCGATCAAGACTTCGGGTTTGTAGGCCGGCTTGTAGTAGTGCGGAGTTTTCACCAAAGCGAAGTGATAGCCGAGTTCGGCGGCGCGTTTGGTGCGCTCGATTGTGTCGGCGGTGGATTCGGCGCCGGTTCCGGCGATGAGCCGCTTCCCTTGCCCGGCCGCATCGCGAACCGTCGTCAGAATACCATCCATCTCGCTGCGCGACAGCAAGACGGATTCGCCGGTCGATCCGAGGACCACAAATCCAGCTAAACCTGTCGAGTTATAGCGCTCGATGTTGTATTTCAGATCGGCGAGCGACACTTCACCGTTCGCCGCGTAGGGCGTCGTCAGTGCCGGGTAGACGCCGCCGAGATCCACAAGTGCCACGAGTCAGTCTCCCGTCGTCGTTTGCGCCGCGCCTGAGGCCGGCACGCGACCTTCATGCAAATCTTGCAACGCGCCTACTTCCGGCCGTTGATCGAGCAGCGCTTTGATGCCAAGCGCGGCCGCGTGCGCTGCGGACAACGTCGTGATGCACGGAACGTTGTGGCGGATTGCCGCGCGGCGAATCGATTTTTCATCGTAGAACGATTCGCGGCCCAGCGGCGTATTTATGATTAGATCGATCTTGCGCGTCTTGACGAGGTCGACGATGTTTGGTCGGCCTTCGTTTACTTTGAACACGGGCTCAGCTTCGATGCCGGCGGCTTCGAGAGCTGCTGCCGTTCCGCGCGTCGCGAGGAGGCGGAAGCCGAGGGCCTTCAAATCTTTGCCGAGCGGGCCGACCTGGCGCTTGTCGCGATCATTCACGCTCAAAAATATAGTGCCTTTGAGCGGCAACCGCTGCCCGGCCGCGAGCTGTGCCTTGGCGAACGCCTGGCCGTAGGACGTCGAGACGCCCATCACTTCGCCGGTGGAGCGCATTTCGGGGCCGAGAATGGTGTCGACGCCTCGGAATTTGTTGAATGGAAAGACGGGCGACTTTACTGCGTAGAAATCGTGGACGGCGATCTCGAGAACGCCGTTGTTTTTCACGAGCGGCAGTTTCATGTCGGCCAAGCGCTTGCCAGCCATCAATCGCGACGCAACTTTGGCCAGTGGCACGCCGGTCGCCTTGCTGACGTACGGAACCGTTCGAGAGGCGCGTGGATTTACTTCGAGCACATAGACCGTGTCGCGCTGGATTGCGTATTGCACATTCATTAGGCCGACGACTTTTAGCGCGAGTGCCAACCGCTTCGTGTAGTCGCGAATCGTGTCCAGGATTTTTGGCGATAGGCTGACCGCGGGCAGGACGCACGATGAGTCTCCCGAGTGCACACCGGCTTCTTCGATGTGCTCCATGATGCCGCCGATCACGACATCGGTTCCGTCGGCGAGAGCGTCGACATCGACCTCAGTTGCTTCTTCCAAGAACTGATCGATCAGGACGGGGCGCGCGGGGCCCATCAACGCGGCTTGCGCGACATATTCCTGCACGGTGTTGACGTCGTAGGCGATCACCATCGATCGGCCACCGAGCACATAGCTTGGCCGCACGAGCACAGGCAAACCAATTTCACCCGCGACACGCGCGGCTTCTTCGGGAATTAGGGCGGTCGCGTTTCGCGGCTGCGGAATTTTCAGCTCGTCGAGCAACCGTCCGAATCGGCGGCGGTCTTCCGCCAAGTCGATCGATTCAGGCGTCGTGCCGATGATGGGCACACCGTTGCGCTTTAGCTCGAGCGCCAGATTCAGCGGCGTCTGTCCACCAAACTGCACGATTACGCCGACTGGCTTTTCCTTTTCAACGATCGCCAGCACGTCTTCTAATGTCAGCGGCTCGAAGTACAACCGGTCCGACGTGTCGTAGTCGGTCGACACCGTCTCCGGATTGCAATTCACCATGATCGTTTCGTAGCCGTCTTCGCGGAGCGCGAACGACGCATGGCAGCAGCAGTAGTCGAACTCGATGCCCTGCGCGATGCGATTCGGACCACTGCCGAGAATCATGATCTTCGGCTTGGTGGTCGGTTCCGATTCGTCCTCATCTTCGTAGGTCGAATACATATACGGCGTGAAAGACTCGAACTCCGCCGCGCAAGTGTCGACACGCTTGAAGACGGGCGCGACGCCGTATCGAGCCCGCTGCAATCGAACGGCGGCAGGCGTGGTCTTCCAGATTTGTGCCAAAACTTCGTCGCTGGTGCCGTGGCGTTTCACTTCACGCAGCAAGTCTTTCGATGCCGTCTCCACCGTAACGCTGGCGGCGCGACGGTTCATCGCGTTGATTTCCTCTAACTGTTGGATGAACCAGGGATCGATTTTCGTCAGGTCGCAAATCTCGCTGGCCGGCAGTCCGCGCTCGACGGCCGTTAGGAGCCAGTGCAAACGATCCGCGCGTGGCGTCGCCAACTTCTCGCGAAGCAGTGACTCCGGCGTTTCGGCAGGCGCGCGCCACGGTGTGTGCGGCTCGAGCGAACGAATTCCCTTTTGCAACGCCTCTTTGAATGTGCGGCCGATTGCCATCACTTCGCCGACGGACTTCATCTGCGTTCCGAGTGTCGTGTCCGCGCCTGGAAATTTCTCGAATTGCCATTTCGGAATCTTCACAACCACATAGTCGATCGACGGCTCGAAGCAAGCCGGCGTTTTTTTCGTGATGTCATTAGAAATCTCGTCCAGCGACATGCCAACCGCGAGGCGCGCCGCGATTTTCGCGATCGGGAAACCTGTCGCCTTGCTGGCGAGTGCCGAACTCCGCGAAACGCGCGGGTTCATTTCGATCACAACCATGCGCCCGTTCTCCGGATTGATACCGAACTGCACGTTCGATCCGCCGGTTTCGACGCCAACTTCGCGCACGATAGCCGCCGCGGCGTCGCGCATCCGCTGATATTCCTTGTCGGTCAGCGTCTGAGCGGGAGCCACCGTAATCGAATCGCCGGTGTGCACGCCCATCGGGTCAAAATTTTCAATCGTGCAGATCACCACGAAGTTGTCGCGATAGTCGCGCATCACTTCGAGCTCGTACTCTTTCCAGCCGAGCACCGATTCTTCCACCAGCGCTTCATGCACGGGGCTCATGTCGAGCGCGTGCGCGATTGCTTCGCCAAACTCTTCGCGGTTGTATGCAATCGATCCGCCCGACCCGCCCATCGTGAACGATGGCCGAATCACCAGCGGAAATCCCATCTGATCGCACAGTCGAAGCGCATCCTGCGCGTTGTTTACAAGCGCCGACGCCGGAACTTCCAACCCGATCTTCCGGCACGCATCTTTGAACCACAGCCGGTCTTCGGCGACTTTGATCGCGCGCAGCGACGCTCCGATCATCTCGACGTTGTACTTTTCGAGAATTCCACTCTCGGAAAGCTCGACCGCGAGATTCAGCGCCGTCTGTCCGCCTACGGTCGGCAAAATCGCCTGCGGCCGTTCGCGCGAAATAATTTCCTCGAGATATTCCTTGGTCAGCGGCTCGATGTAGGTGCGATGAGCTAATTCCGGATCGGTCATGATCGTCGCCGGGTTGGAATTCACCAGCACGACCTCATAGCCTTCGGCTCGCAGCGCCTTGCACGCCTGCGCTCCCGAATAGTCAAACTCGCAGGCCTGCCCGATCACAATCGGCCCCGACCCGATAATCAAAATCTTTTTGATGTCTGTACGCTTTGGCATTCCGTCGTTTACCTGCGCTCCATCATCGGCGCGAACTTCCTGGCGATGCGAATTCCTTCATCAAATCGGTGAACTGGGTGAATAGGTAGTGCGAGTCGTGCGGACCAGGGGAAGCTTCCGGATGGTATTGCACGCTGAACAGCGGGAGCGATTTGTGGCGGAAGCCTTCGTTCGTGTGGTCGTTCAGGTTCAAGTGCGTGACCTCGACGTCGCTCGACGGCAACGACTCGGGATCGACGCAGAAGCCGTGATTTTGCGAAGTAATCTCGACTTGTTCAGTCAGTAGATTCTTCACAGGGTGATTCGCGCCGTGGTGGCCGAACTTCAATTTAAATGTTTTTCCGCCGAGCGCGAGTCCGCAAAGTTGATGCCCGAGGCAAATTCCGAAAACCGGAACCTTCCCGAGCAACTTGCGAATATTTTCCACCGCGTACGTCGCCGGCTCCGGATCGCCCGGCCCGTTCGACAGGAACACGCCGTCGGCGCCCAGCTCCAACACATCTTCCGCCGGAGTCTGCGCCGGCACGACAACCACTTCGCACCCGTGATCGACTAACAGTCGCAAAATATTTTGCTTAATGCCGAAATCGTAGGCCGCGACGCGCAACTTGCGTCCACTTTCAGAGCCTGCGCCGGCTTCGCCCATCTGTTCGCTCCATGGCGAACTTGCCAGCTCGATCGAGCCCTGCTCCCACTTGTAACCCTTCTCGGTGGAGACGCGGCTCGCCAACTCCTGCCCTGCCATCGACGGCAACTGCTTTGCTTCGTGAATCAGTTGTTCGGCCGGAGTTCCATCCGTCGCAACCATGCCGCGCAATGCTCCGTGGAGCCGCAAGTGCCGCACGAGCGCGCGCGTATCGATGTCCCAGATGACCGGGATCTTGTGCCGGTTCAAGTAGAGCTGCGCCGTTTCCGACGAGCGCCAGTTCGACGACACCTGCGAAAATTCGCGGACAACCAGCGATTCAATGTACGGCTTCGACGATTCCTGATCATCCAGGTTCGCGCCGACATTTCCGATGTGCGGGTACGTCAGGCAGACAATCTGGCCCGCGTAACTTGGGTCGGTGAAAACTTCCTGGTATCCGGTGAGGCTGGTATTAAAAACGACTTCGCCGCCGCGGCGCGTGATCGCGCCGGCCGCGCGGCCGTTAAATATGCGCCCGTCTTCCAGCGC
>DASXPD010000009.1:0-2586 GCA_036493835.1 Candidatus Acidiferrum sp. | reverse complement strand
CCGGAGCATTCTCGAGAGGCTCATTGCAGATGGCCACGATCATTTCGCGTTTCGAATGAACGGTGAGGAAATAATCCCTGTGCGCCGGAAGACCGGAAGAATGCGTCAGCAATTGCCGAACCGTGACGATCTTGCGCCACTCGGGGTTCGGGCCGGAATTCCACTCGGGAATGTACCGTGCGACAGGCAAATCAAGAGCAATCCGCCCCGCTTCAACCTGCGTGGCGACTAGAGTTGTGGTAACCACCGCCTTGGTCAGCGAGGCGGCGTCGTAAATAGTATTCGGCGTAATGGCGGGCGAGTTCGAGTCGTAGGTCTGTCGGCCGAATGCATGAACCTGCAGTTCGCCGCGATAGCCAACTGCCAGCACGCCTCCGGGGAAGGCGTGATCCGCGACGGCGCGATCGAGAACTTCATATGCAGGTTTCAGTTTCGAATCGCTTGTGGTGCCGGCAGGCCGCAACTTCATGGGATGCGCAGGCAGGTCGAGTCCCGCGCCGAGCGCCGCGATTCCCGGCACGTTCACTGGCAACCGCCCTCCAATGGCTACCTGGCCGAATAATGCGCGTCCCACGGCACGCTGCGCCACGTCAACGGTGCTAAACGCGGCGACCCAGGTCTTCGCGGCAGGGAAGCGCTCAACCAAATAGGGGCTGCCAAAGCAGGCGACGATCACGGGTTTGCCCGCCGCGAGCAGACGGTCGACGATAGCCGCCTCGTCATCCGGCAAACCGACGCTGCCTTTTCGATCCGCGACGCGCACAAAGACCGCGGCAATCGCCACATCGTACGAGTCTGGCGAAGGAAGCCGGGCGTTTTCGGCGCGCACAAATGTTGTGTCCATGCGCACCGATGCGAGCGAATCGACGCGCCAGCGAATTTCATCTTCGAGATTTCCTGCGGGATACGGATCGTTATCCCCCGAAATTCCGACAAGCAGAACGCGCGTCCGCTTGGTGGAGTCGAGGGGAAGAATGTGCTGGTCATCGCGCAGGAGCGTGACGCCGCGGTCGGCGATGTCCAGCGCCGCGCGCGCAAATTCGGGCCGGTCGAAACTCTGGGCCAGTGCTTCCAGGTCCACCAGTTTGGATCTGTTCAGCCCCAGTTGGGCCTTAGCGCGAAGCACCCGCGTTACGGCTTCGTCGAGAAGCGACATTGGAATTCGGCCTGACGCCACCGCATCGCGCACGGCTTCGAGCGCGGCGTCAAGCACTGGCGGCACCAGAAGAACGTCCGCACCCGCCAGAATCGAGCGCACGGCGACTTCGCCGGGAGGATAGCGCACAGTTACGCCTCCCATATCGAGCGCGTCGGTTACAACTACGCCGTCGAAGCCCATCTGGCCGCGAAGCAAGTCCGTTGAAATCTTCGGCGACATCGTTGCCGGCAAATCCAAATCAGGTTCGAGCGCGGGAACGGAAAGATGGCCGGTCATGATGCTGCCCGCTCCGGCGGCAATCGCGGCGCGGAAAGGCGCCAGCTCAACGCGCTCTAGATGAGCGCGATCGCTGGTGACGGTTGGCAGATCGAGGTGCGAATCGGTGCTGGTATCGCCGTGCCCCGGAAAATGTTTGGCTGTCGCGAGTCCGCCGTTTTCTTCAACTCCGCGCACAAACGCAGCGACGAATTCCGAAACGCGCGTCGGGTCTTCGCCAAACGAGCGCGTATTGATGATGGGATTATCCGGGTTGCTGTTGACGTCCGCATCGGGCGCGAAAATCCAAGGGACTCCGACCGCCCTGGCTTCAAGCGCTGTGATTTTTCCCATGGTGTAGGCGTCTTCGGGACGACCCGTGGCGGCTACCGCCATGTTGTGGGGAAACGAAGCGCCTTCCTCGACGCGCATGGATGTGCCGCGCTCGAAATCCGCGGCAACCAGCAGCGGAACTTTGGCGTGGCTTTGCAGCGTGTTCACAAGTACCGCAGTCGGGTACACTTGGCTGCGAACGATGCCCAGCGGCGAGCCCTGCGTCTGAATCGCGAAGGAACCGATGTGCTTTTCCTCGACGTCGCGAAGCAGGTCGCGGTATTCCGGACTCTCGGTGGACATGAAAGCGCCATAGGCCCATACGGCGAAAACCTGCCCGATTTTTTCGTCGAGCGACATATTCTTGAGGGTTTGCGCCACCCAGCGCTCGGCGTCGGGAGAAAGCTTCGCCGAAGTGGGCGCAGCGGGTGCGCGCGGAGATTTCTGTGAGTGGCTCGTGGTCGCCATGAAAATTGCAGCAAGCAGCAGGAGCCAGCGACTCAATTTTCGCATCGCGTAGATTCCAAGGTGGACGCCTGCATGTCGAATTCATATATAGCATTCGCGACGTTCGCTGACAAATACGATTGCATCCACTGATGAACACAGATAAACACTGATGAGGGCTTTGGAACCACGGATGCACACGGATGAACACTGATAACAGCAAGAGATTCGGACACGTCACCCGGGAATTGTGGTTTGCGCTGGCGCACATGAGGAAATGGGCGAAGGTGAATTCAAGACCGGTTTGTCTAAAGCCCTTCTTATATGTTTTGTTTTTATCCGTGTTTATCAGTGTGCATCCGTGGTTCCAAAGCCCTGCTTTCGCTGCGCCT
>DASXPD010000008.1:0-6978 GCA_036493835.1 Candidatus Acidiferrum sp. | reverse complement strand
ATCAGAATGCCCAGACAAATGGAAAGCGTGTGCGGAAGCAACGACGGCACGGCCGACACCAGCGCGCCCACGCCCGCGGAAATACCTACGGCGACTGTCAGGATGTAGTCGGTCAGCAGCGCCGCCGCGGCGAGCAAGGCTGCAGAAGTGCCCAGGTTGAAGCGCGCTACGGTGTAAGATCCGCCTCCGGAAGGATAGGCGGCAATCGTCTGGCGATACGAGAAGTAGACGATGACGAGCAAAATGATGATCGCCGTGCTGATCGGAAGGATGTAGTGAAGTCCGATGAGGCCGGCCGGGATCAGAAGGCTGAGGGCGGCTTCGGTGCCGTATGCGGCGGAGCTGAGAGCGTCGAGGCCGAAGATGGGGATGCCGCGGCCGGGGCCGATTTGCTCGGCTCGCTCATCGCTGGTGGCGAGCGGTTTGCCGACGACGAGGTCGAGAATGTTCATGAGACGAGCGAGTCCATGACGACAGTTTGATGCGCGACGATGGAGACAGTATTTGTAACGAGCGGCGAGAAAAAGTCAATTCGGTGAAGTGCGGAGGCGGCGAGTTGGTCCTTCACTTCGCCGAACGAAACACGGCGAGCATGAATCCCGGAAGACGATTCCTGCATCTGATGCTGTTCGACCGGCGCCATCCCATTTGGGATTGTGATGGCTTGATGAAAAGTTTGTGCTGCGAACGCGTGTTGTCACTTTACTGAGCGTGGCGTTCTTGACAGTGCAGAGTCATCGGCCTACACTATGGAGTTTTTAGATGGCCCCGGAGAGCAGCAGGACAGGGGCGGGACTCCAAAATGGACAAGAAAAGGCTCGAATACTACAAAAAGAAGCTGACGACGCGACGCGAGGAATTGATGAGGACAATCGCGCGCACCGAAGAAGAAGGACGGCAGGCGGACGACGATCCGACAGTGGACCTTGCTGACAAAGCGGCGAATTCGTATACGAAGGAGTTTCTCTTCGGCATGACGAATACCGACCGTACGATCCTGAACATGATCGACGAGGCGCTGAAGCGGATTAAGGCGAATGACTACGGCTCGTGCATGCAATGCCAGGAAGAGATGCAGACCAAGCGCCTGGAAGCGGTGCCCTGGGCGAAGAACTGCATCAGCTGCCAGGAGAAGATTGAGCAGGGACTGGTTTAGCGGCTGCGTTCTCGAGAGAGGCAGTCGGTAGATTGAGTTTGCGCGGGGCTGGTTTTGGCCCCGCGTTGTTTTTTTGGACTTGAGCAGGCGGCGGTGACGAAGTCAGAGTGTTGGACGGCCGACCGGCCTCCGGTATTTCAAAGTATAGTTATTCAAAAGTATATGTTAGTGTTGTGGGATGGCTGCGCTCGATCAGAGCGGTCGCGCTCTCTTACAAACGCCCAGCACGCTGCGGCGGTTGATTGGCGAGGCGAGCGACGCTCTCGTCAGCGTGTTTTTCCCGGGAGGCTGCCGGCTGTGTGAGCGGTTGCTGACGCGGGCCAGCCGGTTGCCGATTTGCGAGGAGTGTCTGGGATCGTTTCCGGCGCTTCCGGCGCGGGTTTGCGCGATTTGCGGGTCGCCGGCGTTGGCGGTTAGCACGTTGCCAGATACCGCCGGCGACGCGCCGACTTGCATGGTCTGTGAGGAGCGAACGTACAGCTTCGAGCGCGCCCGAAGTTACGCGGCATACCGCGGCGTGCTAGTCCGGGCAGTAGTTTTGCTGAAGTTCGAGCGGATCGACCCACTCGCGGCCTACTTTGGCGAGCAGATGGCGGCAGTCGCGAGGCGCGATAGCCTGGCCGGCGATGTCGTAGTGCCGGTACCGCTGCACTGCGTCCGCGAGCGCGAGCGCGGCTACAACCAGGCCGAGCTGATCGCCCGAGAGGTCGCCAAGCGCCTTCGTCTCCCGCTGAAGCCAGTTGTGCTCACCCGGACTAAAGCCCGTCCTGACAAGCACATACTGAGCTTCGACGAACGCTGGCGCATCGTACGTGGCGCTTTTGCCACACGTTCAGGCAGCCAAGTTGACAATAAGCGCGTCTTACTGGTAGATGATGTAATGACGACAGGCGCGACACTCGACGCGTGCGCAAAGGCGTTGCTTGAAGCTGGAGCCAAGTCGGTCATCGGATTAACGGTCGCAAGGGCAGTAAGAAGAGAGACGCCGACTGGCAACGGCGGATACGTGTAGCCTTAAGGGAGCGCGATGAGCGCACGACGGTTCCATCCTGTCGATTCCCGGGGGCGCCAAACCCCCCAAGCAGCCGGAGAGACTGTGCCCGGCTCAGAAGGTCCTGCCGGCAGTAGAATCCACAATTCATCGCCGTTACGGCGCGCGTCGCTGATGCAGGAGCCCGTGTTGGTGCTGAACGCGACGTACGAGCCGATCAATGTGACGGCTGTGCGGCGCGCGATGGTTCTGATGCTCAAGGGCGTGGCGCAGGCCGAGGAGCTGCACACTTCGGAAGTGCACTCGTCGGCGAAGGCGCACCGGGTGCCGTCCGTTATTCGGCTGCTGGCGTACCGGCACATCCCGCAGCAGAGCCGGGCGCTGTCTCGGAAGAATATTTTGCTGAGAGATCGGAATACGTGCCAGTTTTGCGGGCGGATTTTTCCGGGATCGGAACTGACGCTGGACCATGTCGTGCCGCGATCGCGGGGCGGTCGGTCGTCGTGGGAGAATTTGGTGGCGTGCTGCTACCACTGCAATAACAGCAAGGGCGACCGGACGCCGGAAGAGGCGGGCTTCAAGTTGGCGAGGCGGCCGCGGCCGTTTACGCTGCACACCTCGCGGCAGCTGATGCGGTTGATCGGGCATCGCGACGAGCGGTGGCGGAAGTATTTGTTCTACTAGACTACTTTCCGGCGTGACTGCCGGAAAGTTCCACAAAAAATTGGATTTAGAGGCGCTCGCCGGGCGCGTGTAATACTTTTGTATTAGTCGGCGTATTCGCTAAAAAACAAATCGGCGAGTTCTAAATTTTTAGCGCGAAAAAGGAAACCTTTTTGGCGGGAATGCATCTATAATTGTAACTAACCACTTCGAGGACACACCCCGGGAAGCAGTTAAGGCCAAAACCTTAGCTGCTTCTCTCCTTTTACGGCCGTTTTTTTTCGCAGGCCGTGACTAGCTTCACAGACCTCAACGGACGAACTTCACCGCTCGTTAAAAATTATTCGGGACGATTTATGCGCGAGAATGTTTGCGCGATTGCGTTCGTGCGCTACGCGGATTCTTTTTTGCGGGCTTCGGGGAAACTTTGCAGCGCTTCTTCTTCGTCGTGAAATTCCTGGAAGATGCGATAGAGCTGCGTGATCTTCAGAACTTCCTCGACCTTCGGCGTCAGTCCGACCACTTTCATTTCGCCGCCCTGCTTGATCACGCTCATGTAGCAATTAACGAGCGCGCCGACGCCGGAACTATCCAGATAAAGCAGATTGCCGACATTGAGGACGATTTGCTTGTTGCCTTGCTGCATGAGGTCGGCGATGGTCTGGCGCAAAACGCCGCTGGCGAACGACGTTAACTGCCCACTTAGATCAACGATGGAAACTTCACCGGTACGACGGATTGCTGCCGAAAAATTCACGATAGCCTCTTGGACCCCTGGGACGGTCGCATTGTACATCGTCGAAAGAGGCTGCGCGGTAGCAAAAATGATGAATACTCGATGAAACGGCTGAGAGTGTGAATATCTTAAATTTTGTAGATCGGGAGCCGCGGCGGAGCGCTTCGATGAGCTATTGCCGCATGACGACGCGGACACCGCGACGCCAGCTTTCGGTGATGCCGACACGGACGACTTCGATCGACGACGACAAATAGCGCAAGAGCGGACCGGTGGTGGAGTGAAAGCGCAACGCGGGCGCGACGAGAAAAACGAGCGGCGGCGTTTTCTGCAGCTGAATTTGCGGAAAATAACCGTATTGCGAGAAGTCTCCCTGTTCCAGATGATGTCGGATGCGAAGCCAATAATCCGCGGCTTGCAGCGGAAGATGAATGTGCTCGCTGGCTTTGAGTTCGATGATCGCGAGCCGTCCTGAAGTTGTAACAGTGAGAATGTCGAGGATGCCGCGCTCGGTGGCGGAGTTCGCGAACAACTGGGTGTAAACAAAACGCGGATCGAGCGTCGTGTCCACGCGGGTGACATCGTTTCGAACGATCGTTTCCAGCCAGCGTTCTGGCTGCGCGCGATACAGAGCGTGGCGCGTTTCGGTGGCGAGCGGATGACGATAAATTTCGAGATCGTGCAGGATCTGCTTGAGTTCCGATTGCGTCGAGGCCGTCAGTTTCTTGCGCCGGCCAGCCGCGGCGCCGAAATAAACGACACAGTTCTCCCAGCATGCAAAGGCGAGACCGCGAAAGCGCAAAATAATTTCGCCATTTTGAATATTGGGATGGAGCGTGATCGCCTGTGGCGAAATCTCGACGATGGGATCGAGTTCAGCCGCAGCGCGGCCCAGAAGCGATTGTCGTTCGCGAGGCTGTACTAGCCAGGTGGCGTGATTCGCCAGAGCGTTCGGGTCGACTCGCGTGAGCGATTCATTGCGAGGATCGAACTCGTAGATTTCGACCGCCACGCTGGAACTGAGCGCTTTGACGAGACGTTTCGCACACATGCGCGAGCCACAACAAGCCAAAGGTCAGACTGTTCTCGGATGTAGCTATGGTTTCGGAATCGGGCACCGCCAGCAGGGCCCAACGCGCAGAACCATGGCGCAGAACTCCTCGCGCGTAGTTGCTCGAAAATGAATGCTCGAGATCGGGCGCGATCTTGAGTGATTCCAGAACATCGTCGGGGAAGCGCTCGGACAGAATGCGAGCGAGACGCGCCGAAAATTCCTGACGAGCCACTTCACGCGACGCTCGCACGTAATCGACGCGCACGAATTCCAGTCGTCCGGGCCGCGTTGTGCCAAACCGTTCGATGGAGAGAGTCAGAGAGATGTCGGAATCTTTGCGAATGGCCAGAATGCGGTGGGTGGCGCTGTATTGTTCCAAAGAGAGACGAAGAATCGGTTTGGCGGGTGCGCCGCGCAATTCCCATGAGAATTTTTCCACGGTAGCGACGCGAGAGCCGTTTTCACGGACCTCTACGGAATCTGCGTTATTGAACCGGCGCAGGCACTCCTCAAGGCTCTCCGCAAGTTCCATCGTAGTACATTATAATTAATTGTATTTTAAAGTAAATACAACTACGGAGCGAACGCGAGTCCCGTGACGCGCACGATAGGCGGCTGCATGTTCCACGACGTAGGGATGTGCTCGAAGACGATATCGAACTGGCGGCGCTCACCGGTGGCGAGGGCTGGGCTTCCCGGTACGACGACCGCTCGCGATTCGCGCAGCGCGATCTGGTCCATATTGTCGGAGAACGTAATCGTGATTTCGACGCCGCGAAGCGAACGCGATCCTCCGTTGACCAGATCGGCGGTCAACGTCGTGATCTCCTGGTGAATGAAATTCTCAGCGCGGGTCAGTGCGATATTTTCGACGTGAAGGGAATCTGCATAGGCTTGCTCGGCGGCGCCGAAAGGGAAATGAGATTCCTGCGGCACTGCTCCCGGAGGCGACTGCCGGCCCGGGGAAAAATAGAACGCGCCCACAATAACGACAACCGCGGCGAGTGCGAGAATCAGGGCGAAATTGAATCCGCCGCCCTCAGGCTGCGTCGAATCGGGAATCTGGATTTGCGGCTCTTCATGCATGGCTGCGATATTCGAAGTTTCGCATGTTTCCCGGCGGCGAGGGCAAGTTCCGGAAGTACTTGTTTCGACGTTTTGAGTGGGCTCACGCGGAAGCGAAAGAGGCGAGCTAGCGGCCGACGACGAGGCGATGGATCAACGGATCGGGAAGTTTCGCGGTGCGCATGCGCGACTGGACGTCGGAGATGTCGTACGGGATGCGCCAAAATTCGACGAGCTCATGTTCCAGGTCGGCGATCGCAAAACCGGCGCGCGGATCTCCATCGCGGGGCTGTCCAATGGAACCCGGATTCAGAAGATATCTGCGCGTTGGTTCGATGCGAAGCGGCGCGAACGATTCCGAAGCGCGCGGATGAATGCTCAGCATTTCCAGCTGCGATTTCTGATTCTCGTACGAGAAGCCGCCCTGATGATGGGTGTGGCCAAAAAACGTTACGTTTGCGGTTGAGTCGAGAAGTCCTTCGAGCGCCTGCGCGGGCGTGAACACGTATTCGTCTTCATCCTGAAACGCGCCGTGTACGAGCACGACGCCATCCGTTTCCAGCGGGCCGGATGGCAGCTCGGAAATCCATTTCAAATTTTCGGGAGATAGTTGAGAGCGCGTCCAATCGACAGCCGCTTTCGCAACGGGATTGAAGTCGTCGGTTTCCATCAGATCGGTCGCGGCCTTGTCGTGATTTCCGCGAATGGTTCGCGCACCAAGCTCTCGAATGGTTGTCGTGACTTCGTTCGGGTCGGGCCCATAACCGACCAGATCGCCAAGGCAAGCGACGAGATCCCAACGATCTTTCGCCGCTTCCAGAGCAGCGTTGAGAGCCGTTGCATTGGCATGAATATCGCTAAGAACGAGGATGCGCATCCCGGGTGTCCAAAAAGAGCAACTGAGTATAAAGAAACATACAAGCGAATGCACGGCGGGAAAACGTGCGGTTCTGAAGATAACCAGATCGGAAGTAAACGGCCGGCAAAAATTTTCCCCAGTTCGTAAATTCTATAAAAAGCATAGGCACAAAACGTCACACCGTGCCGCAAACGAACGCTTTTTGTTAAGGATACGCAACAATCCATGCAGAAATTTTTCGAATCTGACGAAACATTCGCATGGGGTCATTCGTCTATACGAGTGCAGCCGGAACGCAGGGCTGCTCTTGGTCAGTCAGAGATCTTCAGCAAAAACCCCGCGGTGGCAGCCGCGGGGCCGTGACACGCATTCTTTCCGGCCGTTAGTCCAGGAAGAGGAAGTGTCGTTCGGGGAAGGCTACTCGTCCCTGTGCCCGCGTGTCAATCTCTGTCTC
>DASXPD010000007.1:0-11734 GCA_036493835.1 Candidatus Acidiferrum sp. | reverse complement strand
TTCCGCTGGTGCCGACGTACTGACTGGGAAAGGTGACGCTGGTCGGCGAGAAAGTGGCCGCGGGACCCAGTGTGCTGCCCGCGAGAGCAATCGTTGCGGGGTTGTTCACCGCGGAACTGGCGATATTCATGGAGGCGACGGCGTTGCCCGCGACGGCTGGGTTGAACGTGACGTTAACCTGGCAAGACGAGCCTCCGGCAATCGTCGAGCCGCAGTTGTTTGTTTGACCAAAGTAAGCTGCATTCGCGCCCGAGAAACTGAATCCCGACAAGGTCACCGCGACCGTGCTGTTGTTCGTCAGAGTAACTGGTTGAGGGCCACTGACGACTCCGACGGCCTGCGGAGGAAAACTGAGAAGTGGGACGGAAGGATCAACAACAGGATACTCACCTTGGAGAAAAACCAGCAGGCTGGTCGGTGATCCGCTGCCCAAATACGTCATGCCCGTGACAAAGTCAACCCGACCGTCACCGTTGAAATCTCCGGACATGATTGCGCTCGGGTAGACCACGTAGATTGGCATCGGAAGATTTATGGGTGTCGCGAACGTTCCGGTCCCATTTCCAAGCGCCAAACCGACCATGGAGGTGTTACTTGCATTCCCAGCGCAGAGGCCTAAATCCAACTTGCTATCGGCATTTATATCGTCGATTGCCTGGCCGGATCGGCACGCGCCAAAGGATGGGCCTGCAACCTCTGGTTGAAATGTACCGTCTCCGTTTCCCAAGAGAATCGAATTGGTGAAAGTGACTAGGTCCAACTTACCGTCGCCGTTGAAATCTGCCGCGGCGATCGGCTGATCAAAGTTGTTTGAAGTCGTCGTCTGCGCCGTTTGTGGGCTTTGGAAGGTGCCGTCTCCGTTGCCCGCCAGGAAATACACAATCGTCGTGATTGTGATGCCCCCGGATTGCACGGTTGACTGTGAGATTACTAAGTCGAGAATTCCATCTCGATTGAAATCTCCAACCGTGACGGTGTCTGGAGAGATGCCCGACGCGTAATTGACAGGAGCCTGAAATGTCCCATCTCCGTTCCCGAGAAGCACAGCAACGAAGGCGCTGTTCGTCAAGCCGTTGATATTGGTAACCGCGATATCGAGGTTACCATCGTGATTAAAGTCTCCTGCGGCCAAAGCGAACTGGCTGTTGCTCGGCGAAGAGTTGATTGGCGAACGCAATGTGCCATCGCCGTTGCCAAGAAAGAGAGAAATGAAGCCGTTACCGATTCCGACGGGGTTGGGATCGTTTGCAACCGCAAGGTCGAGTTTACCGTCACCGTTAAAATCACCTGCAACGAGACCGGAGAAATACCGCGAACTCGCGGCCTGCTGACAAACTGCAGGTTGAAACGAGCCGTTGCCATTCCCTAAAGCAATACACACGGAATAGATGGACGTGCCCGACGACACGTCTTGTCCCAGGAATGCCATGTCTAGTTTACCGTCGCTGTTGAAATCGCCGGTGACGGGACTGTAAATTCCTGGAGCGCCGCTAAAGTTCACTGCCTGTAGGTAGCTGACGAATGACGGAGTGCTAACCGGGGTGGCGATGCGGAGATATGCGGGAAGGGATGTGCCGCCGCCGGGAGCGGGGTTGGTTACGGTGATGGATGCGGAGCCAGCGGTGGCGATCAAAGTGTTTGGCACTGTGGCGGTTAGTTGCGAGGAATTCACGAATGTGGTGGTGAGTGCCGCCCCATTTAATTTGACGACGGAGGCTGCGACGAAATTCGAGCCGTTCACGGTAAGCGTAAAGTCAGCGCCGCCGGGCGCGACCGCCGACGGCACGAGCGGGTCGTTGATCAGCGGAACCGGATTGTTCGCCGCGGAGGCGACTCGCGGAAACGCGAAAGGTAAAAACAACAGGAGAGCGAAAAGTGCGAAGAAGCGTCGCGGCATCTTGGTCATGGTTTGACTCCCGCCTGATCTCCGAGCGCGGACACAGATCGACAGCCGAATTCAAATCGACTTGGAGCGACTTCTGATTCTCTGCGGAGGCACTTAACCAGTTGACACCTAGAAGTTTAGCTTCAGGCGGCGCCTCACGCAACTGGCCCTAAGGGCGAGTGTGCTCATCTGGCCAGAACCTGATTGCCCGCGCCGAATCAGTCGCATGAAAAGCGCTCTTAAGTCCTTCAGCGGCGGTCGGCGAAGAAGGATTGGATGACTGCGGCGCACTCGGTTGCTAACACGCCGGATGTTACTTCTACTTGGTGATTCAGTCTTGGGTGGGACAGGATCTCGAAGCAGGAGCGGGCGGCGCCTCCTTTGATGTCGTCGCAGCCGTAGACTACACGCGGGACGCGCGCCTGGATGATCGCGCCGGCGCACATGCTGCAGGGCTCGATCGTTACGTACAGCGTCGTGCCGGCAAGTCGATAATTTCCGATGGCGCGCGCAGCTTCGCGAAGCACCACGACTTCGGCGTGTGCCGTCGGATCGCAATCGCGAATGGTGCGATTTGCGCCTCGCGCTATGACGACGCCGTCGCTGTCGCGCACGAGTACCGCGCCGACAGGCACTTCGCCCGCTGTTGCCGCGGTGCGCGCTTCATCCAGCGCGATCTGCATGTATTCAATATCTCGGTCCATCGTCCGGCGAGAATATCACGCGGCGCGAGTGGCTCAGAGGACTTCGCGGCGTGCGCGTTGCGATCGCGAACCATTGAAATTGCGGCCGTCGAATGGCGGATATCGTGTGGCTTGCTCGGCGAAGCTTTCACATCGCAGGTATTCGATGGCGCTGCGTTCGAGACTGCGGGTCGCGGGCGCGCGCGGAACGCGGAAGGGAATCGAAGGGCACTCAGATGCTTTCGGATGTCGCCGTAGAGCTTATTCGAGACGGTGACAGACCGAACGTTCCGAGTCGTCGGAAATGGTCTCTGCGACAGTTTTTTCGCGGAACGGCTGCCATGCGACTTCTTGACAAACCTACGCACGGCCAACAAACTACTTCGCATGGTCGAGGCTTTGCCGCCACGTTTGCAGTCCGCCGTTTGGCTCGTTCCCGCGGGTCTGCGCTGCGCAAACAGTGCGCGCCGCGACCTCCGCTGACCACCATTCATGGAAATCCGCCGCGATCCAATCACGCAAAGTTGGGTAGTGCTGGGCCAGCCCGAGAATATGGATGAAACGGCTGCGCCATGTCCCTTTGATGGCGGCGGCAGCGTCGAAAAACAGCCGTCCATCCTGAGCTTGCCGGCGGAAGGTCCGTGGCAGGTTCGCGTGATTCCGCATCCCGATCCGCTCTATCGCATCGAAGGCGAGCCCGGCCGCTTGGCCGAGGGTATGTACGACAAAATGGGCGCGCTGGGCGCGCACGAACTCGTCATCGAAACGCCGCATCACGACAAGCGCATGTCGCAATTCAGCGACGAGGAAATCGAACGCGTGCTTTCGGTGTGGGCCTCGCGGATTTCCGATCTGAAGAAGGATGCGCGTCTCAAATACGTTGCCGTTTTCAAGAATCAAGGTTCGCTCGCCGGCGACGAGTGGTCGCACTCACATTCGCAAATTACCGGGACGATTTTCGTCCCGCGTCGCGTCAAGTACGAACTGAGTTCCGCCAGCGAATGGTTTCGCGAACGCGAGCGCTGCATTTTTTGCGATGTCGTACGCCAGGATGAAAAAAACGGCAAGCGTATCGTCGATGTGCAGGGCGATTACTACGCGATCTGCCCGTACGCTTCGCGCGTTCCATACGAGATGTGGCTAATGCACCGCAAGCACAATCACTTGTTCGAGCAGCCGCGTCCCGGTTCCAATCGGCGGCAACTCGCGGCGTTACTCGGCCGCGTTTTGCGTCGCCTGGAGAAAGTCGCGCCTGCATTTCATATGGTTGTGCACACCGCGCCGAACACGCGAAGCAAGAAAGGCGAGCTCGCCGGATATTGGAAAACGCTCGCCGACGATTTCCATTGGCACATTGAGATCCTTCCCATCCTTGAAAAGCGCAGCAAGTCGTACAGCATCAAAGAGGTGTATTTCAACGCGATGCTGCCCGAAACTGCAGCCGCGGCCTTGCGCGCGATGGATCCGAATTCGTGACGTCGTTTACGCGCCGGCGATCCCTCCAACCCGAATCCGGCGGAATCATCTCCTCGCTCCTCTCGTTAATTTTCGTCATGGTTTTGTGCGCGGTGTTGTACGTCGCACGCGGGCCGATCCTTCGCGTTATCGGCGAGACCTGGGTCGTGCAAGATCCGCTCGAAAAATCTGACGCGATCATCGTTCTGAGCGACGACAATTTTTACGCCGATCGCGCCGCTCACGCCGCGGATTTGTTCCGTCACGGCTGGGCGCCGATCGTAGCGGCAAGCGGACGCAAGCTTCGCCCTTACGCCGGCGTCGCCGAACTGATGCAGCACGACCTGATCGAGCGCGGTGTGCCCAAGGACAAGATTGTCACCATCTCTCACAACGCCGAGAACACCAGGGAAGAGGCTCAAATCCTCCTGCAGCAGGCCGTAGAGCATAAGTGGCATAGCGTGATCATCGTGACCTCGAACTATCACACCCGCCGGGCCCGCTACATCTTCCTGCGCATCTTTCCGCAGCAGATCGGGGTGACGGTCAGCGGGGCGAACGACGGTAGTTTCGACCCTGACCACTGGTGGCAAAGCCGTCTCGGGCTCAAAGAACTGACCCGAGAGTGGGGCGGGATGCTGGTCGCTATGTGGGAGCTCCGGGGTGGTGCTAGGAGTTTGCCCGCGCCCCCAGCCGTTGTGGCCCTGTACGAACTAAGACCACAATAAGTGGTATAGAGCTAGACGTAACACCCCACATTTAGAATCCGGGATTTCCCTTTACTCTCAGTAAGTCCCGTACTATCTTCCGAATCTGAGTCGTCGCTCGCCTCCCCACAGCCGACGAAAAACGACTTTGAAAGTCAAATTTTGCGTTGAGGTGTCCCCGATGTGGAAGAAAGAAGACTCGAAGCCTCAAGGAGTTGCCGAAACACCGAGTTCCGTCGCTCCGGCTTTGGCCAGCCACCGGGACGCTCCCGCGTTCAGCCCGGCAGCCTCTCAGCCGCCTGTGTCGTCCAAAGCGACAGCGTGCATTAGCCAAGGCATTAAAATAAAAGGTGAAATTACCGGCAGTGAAGACCTCTTTGTAGATGGGCCCGTCGAGGGCAAGGTGAATTTGGCCAACGGCAGCCTCACGGTGGGGCCAAACGGCACGGTGAAAGCCGACGTCATCGCGCGCGAAGTTGTGGTTCGCGGCCGCATCGATGGCAGGATCGCCGGCAAAGAGCGCGTTCAGCTCTGGAGTACCGGTCAGGTGAACGGCGAGATCCAGACCCAGCGCCTTGCCATTGAAGATGGCGCGATCCTTCGCGGCAAGGTCGAAACTGGTCGCCCTGTCGAAAAGAGCGAAGACCGTGGCTCGGTCACCGCAGGCAAACCCAATGGCGCGACCGTATCGGCAGGCACAACGATCTAAGACATGACCCTATTGAACAAGTTTGGCATCGGACCAGCGAGCAGCGGCGGGCGGGGTGTGACTCACCCCGGCAAGCCTGGCGCGCACGACGCTGCTGGCACGAAGACTCCATCACACGGACACGGAACGGCGATGCCGGCTGCGGTTGGCACGACGCGCGCGCCTGCGGTTGGAGTGGAAAGTACGCGCGTTTCCAACGGGCTCAAGGAATTGATGTGGAATCTCGATGGGCTTGGCCGCGGGACGTTGCTGGATATGGGCGGCGCGTGGCAGGCCACGCTCAGCTTTTTTATTGAGAAGGGCTTTCGCGTTACGACCGATGATTTGCTTCGTAGCTGGAAGCAGTTCCTCGATAACGAAGAGAAGGAATATCGAGAGCGCAGCAAATCCGATCAGTCGCTCGATTTGTCTCCGGGGGGCCGCGCGAGTCGATTCTTCGAGTCGAATATTCAGTATCCGAATTCGTCGTTCGACGTGGTTTTGCTGTGGGATTTGCTGGATTATGTCGATCCCGCGATGGCGACGCGCACCGTTGCGGCGATCACCGAATTGTTGCGACCCGGCGGAGTCATCTTCACGATGTTTCACAGCAAAAAGCCTGAAGGTTTTCAGCGCTATCGCGTAGCCGATGCGGGCACCTTGCAGGTTGTCTCGGCGCAGGTGATTTGCCCGGCGCAGCGGGTTTACCAGAACCGCGAAATTCAGGATCTTTTCGGCCGCTACCGCACTGCAAAATCGTTCATCGCTCGCGACCAGCTCCGCGAAAATCTCTTCATCAAGTAATTTTCTAAGGAAAGTTTTGGAGGGCCACGGAATTCCGCGCCCGTTTTTCTTTTTCTGCGGAGGTCGATACCTCGATCGCAGACGTCCCCACGAAGACCACTGCGAGGTGCAGTGCACTGTGCTGGTTTCCCAGCGACTGGATTTGTTTCGGCGCGCTTCGCTTTTTGAGCGCGATTAGCGTTTCGTTGTGACGACTTCTAGTATCTGTTCCCACACGTTTTCGGAAAACATTCCCAGGATGCGCGCTTTGGTGTGTCGCTCCGCGGCGGTTTCCATTTCGGCGTGGCGCGCGAGAACGATTCCGCGATCGCACACAGGAAGTAGCGCCTCGGCTTCGGCGGTGCCGGCGATTCCGATGATGGAGGGATGCGATCGCAACGCTCGCTCGTAGAGTTTTATGAGATCGCGAACGCACTGGCCGAGATTTCGGCCGACGGCTGCGGACCACATGACGCCGTGCTGGCGCAGCGAGACTTTGCTTTCCGTTGCGGCGTTCTGGAATCGAGCGACGTCGGGCTCGGACGCGCCGGCGAAAAAAAACAGTTCGTCGAAATCGCGCTGTCGTGCAATTTCAGCTTCGCGTTCCGGGAGGCCGGTATTTTGTGCTAGCTCGCGTGGCGAGAGCGATCGCAGCGGGACGGTCTCGACTTGGGTTTCTTCGGAAAGAGTATCGAGAGCGTCCTTCGCCGCGGGAAGTATCTGCGCGATCGGAATCGTGGTGAAGCGACCGAGGCGAATTGTTTTGCCGGGCTTGAGGTGGAAATAATCTTCAGGGAGATAGACGGCGCAGCCGTCTTCCGCGATGAATGGATTCATGTGGCCGAAGCGGCGGCGCGGCTCGTCGACTTGTAACCGGGAGCGCGAGGTGACCCATACGGCGGGGATCGCGTTGTGGTCGAGCGTGGCGCAGAATTCGTCGAATCCGGCTGCGGCTTTGCCGCGAACGGGAATGATCGAATCGATGGCGATGAAAAGGATGGACGGGGTGTTCCGCAAGAAGTGCCCTCCGCTGGGTGGCGGATCATTCTAGCTGGGTGCGGGCGATGAACAAAGGAATGGGTGCGATGGGTTGCATGGACGTTGGCGCGGTGCTTCGCCGCGTCGCGTGGTGTCGCGTCGCGTTTTAGGCGTTCCAAGGTGGGAAGATTTGGGGGTGTACCCCCCTATGTTTTTCAAAGAGTGGGGAAGTTATCTGCTTTCAATGGCTTACGGATAGGGTGTTTTGAAGAGTGTGTAAGTTGCTGAATCGAAGGGGCTTGGGAGTCGGCAAAAGCGTGCCAGAAATGAAAAAAGCGCCGGTTGGCGGCGCTCGCGGACGTTCTTTCGACTAGCAGAGAGTATACGTCAACTTCGGAGCTTTGTCAACCGCGATTGCGGCTCGACGCCGGTCGGGGGGATTGCCGGAGCTTGCAGGGGATGTTTTTACGCAATCCGACACTGGCTTGAAAGGAAGGCTAGTGACCTCGATGTCTCTAAAGTCGGACGTTTTGCATACTTCGACCCCTCGAATTGATACTGCGGAAGTGGCACAGGTGGGGTTAAGTCAAGCTGTTGCATAGCGTTACGGTCTGGTCAGCCTAGTCTTTCCGCTGGCAGGTCGATTGCCCTTTAGTACAGGGCAGACCGCACTGCAGAACGCTGACGTGCCCCCGAACGGGGCGATGTACTGGGAGACCTCCACATGCCGAAGCTGAACGGTCCCGCTTCCGAATCGCAGAAGAACGTCGTTCTCGTGGTTTGCTTGCTGATGATGTCGGTGATGTGTATTGGGCTGATCTGGCAGGCGCAGATCATCGCGAATCAGAAAGAAGATATTAAGTGGTTGCAGACGTTGAAGTTTGGGGGATAAAGATCGGGTAACGCGTCCGGTTGGCGGGCTGTTACGGTTGATGGCAGGTGGAGGGGTGCGCTCTGGCGGGCGCGATGCGATGCGATCGGGATAGGCACCCTTGGAAGGGCTCAAGCGTAACGTCGGTGAGTTAGTGGCGGGGTTGATTCTGTGTGGCCCAGCGCCGGGTGGGGCAACGGGTTGAGGCAGTAAAGGCGGCGGTGAACCGCCGCACTCCATATAGGTCGCCTCTTTGAGCGATGGGGTTGGCTCCGCGGGGGATGGTGGCGGGGCGAAAGTTTTTCCAAAATTATTTAGGGATTCTTAGCGAATCACGGCAGGCGCCGTGCACTCCTTTTTCGCGATGCGACAGAGGTCGCAAACTTTTGCGGCTCTCGGCGGAAAAATGTGGTTGAATGAAGACGCCGAGAGTTTACGAATCGGGAGATTTAACGTGAAATACATTCTCAGGATTGCGTTGATTGCGGTGGTTCCCGTGTTGCTGATTGCGGGAATCGGATCGGCGAGTGCGGCGCAGAGTCATCATCGGCGCGGGCATCGTGCGCATCATCGGTCGTCGGGGCATCGGCATGGGCATCCGGGGACTTCGCATCGGAACGCGAATTAGGCGGGGCTGATTTTGCCGCGGCGATTGCAGCTTGGCTGACTGCTGAGATCCTTCGCTTCGCTCAGGATGACGGCTTTTCTTGATGGCTAGAGCGTTGTTTTATCTACGGTGCTAGCCATTTGTGATTCGGGTTTCGACCTTGCGTGAAGTGCGTTAAAAGCGAGCACATTCGAGTTTAGAAATGAGAACGGGGAGCCAAGGGCTCCCCGTTTTTTATTTTGCTGTGTCGTCTCGGAAGCGCCGCGGAAATGAGCGAGTGTTTCTGGGCGACGCGCACCGCAAAAGCGGTGTGTTTAGCTTTTGGTTCGCTCTAAGCCCGGTGGAGTCATGCTCCCCTCCGTAGCTACGTGAGCTTACGAGTTCAGGTGTACGCCTGGGATTTGGTGGGCGCAAGGGGGAAGGACACTTAGTACTGAGGAAAAGGGTGGGCGGATTGATGGGCCGGGATGGTGCCGGACCCAGATTGCTCTGGCGGATGAACCGTGGGTATGTTGACGCCGGGCGGAGTGAACCCCGCCCCTACAACGGAAAAGAGAAACGGCGACGGAAAAGAGAAACGGCGCTGGGGTTTACCCAGCGCCGTTTCGGTTCGAGCTTGATGTGAGGAAGGCGACCGGAGGTCGGCTTCCGGATTTGGGTTAGCGGCCGGAGGTCGAGGTTGCGGCTGGCTGCGCCGAGTTCGCCTTCGGGATGCTGATGTAGCCGCTGACGGTGTTCTTGCCAACCTTGTTGATGACCATTTCCTCGGGGTAACGCGAACCCTGAGTGTAGAAGAAGATGGGCTCGTTGAGAGCGCGGTTCTTCTTCTCAAACTTCTTGTCTTCTACGGTCATGGCAAGGTTGAAGCGGTTGTTCTTTTCATTGACGCCCTTGAGTTCGACGGTGATGTTGCCGGCCTTGACGGGCTTGTTCTTGCCGTCAACGGTGAACTCGATGTAGTCGCGCTCGCCGAGGCGGCGGAGGGTGTCGATTTCATCATGGTTGCGCGCGATGAGAGTGCCCATCTCGCTGCGAGCCATCTTGAGGTCTTCCTTGGTCGAGTTCAGATCGGTCTGAACGCCGCCAACCTTGGTGTCCACCGTCTTGACGTCATCGCTGGTGGCCTTGGTGGCGAGTTCGGTGTGGACCGAGGTATCGAGCGCGGTCAGCTTCTGGCTGGTTGCGTCGTTGAGCTGGGTCGCTTCTTCACGAGACTTCTTGAGCTGGCCCTGGGTAATCTTGAGCTTTTTGGTGACGACGGTCAGGTCGCCCTGCAGGTCGGCGTTTGCCTTTTCATCCTGTGCCAAGCGGTCCTTGAGGGACGACACATCTTGCTGCACCGACTGCTCGGACTGCTTGATTTGAGCGGTCATGGTTTGCTGAGTGGTGTCGAGTTTTGTGGAGGCGTTCCAGCCAAACCACAAGCCACCGATCGCGATCAGACCGAGAACGATCATCGCGGGAAGGTGCCAGGACGGTGATTCTCTTTCGATAACTTCGGTCATAACAGGTATCTCCTCACCCTGATCGGGCTGAATTTGGGTTTCCCTCAAGTTGAACGGCCCGTGGCTGGAAAGGAGCATTCGCCGCGCCAAACGGAGGAAGAGGGACGGGAGGTTCTGGTATGGCGCAAGTTATTGGGGCTGCTGAGGTTATGCAGGGGGATTCCTGTATGGGAAAACTCGTGGAGGTACTAGTCCTGGGAAAGATTACGCAGTGTTCACTTTTTCCACCGAAAAGTGCTCGCTGTGGAAAACGAAAAGGGGACGGTTTGTGGGGAGGGATAGGTTTCGCGAGGAGAGATTGCCGCAAGACGCGATGGACGGGCGGAGTGAACCCCGCCCCTACAAAGCGGAACGACGGGCCGGTCGGGGAGACGTACCGAGGGGGCGGTTTGGCGAAGATTCGAAAGCGGGTCAGGAGAGGGAGACGCCGACGGATTTTAGGGCTTCGGGCAAGTCTGAGGGGACGGGGAGGTGGATGCCGATCATTCCGAGGGCTTTGGCGGCGGTGACGTTTTCTTCGAGGTCGTCAATATATACGGACTCGTTGGCTTTGACCTTGGTGGCGCGCAGGGCGGCCTGGTAGATGACGGGATTTGGCTTGCTGGAGCCGACGACGCAGGAGTAGATGCGGACGGGGAAGTAGTTGAAGAAGCTGAAAGTGGACTCCATGTGAGCGACGTGGATGGGGTCGGTGTTGGAAAGCAGGGAGAGGCGATAGTGCTTGGAGAGGCCGGCCCAGAGCGAATCGGGCTGGAGCGTTTCGGGGAGCAAGGCGGCGTTCCATGCCTGAATGAATTGATCGTAGGTGAGGTTGCCGCCGAGGCGGCGGACGATGTGAAGGTGCCAGTCGCGGGCGTTCATGCGGCCGTCTTGCAGATCGGGGAATCGCGGATCTTTTTCGATGGCGCTCCAGATTTCTTTGGGCGAAAGCGCGATGCCTGCGGAGAGGCCTTGCATGGCGCGAGAGATGTCGACACCGACGATTACACGGCCGATGTCGGAAATGATGGCGCGAATCTTTTGAGGCGGCATGGTCTATTCGCCCGCCGTGGGTGAGGTTGCCGAAGCGCCGGACTTTGCGGCGGCTTTGCGCCCGCGCAGGACGCCGATGATCGCGGGAAGAATCGAGACCACGGCGACGACGATAATGACGTAGTGGATGCGCTGGCTGATGTTGGGAACGGTGCGGCCGAGGAAGTAGCCGCCGAGAACCGTGGCGCTGACCCAAGCGATGCCGCCGACGATGTCGAATGCGACATAGCGCCCGTACGGCATTTTCGCGGCGCCGGAGACCGGCGGGCAAAAGGTGCGCACGATGGGGACGAAACGCGCGAGGATGACGGCGCGGCCGCCGTATTTCTCGTAAAACTCATGTGCGCGCTGGAGGTGGCTGCGGCGGAACAAAAAGGAATCTTCACGTTTGTAGAGCGCGGGGCCGGCGGTGCGGCCGATCCAATAGCCGATCTGGTCGCCAACGATGGCGCAAAGCATGACCGGGAGCAGCAGCCACTTGAGAGGGATAACGTCGGCGGCGGCGAAGATGCCGGCGGTGATGAGCAGGGAATCGCCGGG
>DASXPD010000006.1:0-125461 GCA_036493835.1 Candidatus Acidiferrum sp. | reverse complement strand
CGACGCTCTCACATATATGGCCGGCCCGGTTTATTATGTCACTCGCAGGGAGCGGCTTTCGACCTTCGTTCACGTGGTGGGTGGTGGTGCCAGGGTCACCGGCATCTTGATCAGCCCAAAGGGCGTTACGAAGGGTTACATCAATGAGCCGGCGGTGGCACTTGGCGGCGGCGTTGAATATCAACTATCGCAGCGATGGTCGGTTCGCGGAACGGGCGACTATGTCCGGGCCTCGTTTCTGACGTCGCCTACGACGTTCGGCGGCCTCAACAATTTCCGCGCAACGGCTAGCATCGTCTATAACTTCGGGTCAAACCGGCGCTAAGCACCGGGCTCGCTCTTTTGCGCTGGACGATCAATTCAATTTAGGTAGTGTTTCCAGCGCCTGTTCCAAGTCCGCGATCAAATCCTCGGTCGCTTCCAGCCCGATATTCAGCCGCACAATTCTGTGATCGTATGGGGGCTGCTCTGTCGACGCGCCAAAGTCGTACGCCATCGCAAGGCTTGTCACTCCTGCCCAGCTATATCCGACCTTGAACAGATTCAACGCATCCACGAACGCAACAACCTGATCGCGCGTGTACCCCGGCCGTAGCACGATCGAAAACAATCCCGACGAGCCCAGGAAGTCTCGCTTCCAAAGTTCATGTCCCGGGCAAGACGCAAGCGCCGGATGCAGCACGCGGTCGATCTCGGCTCGCTCCGCTAACCAGTGCGCAATCTTGAGCGCCGAATCCTCGATCGCCGCCAGCCGCACTCCCAACGTCTGCAATCCGCGCAGAGCCAGGCTGCAATCATCGGGCGAACAGTTTCCGCCCAGCACTTGCTGCGCCGCTCCAATCTTTTGATACAACTCCTCGTCGCGCACGGTCACCGAGCCCAACAGCAAATCGCTGTGCCCGCCCACATATTTCGTCAGCGCCTGCATCGTGACATCGACGCCGTGTTCGAACGCATCGAACAGCACGCCCGCCGACCACGTGTTGTCGAGCACGACTTTCACGCCCTTGGCGTGAGCGGCAGCGACTATCGCCGGTACGTCCTGCACTTCCATCGTGATCGACTGCGGGTTCTCGGTCCAAACCAGCCGCGTGTTCTCTCGAATCAAATCCGAAATTCCCGCGCCGATTCCCGGTTTGTAGAACGTCGCGGTCACACCAAACCGCGCGAGCACCGTCATCGTAAATTTTCGATTGGGATGATAAACGCTGGCCGGCACCAAGATGTGATCGCCCGCGTGTAGCAGCGCGAGGTCAATCAGCGCGATCGCTGCTTGACCGCCCGGCGCGAGCACCGTGTACTTCCCTTTTTCCAATTCGCAGACGCGCGCGGCCAACTCCAGAGTAGTCGGCGTCCCGTACAACCCGTATGTGTAGCCAACTTTATATTGATCCCAGTGATCGCTCGCAACTCCCGCCGACTGAAAGACCGTCGTCGACCCGCGCCGCACTGCCGTTGCCAGTGATTGATACCCCTCCGGCACCGCCGCATCCGTGTGAATCAGCCTCGTCCGCCAGTTTTTTTTCATCGCTGCGTCGACCGCATTCGCTCCTTCACGCCTTCAATCCGTTCGGTACCATCGGCAAACTGCGCAGCCGTACTCCGCACGCGTCAAAAATCGCATTGCCGATCGCCGGCGCAATTCCGACAATCGGTGTCTCACCTGCGCCTGCCGATGGAATGTCTTTTCGATCGAGCAGCACGGCTTCGATCTCCGGCACATCTTTGAATCGTGGCACGCGATATTTCGCGAAATGCGGATTCGAAATCCGCCCGTTCTCAAAGGCGATCGCTTCAAACAGCGCCCCGCCCAATCCCATGATGTTCGCGCCGATCACCTGATGGCGCAGACCATCGGGATTCACAATCGCGCCGCATTCGAACGCCGTCACGACACGCACGATGCGAACGCTTCCGGAAGCCCGATCCACCGCAACTTCCGCGCACGTCGCGACGTAGCCGGCCTTTTCGATTCCACCGCCGATGCCAAATCCTTGACCCGGGACGGCTTTCTTCGCCGGCCATCCGAATTTCTTCGCAGCCGCGACAAACACATCGCGCAGTCGCGTGTCCGAAATATTCTTCAGCCGAAAATCCAGCGGATCCATGCCTGCGGCATGAGCCAGCTCGTCCATTGCGCATTCGCGTGCAAAGTGATTCGCCGTCGCCGCCAATCCGCGATAGGAACCCTGCCGCAGCGGCGACTTCGTCTCGTGAAATTGCACGCGCTGATTCGCCACGACGTACGGGATGCCGATTCCCGAGGCGCCTGAATTGTAGTTGTGAAATTCCCAAGCGGTCAGCGTTCCATCCGCGGCGACGCCGCCGCGTACATCCATCACACCCGCGGGACGGAAATACGCCCACGTAAATTCCTCTTCGCGCGTCCACACCAATTTCACCGGGCGACCCGCAGTACGCGCCAGCCGTGCCGCTTCGATCGCGGCATCTCCCGTGTGTTTTCCACCGTAGGCTGAACCGGTGTCTGGAACAATCACGCGAACCTTTTCTTTCGGCAGATGAAACGCGTCAACCAATTCCTCGCGCACGCCAAATGGCCGCTGCGTCCCGGTCCACACGGTCACGCCGCCATCCTTCCACTCCGCCACAGCGGCGCGCGGCTCCAGCGGGGTATGCGCGATGTACTCGACGGTGTACGTCTGCGCGAGTTTATGCGCGGCGCGCGACATACCGTCGTCAACCGACCCCGCCACTTTCCCGCCGCGCGAATCTGCTCCATCCTCGACATTGCTTTTCAGATACGAAAACAATTCGCGGCTCGAAGGCTGCTTCGTTTCGCTCCATTTTGATTTCATCGCAGCGATCGCCCGCGCTGCCGCGGCTTCGCTCGGCGCAGTCACGCCGACGAAATCACCGTCGCGCACCACTTTCACGCCCGGCATCGCCTGTGCCGCGCTCGCGTCCAGCGAAAGCAACTTCGCTCCAAACGAGGCGGGCCGCAGCACCTTTCCATAGATCAATCCCGCGGGCCGCAAATCCGTCGTGTACTGATGGCGTCCGGTCACAAAATCGCGCGCGTCGACCTTCGGCATGGCTTTGCCCGCCACCGTCCAGTCGGGCGCCGGTGTGATCGGATCGGCGTCGGGCAGATCTTTCGCCAACAATTTGCCGCTTGCCAATTTCGCGTATGAGATCGATCTTCCTGATCCTGGATCATTCACCTTGGCGTCGCGCGCCACGAGACCATCGCTCGCGATACCCCACTCTTTCGCAGCTTCCTGCACCAACAAATCTCGCGCGGCATTCGCCACACGCCGCAACTGTGGCGCCATCGTCGGCGTCGTGCGGCTTCCGAACGTGCCCATGTCATACGGCGTGAGCGCCGTGTCACCCATCACCATCCGCACGCTTTCGAACGGCACGTGTAGTTCGTCCGCGACGGATTGCGCCAGGGACGTTCGAATGTTCTGTCCGATCTCGACTTTGCCCGTGAACGCAGTCACCACGCCGTCTTCACCGATGTGCAGCCATGACGTAATGTCTTTCGGCTCTTCCTCATCGTCACGGCGATGGCCGCCGCGGCCCGACTCCTGCGCACTCGCCGTCCGAGACGCAACACAGAACACCGCGACGCCCGCTCCAAATACTTTGAAAAAGTCGCGCCGCACCAGGTCGAATCGATGCATTGGAGCCGCGCGCAATTCATAGCGCTCGGCTTCAATCGCCAACTGCGTGCCGCGAGGATTCACAAGGCACCTTCAGCGGGCTGACCTTCACTGCCGCGGTCCCACATCGGTGCCGCAACGGTCACGCTCGACGCCCGCTGCTCCTTCATCCCCTTCGCCGCAATCCGCACCGCCTCGACAATTCGCGGATGCGCCCCGCAGCGGCAAATATTTCCCTGCAGCCCCGCTACAATCTCCGCGTCGCTCGGATTCGAATTCTTCTCCAGCAGCGCGACGCTGCCCATGATCATTCCTGATGTGCAGTACGCGCACTGAAACGCGCCAGCCTCCACGAACGCCGCCTGCACCGGATGCAGCTCGCCGCTGCGCTCCAGTCCCTCAATTGTTGTGATCGATTTCCCGACAGCGTCGGCCACGGGCGTCAAACATGATCGCCGCGCCACGCCGTTCAACACCACAGTGCAAGCTCCGCACTGCCCTTCGCCGCAACCGTACTTGGTCCCGGTCAGTCCAATCTCGTCGCGCAACACAAACAACAACGGCGTATCCGCCTCTGCCTTCACCGAATACTTCTTCCCATTCACTGACAGCCCGAATGTGCTTTGACTCATGGCAAACTCCTGCTTGCTCGGCTGGATTCGCCCAGTTTACACCCGCTCCGCTCGGGGCTTGTCAAACACTACGCGCCGACCACGAGGTCGCCGTTAGCCGACAAGAGTCATCGGAAGACACCCGTCCGGACGAGAGAGGGCTGGACTGAGAGTTTGCTGTTATTCCTGGCGCAGCGCGGCGATCGGATCAATTTTCGTCGCACGTCTCGCCGGAATGTAGCAGGCGATTAACGCCGAAACCAAAAGCACAATCGCGACGCCGATGAGCGCCCGTGCATCGAGGGCTCCCACGTTGTACAGAGCTTTCGTCAGGAGTCTGCCAACGAGGTAGACACCCGGGAGCCCGATGAGCATTCCGATCAGCGCTGCGCGCATTCCTTCGCTGACGACCAACTTCAAGAGCTGCGTGCTTCCGGCGCCGAGGGCCATGCGAATTCCCATCTCGTGGTTCCTTTGAGCCACCGAAAAGGTCATCACGCCGTAAATTCCGATGGCAGCCAGGACTAACGCCAAGCCTGCAAAACTTCCGAAGACAATCATCGTAAAGCGATCATTCACCAGCGATTCGCTCACGACTTGGTCCATCGTTCGTACTTGGGTCATCGGATAGTCGGGATTCACCGTTCGAATCGCAGCGGCGATGCTGCTTGCCACCGCTACGGGATCGCCAAACGTTCGAACGCCGATGGTGGTGTTCGGCCACGGGCTCTGGTCGAACGGCACATCCACCTCAGCCGAACCGCTGGTCGGGTGACTCTGATACTGCACATCGTGAAACACGCCGACAATCTGCCACTCGACCGGCTTGCCGAATGGCGGCATGCGATCCGGCAAGATTTCCACGATTTTCACGCGTTGCGTCAGCGGGTCCACCCCAGGCAGATACTGATGCACAAAACTTTCGCTCACCATCGCCACGCGCGGCGCTCCGGCAATATCCTGGGGGCCGAGAAAGCGCCCTTGCGCCAGCCGGATGCCGTACGTCTTGTAATATCCGGGTGTCACGGGATCGAAGATCGTCTGCGGTAGCTTGCTGAAATCCGAATCGTACGGCTGGCCGACGATGCCAAATCCCAGCCGCGGCGCCTGTTGCGCCGGCAAGCCGATCGCAACTCCCACACTCGAAACACCAGGTACGGCGCCGATGCGTTCCACCAACTCTTTGTATACAGCGCGAATCTGCTCCGATTTCGCGGTGCGGTCATGTTGGATCGGCACCGTGAATGTGAGTACGTGATCCCGGCGAATTCCAAGGTCGACCTGCGTGACATTCCAGAAGCTGCGCAGCATCAATCCAGCTCCGCCAACCAAGATCAACGCCAGCGCAAACTCCGCGACGACGAGCACTCGGCGCAGGCGATTGTGTCCGCCGCCCGACGACGACCTTCCGCCTTCTTTCAACAAGTCTCCGACATTTTGCCGCGCCGCGTGCCACGCGGGGGCGCACCCGAAGAACACGCCGCACAACAGCGTCGCGGCGATGCTGAAGAGCAGCACCGATACATTGACCTGCGGATTCGCTTCGTACGGAATCCCCAGTTGGTTCCGCGGCAGTAAACTCATCAGACCGCGCAAGAGTCCCACCGCCAGAAAGACACCCAGCGTGCCGCCCATTACGGCTAACGAAAGACTCTCGATCAAAAATTGGCGGAAGATCCGTCCGCGCGTAGCCCCTTGCGACGCGCGTACCGCGATCTCCTTCTGACGTGCGGTGCCCCACGCGAGCAGCAGATTCGCGATGTTGACGCACGCAATCAACAGCACAAACCCGACTGCACCCATCATCAGCCAGAGCCCGATTCGAGTTGGAGGCGGAAGAAAGTCGTTCTTGAGCGGTTCGACGCTTACGGTGACATCTTGATTGCTCTTCGGATAGGTCTGGGCGAGCTGCTGCGCGATCACCGCCATTTCGGCATTCGCCGCTTCTGGGGTAACACCGTGTTTGAGTCGCCCCATCACCAGGAGCGAGCGATTCTCGCGAATGATCTCCTCGGGCTTAAACGCCAGCGGCACATTCATCTTCGAATCGCCGTTGTCGGACGCACTCGGAGCGGCAACGCCAAGCACTGTATAGAGTTCGCCGCCCATCCGCAGCTTGCTGCCCACTACGTTCGGATCGCTGCCGAATCGTTCCTTCCAAAACCGGTTGTTGAGAATCACCACATGATCGTTGCCGGGCTTCGCGTCGTCGGCGACGAAGTGTCTGCCGAGAGTGACGTTTTCACCGAACAGGTCGTCGAAAAAGCCCGGAGCCACCCGGTTCGCCTGAACCTCTTCGGTCCAATCCGGCGTAGAGATGGTGAATCCCGTCCCGACCCATGCGTTCAGGGATTCGAAGGACTTGCTTTGCTTTTGCCAATCGAGGTAGTCGCTGGGCGAAGTGCCGTTGCGCTGGCCCTTCTGGTGCGTCCACACCATCATGAGCCGATCGCCGTCGACATACGGAAGCGGTGCCAGCAGCACCGAATACAGCAAGCTGAAGATCGCAGTCGTCGCGCCAATTCCCAGAGCCAGCGCCAGCAGGGACACCGAGGTGAAACCCGCGCTCTTCCAGAGCAACCGAAGGCCGTAGCGAATGTCGCGTAGTAGTTCGCTCATGACACACCTCCACCTGCTTATACGCACGTGCGCGAGTAAAGTTTCGACCTTTTTTAGCGCCATCAGCACGTAGTAAGTCGATTACCGGGATAAAGCTTGGCAGTTTCCCGGTTACGATTGCCTGCGATCGGGCGCCTGGGATGAACGACTTGTCCTTGCTTTACCACACGCTTTTTATTTAGGCTGCATTCCAACAATTAAGACCCAAAGGAAGAATCTCTATGGATTCCAACACTCGACGCAGTTTCTTCGGCAAGATGGCGGCAATCGCAACTCTGGCGGCGGGCGCGCCGAAACTTTCCGCGCAGCAGCCTGCTTCAGCCACCGCGCCCGCGCCGGCCGGCGCAGCACCTGGCGTGCCCGGCCTAGATTCGCCTCGCCGAAGCAGCCACGTGCAGAACGGCATCTACTATTTTTCCGGCACCGGTTCGAACGACGGCTACGCCAAAGACGACCACGTCCTCGTAACCGACCCGTTCGAAAAGCACGTCACCCGAACGATGGACGCCCTCAAGAAATCCGTCGAACACGCCGGCTCCAACATGGACAGCCTCATCCATCTCGATGTCTTTCTCTGCCTGCCGCTTGCGGACGGCGTGACGACACCGACCGGTAAAGCGCGCTTCGACGCGCATAAGGCGCAGTACGACGCGCTCAACAAAATTTATGGGACATATTTTTCTCCGGGCAAAGCTCCTTCGCGCGCTTGCTTGGCCGTCGAATGGATTCCCGGCGACTCGTTGATCGAAATCGTCGGCAGCGCTTTGGTTGTTGTTCTACCTTTACCACCCGTCGAGAAATAGTTCGAGAAATCACGCAACGTCGGAGAGGACACTCGATATGAGTTCGAAGTTTGGTTGGAGTCGTCGCACGTTTCTTAGCGCACTCGGCGCGATCACCGGGGGGCTGGTCGCTCCGGCCGATTCGAGCGCTGCAGCGGCGGCGGGTCTAGGCAAGAAGAACAAATTGTCTTCCCATACCGACGGCCACCCGATCGTGCCAATCACGTCCGGCCTCGGGTCAACCGGTGACATCTACGCCGAACTTGGAGTCACGCCGCTCGTCAATATCAATGGAACCGTCACCGTCATCGGCGGCTCGGTCATGAAGCCGGAAGTCATGGAGTTGATCCGCCGCGGCAACGAGCATTTCGTTTTGATCGACGAACTCGAAGTCGCCGCCGGCAAGTTCATCGCGAAACTTTGTAAATCCCCGGCGGGCTACACCAGCCTCGTGACCGGCGGCGCCGCCGCGGCGATGGTCGTCGGCTACGCCGGCATGATGACCGAAGATCTCGAACCCCGCATGGTCGCCATCCCCGACGTCAGCACTTTCCCTCGATCTGAAGTCATCATCCAGAGAAGCCATCGCTACGCCTTCGATCACCAGATTCGCCAGACCGGCGCGAAACTCATTGAAGTCGAAACGCGTGAGGAAATGATCGCCGCCATCAATCCCAAGACGCTCGCGATCCATTTCACCAACATCCTCTCGGATAAAGGCAAAGTCAGCGGCGCGGAAACCGTCGAAATCGCGAAAGCCCACAACCTCTACACGTTCAACGATGCCGCCGCCGACGTTCCACCCAAGGAGCGCCTCTGGGAATATGCGGCGATGGGCTTCGACATGGTCGCTTTCAGCGGCGGCAAAGATATTCGCGGCCCGCAAGCGTCCGGCGTGCTGATCGGAAAAGAAGAACTCATCCACTACGCACTGCTCAACATGAGCCCGCAGGAAGATCGCATCGGCCGCTGCTGCAAGGTCGGCAAGGAGACGATTTTCGGATTGCTGAAAGCGCTCGAGCTCTTCGTCAACGAGGATTTATACGCGATGCTGAAGATTTACGATGAACGCGCACAAGTCATCACGAACGCTGTAAAGAAATTCGGAGTCGCCGCTCTACCTCGCGAGTTCAACCGTGAAGCACTCGGCAACGTCACGCCGCGATACGGCTGGCAGATCGATCCTTCGAAACTGAAGATCACCGGGCAGGAAGTCATGCAGAAGCTCGCCGACACGCGACCCATCGGCATCGGCAGTATGGGCGCCGGCGCGAGCGGGATGCGCGGACGCAATCCTGACGCTCCTGCCGGCACCGAGCACAAGGAACACCACTCTCAGCGTGATCCAAACAGCTTCGGTTTCGCCGTCTGGCAGATCAAAGAAGGCGAAGACAAAATGATCGCCAACCGCCTGGTCGAGATTTTCAGCGCAGCCCCAAAGGCCTAGCGTCCCGACGAATCACGATCAATTTTCGGAGTCCCCGACGCTTCCCTCGATCTCACACCGCAAATTGTAGTAGGATTGCCGTGATCGGTAGGAGCTTGCGTTGAAACAGCCTCGTCTGTCGAAAGCCGAAACTCGCATCCTGGAACAATATTGGAAACTGGGCACCGCGTCGGTGCGCGAAATCCTCGAAAGCCTCCCCGAAGATGAACGCGTGGCGTACACCACCGTGCAAACGCTCGTGTATCGCCTCGAAGAAAAAGGCGCGCTTCGAAAAGTAAAGAAGATCGGCAACGCTCAGCTTTTTCAACCGGCGATCAGTGAAACCCAGCATCGCGGCAGGCTCGTGCGCGATTTGCTCGACCTCTTCGGCGGTTCGCCGCGCCTGCTCGTTTCGAATCTGATCGAGAACGGCGCCCTTAGCTTAAAAGACCTGAAAGCGCTGCAGAACGCGGCTCGCACAGACAAGAACGGCCGCGCTCGCGGGGCCAAACGTGCATGAACATGTCGCACGCGCGATGTACTACCTCAGCGTTCACCTGCTCTTTGCCTCGATGGTCGCCGCAGCGGCGTGGGCCCTGACATCCATTCTGCGCGCGAGCGCCACCACAAAATATTGGATCTGGGTCGCCGCAGCACTCAATTTCGTTCTGCCTTCCGGCGCGCTCATCGACAAGTTTTGGGCGACGCACTTCACGTGGGCCAGCCCGATCGGTGTGATCGGTGGTCCGGTGTGGGATCTAACGCAGGGCCGCACGGCCGTCATCCTCGCAGCTACATGGCTGACCGGCGCCTTCTTCATGCTCGGCCGATTAATTTTGCGAATTGGCAAAGAACGCCTCGAAGCGCAATCGCTCGCCCCTCTGAACAACAGCGCCTCGCCGTCCAACTATCTGGCCGACGGCATCCCCGTAGTCTTCGGTGACAAGCATCCCGGTCCAGCCGTTCGCGGAGTTCTCTCTCCTCGCATCCTGCTTCCCATCGGCCTCGACCGCCTGCTCAATCCACGTGAATTCCGCGCCGTCCTCATTCACGAACTCGCTCACGCGAGGCGCCGCGACAACCTGATTCGCTTGCTCTATGAAGCCGCTCTGTGCGCCTTGTGGTTTCATCCGCTGATGTGGCTCGCTGGAGCAAAGCTTGGCCTCTACCGCGAACTCTCCTGTGATGAATCCGTCATCCGGCGCGCGCACGGACAAGAACTCGTCTCAGCGCTTGCCAAACTTGCGATCCCGAAACAATCCAGCGTCCTGCACGCGACCGCCTCTTCGCATTTAAGCTATCGCCTGGCGCTTCTCACCGGCCCGCCACAAAAGACAAATCACGCAGCAAGCGTGCTGCTCGCATCGCTGTTTTCCGCTGTCATCGTCGCCGGCATTTTTCAAACCATCGCTCACACGGCCTGCTGCTTCGTCCTGAAACACTAACCACCGCAGAATCCTCGCTCACTAAGAAGTGCTACTCACGTCTATTGCCATTACATACGGATCGTGTAGTAGAGTAGACGCGCTCTGTAGTAGTCATAAACTCGACACGCGCCGAAGCGAGGCACGCATGAAACATCTACGAAAATCCTTGGCACTTGCGGCATTCATCTTCGCCGCACAAGCAAACACAGCTCGCGCTCAACAACCGCAATCCGCAACTCCGCGCGCCGTTGATCTGAAATCCACGGACGGCACTCTGCTGAAGGCCACTTACTTCCCCGCCGCAAAGCCCGGCCCCGGCGTTCTGCTCTTCCATCAGAGCAACCGCGCCCGCGCATCCTGGGACGACGTGCCTCGCCAACTGGCAGCCGCGGGAATCAACACGCTCACGATCGACGAACGCGGCTACGGCGAGAGTGCCGGCAAAAAAGAAGATCGCGAGCTGTATCACGCTGCCGATCTCGACACAGCTTTCGAATATCTGATTTCGCAGCCCGGTGTGCGGCGCGATGCCATCGGCGCTGGAGGTGCCGGATGGCTCGGCGTCGACAACTCCGTCGAAACGGCCCGCCGTCATCCCCCCGATGTGAAATCGCTGGTGCTCCTATCGGGAGAAACGTTGCTGCCTCAGTTGCGTTTCCTGCGCCAAGCCACCCAATTGCCCGCGTTGTTCGTCGCCTCCGACGATGACGAATATCCCCCGACCGTTGAAGCGATGGAATGGCTCTACGATTCTTCCGCCAGCCCCGAAAAACATTTCATCCGTTACGCCGGGCCGAAAGCGCCGTGGCTGTGGTACGAGACGTCCAACGCGAGCAAAGTCCCCGCGACCGGGAGCCATGGAACCGATCTGTTCACACGGCATCCCGAGCTTCCCGCTACGATCGTCGATTGGTTTGTGACCACACTGATTCGAACACCTGGCCACGCTCCTGCCGACACGATTGCCTCTGAAGCGATCCTCAAACAAATCGAAACGCCCGGCGGAGTCGCCTTGGCCACACAGCAATTGCTGGAGGCACGGCGCAAAGATCCCAAAGCGCAATTGTGGCCGGAAGTTATCCTGGACATCCTCGGCGAAGATCATGTTCGCGAAGCGGATGCTGAAAACAAAGCCGGAAATCTGCGTGAGTCGGAAACGCAGGTTAAATTTGGGATTGCGGTCTTCAAGCTGAATCTGCTCGCTTATCCGGATTCCGCTGACGCGCATTTCAATCTCGCCGACGCGTATTTTCACGCGGCAGAAACTGCACTGGCTCGCCAGTACGGGGAGAAGGCGTTAGCGATGATCGATTCTCACGCAGCGCCGTTGTCGTCGTGGTCCGATACTGAGCAGCGTCGCGCCGAAATTCGCAGCGGCGTCGAGGATTTGCTGAAAAAGCTCGACGCGGCCCAAGCGACGCTAGTGACTCCAGCGAAAATTTCGGAGCACGCGCCCGCTTTCCGCGACTGCGCCGAATGTCCCGAGATGCTCGCCATCCCTGCCGGCAAATTCATCATGGGTTCTTCTGCCGCCGAAAAATCCTGGGCCGCGAGTCGCGCCGGCAGTGCGGAAGGAGTGGCCGACGAAGCTCCGCAGCACGAAGTCTCCGTGCCATCGTTCGCGATGGGCAAATACGACGTGACACGCGCCGAATACGCAACCTTCGTACGCGAAACTGGGCATCCCGCCGGCGATGGGTGCGGTGTAGATGGCTTCGAATGGAAAAAGCAAGCCGGCAAGACCTGGCAAAACCCCGGCTACAGCCAGACCGACCGCGATCCCGTCGTCTGCGTCAGCTGGCAGGACGCGAACGCGTACATCGCATGGTTGAACGGCAAAGTGCGGCATAAGTCCGCAGCTTCAAGTGCCGCCGCCGATGGCCCGTATCGACTCCCCAGCGAATCCGAGTGGGAATATTCCACGCGCGCCGGAACAAGCACGCGCTTCTCGTGGGGCGATGATGAAGCCGCCGCGTCCGATCGCGCGTGGTACAAATCCAACGCCGACGGCCACTCCCATCCGGTGGGATTGAAGCAACCGAACGCCTTCGGCCTTCACGACACCGTCGGCAACGTCTGGCAGTGGACCGAAGATTGTTACGACAACACGTACACCCCGGCTCCTACAGACGGACGCGCGAACGAAACCACTTCGACCGACGTGCACGCGCGCGACAGCCAAGGCAGCTGCCTCCGCGTCGATCGCGGATCATCTTGGATGTTTCCGACGTGGGCGTTGCGCCCTGCCACACGCGAAAGAAATCCCGCCGATTATCGCGACTCGATCCTGGGATTCCGCGTCGCAAAAACGCTACCAAACTAAACGCGGTAACATCGATCGCGTGAAACCGTTCGAACTGCTCGGTCACTCGCTTTCTTCCGACGGCACCATCCTCAAATTAGTCCGGCGCGACACCGAGTACCTCATCCTCGCCGACGACAAGCCCCTCATGTCGAGCCGCCTGCACGCCTCGGAAGAAGCTCTCGCCGCAGCCGCCTGCCGCGAAGCGCGCGCGCTGAAAAATCCCCGCGTCCTCATCGGCGGACTCGGAATGGGTTTCACGCTGCGTGCCGCTCTCGATCGCCTCCCGCCGCACGCGACAGTAGTCGTCGCTGAATTGGTCCCCGCAGTAGTGGATTGGAATCGCGGCCCGCTCGCCGTCCTCGCCGCGCATCCGCTAGAAGACAAGCGCGTCCACATTGACATCAACGACGTCGCCGCCACCTTGCATTCCGCTCGCGATCACTTCGACGCCATCCTGCTCGACGTCGACAACGGCCCCGCCGCCTTCACCGTCCCCAGCAACGCCGCCCTCTACGATGACGCCGGAATCGCAACCGCCTTCGCAGCCCTCAAGCCCAACGGCGTGCTGGCAGTCTGGTCCGCCCGCGAAGACAAAAATTTCGACCGCCGCCTACGCCAAGCCAACTTCACCGTAAAAGCAGAACGCGCCGCCGGCGTCTCAAAAAACAAAGGCTCCCGCCACACAATCTACTTGGCGCACAAAAGTCAGCACACACGCGCGTAAAGACTGCGTTCTCCCCATCGCCCACTATTTGAAGCCTTCGGCATATCTGCCGAACCGAACCAAACTAAGCGACAATCTGCCGACGCCCCCCATTTCACGCAACTTTTTCGCCACCCTACTCGTATCCCTTCACAAGCTTGGAGGGGTCCTTGAGAAATCTGATTCAAGACATTCGCTACGGCGTCCGTATGTTGTTCAAACAGCCCGGTTTCTCGCTGGCAGCCGTGGTGGTGCTGGCTCTAGGCATTGGCGGGAGCACCGCCATGTTCAGCATCGTCGACGCTTTGCTGCTGAAGCCCTTGCTCATTCGGAACGCCGATCAGATTGTCGGCTGTTTCAGCCGCGACACCCAGAAGCCCGATTCCTACCGCGCGTTCTCCTATCCAAATTACGCCGACCTGCGCTCCGACAACGGCGCGTTCAGCAGCCTGGCGGCGCACAACATGGCGCTCGTTGGAATCAAGGAAGGCGACACGACACGCCGCGTGTTTTCCGACATCGTGACCTCGAATTATTTCGAGACGCTGGGAGTTCCGCTGTTTCGCGGGCGCACGTTCACTCTCGAAGAAGAACAACCTGGCAGCGGAATCCCCAGCCTGATCGTCAGCTATTCGAATTGGAGAAAGACCGGGGCCGATCCGGATTTGCTCGGCAAAACGCGGCAGATTAACGGGCGTATTTTTACGATTGTTGGAATCACCGCGAAAGGGTTCACGGGAACCCACGCGATGATCAGTCCAGAACTGTACTTGCCGCTCGGAATGTACGAATCGATGGTGAACGATTTCGACGGCCACGGCCGCCAGCTCGCGTCGCGCAACAACGATGCATTGATCGTCATTGGAAGGCTGCGCGAAGGAATGACGCAGCAAACCGCCAACGCTTCGCTGGCTGTGGTCGCCGACCGCATGGCCAGGGCATATCCCGGAGAAAACAAAGATCAAACTTTCATCGTTCACACCCTCTCTCGCAGCAGCGTGTCGTCAAGTCCTCCTAAAGGAAATGAAGTCGCCTTTCCGGCCATTCTGATGATTTCTTTGGCTGGCATCGTAATGCTGATCGCTTCGCTGAACGTCGCCAACATGATGTTGGTCCGTGGAGCCGCGCGCCGCAAAGAAATCGCCATCCGGCAAGCGCTCGGCGCAAAGCGTGGAAGCATCCTGCAACAATTATTAATTGAAGGACTGATCCTCGCGCTCATCGGCGGTGCGGCTGGTCTCGCGCTGGCCGCTGGCGGCACTTCAGTGTTGGTACAGTCGATGGCCCGCTTGGCGCCGCTCGATCTCGTGTACAACTCGGCGCCAGACTTCCGTGTATTGCTCGCCACCACTGGATTCTGCGTTCTCAGCGCCATCATCTTTAGCCTCGGACCAGCCCGCAGCGCTTCCAAAGCCAGCATCGTGACCACACTGAAGAGCGGTGAGACTCAGGAAAAAGTCGGCGTTGGCTGGGCGAAATTTTCCCCGCGCAATCTGATGGTGGTAGGGCAAATCGCTCTTTCGTTGACGCTTCTCACGGCGGCGGGATTGTTCATTCGCAGCGCGAGGACAACGCAGGCAGTGGAGCCGGGCTTTCGCATCGAGAATTCCACGCTGATTGAAGTGGACCCAAGCCTGATTGGATATGACGAAGTGCGAGGCCGACAGATTTTCCGCGCGGTTCTTGATCGGCTACGTGCGGTTCCTGGCGTGGAATCGGCCAGCATGGCCGCAACCGTTCCGTTTGGGATGGTTTCGTTGGGAAAGAGCATTCAGCGCTCGAGCGATGCGCCGGGAAGCGGCTCAACTTCTAGCGACGGCAAAAACCTTTCGTGCCGCTTCAATCTTGTGGGCGAAGACTATTTTTCGACAATCGGCATTCCGCTGCTCCGGGGCCGCGCTTTTCAACGGAATGAAATCGACAGTGCCAACGCAGACGCGGTGGTCGTTTTGGATCAGTTGGCTGCTGAGCGTTTGTGGCCGGGTGGCAATGCCGTTGGCCAGCACATCCGGTTGCTGGCAGACGGCGAGGTCAAAGGGAGCCGCGATGCTGAGGTCGTCGGCATCGTTGCTAGCGTACAGGAGGAAGTGTTTGGCGAGGGTTTGCAGCCTCACGTTTACGTGCCATTCGGCCAGGAGTATCAGGCCGACATGACGATTCACTTGAAGACGACAGCCCAAGGCGCGAATTTTCTGGAGTCGCTTCGCCGCGAGGTGAGCGCAGTCGACAGCCGGCTGCCAGTAATCCAGTTGCGAACGATGCGCACACATGTGGAAGCGAGCTTCGATGTGTGGGTTGTGCGTACGGCAGCGCGAATGTTCTCGATTTTTGGTTCGGTAGCCTTGGTGCTCGCGATGGTTGGTTTGTACGGCTTGCGCGCCTACACCGTCGCACGACGCACCCGCGAAATCGGCATTCGCCTCGCGCTCGGAGCGAAACCCGGCGACGCCCAGCGAATGATTCTGCGCGAGGGGTTGGTGCTTACTTCCTTCGGCGTCTTCGCCGGCCTCGCTCTGTCTCTCCTCGCCGGCAAGCTCCTCGCCAGCGTCCTCTACAAAGTCAGCGGCGTAGACCCGCTCGTATTCCTCACCGCCACCGCAGTAATGGCCGGAGTCTCCCTTTTGGCGTGCTACCTCCCCGCACTGCGCGCCTCCCGCGTCGACCCCATGGTCGCCCTGCGCTACGAATAATTCGTAATCGCAACCCCGTGCCAACTCCCGACACAAAAAACTCGGGGACAGACGCAACGCTGAGCGCCCGATGCGACTCTCCTGTTGACCGCCAAAAGGAATGTAGTACACTCCTCTTCTCCTGTTGACTGTCTAAAGGAGTCCCGCGATGACTACCCTCCCAGTAAGGACGAGCTAGCCCATGCGCGAATTTCTCCGCACGCTTGGCCACCGTCTCGCCACGCTCTTCCAGCGCCGCCGCCTGGAAAATGACCTCGACGAAGAACTCCGCTCGCACCTCGACATGGCCATAGAAACAAATCTGCTCAAAGGCATGAGCCAAAAAGACGCCCGCCACGAAGCACTTCGCAACTTCGGCGGATTCGAACAAACAAAAGAAGCCTATCGCCAAGCGAGCGGCACCCATCTTCTGGAATCCACATGGCAAGACGTGCGCTACGCACTTCGCATGTTGCGCAGGTTTCCGGGCTTCACCGCCGTCGCCGTCGTCACCCTCGCTCTGGGCATCGGCGCCAACACCGCCATCTTCAGCGTTGTAAACGGCGTGCTCCTCCGCCCACTGCCTTACGCCAACGCGGACCGTCTCGTCATAGTCAAGGAACTCTTGCCCAAGATCGGTCCGCAACCGTTGGGCGTTTCCGCGCCTGACATTTCGCTGATTCAGAAATTCAGTCACGGTTTCGAGTCTGTCGCCGGATTTCGAGTCTGGACCTACGAGCTCTCCGGCAAAGCCGAACCCGAACGTGTAGCCGCCAATCGCATCACGGCCGATCTCTTCAGCACTCTCGGAGCGCAGCCGATGATGGGCCGCACATTCGTTGCCGCGGAAGAACAGCCCGGGCATCAAGTCGCGATCCTCAGCTATAGCCTCTGGCAGCGCCGCTTCGGCGCAGATCCTAATATTGTTGGCCAGAAGCTGATTCTCGATCGAGAACCCTACGTCGTCGTCGGCGTCATGCCGCAGAGTTTCCTGTTTCCGCTTGCCGGAATGTCGCAGGGACCACCCGCTGACCTCTGGATTCCCCTCGCTCTCACAAAGTCGGAGTTAGACGACTTCGGAGACAATTTCAGCTTCGGCGTTGTGGCCAAACTCAAACCAGGCGTCTCACTCACGCAATCGAATGCCGACCTGCAATTAGTCTCTCAGGACATTTTGCGCATGTATGACCAGTGGGCGCGCGACGCGCACTTTTCTTTGGGCGACTTTCGGCTCAGTGTGCTTTCTCGCCCCCTCACGGAAGAGGTGCGCGGACCAGTGAAGTCCCCGCTGCTGCTTTTGCTCGGCGCCGTGGCCTTCGTTCTGTTGATCGCTTGCGTGAACGTCGCCAGCCTTCTGCTCGCGCGTGCTGCCGGTCGCCAGAAAGAAATCGCCGTACGCCTGGCGATGGGCGCCGGAAGAACCCGCTTGCTCCGCCAATTGCTCGTGGAGGGCGCGATCCTGGCGCTCGCAGGCGGTGCGCTTGGACTGTTTGTCGCCGTTTGGATCCAGGAATCGCTTTCCGCCGTCATGCCCGCGAGCATACCGAGATTCCACCCCATGGAACTCGATGCTCCCGTCGTGCTGCTCACGTTATTTCTCATCGTCGCTACCGCGCTCGTTTTTGGCGCTCTACCCGCTTTCTTTTCCTTGCGCATCAATCTGAGCGATTCGCTCAAGAAGACTGGCCGCTCTTCTTCTGTCGGACCCGATCATCAGCGCATCCGTGCGACGCTCGTTGTTGTCGAAGTGGCCCTGTCCGTGACGCTGCTGATCGGCGCAGGCCTTCTCCTCCGCAGCTTTCAGCGCATGCTCGACACCAATCCCGGCTTCCGCCCCGAACATGTTTTGACTGCTTCCATCGACTTGCCCTCCACGGAATACAATTCCCCCGAAAAGGTCGCCGCTTTCTACAAGCAACTCATCGATCGTCTTCGGCACATGCCCGGCAGCATTGCCTCTGGCGCCTCCACCGACTTGCCGCTGCAAGGCGGCTGGACGCATGCCTTCACACTGGAAAACGACCAACCGCCTCCCGGAACCGACTTCAATTTGTGCTTCCATTCCGTAATCTACGGAGACTATCTCCAGACCATGGGAATTCATCTGCTTCGCGGCCGCTACTTCACCGACGACGACGGACCAAAGTCCTCGCGCGCACTCATCATTAGCGAATCGCTCGCGAAAAAATATTGGCCCGGCCAGGATCCTCTCGGCAAGCGGTTGAAGTGGGGTCCACCGGAATCATCCGATCCTTGGTTGACCATCGTCGGAATCGTTGGCGACGTGAAACAAGGCCCGCTCGACACGCCTACAATCCCGCACAGCTACGAACCTTATCTACAGCTCGGCGGTGATGTCTCTTGGCTCCGCGTCGCGGTGCGTGGCGAAGGCGACCCGGCAAATCTAGCGGCCAGTCTCCGCGCTACCGTACGGAGCATGGACAGCCAACTCGCCCTAGGCAGCGTCGACACCATGCAAGAAGTGATCAGCCGTTCAACCGCCGGCAGGCGCTTCAATCTTTTTCTTGTCGGTTCGTTCGCGACGCTCGCCTTAGTCCTCGCCGCGATCGGAATTTACGGCGTATTGGCATACTCGGTCACGCAGCGAACGCACGAAATCGGCGTCCGCATAGCACTCGGCGCGCGCGGCGCCGAAGTCGTCTCGCTTGTCTTAGGTAACGGCTTGCGTCTCACCATTACCGGGTTCGTCCTCGGCGTCGTCGGCGCATTCTGCCTGACTCGCTTTCTCCAAGGATTCCTGTACCAGGTGCGCGCCTCCGATCCTTCTACGTTCGTCGGCGTCTTCCTTATATTGGGCGTCGTCACAGTCGCCGCCTCTTACATCCCCGCCCGCCGCGCCATGCGCGTCGACCCCTTGGTCGCCCTGAAATACGAGTAGCGCAGTCCACTACTCCATAGCCAGTTTCGATCTACGGATCGTGCGCACCCTTTGCGTATGTTCACGATTTTCGGCTCGATCGCTCTGGTCCTAGCGATGGTTGGCTTATACGGGCTGCGCGCCGCCAACGTGACTCGACTACATCAGCTTCGCGTACTCCGCTTTGGCCTGACGAAGTATCGGGATATCCGCGTCTGCGTTTTTCCACGTAGAGAAGAAATCGTCGTAGGCTTTGCGGCTATTCTCGCGATCCCCTTGTTTCGTATACGCTCGTGCGCGCCCCAGGTACGCTAAAGGTGTGAAGATTTCCTCCTCTGACCATCCCTGGTGACCGCCGATCTCTTCGAATTCGGCGGCAGCCTTGGCGGGCTCTCCGGCTGCCAGGTAAGCGAGCCCGCGCTCATACAGAACCTCCGTTGAGTCTTGTTGGTATTGCTTGGCTGGAGCCAACAAATCCACGGCTCGAATTGGATTCCCTCGCTCTCGCTCGATGATCGAATGAAATTCTGGTTCGCACAGCTTCTGGTTCCGCGTGTCGTCCGGCAATAGCCGCTCCTTTTTTATTGCCAGATCTTCAGCCTGCGCCACGTCGCCGGCATTCCCCAACGCCTTCGCGCAATAGTCGAGCACCAGTGCATTGTTCTTGCTCGTTTCTTCAGCCTGTCGGCACAGTTTTCGCGCCAAAGAAAAATTCCCGACGTAGGATTCAACCTTCGCATGCCAGGCGAGATCGCTGGCGGCATTTTCCATCCGGTTCGAATGACTCTGCTGCTCTACCAGGCTTTCGCTGATCGAACGAAGTTTGTTTAGTTCACCCCGAAGGAATGCGAGCTGCATCTGTAAATTTCGCCAGGACACATCGTCCGCCGGCGCTTCGCGGGCCAGTTGCTCCATCGTCGCGGTATCCTTCTCGATAAAGGCGAGCCGATAGCGATACACCCTTTGCGAGGGATTCAGAGAACCTTTTTGCCTCCACTTGTCCATCAACTTTCCGGCTTCCTCATAGCGACCCAGGATCATCAGTACACGGCTTGCATTGGTGTAATACGAAGCAGATGGCACCGGGGAATGGTCGATCGCCCAAAGGAACTCTTGCAGCGCATCTTCTATCCGGCCGAGCAGCGCATACGCTCGCCCCGAGAGACTGTATGCGTCCACGCTCCGCGGATACGCTTGCTTATACAAACCAAGCACAGCCAATTCCTTCTCGAGGTCTCCCGTTACCGCCGAGTGATATAGCGCGGTCATGCGAAAATTCTCTTCCTGCGTCACCCGCCGGTCCTTGAGTTCGAAAGCCTTCGCGAAATTCTTCCGCGAAGCTTCCATGTCGCGCACATTGTAGTGAGCCATGCCGAGCATGCCGTACGCCGAGCAGAACTCCGGGTCAAGCTCGACGGCCCGTTCGAAAAGAGGAATGGCTTCTAGCGGTTTCCCGGAGCGATACGACATCTGCCCCGCCCTGTAGGCCAACAACGCATCCAGCGAACTCGTCGTCGCAAGATCGAGCGCCGCGTTGTATTTCTCGAGCGAGCTCAAACTCTCGCCCAGTTGCCGTCGCAGTTCCGAACCGGCTTTGCCCAACGCCGCGATGACCTTATCTTTGTTGGCCGCTTCCTCCTGCCGTCGCGCAATCGTTTTTTGCGTTCGCGCGTCGATTGCATCCAGCGTAATCAGATACCTGTTGCCGAATGCCGCGATCTCCGGCACGACCACCGCTTTCAGTCCTTGCCGCTTGCAGATTTCGATGCCCAGTTCTCGCGTCACCCGTTCATTTGGACCGTGACGCATCGTCCGCATCGTCTCGCGAACGTCCGCCTCCGATAGCACGCTCAAGAAGGGAGACTCCGTGAGTTTGATCTCCAGCGCCTTGTCCAACGAGTTGTCAAAAATCGGATCGCCCGTTTTGTTGACGACGCTGGCCAGCAGAATGACATCGGTCTCGGTCAGCGCGGGCCGGGAGGAAAAAGCACGCCATGCGGCAAAAGCGGCAACCACGACAAACACAGCTACGCCGGCCGCGACGAAACGGCGCTTGCTCCGGGTTTCAAGTGGCGCAACCGGCGGCACCGGCGCGGCAGCATGCTCTTCGACCGCCGCCGCGTCAGACAAATCTCCATTCTCAACCTGACCGATAAAGCGATACCCTCGGCGGTGCAGCGTTTCGATGTAGCGCGGTTCCTCCGCCGAATCGCCCAGCGCATCGCGCAATTTCTTGATCGCGCTGTTCAGACCGGTATCGAAGTCAACAAAAGTGTCTGCCGGCCATAATTTTTCACGGAGTTCTTCGCGCGTTACCGCTTCACCCGAGCGCTCCAGCAAGAGCGCAAGCACACGGAATGGCTGATCTTGCAGTTTCAGCCGGATGCCGTGCTTGCGCACCTCGCCCGAACGCAAATCCACCTCAAAGGCGCCGAAGCGCGGCCCACGGGTTCCAGACCTGGATTGCATAGGAAAGTTTCGAACTTTGCCGGGTACTCTATCACCGATTCCTGAAGGCAGGCCGAATTAATGCGATCGAGGCAACTGCCTGCTCCCCGCAACTCCCTTGAATTCATACACCTTCATCGTCAGATGAAAACCACCCACAGACCATTTCCGCGCCATTGTGCCTCAAGCCGGATTAGCGGCAATGTCGGCGCAATTCGGAAGACGACGATCGACGGCAAATCAGCGGAGGGTTTCATGCAACCGATCAGGCAAAAAACCAAGTTGGCTGCGGTCCTACTCACGACGCTTGCCATGGCTTCAGCCATGACTCTTGCTGGCTGTGGAGCAGGAAACGCGTCCTATGCCCCGCCTGCGGTTATGCCTCCTGCGACCGCCGTCGCTCCCGATGCGAGTGTCAGCGGCCAATACAATCTCACTCTGACTTCCATGACCGGGCGCGGGACGACTGGCATCTTTACGAATTTCACGCAAACCGGAAAAACATTTGCGGGAGCCGGAACCACCCTCGTCTGCCCGTCGAATGACCCGTCGCAATGCCAGGGCAGTGATCCCTCGGCTGCGCCCATCATCCCCACCGGAACAGCAAGCGGCCAGAATGTCATCATCACGATTTCGTTCCCAACCACCGCCGGAGCCGATACCGTCACGATGACCGGTGCCGCAAAAGGAACGACTCTTGCCGGTGCCTACACCGACGCGCTCGGCGACTCGGGCGCCTGGACCGCTTCGAGCGCCTTCTCGCCGGGCGGAGACTACACCGGGACCTTCAACTCAACCGCCAACCCGATGATGATTCCCGCCAACATTTCGATGTCGCTCACACAGGACGTTACCTTCAAACTGACCGGAACCGCGACCATCACTCACTCACCGTGCATCAGCTCTCTCACCTTAGCCGGTAGCCCGATCGGCGGCGCCTTCACTCTGAAAGACACGACGAACCAAGCATCCATCGTCGCAATCCCTAATTCGAATGGCATAAACGTAGACTTCAGCTACAAGTTCGACCCAGCCGCCCCTCACTGCGCCGGAGACCTCGGCCGAGGAACATTCGCCTACATCGACCCCTGGGCCTACTGATTTTTCTCTGAAAGACATCTGTAACTCCCTTGCTCCCGCAACAATGCACACCCTCATTTGTGTCCTCAAGCGATACGTTCCTACCTTTCAATGGCGTGGTGAAGGACGGCCAAATCGTTCGAAACAAACTGGCATCGCCTAGAGAACTAATTCGAACGGTAAACTTGAGTTAACCTATTGACAAGCTAGCCAATAGTGTGGTATATTGCCGCGTGTTAGTCGAATCACAGTCGCTCCGCCTTTCCTCCCCACATCAAAACCCCTCCGCCAACACCCTAACTCCCGCAGAATCACATTCTTACATCATCTCGCGAAATAACTCCCTTAGAATCACATTCTTGCGCAAAAACCATGGGGGTGGGGCCCTCTTCCCCTCCCAACCACTCTCCGAACGCGTTCCTAAATGGGCCGGCGGAGGAAGTTCCAAACCGTCCGGGCCATTGCGGTGTAGGACTCGCGGTGACAGAATGACCGCATCGGCGGAAACAGTTCCGCCCCTCCCGGTGTCTAAGCCATTAGAACCGACACTGGGCACAGAGGCTTTCCGGCATGCCCGATCCGTTCTACAGACCGTCTCCACGGTCTCGGTCGTTGGGTCACGATGGGTTGGGTCGCGATGGCTCGGGCTTCAGCGACGAGCCGGAAAGGCCGGCAATGTCTGATTGGGCCAGTGCGCTTTCTTGGAGCGGTGACGAAACCCGGCTGGTAACCGAACTTCAGGCTGGCTCCGAAACAGCCTTCGATTGGCTTGTTACCCACTATCACGGCCCCGTCTACAATTTGATCCTCAGCATGCTCGGCGATGTCGCCGACGCCGCTGACGGTACCCAGGAAGTCTTCCTCAAAGCATTTCGCGGGATTCGCAGTTTCCGCCATGGCAGTTCGCTCAAGACGTGGCTCTATCGCATCGCCATTCGCGAAGCGCTCAATCACAAGCGCTGGTTCAAACGCCACCTGCAGAAAAACGTCTCGATCGACGCCGAACCCGACGAAGGTCACGCCGCGATCGAAATCGAAGATCTCGCGCAGACGCCGTTCGATCAATTCGCCGCGCACGAAATTCAAGCCGCCGTGCAAAACGCGCTCCAGCAGATTCCGAATGTCTTCCGCAGCGCCGTCATCTTGCGCGACCTCGAAGGGCTCTCGTATGAAGAAGTCGCCGAAGTCCTCGAATGCAGCGTCGGAACCGTGAAATCGCGCATCCTGCGCGGCCGCCGCGCTTTGAAAGATTTGCTCGAGCCGCTCTTGAACGAGCGCCCTACCGCTGCCGCACCGCGCCAAGCCGAGCGCGCCCCGGTGATCGAGATGCCGCTTTACGGCGCGAACGCCGCCGCATCGTCTCCTCTTTCGGCTGGATTGCAGCGCCGCGCGGCTGATCTTTCGATTGGCTACAATTTCCTAAGTAAGAATCGTGAGGAACTCCCATGATCTGTTCCTCCGTACGCGCAAAACTTGTTGGCTACATGGACGGCACCATCGCCGGTGCCACGCAGGCACAAGAGCGCATTCATCTGCGCAAGCATCTCGACGAATGCTTCGGCTGCCGTGAAGAACTCGAGCGCTTCCGCAAGCTGAGCGCGTTGCTCTCTCGCATGCCGCGCAACGCTCCTCCCGCGAATCTCGCCACGCGTATTCGTGTCGCCGCCGCGCAATCTACGGCCGCGCCCGATGCGCCAAGTCGTTGGCGCCGTATCCGCAATCGCGCCGAAATCCTGCTCGATAACGTTTTTCGTCCGATCACGCTGCCCGCAACCGGCGGCTTCATCTCCACCATTCTCGTTTTCGCAGTTGTGCTCCAGCTGATCGTTCCTGGCATCACCGTTCGCGCTGTGCAGAACGACGTGCCGCTGAATATCCTGCGGCCCGCCGAACTCATCTCGCTCTCGGATTACCCCGAAGCTTGGGCACCCGAGCAGCACGACACCGAGCTCGCGCTTCCCCATGGCTTGCTGCTCGACGTCACCGTCGACGCGCACGGCCAAATGGTCGATTATGAAATTTTGTCCGGTCCGCGCAGCCTCGACATGCGCCACCAGCTCGACCAGATGCTGCTGTTCTCGCGCTTCCGCCCGATGATGAGCTTCGGCCGCCCCACCTCCGGCGGCCACGTCATCCTCAGCTTCAGCGCCGTCCACGTCCGCGGCTAAGTGTCCGCTAGCTCTGTAAACGGGCAGCCGCGAAAACATTGTCATCCTGAGCGAAGCGAACAACCTCAGCCCGATCGAAAGCGCAATCGATCCGTCATTTCGCAAATTTTTTCGTTCTACATCGTTCGCAGTTGCAACTCGATAAATACAAACTCTTCAACCGGCCCTTCGATTTTTTGACCCTGTTCGCTGGTCCAGCTTCCTTTCGACACACGACTGTCCTCCACGAACACTCTCGTCTCTCCTTTTCCCATGTCTAATTGGACTAGGAGCGATGCATGCCTTTCGGCACATCCAAATTCGGGCAGCTCGGTTTTCTGTGGGTCAAGCTGCGAGTAATCGTTGATGAGTTGCAATCGCGCAAACGCGATCGCCGCGACGAATCTTCTCGCGGTCAGCGCGATGCCCTAGGTCAGCGCGAGGCGCTAGGTCAGCGCGAATCGCGCGATCGGCGAAATGCGCGAGGCGAGCGCGTCGCTCGCGTACGCGAAGTCGCCAGCGAACTCAAAGTATCGAGCGAACTTGACGCTTACGTCGTACGTCTCGTAACGATCGCGTTTCTCGTTGCGGTGCTCTTTTCTTCCCCGTCGATTACTGTGAATGCGGTTCCGCAAACGTTCAACGCAGAGCGTGCGCTGCTGGAAGACGCAAATCGCGAACGCGTCGCGCAAGGCTTGCCTCCACTGCGCTGGAACGCCAATCTCGCGGCTGCCGCGCACAGTCACGCTTTGCTGATGGCGCAGCACGACACACTTTCGCATCAATTTTCTGGTGAAGCTCCGCTGCAGGATCGCACACGCAGCGCCGGCGCGCGATTCACCGAAGTCGCCGAAAATGTTGCCGAAGGTCCAAGCGCCGAAATGATTCACGCAGGCTGGATGCATTCGCCGCCACACCGCGCCAATCTTCTCGATCCCGAACTTACCGACATCGGAATCGCAGTCGCAGTTGGTTCGCCTGGTCCCGGTTCCGGCCGCGGTCCGATGCTTTTCGCCGTGCAGGATTTTTCGCAGGCAGTTGCAGAATTGAGTTTCAACGAGCAAGAGAAACAAGTTGCCGCAACGCTGGTTTCACGCGGAATTCAGGTTACGAATCTCTCGGCTGATCCGAATTCAGCGCCCGCGGTGAAACGCAACTCGAAAGATTCGGCGAGCCTCCGCAACGCATCCGCAGTCACAAAGAGTGATTCCGCTCCGAGACTCGCCATCGGTGGAATCGACGACGCGCGCAAGACTTGCACGATGGATCATGGTTGGTCGGGACCTCGTCCCGGACTGATCGCTCGCTACGAAAGCGGAAATCTCAGCCGGCTTCCCGACAATCTCGAGCAGAAGATTTCGAACAAGCACTTTCACAGTGCCTCTGTAGGCGCTTGCGAGCCCACCAGCGGTTCGCTAGGCTTCGTTCGCTTCCGAGTCGCTATCCTTCTTTATTAGTTCTCTCTAAGAGCCGCCCGTTCGCTTTTTTTGCTTTCACCTACTCGCTTGGAAACATTGGGCTTATCTGCCTGGTGAACGGTCGCCTGAAATTCATGCAACTTCCAAACCCCTACCGCATCTTTTAGACGGTTGTCTAAATATCGAAATTGCCCCCTTTCTTCTGGGAGGGGCTGGAGAGAGACATGGCCAAGCTTACGAACCAGGTAGCAGTTGTAACCGGAGCTTCTAAAGGAATTGGAGCAGCGATCGCTGAGGCGCTCGCCGCGGAAGGCGCTTCGGTTGTCGTGAACTATGCATCGAGCAAGGACGGCGCCGATCGCGTGGTGAAAAACATCACGGCGAAGGGCGGCAAGGCGGTTGCGGTACAGGCTGACGTTTCGAAGAAAGCGGATGTGACGCGACTCTTCGCGGAAACGAAGAAGGCCTACGGTAAAGTCAACATTCTGGTGAACAACGCGGGCGTGTATGAATTCGCGCCGCTCGAAGGCATTACCGAAGAATTGTTCCACAAACAATTCAACCTCAACGTGCTCGGACTCTTGCTGACCACGCAGGAAGCCGTGAAACTGATCGGTCCCGAGGGCGGCAGCATTATCAATGTCGGGTCGGGTGTCAGCTCGATTTATCCGCCGAACACCGCGACTTACACCGCGACGAAAGCGGCCGTAGACGCCATCACGGTTGTCTTGTCGAAAGAGCTTGGGCCACGCAAGATTCGCGTGAACTCGATTAATCCAGGAATGATTGAAACCGAAGGCGTGCGCACCGCAGGTTTCAACGAAGGCGATTTCCGCAAATGGATCGAATCGCAATCGTCGCTGGGCCGCATCGGTCAACCCGACGACATCGCACCGACGGCAGTTTATCTTGCTTCGTCGGATTCGAAGTATCTGACTGGCGAGACCCTGCGCGTCACCGGCGGGATTGTCTAATCGCCACCGGATGAGTCAGGTCACGACACCTAGATTGATCAGGAACGGTCTGACGCAATTCAAATAGGTAGAAGAAGCGCAGAACGTTGCGGGATGGACCGCAGCGTCTCTGCGCTTTTTATTTGCACGACGATGTGCGGTGCGTTCGTGTGTCCGTGCTATCCTGCCCGTCGATTTTCGACAGGCAAGCGATGGCGAAAAAACACGCGTCCCCTAAATCGTCGAAGCGAAAACCCGCCGCACTATCAGTTCACAAGACGGCGCCCGGGGTAAAGCGGCGCCCGACGATCAAGAAGGAGACTCCGCCAGCCCCTCCCGTCGCAACCGTCAAGAATTCACCAGCGCCGATAAAATCCTCAACGCCAACGCATCCAGCCTCGCCTCGTGCAGCGAACGCGCCACGGGCGAAGGTAGCCGTGGAAGCCGCGCTCAGTTTTCTGCGCGACACCAAAGGCTCGGTGAGCTGGTCGCTCCGCGACCTGTCGCACACGCTCAATATCCCGCGCGAAGAAGCCGAGCGCGTCGTGCCCCTGCTCCAGATTCAGGGCTACGTACAGCAACACAAGCCGGGTGAATGGATTACGACGCCGTCGGGCGAAACCGTGGCGGGTGCGAAACCACCGCGATTTGATCGTGAAACCGTCGAAGCGGCGCTTACGTCATTAGAAGAGCGGATCCAAAGCACGAACAAGGATCACGCTGCGAAATTCCAGATCACGCGCGCCGTTGCGTTCGGCGATTTTCTCGACAAGGACCGCACCCGCGTCCAGCCCGCCGATGTTGGAATCGAACTCGTGCGCCGCGATCGCGCGCACACCCCCGACGAAATCGTTGCGCCACATTCCGCCGTCGATGCACGCGAAGAACAACACTTTCTCAGGCAACTCCGCGGACGCAGCGCCCTTCTAAATTTAAAGCTTTATTCGGAATGGATGGGTGCGCGCACCCATCAGAAACTTTTCTGATCTCGCGCCGGCGAACGAAAACCCACACCGCGCCAGCAGCAGCACTTCCATCTTTTTCGCGCCGCATACATTGAAACACCTACTTATCGCGTCGATGATGTTCTGAAGAAATACTAATTCTCACAGTAATCTTTGCAGACGAGATGTCACGCAATCGTCTCTACGCATTCTGAGATTCACAAACCCATATAACTCGTATATTTCTGTAGGCGCTGGGACGTGAAAGTTATAAATCGCCACGATTTATTTTTTCTAAGCGCTACATTCTGAACATATTGCAGAAACATAGATTTCATTTTTCGGGTGGCAAGCGCCTTGCATTGTGTGAATGCATCGGGTCGAAGGTAGCTCTGCCCAGGGGGGAGCAGCGCCAGATGACTTATTTGGTTCGCGTTTCCTTTGGGAGGAACTGTCGCAATGTGCAAATCCGCAGTACGAGTATTGATAGCAGCGCTGTTTAGTTTGTTGTTGATCGTCGCACCATCCTTCGCCGATCTCACTGGAGACCTATCAGGAACGGTCACGGACTCCACGGGCGCCACAGTATCGGCCGCCAAGATCACCATCAAAAACTTAAATACGGGTCAAACCCGCGAAATTACCACGAGCGATTCGGGCGAATTTTCGGCGCCACAGCTGGAAATTGGCAAATATCGCATCACCGTTACAAAAGATGGATTCAAGACATTCGAGCAAGATGCGGTGATTCGCAGCGGTGAGAAAACGAGAGTCGACGCTCAGATGCAGTTAGGAAATGTGAGCGAAAGCGTCGTCGTGGAATCGGGGGCCATTCCGACGCTCGACGTTGCGACCGCACAAGTGAGCAACTCGATCAACGCAGATGAAGCGATGGCGCTGCCGAACCAGGCACGCGATCCGGTGAACTACGCCACGCTTTCTCCCGGCACGGCTCCGGTTTCGATCAACAACCCGTTTCTCGGCGTGGGCAGCTTCAACTCGAACGGATCGCGCGGACGCTCGAACAACATCACGCTGGACGGTGTGACGGCGACCGACATTTCGACGACCGGTGAGTCGGGCTCCGCAATGGTGCAGGACGCGGTCGCCGAAGTGAAAGTGATCACGAACAATTTTGACGCGGAGTTTGGCCGCAATTCGGGGTCGCAGGTGCAGATTTTGACCAAGAGCGGAACGAACGAATATCACGGTTCGGTCTACGATTACATTCAAAACAGCGGTCTGGGAAACGCTCGTGGATACTTTACTCCGGAGGGTGGTCCAGTTCCGAAGCTCGTGCAGAACCAGGGAGGCGTGACCTTTGGCGCGCCGATCATCAAGAATCACACCTTCTTCTTTGGCAGCTGGGAGGTGGATCGGACACGAGGCGCCGGGCAGTCGGTTATCGCGAACGTGCTGACGCCGGCGCAGGCGACAGGCATCACGGACCCCACGGATGCGACACTTTTCGCCAACAACGGTTCGCCCACATCACCAACGGGGAGCCTGCCTGGATCTTCGGCGAATACAACCGACGGCAACATCTGGACACTACGCGTGGATCAGGTGCTCCGCGGCGGCAAAGATGGATTGTTCGTGAAATATGGACAGGCTCCGTCGACCAACATCAGCCCGGGGCTTACGTTCATCGATACAAACTTGCCGGGGTTCGGAGCTTCGAGCACGGCGACGCCGCGCGACTTGACGATCAGCTACACCGCAGCGATCAGCAACAATCTGGTGAATAATTTTCGCTTCGGTTTTGGCCGCGTGAATCCTCAGTTCCCCGTGAACTCGCCGTTCCCAGCGGGACCAGAAGTCATTTTCCTTGATGGAACGTCGAACTTCGGAATCAACAGCATTATTCCGCAGGGTCGCACGCAGAACACGTTCCAATACGCGGACACGGTGTCTTGGACGCACGGCAAGCACACGATCAAGTGGGGCGTCGATGTGAACCGCTATCAAGCGCCGAGCTTTTTCGACGCGGAAGCGCAAGGCATCCTCGTCTACGGGTCACTCGCCGACTTTCAGACCGGGAATCCGCTGGAATACCAGCAATTCATCGGCAACACACATCTCCACAACTTCGCGCTCGATGCGTTCGGATTCGTCCAGGACGATTACCGAATCACGCGCACGCTGACTTTGAATCTGGGATTCCGACTGGAATCTTCCGGTGGAGTTTCAGAAGGATCGAATCAGCTTTCCAACCTCGATCCCAACAACACGACGCCGCTCGGAGTTCTGGGGACTGGACCGCTTGGCGGAATCGACCTCGGGGGCACAGCGTTCAACCGCAATTGGAATCCTGCACCGCGACTCGGATTCGCATGGAATCCGGGCAATGGGAAACTTGTGGTGCGTGGAGGCTACGGAATCGCGTATGACTTCATCTACCAGAACCCGATCACGAACCTCCGGTTTTCGCCACCGTTCGTGAACATCGCAACGGTCACTACCTTTACAGGCGGCAATTCGCTAGCGAATCTGGTGGCCGGAACGTCACCGGCGCAGGCAGCTGCGACGGCAGCGATCGGTCACTTCGACCCCACGCAAACCGACTTTGGAGCATTCTCTCCGGTCGACCAAAACCTGAAGAACCCTCGGAATCAGCAATGGGATGCCGGAGTGGAATATCAGGTGGCATCGGATCTAGTGATGAAGGTGACTTACGTGGGTGCGCATAGCGATCACCTACAAGTCAGCCAGCCAATCAATTTGGTGAACCCCACGAATATACCCGCCGCGCCCACCAGCCTGGCAGACCAAACGGCGCGCCTTGCACAGTTTCAAGCCGCTTTCCAAGCTGAAACTGGGGGAGCTTTCGGACCGACCAACAACCTGAATGACCCGCGATTCGACGCCGTCACGCAGGTGCAGAGCACTGGCGCGTCAAGCTATAACTCGTTGCAAGTGGAAGGCATTCGGCGATTCAAGAACGGGCTCACTTTCGACGCCAACTACACGTGGTCGCATAGCCTCGACGACATCTCGGACGCGCTAGGCGTGCTGGTCAACGACAGCGCATTGCCGCTTGATGCGACCAAGCCTCTGTCGTTTAACCGTGCAAACTCTCAGTTCGACCTGCGGAATCGGTTCGTGCTGAGCTACAACTACGAACTTCCCTTCGGCAATCACTTCTCTGGCTGGAAGAAACACTTGTTTGGCGGTTGGAGCCAGAGCGGCATCTTCAGCACGCAGTCGGGATTCCCGACAACCGTGTTTGCGGCTCCGATTGGGGGCATTTCGGACCTGTTGCTCAACGGCACGAATAATGGCCAAACGGCGGTCAACACGACGGTGAATGGTAACGCCAGTCTGCTACACCCATTGCCGTTCTTCTCAAGCTATGTGGTGCCAACCGCGCTTCCGGTGAGCGAGCCACTGCTGGAACAAAACGGAACGAGCGGGCGGAATAATCTGCGGCTCGCCGGCTTGACCGATTTCGACGCGGCGTTCAGCAAGCAGATCCGCTTCACCGAACACAAGTACCTGCAGCTTCGTTGGGAATCGTTCAACATTTTGAACCACCCCAACTTTTCGGGATATATCAATACGTTCGGGAGCTCGCAATTCAACACGTATACGACGACCGCCACGAACGCGCGCTCAATGCAGCTGAGCGCACGGTTTATCTTCTAGGCGGGACTGGGAATTTAACCAAACAATTGGCACGCGAGGAATTTGATCGCGTTGGAAATGAGAAAGAGGAGGGTTGGTAGCCCTCCTCTTTTTTTGCGAGTTTTGAGATTCGAGATTCGCGTGTGTGCGTATGCGGAGTGCTACTTCGCGGCTTTTTGCGTTTGATTTTCTTCGTTGGTGGATTGGTTCTTTGGGTTTTCGCTGGCGTCGGATTTTGGTGATTGAGCTTTGGCGGCTTCGCTTTTTTGCGTGTCTGACTTGTTGCCGCCGACGAGTGCGGAGGCTTGCGCTTCGGACTCTTTCGGCTTTGCCTCGGCGTCTTTTCCCTTTTGAGGGTCGTTCTGTTGATTTTGCGGCGGCTTCTTTTCGGCGGGGGGCTTCGGGTTTTGCGACTTGGTGTCCCTCTCTTCGCCGGATTTCTCAGCGCCGGGTTGTGCGGAGGCAAGTTCCTTACCAAGGTCGTTTGATTCGGGCTTCGATTTCTCTTTTTCGCTTTGCGTCTTGGGCGCGCCGCTTTCGGGTTTATTTCCTTTTGCTTGAGGCTGGTCCTGAGACGCGGCTTTCGGCTTTTCGTCCTTCCCTTTCGCGTCGTTCGCGGCTTCCGTCGAGGACTGCGGCTTTGGGGCCAGCAGATGCTCCATGCGGGCGCGAGCTGCGCGCCAACGGACTTCACTGGCCGCGGCGGCGCGATCTAGATACGGAGCGAGGTTTTCGTCGGTCACCCCCTGCTGCCCTTGCAAATAGTCGAGCGTCGCTACGCTGCGGGTTTCCAAATCCTCGAGCAGAGTGAACATTTCATCGAAGATTTCTGCGATCGGGTTTTTGTCTTTTTCCTGGTCCATGAATTTGCCCTTGTGCGCGCGCGCGAATTGGGGTGCGGATGGTTGCAATCGTGTCCTTACGGTCTCAACTGTTAGATGCTCGAGCGGGAAGAAGGACGGTTACGGACGTTCGTGTGGTTGGTCGCGCGATCAGTAGCGGGATCGGGTTGCGTCGCGCGGGTTCACATAGCAGAATGCACTTTCGTTTTGTTGGCATTTTTGTGGCGTCATCGATGTCCAAGGAGATTTTTGTGAGCGCACGCGAAGACGATTTGGCGGCAATCGCACTGCAAGAACGCGAATTGTGCTTTGAGCGATTCGATGAAGAGGTGGCGTGGAGTGTCGGCTCGCGGTTGCACACGATGGCGGTGGCGCGCAAGGCGGGCGTGGTGATCGATGTGCGGCGATTTGGTCAGCCGCTGTTTTACTGCGCGCTTGCGGGCTCGAATCCGGATAACGCGGAATGGGTGCGGCGGAAAAGCAATCTCGTAGCGCGGTTTCATCGTAGCTCTTATATTTTGGGGATCGAAACGGGAGCCGCGCTGTTTGAGAAATACGCGCTGCCGATGTCGGATTTTGCGGCGCATGGCGGATCGTTTCCGATTTGCGTGCAGGGGGCGGGGGTGATCGGGTCGATTACGGTGTCGGGGCTGCCGCAGCGCGCGGATCATGAGCTTGTTGTTGAGGCGCTGTGCGTGGAGCTGGGGAAAGATTACGGAAAGCTGGCGCTGGCGAATCGGGCGGCGTAGAACTGGGCGCGCTTTGGCGATTGAGGCGCGCCGATCAGAATTCGAAGTGAAATCGGAGTGCGGGCGCGACGACGGGGCCGCGATCGCGGTTGTAACCCGGATGATCGACGTACTGAAATCCGAGCGCGGGATAAAATCCGCGCCAGACGTGCATGGTGTAAAACGTTTCGACGATGTCTTCGCGGCCGTAATTCAAGCGGCCGTCACCGAGCAGAAATCCCAAACCGCCGAGCGCGAGATATTCCTGGTGATCGCGCGAAATTGCGTTTGAGACGTAGGCGAGGCCGAGGCGATCGTATTTTCGTCCCCAGCGTTTTCCGCTGGCCCAGGCGCCGATTTCGGCAGTGCCGTCGACTTCGGTGTACGCGTACGATTCGTGGCGGCCTTCGTTCCATCCCCAGCGGCCGAAGATGCCGAACCAATCGGTGAGAGGCTGTTCGAAATTTGCGCCGAAGCCATACTTGATGTCGGTGGTGAGCGGATGGGCGGTGATTTCGGGCGTGGGCGTGAGGCCGGCGAGAAAATTGTCGACGGCGTCGCGGTAGTCGCCCATGTTGGCGTGGTTTACGAAGGTCAGGAGGCGGAGTATGCCTTCTTGTTTGCGCAGCGTGGTGTGGCGCAGCTCGAGCTCGATATTTTCTGCGCGGGCGCGGCCGAGATCGGCGTCGAGGTGGATGCCGTTCGCGACTTTGGGCATCAGCGCTTCGGCGAAGCGGAGCGTTACGTGCTTGTTGTGGTGATATTCGACGAGCGCGGCGAAGGTGAATCCGCGCGTGTCGGCGGCGTAATCGAAGGCGCCGTTGTTGTCGACAGTCCAATTCATGAATTGAAGATTGCTGTCGGTGCCGTAGGTGTTGAGGTCGAAAAAATCGGCCAGGCTCATCTTGCCGAAGCGAATTTCGATGCGGCGCTCGGGGAGTTGAGAGAATAAGGAGTAGGGGCCGCGCTGATCGTTTGGAATTTTTTTGCGGCCGAGTGGGATGATCTGGTGCCACATCAGGCGCGCGACGTATGGCGCTTTGCCCAACGTTGGATTGCGCACGACGTCGAGGTTGAGGAATCCGGCGACGCCAAGCGCTTCGCCGACGCCGTGGCCGCCGGTTTCCTGGATGTCGCAGAGCAATTCGGATGTGGAGGTGAGGCGGAGGCCGGTGAAGAGTGTCAGAACGCGGGAGGAGGCGTCTTGCGCTTGCGCTGAGAGGCTGTTTTTACCCGAGTATGGCGAGTGGAATGCGGGGTGCCATTGCGAAATGAAATTGGCCTGGCCGGAGAGCCAGATGCGATCGTTTTTGAAGTGCGGGAACATTGTGGGGATTACGGTGTCGGCGCCTGTGTCGTCGGTGGTCGCGGATGGGGTTGCTGAGGACTGTAAGGGCGACTGAGACTGGGGTTGAGCAGCGGCGGTATCGAATGCGCTTACGACGTCTTGTTGCACGATGAGGGCGGGAGCATCGGGGTCGGCTGACGAAGTAGGGTGCGAAGCAGATTGTTGTGCGCGCAAAGACGCGGGGCCAAGAAAAAGCAGCGCGCCCAGCGCGAGCGAACGCAGCGCGAGCACACCCCATGCTTCCCCCGATACTCTCTGGCTCACTCTATTTCCTCTTCGAGCGTTCAATGGCGCGGATTTGGGCACCCCAGCAATATCCAGCGTAGGGAGCGACGATTACAGTTCGATGAACGCGTTGCGACGAGCCCCCGATGAAGTTAAGCATGGTGAACTATTTTTGTATACCACATTTAATTCTTATAATGCCGCGATGCAATTTCGCCGCAAACTTGGGATTGGCTCTACGCGCTGTGCTTTTCCGTGCAGCAAACTTCGCGTTCGTTGCAACCTAATGTATTGTAGTCACTTCAAAAATTGTTGCAGCTTGCGAACGTGCGTCGTCGAGGAGATCTTCGCGTGAAATTGGCCACTGCCTTGGCCCTGCTTGGTTTTCTGTTCGTTGCGGCTCCGAAATCTGCGCGCGCGCAGGCTGGGCCTGCGCCCGACGACAGCAAGGAATTGCAGGTTTGGACTGGCGGCGGGCACGGACTCAACGGCAGCAACGCCAGCACGGGAGTTTGGAATGTGGGATTGCGATACGGCTGGATTCTGACTGATCCGGCCGGGCCGGGACTGCTGAAAGGGCGATTCGAATACGCGGTCGATGTGGTGCCCGTATTTCTGGTCGTGCAGCGGACTGGCAACGCTTACGGATTTGGCCTCAACCCATTTGCGCTGAAATGGAATTTTGTGCCGCGACATAATGTGATGCCCTATATCGATATCGGCGGGGGAACGCTTTTCACGAATGAAAAAACGCCGCCGGGCACATCGCATGTGAATTTCACGACGAGCGGAGCGATTGGCGCTCACTTTCTGCGTAGCAAATACAACTGGAGCGCGGAACTTCGCTTCATGCATATTTCGAATGCGGGGCTGGTGACACCGAACCCTGGAATCAACACGCTGCAGCTTCGTATCGGCTTTGGGCGGTTCACACAGCCGCACTAGATCGGGCGCGTGAAACCCTGGTATTTCGGCAGACATCTCACTAGTATGCAATCCAATCCAGAACACGGCAGGATCGATGCCTGCGGAAAATTGAGGTGGTAAATGAAGTTTGTTTTAGTCGCGATCGCGGTCGTTGTGTTGTTAGCCGTAGGGTTCGGCGTGCGCGCGATGCGCGCTGGGGATAAGGCGCCCGCCGTCGGAACGCCGGCGCCCGACTTCACACTGAATTCGCAGGAAGGCAAACCGGTCAGCCTGCATGAATTCAAGGGTAAGTGGGTTGTGCTGTATTTTTATCCGAAGGATTTCACGAGCGGCTGCACTGTCGAGGCGCACAATTTTCAGCGCGATCTCGCTCAGTATGAGTCGAAGAACGCTGTGATCGTTGGCGTCAGCATGCAGGACGAAAATTCGCACCAGCAGTTCTGCACGAAGGAAGGTTTGAGCTTCAAGTTGCTCGCTGACACGAAGAGCGACGTCTCGACGCAATACGATTCCGTGATGAACATGGGCGTCGCCAAGCTGTCTGCCCGCCACACTTTCCTGATTGATCCGAAGGGAAATGTCGAAAAAGTCTGGCTGGATGTGAAGCCTCCTAGCCACAGCGAAGAAGTTCTGGCCGCTCTGAGCCAGCTTCAATCCGGTTCTGCGGGTAACTGAGCCGACTCGCAGGTAGAAATCCGCCATACGATTTTGCAGTGCTTCGTGTCGCGCAGCGTTCTTTCGCAAGATCGCTATCACACGCGATTCGGCATAACCTTCAGTCCCGCCAACGGTTCGAGCAAACGCCGATCCGAGGTCACTAACGTCAGGTCGTAAACTTTTGCGGTGGCAACAAGAAAGCGATCCGCTGGATCGCGGTGCGGCAGAATTGTGTAACGAAGCTCATCTGCAACCGCCCACGTGAGTGCCGCCTCGCGCAGCAAAAACTCTTTCCGCGACTTTGCTACGAACGAATCGATCGGCTCCGCGAGAGTGATTCTCCTGTCTTCAATGAGCAAAATCAATTCCCACATACTCACCGGAGAGAGCCACAACTCGTTCCGTGGATCCGTCAGAGCTCGAGTAACTTCGGAGCTCAACTTCCATAGCTCAAGATGCATGCGGAGCCAGATATGAGTGTCGAGAAGGAGGTTCATTCTTTCGGCTTGTCGCGCGCTGTTGGGTCCCAAGGAACTCCCTTTTGCGCAGCTTCCCAATCCTCGAGGTCGCCAACCGGGGAGTCGATGTCGCCGTGGATGGTGATCAGGTGGGACAATGTGCCGAGGCGGCGTGGCGGGCGATTCTCCAAAGAAGGCGGGGTGATTTCCGCGATCGGCTTGCCGAATCGAGTCACGCGAATCGGTTCATTCGTACGACGAACGCGCTCAAGTATCGCCAAGCATTTCGCTTTAAACTTCGAAATAGCAATCTCTTCCATGCGAGTAACTCCAAACCAGGCAACATTTTAGCAATACTTCTGACCATGGTCAATGACCATGGTCAATCCTGAGACACTCTGATGATGTTGCCAGTTCCTCGCACGCCTTCTGCTATGATCTCGCCGTGATGCTTGAAGAACTTGCCTCACACTTTACTGTCGGCAATGCGGGCGAGGTTTCGTCGCTGCTGATCTTGCCGCGTGATGCGCGGTGGCTGCTCGTGCTGGGGCATGGAGCGGGGGCGGGGATGCGTCACCCCTTTATGGGCGCGCTGTCACGCGAGCTCGCGACCGAGAAGATCGCCACGTTTCGCTATCAGTTTCCCTACATAGAGAATGGGCGCAAGGCGCCAGACCGACCGCCGACACTGACAGCGACTGTCGCCGCCGCGACGCAAGCGGCGCATGTGGCTGTGCCTCAGTTACCGCTGCTCGCCGGGGGAAAATCCATGGGTGGGCGCATGACGTCCACCGCCGCATCCGAAAATCTGATCCCCGAAGTGCGCGGGCTCGTCTTCTTCGGCTTCCCTCTTCATCCGCCGAAGCAGCCTGCGACTAAGCGCGGCGATCATCTCGCCAAGGTCACGCAGCCGATGCTTTTTTTGCAAGGTACGCGCGACGATCTCGCTGAACTAAAACTCCTAACGCCTATCTGCAGAGAGCTCGGCAAGCTCGCGACGCTGCACATCATCGAGGGCGCCGACCACTCGTTTCACATGCTCAAGAGCTCGGGCAAAACCGACGGTGAGGTTCTGCGCGAACTCGCGCACACGACGGCCGAATGGGCCGCCGCTCTCAAGTGAACGAGTAACTGGGCTGAGTCCAGGGCTAACGGACACTCGGCGAATTTGCCAGGGGCTGAGATCCTTCGCTTCGCTCAGGATGACAATCGTCTTTCGTGTGGGAAGACTATCGCGTGAGATAAGTTCAAGCGCGACGCAAGGACTACGGAAGAACCTCGACGTCGATCACGTGGAATTCGGTTTTGCCGTCGTTGTGGATCCGATGCACGTAAGGCTTCTCAGCACCAGGAATAAATCCCACCGATTTTGCTTTGGCCGGAGTCGGCGCCCAATCCTTGCCGGCAAACTGGGTCTTGTTGTCGGCATCGGTCAAGATGATCGGAATGTTGTCGATCGAATGCTTGTGAAATAGCGTGGTGTCTCCCGCCTTCACCACAACATCAAGCACGCGAACATATTGATTTTCAAATATGACGCGGTGATGCGGCTCCTGTTCCACCTCAACCGGATCCTCGGCAGTTCCCTTTGCGCTCGATTTTCCCCAATCTTTTTTCACTTCCACGCCGGGGCCTTTGTCTTTTTTGAACTCGATCTCGATGTTTTCCAGCCAATCGTTCGAGACGTTCTCGACTTGATGGGTTACCGGCTCGCTCCAGAAAATCTCCTGCGCGCTTTTCTTCGACGGTGCTGTTTTCCCGTCCGAGGTAATCATCAGATCGTTCTTGGTCAGGGTCACGCCAAAGCGGTAGGGATGGTGGTGGACCAGCGTCTTCTGATGCGGCGCTAGAAATCCGCGAATGATCTTGATTTGATCGTTCTCGAACTCAATCTTGTTCGGCTTAGGTTGATCTGCGCCGGTCGGCGCGCTTTGCGCATGCACGATCAAAGCGTTCCGCATCGCCGTGAAGCTTCCCACCAGAGCAGGAATCGTTACGACCGCCGCAGCAACCGCAACCAGCCATCCGCTTTTTCGCACGATCGGCATCCTCTCATCCCACCAGCATTTTGAATTGCGCCGCCGTCAGCGGCACCACCGACAACCGTCCCTGCCTCACGATCGGCGAATCGGTGAACACTTTGCTGCCTTTCATTTCGGCCAGGGTGACTGGCTTCGCCACCGGCTTCCCTGCCTTGATCTTTACCACCGGGATTTTCGGATTCGAATCGTCCACCGAGACGACCGTCGCGGTTCCGATCGCACTTTTCTCATCACCGGTGTGATAAATGATGAGGCCGTCGCCCGGCTTCATGCCGCGCAGGTTGCGCAGCGCTGTGGGATTTGAGACGCCATCCCACTCCGTGGCTTTGTCTTTTTGCAGGTCCGCGAAGGAATACGTCGAAGGTTCCGTCTTCAGAAGATAGTCAGCCATGACACTTAACCTCGATTCCCAGGTGCAGCCGTAAACTGGCTTGAATGCGCAGCCGATTCTCGCAAAATACCCGCGCTTGCGACACCTAATTTTCAGCGCGCAAAATAGCTGTCATAAATCTCCGGCCTGCGTCGTTACATGAATGTGAACGCATCCAGCGACGTCGTTCTCGAAGCGGCAACCTCGACGGAAGTGGCGCTTGATATCGAGGCGCTCTTTCGCGCTCGGTTTGATCGAGTGGCGCGGGTGGTTGCTCGCGTTGTCCGCGATCCCGCTCGTGCGGAGGAACTAGCGGTCGAGGCGTTCGTTCGCCTGTGGCGCACGCCGCGCGCCCATACGCCGCAAGCTGAAGCCTGGCTTTACCGGACTGCCGTGCGTCTTGGCCTCGATGAACTGCGCCGCCAGACGCGGCGCGACCGCTACGAAGGGCTGCTTGCAATCGTTCGCCGGATTCCGACGCCGGAGCAGCTTCACGCCGCCGCCGAAGAGCAGAAACGTGTGCGCGGTGTCCTCGGATCACTACCAGCGCGTCAGGCTGAACTGCTTCTGCTCCGTAGTCACGACCTGAGTTACAGCGAACTCGCGGCTGCGCTCGATATTCATCCCGCATCTCTCGGCACGTTCCTCGCTCGCGCGCAGAAATCATTTCGGAAGGAGTACGTTCGCCGCTATGGTCAACAATAAGGATATTACAAACAACATCGCGCTCGGCAATGTCGCCGGCACTGTAAGCGAGTCGTCAAAATGGGTGGACGAGCGACTCGGTTTCCTCACTCCTCACGAAACATGGAAACCTGACTTTCGATTCGCGCAAACCCGGCTGCACGAACGCCTTGCTGCCTCAAAACACAGTTGGTCTCGAATGATCGGATGGTCTGCTGTTCTCGTCACCGCGTCGCTGATCATCGCCTTCGCGCTGACGTCAGCTCCTACGCCGCGTGTGCTGGCGCAGAAATGCATCGATTGCTCGATCGCAATCTGGCAAACCATTTCGCCCGACGCGCCGGCGGAAATGAAGCTCATTGAAGTCGGCAAGCGCATCCTTGCTCCCGATTTCACATTGATGGATGCGGAAGGCAAAACCGTCCGTCTCTCCGACGCAAAAGGAAAAGTTGTTTTGGTGAATTTCTGGGCAACGTGGTGCGGGGGCTGCAAGGTCGAAATCCCATGGTTCGTGGTCTTTGACAGCAAGTACAGGAACGCTGGCCTGGACACGATCGGCGTCTCTTTGGACTCGGATGGCTGGACGTCAGTACGCCCCTACTTGAAGGAAAAGCCCATCCCGTACACGATCGTCATCGGCAATGACGCGACCGCAAACGAATTCAACGTCACCGCGATGCCTGTGACGATCTTGGTTGATCGCCAGGGCAAGATCGCAGCGACGCACACAGGCCTCGTCGCGAAGGCCACCTATGAATCTGAAATCGAATCCTTGCTGAAATAGGCAGCGTCAAGGCCGCGCGGCCACGCTTCGGTCTTGCTCCACGAGCAGACCGACATTCCAAATTCCGCTGGCACGAATTGCATCGACGACGTTTTCAACGTCCCGATTTTTCGCCCGCTGATCGACCATCAAGTACTCGCGCCGCTCTGAACCTTCTCGCACTTTCTGGCGAATCTGCTCCGCGAGATCGCCGACGCGGGTCTCTGTGTGTCCGAAATAAACAGCGCCATCGCGCGTGAGAATAATCCGGATGGCGTCTTCACGCTTTGCGTTCAGCATCGGGACTGCGTGCTGTACCTTGGCCATATCCGCAGGCATGGTGGAATGATGGGGAGTTACCCCTTCCACGAGCATCACGATGATCAGCAACGTCAGCATCACTCCGGTCATCGCCATTTCCAAAGTGACGGCGACCGCCTGTAGCGGCTTACTTTTCCGTCGCGCCAGCACACGTCGTCGCAGGGGTGCGGTGTTCCTCATCGACGTCTCCCGGGGGACAATTACTTAGACACCGCGGGCAGGCATCTCGGTCAGAGCCGAGGTCGGATGGAGGCTATCTGTGAGCGGGTCAGTCGGAGATTATAATTCGGCGGCAGTGACTCTCGGACCAGTAATAGAGAACGGCGCCTTTCTCGAGCGACTCGACGATCACACCGTCCAGAGTCGTGCGGACTGATTTTTCGGTCTCCAAGTCGGGGAATTTTCCGGGGGCGACCTTCGAGATGACCAAGGCCGAGTCAGGCTCGCTGTCAGAAAGTTCCAAAAGGTTCGAAGTGTAGATGTCCCCGTCCGCTTGCTTACTGAAAACGATAATTTTATAGCCGTGGGTAGGTTCGGACTTGTGGAGGAGCAAGACCGCGTACGAAAGATCTTTGCTGTTTTCGAAATGACCTATCGCAATTCCCGGACAGAATTTTCCGCTTGGACTTGCTAGCCAACTCTTCTGGTCTTCCACGCTCATGTCCGACAGTTGCTTTGGTCTCCATCCGGCAAATTTATTTCTCAGCATTTCGCGGACTTGAGCTGGCATCGCCGCCGTGTCGCACGAAACCGGTTCCGGAGCGGCCGACATCCGAGGAGCCGTCGCAATTCCGGCCAAAGCGACGATGGTGATGAAGACCGATCTGAAGGAACGCAAAGGGCGCATTGGATGCTTTGTATCACGGAAACCTTTTGCGCTTGTCGTGAATCAAAGCTCCAGCCAAGGGGACCAACTCGAGCTCGGCTGCACCTGTCCCTCAGCCGCGAGGATACGACGTGAGAACAATCCTTCTGATTCTTTTGATTTTGCTGCTTCTAGGCGCACTGCCGACGTGGCCGTATAGCACTGGCTGGGGCTACTACCCTAGCGGCGGCCTGGGCTTGGTACTGCTCATCGTCTTAATTTTGGTCTTGGCAAAAAGACTCTAGCGTTTAAGCCAGTCCGCTCCCGCGGGCCAGCTTCAGTGCCTCAATCGCAGCGCCGCGAGCGCCGGCGGTGTCGCCGTTCGGCATGACGTAGATCGGAATATCTGCCTGCTCTTCTCGCTGCGTCGGCATTCCTACGCGCACTTGTTCGATAAACCATTTCTGAAAAGCTTCGCTGGCTTCGAGCGCGCCGCCGCCGATGATCAGCGCGTCGGGGTCGAATGTGTTCACCATTTCGTCGAGGAACAGGCCGATGCCGTGCGCCTGGACGCGGAAGATGTCGCGGCACATTGCGTCGCCGCGGTCGGCCATGCCGCGGACCATTTTCGCGGCTTTGCTGCGGTCGACGCTGGCGAGCTCGTGGCTGGGATACTTCGGCAAAAAATACGGCAGGAATGTTTTCTCGATCGCGGTCAGCGAGCAGACGGATTCGAGGTCTCCCAGGCGGCCGCAATTGCACTGCGGCTTCAGGCCTTCGATGCCGGGGATGCTTTGGTACGGAATGAGGACGTGGCCGAGCTCGCCGCCGAATCCTTTGCGGCCTTTGACGACGTTGCCGTCGATGATCACGCCACCTCCCAGGCCGGTGCCGATGACGATCGAGACTGAGGTCTCTTTGCTGTTCGCGCCGAAGATCGTGAAATGGCCCCAGAGGGCGCCGGCGTTTCCGTCGTTGAGGTAGGACACCGGCTTGCCGAGCTTGCGCGCCAGGCCTTCGCGGATGTCGAAGCCGGCCCAATTGGCGTGGACGAAGTTCGTCGAGCCCTTGGCGCTGAGCTGGCCGGCGGCGCTGGCTGGGCCCGGCGTGTCGAGGCCAATCGCGACGATGTCGGTGAAGGGAATTTTCGCGAGATCGGCGGCGATTTTCAGCCCGTCTTCGATCTGCTGGAGGCATATATCGGGACCCTGCTTGGACAATGCCGGATGCTCGCAGAGGCCTTCGATCAAGAACTTTTCATCGCGCGTGATCAACGTGTAGTTGATCGCCGTCCCGCCTAGATCCACTCCCGCAACGACTTCCACGTAAGCCTCCCCGACGGCCTTGCTGCTCTTTGTGCCCTCTGACGCTGACTTCAGCCTTGCTGCTCGGCATTTTTCAGGGACAGTCTTAACACAACAGTGGAACGCGCTACCAGCGCCGCAGGTGTCGCGGTTGAGGTGATTCGGGGCGATTTCTGAGTTTTTGAACTCGACGGGTTGGCGGGAGGGTTGAGGCGGATTTCTGTCTTGGTCGCGAACACGGTAAAATGGTTGCGGGTGCGGGGTGTGCGTGCCAAGACGCGGCACAACCGATTGGCGACGGGCTTGCTCTTTTCAATTGAGCCCGGCGTCCCGGCCGGCCCATTTTGAATCTAACCCGTTGAAGCAGGAGTCCACGAACGTGCCCGAAGCTACCCTCATCAAATTGCAGCCGCCCCGCTTACAGGATCGACGAGCGCTGCTCATGGCCGGTCTGCAGGAGCATTACACGCCGGAGACCATGGATACGATTCCCGCGCAGTGGAAGCGGCTGCCATTCGGCAAGATTCCGGGGCAACTCGGGCGCATGGCGTATGGCGTGGTTCTGAATCTGGACGAGAAATCCGGCGAATTCGACTATTTTTGCGGAGTGGAGATCTCGACGATTTCGCCGGCGCATGCGGGTATGAAGACCTACAAGTCGCCTGCGGAGAAATATGCGATTTTTTGTCATCGCGATAATGTGTCGAGGCTGCGCGAGTCGATTCACGTGATTTTTAATAGCTGGCTGCCTACATCGGGACAGACGCTGGCGCATCCGACGGCGACCTCGCCGAATCTGGTGGAATATTACGGTGAGAACTTCGATCCTGAGTCTGGGACTGGGGATATGGAAGTGTGGATTCCGATTAAGGCGTAGGTGGGCCTGGCTCGCGGGCGCTGTAGTAGCAAATCGCGAGCGAAAGTCGTGGCGCGGGTGGTTTGTGCGACGGATAATCGATGCGCCGATTCCGCGATGCGAATTCCTTTGAACGTTCTTCGATGGTTGGTGTTCCTCTGTGTGTCGTGCCTGCTCGCTGGCGGATTGCTGAGCCAGTCTCGCAAGATTGAAATTTCAGAAACAACCGAGGATCGGATTGCGATGGCGGCTTGGTGGCCTACGAAAAACATTGCCGACCGCGCGCAGTTGGTCGGCAATGCGGAATGCGCGAAGTGCCACACCGACAAGGCGGCGACGCAGGCGACTACGCCGATGGCGCACGCTGGGGCGCGTGCTGCAAACGCGGAGATTCTGCGCGAGCGCGAAAAACTGAGTGGCTCGCTTCCGCCGTACAACTATGAAATCGCCAGGAATTCCGCGGGAAGCACGTACTCCGTTTCCGACGGTGCGCAACGGATGTCAGCGCAGTTGGAGTGGGCGTTCGGAATTGCGCATACAGGGCAGACGTACATTTATTCGCACGACGCCGTGTATTACGAGAGCCGTGTGAGTTTTTACAGGACGCTGGATTCGCTCGCGCTGACGACGGGGCATTTGAGCGAGTCGCCGAGTTCACTGGGTGCAGCGCTCGGACGGCGCATGGACAGCGGCGAAACGCAGCACTGTTTTGGCTGCCACACGAGCGGGTCGATGATTGCGGGGCGATTCGATGCGGCGCACGCGACGCCGGGAGTTACTTGCGAGCAGTGTCATGGAGCGGGTGCGAAGCATGTCGCGGCGATGAAGGCGGGAAAGATTGACGAGGGGCGGCGCGCGATTTTGAATCCGCGAAAGTTGAGCGCGGTCGCGTCGGTGGATTTTTGCGGGGCGTGCCATCGGACTTGGGCGGATGTTTTACAGACAGGCGTAACCGGCGTTGCGAATGTGCGGTTTCAGCCTTACCGGCTGGAGAGCAGCAAGTGTTGGGGACGCGGCGGCGATGCGCGGCTGGCGTGTTTTGCGTGTCATGATCCGCATCAGCCGCTGGTGACGGAAACTGCGAGCTACGATTCAAAGTGCTTGTTGTGCCATGTGACTAAGCAACTCGGGGAGAAAAAAGACGGAGGCTCTGCTCAGGACAATTCGCTCGCAGGCAAAACAGAGCACGTCGCAGGTCGCGGCGAGAAAGTTGCCGATCATCCTGGGGCGGCGTGCCCGGTTGCGACGAGCAACTGCACTAGCTGTCACATGCCGAAGGTTGAAGTGCCGAGCATGCATGCGCCATTTACCGATCATCGCATTCGAATCGTTCGCGACGCAGCGGCGTATCCAAACTGAAGCTGATTATGTTCCGCAAAACGACGAACCACGTGTTTCTGCTCGCGGCTCCAACTATTTTTTTCGACCGGCTACTTAGAAGCGGCGAGGGCGTAGAGGTATTCGACGTGGGCTTGGGCGGCGCCGGCCATGCCTTGGACTTTGGGGTTGGTGGATTCGATCAGGTAATACTCGTCGGGGGCGTGGGCGCCGTTGCCGTGGCCCAGGCCGAAGTGGGCGGCTGGGAGGCGCAGAGGGTCGCCGGTGAAGACGTAGCCGGGCCAGGAGCCTGCAAGGCGGGGCAGGATGACGGGGTCGATGCCGTACTTGCGGTAGGTGGCTTCGGTGACTTTGATGATGGCGGCGTCGGGAGGCGTGGTGGTTGGGTCATAGCCGCCGGACATGTTTACTTCGATGTCGGCGAAGCCGTGCTTGACGAGATGGGCTTTGAGTGCGGCGAGGGCTTCCTGGGCGGTCATGTCGGGAACGAGGCGCATGTCGATTTTGGCGAGGGCTTTGCCGGGCAGGATTGTTTTGCCGCCTGGACCCGTGTAGCCGCCGACTAAGCCTTCGATGTTGATCGTCGGCTTGGACATCAACATCTCCATTGATTCTTCCCAACCGGCGTCGTTGACCCAGTGTTGGACGCCTTGCATTTTCTTGGCGTCGTCTTCGTTGAGGCGTTTCGCGGCTACCTGAATCATTTTCTTATCGGCATCGCTGAGCGGACGCGCTTTTGCGGCGAAGCCTTCGACAACCGGAGTGTTGCCGTCGGGCGAGACGAGCGAGGCCAGCGCTTCGACGAGGTGCCATGCGGGACTGTCGACACGCGCTTTGTTGCTGGAGTGCAGATCTTTTTTCGGACCGCGGCCCCATTTTTCTCCGCTGGAAATCATTTCAAGTTCGACGACGCCTTTGGCGCCGAGAAACATCGTGACCATGCCGTCGAGTTGCTGCGACGCGTAGGGCATGTAGACGCCGGTGCATTTTTTCAGTGCGGCGGCGACTTCGGGTTTGTGAACGACTTGATGGAAGTGCGGAGAGCCGATTTCTTCTTCGCCTTCGGCGACGAAGACGATGTTTACGGGAAGTTTTTTGCCGGCTGCTTTGATTGCGATCAGTGCGGCGAGCAACGTGGCTTCAGGTCCTTTTTGATTGACGGCGCCGCGGCCGACGACGACTTTTCCCATCCCTGGTTTATCGACGAGACGCGCTTCGAATGGTGGAGACGACCATTCCGACGGGTCGGCTTGCTTGACGTCGTACATGAAATAGAGGGCGACTGTGGTTGGCGCGCCGGCGTCGAGCGTTGCGAATATTCCGGGCTGGCCGTCGGTGGGGACTTTGGTGACGGATTGGAAGCCGGCGTCGCGGAGAAAACCCATCGTCATTTCGCAGCCTTCATTCATGCCGCGATTTTCGGCGGCGATGCTTGGCTGGCGAATCCATTCCTGGAGGCGGCGGACGGATTCTTCGTGGCGCTTTTCGATTTCTTTGCGGATGGCGTCGAGATCGTCGGCGGCGAGGACGGAGCGTGTGAGGCTCGGTAGTGAGAGCGCGGCGGCGCCTACTAAGCTGGAGGCTGCGGCGGCCTGGATGAAGGTGCGGCGGTCAACGGGATTTTGCGATGGGAAATTTTCGAAGGGATTGCTAGAGGCGGAAGATTCCTGGTTGGACATGATGCTCCCTGGATTTTTTTTTGGCGCACGAACCACTCGCGGTGCGCGCGGAATGGCGAGAGGGTACACCGAGGAGAGGGCGTGGGCAACGGTGGAAATGTATTTGGAGCTGACGGATTACGGCTTGCGGTCATGAGGCGCAGCGTGCTGCGCCCCTACAACGAAGGGAAGGCGCACGCTGGATGGGGTGGCAACTCGGATTAACTTCGGTTGTGTTGAATCTAAACCCCGCGATCTGGGAAACGATCGCGGTTACAGGGTGGCGCATCACAGTTTGGCGGCCGCGAGACCGATCGGTGTTCTGCCACGTGCGCTCAGAGATTTGTTACTGGGGGCATTGGGTTTGGAGGGCGGACTCCATGTCGGGGTCGAGGAGGGCGCCGCGCCATTTGGCGGTGCAGAGTTGGGTGGAGGTTAGGCCGCTGGCGCCGCGGAGGTCTGCGCCGGAGAGGGCAGCGTTGTGGATGTCGGCGTTGCGCAGGACGGCGCCGGTGAGGAACGCGCCTTGGAGGTCGGCGGAAGTCAGGTCGGCGTCGAGCAGGATGGTGCCTTTGAGCTGAGCGCCGGCGAGTTTTGATTGGGCCATTTTTGCGGACGAAAGGTCGGCCTGCTGGAGATTGGCGAAGGAGAGGATGGATTGCTCGAGCTTGGTGTCGCGGAGATCGGCGCCGCTGAGGTCGCTGCGCGTGAGGCGAGAGTTGCGCAGATTCACAGCGTACAAAGATGCGGCATTGACCTTGGCGTTCGAAAGGTCGGCGTTTTCGAGGTTGCAGTAGGAAAGATCGGCGGCACGAAGATCGGCGCCGATCAGGTTTGCGCCGCTGATGTCGGAGGAGACGAGGAGCGTGTGCGAGATGCGGGCGCGATCGAGAATCGCGTTGCGCAGGATGGCTTCACGCATATTGGCGCCGCGCAGGTCGGCTTCGGACAGATAGGCGCCTTCGAGATCGGCACGCCAGAGTTTTGCGTTGGCAAGAAACGAGCGATACGCGCGCGCAAAACGAAGATTGATCTGGTTGAGGCGAGCGCCGTCCACGTTGGCGATGGCCTGATCGCTCCAGTCGTTGTTTGCAGGCGGAGTGGAAAGCGAAGCCTCGGTGAGATCGGCGTAAGGACGATAGCCGACGCTCTGAAGAACATCGGAAGCCCACCGCCGAATGCTGGCCGCGGAATGCTGCGGAGCGATGTCGCGATCGGCGGGCAAGCCGCGATTAACGCCAAACGAGAAAAGAAGAATGACAGCGCCGGTCGCGAGCGCGGCGCGCAGCGTGAGGAATGCGAGGCGCAGAATATTTTTCGATTTCTGGCGGCGCAATTCACCGGGACGCAGGAAACGCGAAACGAGAGACGGAAGGCAAGTTGCAGCCCCGACCGAAAGCGTCAGCAAAACGGTGTGGAGCAGTGTGCCGCGAAAGTCCTGGCGCACGAGGTAGCGCAGCCAGAAGAGGAACAGCGTCGAAGGGACGACCCAATAGGCGAGGAAGGTCGAGAGCAAAGATTCGAGCATCGCGAAAGGCGAGCGCGAATCGCGATTCCATTTAAAGTGACGGCGGACGACGCCCATCAGGTACCACGGACCATCTTTTTCGAGTGTTTGGCCGTCGACGAATACCGCGGGCAATTCCGCCATGCTTCCCCACAGCCGAAGAAGCAGGAAGTGAAAGCGAACGTAGGCGACGAAGAGAAGAAGAGAGCCGCCGAGATAGAAACCGGTCATCGGGAGGAAATTGCCCGTGTGAGGAATCGCCGAGGAATTCAGGATGAGGTGAACGTCAGAAGTCGCGGCGATGAGAAGACAGCTGGCGGCGCTTATTCCGAGCATCAGGAAATAAAACCAGCGCGCGATTTTGGTGGCATCTTCGATGGCTTTGGAGCTATCGAACGCGGCGACTGTTTCGGGGAGAATCGCGTCGAAAAGGTTTGCACCACCGAGGCGGCCGACCCAAACGCCTTCGGCGCCGTAAAGGTTGGCGCCCATCAAATTGGCGCCGCGGAGTTCGGCTCCGAGTAAATTCGTGTCGCGGAGATCGGACTGGATAAGGTTGGCGCCGCGAAGATTAGCCATCGACAGATCGGCGCCGGCGAGATTGGCGCGCTGCAACTGAGCGCCCTGCAGATTGACGCCGGTGAGATCGGCTTTCGCGAGATTGACGCCGCAAAGGTCGGCTTTGTTGCCGGATTCGCCGGCGGTTTCGACCCAGATGCGATGCTGGTCGAGAATTTCGGCGAGTTCCAGGACAGAGATCGTGGTGAACGTATGCTCGGGGGTGTGTTCGGTGGCTTCGTTGACCGGGTGATCGTGATCCTGCAACGGTTCAGCGGGCACTTCGGTCGCAGAATCGGATTCCAGCTCGGCGAGGACGTCGCTCGGGCCGTGGGCGATCGATTCGGAAGTCGAGTCGGGCATCAGGGCAGCCAAAACCGAGTCCAGTTCGGAACGTGGAGCCGACGATGCGTCGACATTCTGATTAGCGGTCGTGGTTGTGTTCTGAGAATCCACGAGCGGCACCGTCTGAATTTCGAATTCCATTCCTTACACCCCTCACCCAGGCAAGATCTTCCGTCTTTGATTTATCTACGCGCTGCCCGAGCTCACTCGGACGCAGCGCCCCCGCGCGCACAAATAACCGATGGCAATTTTGCAGCCAGCGCGCTTACTTCCCTGCTTAGCTTCGAATTCCGGGCACCGCTCATGTTGGCGGATTCAATGGCGGATGTCGCCTGCTCCGAAGTACAGGGCGCGAACATGTAACGTCAGGATTGAAACGAAAGGAGTTGGAGGCGGACAGAGGAGCGCCAATGCGATACCGTTGTTTTCAACGGTTGCGAAACGTATTGAAAGTACAGGGATGGCCGAAGTGGCAGATGGCCTCGGGATTGGGTTTTTCAGGTCGATATCGACGAGGTGAGTCTTGAGTACGACGTTGGCGTTGGAGGGCGAAGGTCAAGGTGGAGTCGCGACGGCGGCTCCGAATCAGCCGGTCGCGGGCGTCTTGCATACGCTGGTGCTGCTGGTGGTTTTGCTGGGTGGGGCCGGGATGATGTATTTCTCGGCGGGGCAACTGCGGGCTGCGGAACATCCGAACCGAGCGTCGCTTTATCTCACTACGGCAGTTTGGGAATGGACGCTGACGGCGTATGTGCTGTGGGGCGTGCGGCGGCGCGGGGTTTCGCTGAATGAAGTGACCGGAGCGAAGTGGAAAAGCTTTCTGGAGTTTGCGCGCGATCTGGGAATTGCGATTTTGTTCTGGTTTGTGGCGCTGATGGTTTTGGGAGCGACGGCGGTCGCTCTACATTTTCGAGGGACGAAGGCGAGCGTTGATTTCCTGGCGCCGCACGGTGCGGCGCAGATTGCTCTATGGGTTTTGGTTTGCGTTACGGCGGGATTTTGCGAAGAGACGATTTTTCGAGGGTATTTGCAGAAACAATTTATTGCGTGGAGCGGGAGCGCGGCGGCTGGATTGGTGGCGTCGGCGGTGGTGTTTGGAGCGTGCCACATTTATCAGGGCGTGAAGCCGGCGATCGTGATTACGGTGTATGGATTGTTGTTTGGGATTTTGGCGCAGTGGAGGAAGAGTTTGCGGCCGGGGATGATGACGCACGCGCTGCACGATACGGTGAGTGGGATTGCGGTGGGACTTTTAAGATAAGGGAAGTTGACAGGCGACAGTTGAAAGTCGAAAGCGGAAGAGTGAACACGACGGAAAGATGGCAGTGGGGTCTAGCATTGAGATCCCTCGCTCCGCTCAGGATGACAAGCGTAGCGATTGGGTGCGGCTGCAACCGGGTAACGGATTACGCCGACGCAACGGCGGGAGAGCACGCGACAACGATTGTCAAATAAAGCAGCCGGAGCGCTCCGCTGAGGGGCCGAGGCACTCCGGCTAATCTTGCCCGCCTCCGCAGTGAGCGAGCAAGAAACTCGTAAAATCCTAGAACAACAAGATCGATCGAGCGACGAGATTCGTCGCGAACTTACCGTGCGACGTTACTTTTTGCGGTCGTCGTCGCTGCGGAGAAATTCGTAGCGTTCGATTGCGGCGACGACGCCAACAGCACCTTCGTCGCGCGCTTCGGTGCGCTGCACTCGTCCCAAACAACGTACGCGGACCGGGCCTGCAAGCGTAATCTCATTCGGCAAGGTCAAGAGGATCTCGATAGCGGAACCCTGTTTGACATCCTTGGAAAGAAAGAAATAAACGCCCCGGGAGCTAACGTCGCGGGATTCCGTGCTGGTCTCGCCGACCGCCGCACCCGTCGTCCATCGGACGGTGAGCGGCAGCCGCATTTGAAATCGCTGGGTGTTGCGGCGTTCGGAGCCAGTCAAGGCGGAGCCTCCTGATTGAAGGAACAGTTTAGCCGTGGGCCCGAAAAGGGACAATAGGACTGGGGATTCAAATTGGAGCGGCGGGAAAAAAGTACGGATGTACCATGACCGGGATGTGTGTCGGAGAGTACCCGGTCCCAGAACTATAAACTGTATTTCATTGAAAACAGGTGGCTTATTGGGCTTGCGGTGATAGACCGCTATTTTTGGACTTTGGGTGCGCGAGAATTTGCGCGCGCGGACGCGGATTTGCGGCGGCTTACAGGGATGAAGAGAAGGCGAAGAAAGCAAACTGCATCGAGATCGGTAAGTGCATTCTTATTCGAGAATTAGGGTGGATTTAGAGCTTGGGGATTTCGGCGAGGACGGGCGGGGTGTCGGTTTCGGTGGAGAGTTTGGTGGAGGTGGTGGCGACGTTAGGGCGTTCGAATGGCGCGCGTGCTAGTTGAGCCTCGGACGGGGGCGCGAGTTTTGCGGAATGGCGAAGATGCGATTCGAGGTAGAGGCCGACCGCGACCGTGGTGGCGCAGAGAGTCCATGAAAGGATCGGCGTGGCCCAGAAGGCGTGAGGGGTGAAACGGAGCGCGACGAGCCATGCGCACGTTGCGAGCAAGCCGAAAGTTACGGCGCGGACGCGCGCGGCGTCGAAGACTGGAAGGTCGTAGGCAAATAGCGATTCCATGAAAAGAGCGAATGGGACGGCTACGACGAGATCGATGAAATAGTGTTCGCCGGTGCCGATAGTGGCGAGGCCTACGAAGATCAGGAAGTAAAGAGCGATGGCGCGTTCGGCGATGGAGAGTCCGCGCGAATACCACCAGGCGAGAAGAACCCAGGCCATGTGGAGAGAGGGGATGGCGTTGCGCGGGCCAGCGAGAGCGATGGGTTCGAGAAAAAGATTGCGCGCTTGTTCGATGGCGAGCGGATGCCAGGGGAAACTTTTGCCGAAGAGATGCGCGGGGCCGAGGGCGGGGACGGCGTTGTAAAAGAGGATGCCCATGGGGCCGGTGACGACGAATGTGAGGAAGCATTGCAGCGCTTTGGCGCCTGTGCGGCGCACCTGGCCGGCGTAGACGACGGCGATGGGAATGGACAGGGCGATGTAGGCGAGGAGCGATGTTTGGCGAAAGATGCTGTGCTGTGCGAAGAAACGGCCAACGGCGAATGGAATTTGAACGTGGAGGCTGGCGTCGAAGGCGTAGAGATAGAGATCGTAAACCTTGTCATGGACGGTGGCGGCCCAGTGAAGCATGTTGTCTGCGAAATATTCGGAAGTGACGAAGAGGAGTGAGGGGATGAAGGCGAGGAGATGGGTCTTGCGTTGGTCGCCTTCGGTCCAAACGGATTCGATGCCCATGACGGCGAGGCTGGAAATGCCGGCGAAGGAGAGCCAACCAAAGAAGGCGGGTTGAAAATGCAGAACGCGAAAATCGATGAAGGCAAATAGGAGAGTGCCAGCGAGGACGAGAGCTACGTCACGCTGAGTCGGATGGATTCGCAGATGGATGATCGTGGCGCCGATGAGGGTGAGAGCGAAATAGGCGGAAGCGATTGCGATGGTGTAGAAGTAGGCGCCCGCACCGAAGCGCAGCGCGCAGAGGATGATGACGGCGGTGGCGAGGATTTTGGCGGCGAGCTTCATGGTGGTGGTTCGCTACTAGGAAAACACGGCGGAGAGGTGGGCGAGCGGACGGTGTGGGGCGGCTGTGTTCAATAAAGGAATAAACGAATGGACGAACAGACGCGTTCGCGTTTTAGGCGCGACGGTTGGCAAATGTGTTTGTGAGAGGAAAATGCTCGATTAGGTTTGGTCGATCAGGCGGTGGTGGATGGCGTAGAGAGCGAGTTCGAGACGGTCGGAAACGCCGAGTTTGTCGAAGATATTGTGCAGGTGGTTCTTGACGGTCTGCTCGCTGATGAAGAGCTTTTCGCCGATTTCCTTGTTGCGGAAACCTTGGGCGACGAGCTGCACGATTTCTTTTTCGCGATCGCTGAGGAGCGGCTTTTCGCGGCGCGGGCCGGATTCGGAAGATTTCGAAAACGCCTTCATGACTTCGGCGGTCATGCGATTGTCGAGCCAGATTTCACCGGCGAAAACGCGGTGAATGCTTTTTACGAGCAGATCGGTTGCGGACTGTTTCAAAACGACGCCGCGCGCACCGAGGCGCATTGCGCGAACAACGTCGCGATCGTCTTCGGCGGCTGTGAGTACTACAACGCGCGTCGGCAATGTGTCGAAATTTACTTCTTCGAGAACGGCGAGGCCGTCTTTGTCGGGCATGCGCAGGTCGAGCAACAGAATGTCGGGCTTGAGTTTAGCGAGCATCTTGATGCACTCAGCGCCGTTCTGCGCTTCGCCAACGATGACGATATCTTCATCGGAACCAAGGAGTTTACGAAGGCCATCGCGAAAAATCGCATGGTCATCCGCGAGGAGGACACGAATTTGTTGTTTTGTTTTGGCCATTTAGCCTAGCGGAATCTCGATAGTCAGGCGAGCACCGTGTCCTGGATTGGACTCGACGGTCAACACGCCCCCAACGGTACGCGTACGCTCCTTGATGGAGATAGGACCCAACCTCAACCGGTCTAATTCATCACCGGTAAAACGTCCGGCAAAGCTAAAGCCTTCGCCGTTGTCGTCTACTACTAATACTAGCCTGCTATCGTCCTGCGACAGTTTTACCACGACATGTGAAGCCTTAGCATGCTTTTTTATGTTGTTGAGTGCTTCACGGTAAATCTGAAAAAGTTCGCGACAGACGCGATCAGGCGCCTGAACCTCAACAGAATCAATGAGTACGTCGAGGGCGAGAGTGGACTCATTTCGGAAGCGCTCGGCGAAACCGATCATGAGATCGACGAGGTCGGCGCTCTGGACGCGGACGGGGCGCATGTCGGTAACCATGCGGCGGAGCTCGGCGGACTCGCCTTTGACGGTCGCCTGGAGGTTGGCGAGGCTCTCGGCGGCCTGCTCGGGGCTAGCGGTGGTCTGCTTGCGGAGGACGTCGAGCTGGATCTCGAAGCTCAGCAAAGTTTGCAGGATGCCATCGTGGAGGTCGCGGGAAATGCGGCTACGCTCGGCTTCGATGGCGCGGGCGCGCAGGTGGCGAAGCAAGAAGACGTTTTCGAGAGCTGGGCCAATGTGGCGTGAGACGCGTTCGAACCACTGTAAGTCGTCTCGACTGTACTTGTTACGGCCATTGAGCAGGAAAAGGCGCCCGGCGGGTTTACCGCCTTGGTCGAAGGTGACGGTCATCATGGACTTAAGACTGAGGAGCTGCTGAGTCGGGCCAGGCAGGCGGGGGATGCTCTTGAGCGAGCGGCCGTTGCGGCGGTCCCAGCCGAAGCCGGAGCCAGCGCCGGAGAGGCTGTTCCAGCAGATTGTTGCGTCGGCATCATCGAGCAGGAGGCCGTCGGCCCGGGTCAGCGGCAGATTGTCGGGCATCAGGCGTTCGGTTTCGCCGGATTTGTGGCGCCAGAGGAAGATGCGCTCTAGGTCGGTGTCGCGATAGACGAGCAGGGCTTCCTGAGAATGGAAAGCGCGGGTGATCTCTTCGAGGAAGAGGCGGAGACACTCGGCAAGGCCTTGGTCGACTTCCATTGTGGCGGTGATGCGGGAGAAGAATGCCTGCTGAACGGCGAAGAGACGGCTACGGTCGCCGAGGAAGGCGATGCCGGCTCCGGCGGCAAAGGTGGCGCCAGCGAGACCGATCCAGGAAACGATGCGGAGGAAGTGGATCTCACCTTTTACGACGGTGAGGAGAATGAGTTCGAGAGAGAGCAGTCCGGCCAAAGGAAAGGCCGAGTTGAGGCCCCAGCGGATGCCCGCGACGTAGCACACGAAAAGATATGGAAACCAGGCTGGCACCATCGATGGGCTAACGATCATGAAATAGCCGAGAGCTACGAGGTCGACGAAAAGCGGGAGGTGCCAGGTGCGATTGGGGAAGATTTTTTCGAACAGGATGACACAGAAGGAAAGCAGCAAGTAGCCGATCAAGAAAGAGATCGGACGATTGGCGTGCTGGGACGACGGCTGCTGTAGCAGCGCGATCAGCGTCAGAAGGACGATGATTGGGCGAGCGTACGCAATTTGCCGCTCGATGTGGCGGCGATCAGTCTCGTGTGGATTCATGCGCGGGGACGCATACCTGTTCGGTCTGTAAGTTTAGCAAGGGATGAGGGGTTGGTTGTGGTTGGGTTCCTGAGGGAAACGTGTCACTTTCACGACACGAAGGGGTGAGATTTGGGTTGGGGGCGAGGGCTTGGCCAGTGCACCGCCGGTTCGCCAGCAATATCGAGCTCGGACTGGACGTTGAGATCCTTCGCCGCCTTTGTGGCGGCTCAGGATGACAACGCATTTGAAATGGAGATAGAAGCCTAAGGACGGCGGAGGCGCGCTAGCCGAGGAGGATGGGGAGGAGGATGCCGAGGCCGAGGGCGAAGAGCCAGAGGGCGGGGGCGGGGGTGCCAACAGGGCGGACGCGCTTGTAGATGCGGGCGGCGACGCGCGGGTCGAGAAGGAGCCAGCGGGCGTAACGGAGTTCAAGAACCATGAAGACTAGGGCGGTGACGGCGCCGTATATAAGGTGGCCCATGAGCGAAGGGAGGAGATAGGAGACAGCGTCGGTGCTCCAATCGCACTGGCCGGTTAATAGCAGAGGCTCGAGAGTGATCGGGCCGGCGTACCACCAGATCAGGCCGAAGAGCCATCCCCATGCGATTCCCATGCCGATGTTTGAAGATTCGTTGCGGAAGAGAAGACCGTAGAGCATGCCGAGCACGATGCTGACGAGCATGTGGGCGAAGAGGACTTTGAGCGTCGCGAAGGCGTCCGTGGAGGTCGCGAGGCGTGGAAGCATGCCGGTGGCGAAAAAAATCGGCGAGGCGACGATGCCGCCGATGAACCCGGCGAGGGCGCCCCAAGAAAGAGAACGCAGCGTGTGGATGCCGGGTCCTTCGAACTGACGATTGAGCGGGTCGGATTCGACGAAGAGGCGGAGCCAGAGTTTGTCGAACGTTGCGTAGGCAATGCCGAGGATCAAGCCGTACAAGATGTGGCCGACGAGCGAGCCGAAGACAGCAGCGCCATGATCGGCGGACCAGTCGAATTTGCGTCCCGCGATCCAGGGAAGCAGCGTCAGGTGCGCGAGGAACCACCAGAAAATGGCGTAGCCGAGTCCCCAGCCCATGCAGGAGCCACTGCTACGAACGTCACGTTGGAAGAGGAAGCCGAAACTGATGCCGATCAAAACGGCGACGGCGAAATGCAGAAGCACCAACGTGGAGTGCGAAAGAGGAAGCATGCCGTAGCCGGCGAGGAGCGGGAAGTAATCGCCGGATGCGACCCAGGAACTGAAAATCGCGCCGCCGACGATTCCTGCGAATCCGCCGGCGACGATGGCGCGGCCGACGTGAAATTTTGGTTGTTGCGCCGTGGGGCGAAGTCCGCCCCAAATGCCGAAGGCTAAGCCGACGGGAGCGCCGAGGCAAAGGATGCACCCGACGAGGTTGGGAAAACGGTCGCGCGCGTCGGCGAACATAGCCGCGGTGGTGTGATGAAAGATGAGGCCGACACCGCCGTTGGGAAAAATGATCCAGGCGAGAAACCCGAAGCCGAGACCCCAGATCAAGCCGGCGCCCGCGCTGGTGGAGCGGCGCGAAAAGAAAACGCCAAACAGCACGCCGAAGAGCGCGCCATAAATCATGGACTGTGTGAAGGAAGCGTGGAGAGCCGCTGCTTTGAGCGCGCCGCAGGCCGCACCGAGGCACAAGCCGACTAAGCCTAGCAGGAACAATCGTGGTGGCGTGAAGGGAGTGACTGGTGAGTCGTGACCGGTGACCGGACCTGTCGCGGCGATTTTGCTCGTCGCGAGTTGTGCCTGCGCGAGCAGCGAGTCGGTACGATTGTTCGGGGCGTTGTTAGCGTCAGAGGACATTTCGTTTTGGCGTTCGACTTTGTTGCTCGGCTCTACTGTTCGGATTTCAGCTCGATGGTTTGAACGATGTCGGGCGGGAAGAAAAGCTCGACGGTCCAATCCATCAGGACGCGAATTTTTTGTTCAATACCGGGGAGCTTGGCGAGATAGATGCCACGCCACATCACCCAGGCAAATAAACCGGAAAATTGCATGGCACGGTCGCGCGCGAAAGGAACGGTGAGTTCGGCGCACGCGGTCTGATGTCCGACGACGCACAGCGAACCGAGCGAATTGAAGTGGAACGGTTTGAGCGGACGACCTTCGATTTGCGCGCGAATATTTTTGGCGACGATTTCGGCTTCGCGCAGAGCGAACTGTGCGGTTGGCGCAACCGCCTTGTTGGATTTCGAGTCGAAGACGGCAGCGCAATCACCGAGGGCCCAGAGTCCAGTTTGGCCGGAGACGGCGAGAGTGGCGTCGACGGTAAGCGCGCCGCGCTTGTCTTTCGGGAGCGGCAAGGATTTGACGACGGGACTGGGCGCGGTGCCCGCGGTCCACACCAAGGTTTCGGCGGGAATTTCGCCGTCGCGGAGAACGACGAGTCCAGGGCGTGCGTCCAGGAGGCGTGTGTTGAGGCGGAATATGACGCCACGCTCGGCCATGCGCTTCTGCGCGTAGCGGCCAAGCGATTCGCTGAGTTCAGGCAGAACGCGATCGTGTGAGTGCACGAGGATGATGCTCAGGTCGGTTGCTGGAAGGCGCGGGTAATCTGCCAGGATGCCGTGCGCGAAATCGTTGAGAGCGCCGGCGAGTTCGACGCCGGCGAAACCGCCACCCGCGATGACAAAAGTGAGGAAAGCGCGGCGGCGAGCGGGATCGGTTTCGCGATCGGCCTTTTCGAACATTTCAATGACGTGATTGCGAATGCGAATCGCGTCAAGGAGACTCTTGAAATTGAAGGAATATTTTTGGAGATTGGGCATGCCGAGATAATTGGAGACGGCGCCAAGGGCGAAGACGAGATGGTCGTAAGGGATTTCGCGAGTTTCGCCGGGATCGGGGTCGCCGTCGGGGCGGGCGGATTGCGGATCGCCTGCGTTGCTGGGCGTGTCCGTCTTGTCCGTCGCGAGGATGACGCGCCGCCGCTCAAGATCGACGTTTGCTACGCGAGCGCGCGTGAATTCAGTGCGATGCAGGCTGCTTCGAAGCGGCGTGCTGATGTGGCTGGGTTCGAGGTTGGAGCCGGCGACTTCGGCGAGCATCGGAGTGAAGAGGAGAGCATTCGTATCGCTAATGAGCGACAAGCTCACCCCTGGGTTGGTATGAAACTCGTCCTCTAAAGACAAAGCTGTCTGCATGCCGGCGAAGCCGCCGCCAAGAATAACGACGCGCGTTTTTGGGAGGGTCGAGGGATCGATAGGAAGCGGCTCAGGACCGAGAGCCCCGTGCAGAAGATCGGTGAAGACTTGCACAAGCAAGCCCATGGATGCGCCGAACACAACCCAGCCCACTAGAGCGGGAATCTGCGCACGCATCTGGTCGGCGTCCCACTCCGGCGTGCGGCTGGCGAAGACGGGGAGAGCGATGATGTTGATGAGTCCCCACCACGGAACGCCCAAGGCACCGCCGGCCATGAGGTTGTCGACATAAGCGCCGCGACTGGGACCGAACGCGAGCCCGTAAGAAACACCGATGGCGATGCCCAGCGCGATGAAAAGAGTTGCGTGGCCGAGCGTGAGCACCAGAGCGGTGGAGGCGAGCGCACCGGCGGCCGAGCCTGCGATTATTCTGCGAAGAGTGCGACTCATTAGTTGCTTTTCGTCGGCATGCATCAGTCAGGCCGCGCCCGGTTTTACGGTGCTGATGAATACTACCGACAGCGAGGCCTTTTGATTCCAACGAAGAGTACTACGATACGGATTTTCGTGCGGATGAGCGGGTGCGGCCGGCGTAGATGGCGGAAGTGGAGGGAGATTGGGTAGCAGCGTGGGCGGGTTTTGCGGAGTCTGGACTGGTGAGCGCGCGACGAATGGCGGCGAGAGGGGCGTCGTCGTTGAGACGAACGGTTCTGCCGTCGGGCTCGACGCCGAGTTGCTTCCACATTGCGGGAAGATCGACGGGCATCGGATCGTTCTTCATTTTTGCGTACAAGTTTGTGAGGACGTTGACGCCGACGGTTTTGTCGCCGAGTGCGAACGCTTTATCGAGATCCCAATCCCGGCGGATGTCGCCGCTCGCATTGAGAATGCCGCGCAACGCATCCTGTAAACCGAGTTTGTTCTGGGTTTGTTGGCGAATCTGAACGTCGGCGAGAAAACAGAAGAGTGCGCCGCCCCAATAGGTGCTGGCCCAGGTGTGCGTGTTGTCGAGGCCTTTGTCGTCGGGATTGGGTACGCCTTTGTGCATGTCGCGAGCGAGATCGGACCACATCTCTATAGCGGGCATCTGTCCAGCTTGAATGCGAGCGATCGGTTCGACGTAGGTGGCGAGGCCTTCTTCCATCCAGTGGTGATCGTCGGAAACGGATGGGAACGAGAGATGGACCATTTCATGAGTGAGCATCCATTCGTCGTTGAGTTCGGCGGATGGAGTTTGCGTACCGAGGCCGATTTTGATGAGGCCGCCGCCGTCGCGTCCCCAGGTGGTGCCGTGGCGAACGCCGGAGCCGTCGAATGGAGAAATTCTGAGGGTGAGATGAGGAACGGGATATTTGCCGTAGTAGGTGGCGACGGCTTCGCCGGCGAGCTTGACCCAATGGAGGATGTCGTCGTGAGAGATTTTCCAGTCGCCCGATTCGATAGTGACGTCGATGCGCGAGCCGGAGATGACGAGGCTCGAGGTCATGTCGTCAGCGTGTGTGGACCGAGTGCGCACGGTGGTCCAGATTAGCGCGATTAAAGGGAGAGCGAGCGCGGCGCTTATGAGAATGGTCGAGCGAGGGCGAACACGAGTCATAGAGACACCCACCGAGACAGTCGGTTAGACGGAGAAAGAGCGAAGTGGGTTGCCGGGAGTTTTCGACGCGAGATTGGGTGGAGAGATATCAGTGTGAAATCGGCGGCGTAGATGCGCCGAACCAGCGTTCGAGCAAAGTGTCGACGGCGAATTTGCCGGGGCCGAAAAGCAGGATGATGATCGTCGCGACCAGAAATGTGTAGGGTGCGGCGGCGTAGAACTTGTCGGGGTCGGAGAAGATGGAGAAGAGCGCTTCGCGGTCGGCGGTGACGAAGGCCATAACCATGTTGATGGTGAGGATGAACGCGGTGAGACGCGAGAGCAGACCGATGGCGAGCGCGATGCCACCGAAAAATTCGAGGCAAGAGATTGCGAGTGCGGTCTGCGCGGGCATTGGGAGACCGAGGCTGGTGAAGAATTCGGTGACGTTGCTCAGGTGGTGGAGCTTGCCCCAGCCGCTCTGAGTGAGTTGCCAGCCCCAGTAGAGGCGCACGAAAAGCAGAAATGGCGACTGCAGGTACGAGATTAAGGTGAAGAAGCGATCGTAGAGACCGCGAAGGCGTGTGATGGTGTTATTCATGCGAGTTATGAGTGTGTAGCGGCGGAAAAGTCTCAAACATTAGCGGTCTTTTTCAACGGCCTGCAAAACCATCCGAGCGTGGCCCAAGTCTGAAACCATTTTTGAACGGAAGCGGAGCGCTCTTCGAGCGGCATTTTGCTTTTGCGAAACGCGGCGTCGAGACCTTCGCCGAGCGTTTTGCGTTTGCCCAGCATTTTTAATACGGCGAATTCTTCGGGCTGGATTCGGCGGTAATAGACGGAATTGTCGATGCGGTGCACGACGAGAAAAATTGGTTGAGGCTTGAGCTTGGCGACTGCGCGGACGTGCTTTTTCTTACGCTTTTCGGCGAAGGCGTTGCTGGCGAAATCGGTGTCGTCGTCCTCTTTGCGGACGGCGAGGAGGAGATCATCGACGGGATAGGCGAAGTCGAGCAAGCGGACGTAGGGCTGCAACTCAAGCTTGAGAGTCGCACCATCGGCGCTGGCGAGATCTTCGGCGCGGAGAGCGGGCTCGGAGGCGTTGTCGAATGCTTCTATGTCGGCCCATTCGAGGCGGGCGATGTCGAGAGCGAGCGTCTGCTTCTTCCCTGCCCACTTTGGATTCGCGCGAAGCCACGACTCCATTTTTGAGCCGAGATTGCGCAGCGTGAATGAAGTGGACGGGCAATCGACGATGTAGGCTTTGCACATCGCGTCGAACTGCTTTTCGCCGAGGACGGAGCGGAGGCCGGGGAAATCTTCGGCGAGCGCGGAGAACAAGCGATACCAATATTGGCGATTGTAGATTTCCAGGCGATCGAACGAGGTAAGGCGGTCGTTGGGCTTGATGAAGCGCGAGGCATAGGCGCGCATCTTGCCGCCGCCGGGAGCTTTTTCCCGCATGTGCTCGGACTTGGAGAGCGGCTGCATCACCGCGCGAGCCATCGTTCGTTGTAGGGCAAGAAGCTTCATAGGGGGAGCTTCATACCGCGGTGGCGAGAACGCTGGAGGCGAGGAACTTGTTGGCTTTGAGCGCCTCGTCGTGGACTTCTTTGAACGTGGGAATGCTGTCGTCCCATTCGAGCAGAGTGGCGGTGTGGCCGACGCGCTGAATGGCACGATCGTAGAGTTTCCAGACCGGATCGATCACCGGGTGATCGTGCGTGTCGAGAATGTATTTGCGATATTTCGAATGGCCGGCGATGTGGATTTGCGCGACGCGCTCGGCGGGAACGCTGTTGACGTAGTCGAGAGGATTGAAGCTGTGATTTTGCGATGAGACGTAGATGTTGTTGACGTCGAGAAGAATGCCGCAGTCGGCGCGTTCGACGACTTCGTTGAGGAATTCCCACTCGGTCATTTCGGAGACGTGAAATTCGGCGTAGCTGCTGACGTTTTCAACGGCGACGGGGACTTCGAGGAAGTCGCGGACCTCGCGCACTTTTTGCGCGGTAAGTTTGGCGGCTTCGAAGGTATACGGCATCGGGAGAAGATCGTGGGTATAGCGGCCGTCGACGCTGCCCCAGCAGAGGTGGTCGGAGACCCAGGGAGTCTTGGTGCGCTTGACCAGATCTTTGAGGCGGCGAAGATGCTCGCGATTTGGTTTTTCGGCGGAGCCAAAGTACATCGAAACGCCGTGCTGCACGACTTTGTACTGCTCAAGAATCTCGTCGAGGATCTGGAGAGGGCGCCCGCCGTCGATCATGAAATTTTCGGAGATGATTTCGAACCAATCGCAGACCGGCTTGCGCGAAAGAATGTGGTCGTAGTGCGTGGCGCGCAGGCCGATACCGATTCCGTAGTCGGTAAATCCATTGAACTTATTCGCGGGCATTGCTCAAAGTCTCCCAAGTGCAGACTGCGGGGCACAACGACAAACGTCGATATATAACAACGGCCAAGAAGCAACAGGGGCTAGTGAGTGATCACCAGCCCCCGTACATGCAACCGGCGGAAGCCAGTTGCTGATGCTGGCGATGTTACTCGGGCATCTTGCTGCCATCAGTTGCGCAGCCGCCCTTACCCTTGCAGGAGTTCTTGGCCTTGCAGCCATTGTCGCTCGCCTTGCAGCCGCCCTTGCCTTTGCAAGAGTTCTGGCCTTTACAGGCGTGCTTTTCTTTCACCTTCTTGTCGGCCTTGGCTGCATCATCCTGCGCCGAAGCCTTCGCGAGGTTTGAAGCCTGGATCGTGCCTGCGGTGCCCGCGAGAAGACCCGCGAAAGCCGCGCCAGCGAGTAGAATCCGATTTGACTTTGTCATTTCCCCAACGTCCTCCTGAATAAATTTTACTGCTCAACACTTCGGGCGTTTCTGCTGCCTGAAGACCGTTAAACCCCGTGCCGAGAGCCAGCGGCCGGACGCCATTCAGATGCGCGGCTGCCGACCGTGGACGTGGGCTCAGTTGTATTGAATTGAGCTCGCCGGGCTCGGGCGGTTTTGACGGCGTTCCCCACCTTACGCCTAAGGGAATGCCGCTACCAGTGAAACTTTCCCGAGCGGTCGCAAAATTCTTGTAACCTGCCGGGTGGGTGAAGGACCAGTACTAAATGACGGCCCTCACCTGGATTTGTTAGCTTCTCCTCATGTTTGACGCTCTTCCTGCGAAATCTTTTCTAGCGTGGCGATTTTGCCGACGCTTGATCCGAATTGCTTTCTTGCAGGCCCAGAACGCGGTTCACCTTGGCCGAAAGATCGTCGGCCTTGAAAATGGGCGGCGAGCAAGTGCGCTGCGTACAGATATACGCGGCGGCGCGCGCAACGGATGGGTATTGGACGTCGGGATTTGGCAGCTTGCCTTCGTGGGTGTCCCACCATTCGAGGCGCTTGTAGAACGAAGGATATTGGAGAGCGGCGCGGAAGAGGGACTGCGCCGACGGATCGTTTTTGGCGCCGACGACAGTCAGGTGGAGCGGCGCGCGGGTGACTTCATATTCGGCGAGCAAGACGCTGGCAACGGGAAGGCGAGTTGCGACGGGCGGTGCGGCGAGGTAGCGCATCGCGGTTTCATTGAGGGACTGATACTTGGCGTCGCCGGTCGCGTGGAAGAGTTGATTGGCGACGCGGGCCAAGGCGACGTTTTCATCGCGCTGAGGATGGGGCTTGAAGGCTTTGTCGGTGGGCGCGACGGCGGAGATGAAGCCGGCGCCGTTTGAGGCGCGGAATGTGCGATCGATGTAAGCGGTGGTTGCGGTAGCGCGAGTCAGCCATTTGCGATCGGCGGTGACGCGGTAGAGCGCGATGTAGGCGCGAGTCATTGATACGGAGTCGCCGAGGAATGGGCCGCCGACGTCTTTTGAGCCGTGGCGGAAACCGCCGCCGGGGAGCGCTCGATTTTGTGTGATCCAGTTGGCGGCTTTTAGGGCGGAGTCGAGAGTTTTCGCGTCGCCGGTGGCTTCGTAGAGTTGCGCGAGCGCGGTGATCGCCCAGCCGTTTTCGCGGGCGTAGATGTGTTTGTCGACGCGCGGGACGCCTTGCTTGCGGCGATCGTTGTCGGCGAGAGCGAAATATTCGGCGCTGTGCTTACCTTCGACGACGTCGGCGTCCTGACTGGTGTAGAACGCGCCGTCGGGGCTGGTGAGGAACGTCGCGAGAAATTGTTGGACGGCTTGCGCGGCGTGGAGATATTTCGGATCGTTCCACTGGGCGTAGGCTTCGGAATAGATGCGGAGATTTTCGGCCTGCACCGACATTATTTTTTCGAAGTGAGGTTTGGTCCAGACGCCGTCGGTGGAATATTGGTAGAAGCCGCCCCACACGGGATCGAGAATTTGGAGCTGGGCGTCGAGAGTTTGGCGGGCCATTGATGCGGCGCGCGTGTCGCCGCGGGCCATTGCGAGTTCGACGGAATCCACATCGAGATATTTTTGATCGGAGCCCCAGCTTCCCTGCTTGGCGTCGAAGCCGTCGAGGTAGTCTTTTTCGAGTTGTGATTGCAGCGAGGCCGGGAAGGCGGAGTTGGTCGGAAAGGCGATTTCTTTTTCGGGCTGCACCGATGGGCCAGGAGATGGATCGTCGATGATGGCCTGGAGCATCGACGCCATCTCCTGCGGAGTGAGGTAGCCCTGGCGCTTCACGATTTCGTGGCCAGCGGCGTCGAAGACGACTGTGGCGGGCCAACCGTAGTCTTCGTAGCGATTCGAAAGATCGGGGCGGGAATCCTGGTCGACGCGGATGGTGAGATAGCTTTTGTTGAGGAGGGCTAGGACTTTGGGGTCGCGGTACGTGGTGACGTCCATGACGTGGCACCAGTGGCACCAGACGGCTTCGAGGTCGAGGAGGACGAAGCGGTGGTCGCTGGCGGCCTGGGTGAAGACGGAGTCGGACCAGGGGAGCCAGGCGGGGGCGGGAGTGGCGGAGTGCGAGGTGGGAGCTGAGGCGTCGTGATTGTGAGCTTGAGTCGTCGCTTGCGTTGCCTGCGGTTGCGGCGCTGCGGCGGCGGTCGAAATCGCCGTGGCTGCCATCATCACCGCGATGCGAATTGAGCTGCGTTTCACGAATGCACCCTCGGCTAAATATACGGACCCGAGTGGACTTTGGATTTAAAAGGGCGAATGAAAAAACAGGGCGACTGCTGGGATATTCGCTACTTGTTGTGCTGCGGACACACTATGACACGCGCGCTGAAATCGAGAACTTAGACTCGGTGGGTTGCATTCCGTTAGCTCAGCATTGTTTCGCGTTCGTGCGTTGTTTGCGCGTGCAGAGTCGTAGCGGGATTGGGCGGGGCGGTGATAATATAGCTGGGCTGCGCGAAATTCCGGCGCGGCGTCTGCGGTGGGAGTAGCTCAGCTGGTAGAGCGTCGGTCTGTGGCACCGAATGTCGCGGGTTCAATCCCCGTCTCCCACCCCAATTTCCCCCAACAACTCTCCTTATAGACACCTTGCCGCCGAGCAAGGCACATCCGATTTGCTTACTGATGATCGCTGGAGGCTGTTGCCTAGTGTTGTTTGCGCGGAAAGTTAACGCAGAAGCGCTGAGCGCGTAGAGTTCGCGGCGGAAGCACGCGAGCCGCAGTGACCATCCCGTTCGAAGTCTATTTGGGAGAGTTTTTCTTCTTCAGCCACTCATCGAAGAGGCGATGGGCTTCGAGTTCGGAGTTGTGAGGGGGCGTGCGGTTGAGTTCATTTCTATTTTCTGTAAGGAAGACTTCCCGCAGATCAAGTTCGGTAAGGTAGGGAAACCTTTCGTAGAGTTCGTCGAGTTTGGCGAAGTAGTGCTTGTCGGTTTTTGTGGCCGCTGTTTTTTTCTTTTTCATTCCGCATCCAACCTGTGAACGGACCGCTCGACTTATTTGGCGGCGGTCTGTTTTAGCAGGATGACGTCGCTGTCGTTGTGGAGGCGGATTAAGCCGAGGCGGTCGTTTTTGGGGGACCAGTGGAAGTCGATGAGAGGGTCGGGGCCGAACGGAGTGACCTCGTGTCCAGGAGAGCCGTCGACCGGTGAGGCCCAGAGCGCATATAGACCCTTCTCGCGGAACGGGTAGCCGATGTACTTGCCGTCCATGGAGTAGCGAATTTCGCCGCGCGCGCCTTCGTGGCGTTCGAGAGTACGGACGGTCTTGAATGTTTCGGCGTCGAGAATCTGAATCACGACTTTTTCGCCGCCGCGGGATTCGGCTTGATAGGCGATGAATTTGCCGTCGGACGAATAGTTGATGCAGCCGCAGGCCAGTGCGTCGTCGGAGATCGGCGTGGGAGTACCACCATCGACGGAGACGCGTTCGGCGATATTTTTGTTGTTCACCGTGCCTTCGTACATCAACCACTTGCCGTCGGGCGAGCACATTGCCGGAGTTTCAAGATCGCCGGTCGTGATCTGTTTGATGTTGCCGCCCTGCGCGTCCATGCGCCAGATGTTGTATTTGGGTTTTCCGTCGCGCATCGCCGAGCCGAAGAAAATGTACTTGCCGTCTGCGCACGACACGGGGCTGGACGAAGCGAAATTGTCGTTGAGCAACGGCACGCGGTTCGAACCGTCGGCATTCATCCGATAGATTTTGTTTTCGAGCGTGACGAGCAGATTGCCGTCGGGAGTCCAGTTGAAATCCCACGCCACGGGGCGATCGCTGACGATCGTGGGCGTGCCTAACTGCTTTTCGGTGTAGGACGCGACCTGAAGAGTTCCAGTGGAGCGAGTCTGCACCATGGCCGCGACCTTTCCGTCGGCCGACAGCGAGAGCGAACGGTAGTTGTTGGTGTCGTTGGTAATTGGCCGCTGCTTGCCGCCGGGATAGGAAAGATAGCCAAGCTGATAGCGGTTGAAGTTGCTGTCGGGGCCGGTCCCAAGGACTGCGAGGCCTCTACTATCCGGAAACCACGCGAGATTCCAAGGAAGTTGCGGAATTCCGGCGAGCGTGGAGCGCTGGCCGTCGGCCATATTGAAGGCCACGACCTGACCGAGTGCGTCGGACGTTGATCCTGGCTCCTGAAGGCTGACCGCGATGATTTTGCCGTCGGGCGACCAGCTCGTATCCCATCCGTTCACGCCGATCGACGCTGCGTTTACGAGTTTCTCATCGCTGCCGTCGGCGGCGGCCGTCAAGAGATGGCCTTCGCCCTTGCGAAAATCCGATCGAAGAAAAGAAAAGCGGTCGCCCGCGGGATTGAAGCTGATGTTCGAACTGATGTCCTTCAAAATGCGCTGCGGAGTTCCGCCGAGAACCGGAGCGCGATACAAGCCGTTGATGTTGTGCTCTTCCCTTTCAGAGCGGACGAAGAAGATGTAGTTGCCGTCGGGCGAGAAGTGAAGCGCATGGTAGATGTCGTCGGTGGGCGGAATCACTTGTGTGTCGCTGTTGTTGGCGACGTTGCGCAGCCACAGGCTCTGCTGACCGGCATCGGACTGCACGTTGAGGAGGTATTTACCGTCGGGAGAAATCGACGCCAAGGCGGCTTTGCCGGTCGTGGTCATGGGCGCGATGGAGAAGCTTTCGAACGCGGGCGATTCCTTGGGCGCGAAGAACTTGTAGGCGCCGTAGATCGCTGCGAGAACTAGCACTGCGAGGATGACGGAGACGACGCTGACGCCGACTTTGTGCTGGCCGGCGACTTGTAGAACAGTGGAGCTCGACGGAGCTTGTGCGGCGGCCGACGAAGGCGATGACGCGGCGACTGGGGCCACAGCCGAGCGCGATGCGGAACTTGCGGCGATCGAACCCGACGAATCGGAGTCTGTGAGAGCGCGGCTTGAATCGGCCTGGCGACGCAGACGTTTCAGGTCGGCGCGAAGTTCGGCAGCGACCTGGTAACGGAGGTCGCGATCTTTTTCCAAGGCTTTGCTGAGAATCTCTTCAAATTTCGGCGGAACGGATTCGCTGGTTCGCGAAATCGGCGCGGGCGCTCGATTCAGGATGGCTTCGAAGATGACGCCGGAAGTCGCTCCGCGGAACGGGAGCGTGCCGGTCAGCATCTCGTACATCACGGTGCCGAACGAAAACAGGTCGCTGCGGCCGTCGAGATCGTCGCCGCGCACTTGCTCGGGAGACATGTAGGCAACCGTGCCGACGGTGCTGCCTGGGTTGGTGAACATGTCGTCGGAGGTCAGCGTCGCAGGCCCCGCACCGGCAAGTTCCCTGCCCGAACGCGCACCCGCGCCAACCAGTTTCGCAAGTCCGAAGTCGAGAATTTTTGCGTGGCTGCGCTTGGTGATGAAGAGGTTGGCCGGCTTGATGTCGCGGTGAATGATGCCTTGCGAATGCGCGGCGTCGAGAGCGTCGGCGATTTCGATCGAGATGTTGAGGACTTGATCGAACAGCATCGCCGAGCTGTTAATGCGATCTTTCAGCGTCTGACCTTCCAGCAATTCCATCACGATGAAATGACGACCGTCCTGCTCGCCGATTTCGTGGATGACGCAGATGTTCGGATGATTCAGCGCTGACGCGGCGCGGGCTTCGCGCTGAAAGCGCTCGTGGGCGTTGGTGGCGTCGTTCGAAGCTTCGGGCAGAAACTTGAGCGCAACGCGCCGGCCGAGGGTGAGGTCTTCGGCCTCGTAGACGACGCCCATTCCGCCGACGCCGAGCTGCGAAAGAATTTTGTAGTGCGAAAAAGTTTGGCCAATCAGGCCTGAATCGCTGGGCATGTCGGGCACATAGTATGTGGGCGGAGCGGGATAGGTCAATCTGGGTGGAGCGGCTTTTCGCTGAGTCTGCCACGGGAGTGCCGGCATTTGTTTGACCAACGCAAGTTGGATCGCACGCGGGCGTGGATTAACTTGCCTACACCTTTCCGGATTTGTCTTCTACTCCACAAACGGTATGGCGGGTGGACGGTTAGGTGCCTATAACGGGCGAAGCGGTTGAGGAGAGAAACGATGGCGCGTTATGGAAAGGCTGCGGGGAAGAGCGTTGAGAGCGCGGTGCGGCGTGAGAAAAAAGGGACGCTCAAATCGGGCAAGGGTGGCAAGGGCGGGCGCGTGAAGAGCCGGAAGCAGGCTATCGCGATCGGTTTGTCGGAAGCACGCAAGAAGGGCGCGAAGGTGCCGCGCAAGAAGAAGTCTTCGTAGACACACTCGAACGCCGCGTAGTCATTCACCCAGTCGTGTTTTTTAAGGCGCACTTTTGTGGCGCGACGAGAAATTTTTGGAGGGAAACGCGATGAATACGAAACGAGCACGAGTGAGACGCACGAAACAGAATCCGACGCGGCAACGGAGCGAAGTTACTAACGATTCGGGGCGAGTAAAGAATCCGGTGACGCGCGATTTGCCGCCGAACGACAAGATCGATAAGTATCCGGATGAAGTGTATGGCGATACGGAGATTCCATCGCGTGGGTAGAAAGACTGGATTTTAGCCACCGCGGGAACTCATTCTGAAACGCACATCCACCTCTGCGGAAGGTGGGTGTGCGTTTTTTGCTGCGCGAATGGCGATTCGCAAAGAGCCGCTGTCGCGAGAACTCGTTGCCGAAGGCGTGAGATACTTGGTCCGGTCGCGGAGGACCACTCCTTCATTGTCTAGCCGGGTTGAAGTGCACACGCGAGGAATTCTTTTCGATCTGGATGGAGTGTTGGTGGATTCGACTCCGGCCGTAGCGCGATGCTGGTCGCGATGGGCGGAGCAGTATGGCTTCAACACGGAAGAGGTTGTGCGCCAGGCGCATGGACGCCCCAGTCTGGTGACGCTGCGGGAATTGATGCCGAACGGCGACTACGAAGAAGAAAATCGAAAAATGGAAGAGTGGGAGATCGCGGACACGGACGGCGTCGTGCCTCTGCCGGGAGTCCTTGCTGTCTTGCAGGCGCTTCCACCAGAGCAGTGGGCGATCGTGACGTCGTGTACGCGGCCGCTGGCCGAAGTTCGAATTCGCGTGGCGGGATTGCCTTGGCCGAAGCAATTGGTTACGGCGGCGGATGTGCAGCGATTCAAGCCGGACCCTGATCCTTATTTGAGGGGCGCGGAATTGCTTGGACTCAAACCGCGGGACTGCGTCGTGGTTGAGGACGCGCCTGCCGGAATTCGCGCCGGGCGGGCGGCTGGATCGCCGGTGCTAGCCTTGCGAACCACCGAAGTCGACGAGTTACTGAAGGCCGCGGGCGCGACCTGGATCGTCACGGATCTTTCGAAGGCGAGCCTCAGACCAATTCGTGCGGGTTACCCGTTGGACTTGTCACTCCACACGTAAGTATGTGATTACACAAAGGCTTTTCATCGAACGTGCTACCGTTTCACGCCTTGCCACCACAAAGCTACGTAATCAACTCGCGCCAACTCTTTCGGTCTTCGCTAGCGCACGGGTACTAGTCCCATACACACTAGGCATGTCCAGGTGGGCTTTGGGCCCTCTTCAGGCGTTTTACCGCACCAATCAATTTCGACGGAGACTGCGAAATTCATGGGTACCACACCGCAAGCGCCCGCGACACAGCGGAGCATTCAGACTGCGCAACTTATCACCGCGATGCTCAAGTCGGGCGGCCACGTCAGCGACCTGATTTTTTCTCCAGGCCGCGCGCCCCAGATCGAAGTCAGCGGCGAACTGGTGGAGCTCAAGTTCAAAGGGCTGGAAATGCTCACGGCGGAAGATACCCGGCTGATCGCGCACGACCTCATCGGGAAAAATGACCACCCGATTCGAAAGCTGGAGCAGGACGGCTCGGCGGACCTTTCGTATGGTTTGCCGGGTGTCGCCCGATTTCGCGTGAACGTGTTTCGCCAGCGCGGAACGTACGCGATCGTGATGCGCGTCATCCCGATGGATATCCCCGGGTTCGAAAAGCTCAATTTGCCAGTCGCACTGCAAGAAATCGTTGAGTTGCGGAATGGCATCGTGCTCGTGACTGGACCAACCGGTTCGGGAAAGTCCTCGACCCTTGCAGCAATTCTCGACAAGATGAATTCGGAAAAACCGTATCACATCCTGACGATCGAAGATCCGATCGAGTTTCTGCACAAACACAAGAAAGCGACGATTCACCAACGCGAACTGCACAGCGATACACCGACGTTCGGGCTTGCGCTACGCGCGGCTCTGCGGCAGGCGCCGAAAGTCATTCTGGTTGGCGAAATGCGCGATCGCGAAACGATTGAGATTGCATTGGAAGCTGCCGAGACGGGTCACCTGGTAATGTCGACGCTGCACACCATCGACGCGTCCAAGACCGTGGAGCGCATCATCGGGGTATTTCCCTTGGCGGATCAGCAGGCGATTCGCACTCGACTGGCAAAGGCATTCCGATTCATCGTTTCGCAACGCTTGATTCCAAAGAAGGATGGGAAGGGGCGCATTGCTGCCGTCGAAATTTTGAAAGCAACGATGCGAACGCGCGACTACGTCGAGAAGGGCGAAGGCGAAGGCAAGACCCTGCTTGACGCGATGCGCGACGGCGACACGGAAGGCATGCAGCACTTCGACGGCGTCATTGAGCAATTGATTCGAAACGGGATCGTGGATTTCGAGGCGGGATTGCAGTTTTCGACGAATGCCGGGAATATGCGGCTTGAGTTGGCGGATTACCTCGAGAATCCGAATGCGAATTCGAAGCCGAAGCCTAGAGTCAAAGAAGAGCGACTGACTGAGCTTGAAGTCGAACCGTAGGGGCTGCACTTCTGTAGCTTCTGGGACTTTTGCAGTCTCGCAACGATCTGCGTCGCTCCTTTGAAATAGCCACAAGCTAGAATTCGCGCCGTATGCGCGGAATCCATCCTACAATTCCGGGTTCATGCTGGGACTCGACGACGCTTATGTGCTGCGCACTCTGCGCGTGCTGGAAATTTCCCTGATCGTTGCCGCGATTCTGGGAATCGTCGCGATTGTATTTTCAAACGTGTTGAGACGGCAGTTTGCTGCGTTCGAGTCGGTCTTGGCAAGATTTGCCGAGTGCCGCGGGCGGGCGATTGCGGCTGTATTTCTTTTTGTGATTGTGGCGCGATTGCTGGCGCTTCCCTTCCTGCACATTCCTGTGCCGGGTATCCACGACGAGTTCAGTTATTTGTTGATGGGCGATACATTCGCGCATGGGCGGTTGGCGAATCCGACGCATCCGCTGTGGATTAGCTTCGAAACATTTCATGTGAATTGGAATCCGGCGTACGCGTCGATGTACCCACCGGCGCAAGGCGTAGCCCTCGCGATCGGAGAGTTGCTCGGCAATCCGTGGTTTGGCGTGCTGTTGAGCGTGGCGGCGATGTGTGCGGCGATCACGTGGATGCTGCAAGCGTGGCTGCCGGCGCGATGGGCGCTGCTCGGTGGCGTGATGGTGGCGCTGAAGTTGGGCGTCGCGAGCTACTGGGTGAACAGTTACTGGGGCGGGGCGGTTGCGGCGACGGGTGGAGCGCTGGCGCTAGGAGCGATGGCCCGCATCAGTCGGCGGGCGCGCGTGCGCGATGCGTTGTGGCTTGGACTTGGGATTGCAATTCTGGCGAACAGCCGGCCGTATGAAGGATTTTTATTTTGTGGGCCGATTGCAGTGTGGTTTGTGTGGTGGCTCGCGGGGCGGACGGGCGGGAAGGACGCGGCGGCCTCGCGATTTGGGCGAGTTGCTGCACCGCTCGCGGTGGCAGTTGCGCTGACTGTTGTGTGGATGGGCTACTACAATTTCCGGCTGACGGGAAATGCCCTGCTGATGCCGCATGTGTTGAACACGCGGACCTATCATTCAGCGCAGCCGTTTTTGTGGCAGAAGCCGCTGCCGGCGTTGCACTATCGCAATCAACAGTTCGAAGATTTCTACAACGCGTGGGAGCGCGAAAATTATCATCGCGGCTTCGCAGACGCCGCGCGAGTGACGTGGGAGAAGATTTTTCGCGGCGGTGTCAATTATTTTTGGATGGGACTGCTGCTGGCGCTGCCGGGAGTTCCCTTCGCGCTGCGCGATCGAAAGATGCGACTCCCGATTATCGTGCTGGGAATCGGACTTGTCGGCGTGTCCGCAGTTGTGTGGTCGGCAGCACACTACTCCGCACCGATCACGTGCGTGCTGTTTTTGCTGATCGTGCAGGCAGTGCGACATCTACGGACGATGGGATGGCGAGGTCGACGCGTTGGCATCGCATTGTCGCGCACATTGGTGATTTGCCTTGCGCTCGACGCCGGTATTTACGCCGCGCGAGGCATCTGCGATCCGTTGTTCTGGCCATGCGAAGGAGATCCCAGTCGCGCGGTGATCGCCGAAAAGCTCACCCACACTCCCGGAAAGCATTTGATCGTGGTGCGCTACACCGACGAGCACAACATTCACGACGACTGGGTTTACAACGGCGCCGAAATTGACGGAGCGAAAGTGCTGTGGGCGCGCGAACTCGACGCCGAGCAGAACGCAAAACTACTGGATTATTTCAAGGACCGCAAAGTGTGGCTCGTTACGCCCGACACCGACAACACGTATCTTGAACCCTACATACCCAACTCGGCGCCTGAACGTGTGGGCGAAAAAAGCGATCAGTAAAGTCGAAAAGTGACCTCGATGGGAACGATCACCGTGATCGGCTTACCGTCCTTCGTTTTAGCTGGCTTCATCTTCCACTTGTTCAAGATGAGATCGTATGCGGCCTCGTCCAGACCGAAGCCCAGTGCCTTGGTTGGACGCAATGCGACAACCCTTCCTTCGTTGGAAATCAACGTCTCGAATACAACAGTCCCTTGAAGTTTTGCCGCTCTCGCAGCACCTGTGTATGTCGGAAACGGGCAGTGCTCACAAACTGGAGGAACAAGGTGCTGTTCGGGGTTTGAAGAACCCATTCTTATCGGCATATCCCCGTTCGGTGGTGGAAAAGGGCTCGCCAGGGCATCAAGAAATGCATTGTGTCTAAACTTCGAATTCGCAGAGCAGAGGACCACACCGTCGGAAGCGCGCACCCCCGAGAAGTGCAACGAATAGTCTTGCTGTTCCTGACGAAAATCTCCGATCACAATCATATAGGCGTTGATTCTGCCCTTGATGGCCGTAACTGACTGCGGAGTCGTGAATGCCTGACCCGAGATTTCGATCTTCTGCAGCGCAGAGTCAAAGCCATTGTGGTCCGCTACAACCAATTCACCTTTCCGGTGAAGATTTATTGCCGACGTCACCAGCAACGAAAAATAGTGTCCTTGGTTGCCGTTCGTGCCGTCCACATCGTGCAGGTCAGCCACAGCCATGACGCTGTCTTCCAGGCTTGGCTTCGCGCACGCTTGCGCCAGGTCTTGACCAAGGCGGTCAATTTCCTTGTACTGTGCGCGAGTTGCTGCAGGAAAAATTACCGAAGCGACGAAACAAATGCACGAACCGACACCAAGGCTGAAGCGAATTCGCATCATTCCATTTTATTGGACCTGATTGGTGACGCTGGGGGCATGGTACGAAAGACATACTATCGGGCGACTGGCCATGCGCGGTCAGCGCGACTCTCCGAAAGTTGCGTTTCAGTCCTGCGATTGTCACTCGCGAGTGGCGACCATCAAATTGTTCAGTCCGAATTCGAATCGGCGGTGTATGAATTGGCGGAAACCGATGCGCGACAGCATCGCTTGCAAGACTGCGACTGGAATTCGCTTCTGATGCTGGTCGCTTTCCATTTCAGCGCTGATTAGGCCCGCGCCGCGAAGGACGGCTAGGATTGGATCAACCGCGGACGACGGCCACGTCAGAATCAGATTGCCGCCGGGCGCGAGAATCCGATACGCCTCGCGTAAAACCGGCTCGGGATCCCGCAGATGTTCCAGCACGGCAAGCATTACGACGTGATCAAATTGCGACGGCTCAAGTGGGAGCGGCGGCACTGTAATGTCGGCTCGGATGCGCCACCAGCGCCCGCGCAAACCATCCTCGACCTGATCGTCGATGCCAACGCCATGTGAAATTTTGTCCCCGGAGTAGTTAAGGAATGCCGCGTCGAGGCCGCAGCCGAGATCACAGACGCGCGATCCGCTGCGAATGAAGGGGTATGCGGCGCGAAATCTCAGCTTTGCGATGAAATGGTCGAGGCTTGTGTACGCCATCTATTTCAGATCGTAGTCGCCGATGTACGTGCCGCGGCTGATGCCCAGCATGCTGAGGAAAAACGAAGAAAAAGTCACCTGAATTCCGAGGAAGAGCCACATCGACCAGAAGAGAACGCCGCGAACCTGATGCATCGGGCCGAACCCGCTGGAAACCCAATCCCAAATAATCCAGCTGCATCCGAGAAGACCGATGAGGAAGAGGCCGCCGCCGAGCAGCAGCCCGGTTTCGAAGCGGACGTGAGTGAGCGCGCGGCGCAGCGAAATATTTTTGTGGTCGAAGCGCTCGGCGTAGCTGAAGACTTTCGCGAAGGCACCGATCGACAAAATCTGAACGCCGAGCAGTGTGAACATCACGCCGAAGATCATGGTGTGAACGTCGAGCGTGATTCGTGGCGTGAGCGAGCGCGGCCCGGGCAGCAGCCAGAAAACGAGCGCGAGACCTACAATGACGAGTGCCGCGCCGGGCAGCAGAAACAACCAGTTCGGCGCGTAGAGCAGCATAAAACGCAGATGGCGCCAGCCGTCGCGAAAACTGCGCAGGTGTGGCGGGCGGCCGCGTTTGTCGGGCCAAAGCGTAATCGGAATCTCGGTGATTTTTGCGCGGAGCTGCGCCGCCTTGATCACGAACTCCGACGCAAACTCCATGCCGGTGCTGCGCAAATCCATTTGATCGTAGACCGCGCGGGTGAAACCGCGCATGCCGCAGTGGCTGTCTCCGATGCCGGCGTGAAAGAAAAGATTGAGCATCCGCGAGAGGCCGGGATTGCCGATGTACTTGTGGTGCCACGGCATTGCGCCGCGCTTGATTTCTCCGCGGAAGCGATTGCCCATCACGACGTCGTAACCTTGGCGCCACGTTTCGACGAAGCGCGGGACGTCGGCGAAGTCGTAGCTGTCGTCGGCATCTCCCATGATGATGAACGCGCCATGTGCCGCAGCGATTCCCGCGCGAAGCGCAGAGCCGTAACCGCGCGCGGAAACATTCACGACGCGCGCGCCGAGTTTTTCGGCGATGTCGATCGATCCGTCAGTCGAACCATTGTCGGCGACGACGACTTCTCCTCGCAGGCCTGCGGATTTAAAGGAAGCGATCGCCTTACCGACGCAGATCCCGATGGAATTGGCTTCATTGAGGCACGGGATCACGACCGAAACATCGACGGGCTTCTCCGCCGGATCGATCGACGTCTGCGTTGCCGAATTTGTTTTGATGGTTTCCGTCGTCACGTCTGAATTCTCAACCGAAATGCCAGCCGGCACAGCGAACCGCAGCTTTCCTTTGCAATTTCCGCGTCCGCCATTATCATGGCGCCTTCGCCGCGAGGTCACTCGTCCCTTCACACATGGGATGCACTCGCATCGAAGCCCTGAGAATCCATTGTCTAACATATCCGACGGCACAACGACCACTGCATCGGCTCCGACGGGTTCCGCCGTGGCGCGCTCCGGTGGCGGACTACTCAAGGTTCTTGGCATGTGGTTCGGCATCGCCGCCGCCGTCGGCAACACGATTGCCGCGGGCATCGTGCGTTCGCCTGGCGACATCGCGCAGTGGCTTCCCAATATTTATCTCTTCTTCGGCGTTTGGATCGTCGGCGGACTTTACGCGCTCGTCGGCGCTTCGTCGATGGCCGAACTTGGCGCGTCGATTCCGCGGAGCGGCGGCCAATACAATTTCTCGCGGCGTGCCATCGGCGATTACGCGGGCTTCATCGTCGGATGGAGCGACTGGCTCTCGACGTGCGGCACCGCCGCCGCCGTCGCCATCGTGATCGCCGAGTACAGCGGCGCATTGTTCGCGCCGCTCGCGGGCCATGTGCAATCCATCGCTGTCAGCGTGATCGTGGCGTTTTTTCTTTTGCAGTGGCGCGGGATCAAGTGGGGCAGCAGCACGCAACTCGTCACCGCCGCGCTGAAGACAGTGGCATTCCTCGTCGTGGTCGTCGCGTGTTTCGTGTTTGGAGGTCACGCGCGCAACGCGGCCCCGGCCACGGTGGCCGCTGCTGCCGATGCAGCGCACGCCGCCGCGTCCATGCCGTTGCTGCAGTCGGGGTGGCCACTCGCCATCGCCATCATGCTTGCGCTGCAGGCTGTCCTTTACACCGTGGACGGATGGGACGGCGTTGTCTACTTCGGCGAAGAAGTGAGAGAGCCGGGGCGCGATGTGCCTCGCGCAATTTTCGGCAGTGTGTTCTCGATCATGGGAATCTACCTCCTGATCAACGCCGCCGTCCTATATGTCCTTCCACTGAGCCAAGTGGCGGGCAACACGTTTTCTCTTGGGACCGCCGCCGAACGCATCTTCGGCCATTACGGCGACTCGGTGATCCGCTCGATCATGCTGATCTCGCTCGCTTCCTGCATGAACGCCAACCAGCTTTTCTGCTCGCGAACTCTTTACGCCATGAGCTGCGACGGACTGTTTTTCCGTCGCGCCGCGAAGGTCAATGCCGGTGGCACTCCCGCGTTCGCGCTCTTCCTGAGCACCGTGGTCGCGATTGTATTCGTGCTCTTTTCGTTCGAACGAGTCATCGCCATGCTTTCGTTTTTCTTCGTCGCAAACTACACGCTTTCATACGCATCTCTGTTTCTGCTGCGCCGAAAAGAACCCGATATGCCCCGCCCGTATCGCGCGTGGGGATATCCGTACACGACGGGGATTGCGCTGGGAGGATCGATCCTATTTCTGATCGGATCGATTGCGACCGACCGTCACAATGCCCCGCTGGCGCTACTCATGCTGGTTTTGAGCTATCCCATCTATCGCATGATTAAATTCGTCGCATCGCGGACGAGCGCCCAGGCGTAAAAAATCCCGCCGTGCAAAACGCGCGGCGGGATTTCGGTCTTCGGTTGTTAAGTGGGTTCTTACTGAATTTTTTCCGCGATGCTCTTCCCTTGCAGGAACAGCAGCAAGTAATCCGGTCCGCCAGTCTTCGAATCCGTCCCTGACATATTAAATCCGCCGAACGGATGCGCGCCGACCATGGCGCCAGTGCATTTGCGATTCAGGTAGAGATTGCCGACGTAAAAATTTTCGCGCGCTTTTTCGAGCTTTTCCGGATTCTTCGAATAGACGCCACCCGTTAGCCCGAATTCCGTGCCGTTGGCGATTTCGAGAGCATGATCGAAATCCTTCGCCTTGATCACGGCGAGAACGGGGCCAAAGATTTCTTCCTGGGCGATGCGCGCTTTCGGATCGACGTCGGCAATCACCGTCGCCTGCACAAAGTAGCCGTCGCCAGGAGCACGATCGCCGCCGACGAGAACGCGTCCCTCTTTCTTGCCGAGATCGATATAGCCGAGCACGGTTTCGAGCGCGGTCTTGCTCGCCACAGGGCCCATGTAGTTCTTCGGATCTTCGCTCGGGCCGACGGTGACCTTCTTTGCACGTTCCACCATCTTCTGCACAAATGAGTCGTACACCTTTTCCGAAACAATCGCGCGCGAACACGCCGAGCACTTCTGCCCTTGATAGCCGAACGCGGCCTGCGCGACGCCTTCGACCGCGGCATCAACGTCCGCCTCGTCATCGACGATCGTCGCGTCTTTGCCGCCCATTTCGAGCACGGTACGCTTGATCCAGATTTGCCCGGGCGACTTCTTCCCCGCCGCTTCGCTGATGATGAGCCCGACTTCCTTGGAACCGGTGAACGTGATGAATCGCGTCTTCGGATTTTTCACCAGCGCATCGCCAACGATTTCGCCCGCGCCCGTCACCAGATTCAGCGCGCCTTTCGGAATCCCCGCCTCATACAAAATTTCGACCATCTTCGAACCAACAATCGTCGCTTCTTCCGACGGCTTCAACACAACCGTGTTTCCCGTCACCAAAGCGGCGACGCACATACCAGTGGCAATGGCAGCCGGAAAATTCCAGGGCGGAATCGCGGCGCCAACACCGAGCGGGATATAAACCATGAAGTTTTTCTCGCCCTTCATGGGTGTGACCGGGCGAGGTCCGATCAGACCCAACATCTCGCGTCCGTAAAATTCAAGAAAATCGATCGTTTCGGCTGTATCACCATCGGCTTCAGCCCACGATTTGCCGACTTCGTAGCAAATCCACGCGGAAATTTCAAATTTGCGATCGCGTACAATCTTGGCGGCGCGGAACAGGCACTCGGCGCGCTCTTCGGCAGGGACTTTCTTCCACGTTTCGAACGCTTTCCATGCAGCCTCGACAGCGGCATCCGCGTTTTCTTTCGACCCGGCTTGAAACACTCCAATGACTTCCGAAGGATGCGAGGGATTCGTCGACGCCATCTTCGCCGTCGTGTAAACCTTCTCGCCGGCGATGTACATCGGATATTCCTTACCAAATTCCGCCTTCACCTTAGCGAGCGCCGCCTCCATCGCGGCCTTATTCTCAGGACGCGAAAAATCCACAAACGCTTCGTTCGTAAATTCCGGTCGGTGCAATTTTTCCGCGGTTGCCATCGTGACTTCCCTCCGTTGGCGCTCAAGCGATTAATTGTACTGCGCTCGTCGCCGTCCTCACAATCCGGCGGGTCGCGAGTCTTCCGTCAACTTATGTGATCCAATTCTCCAGCTTGAGTCCTCGCACGCGTCGAAATTCTTTTAGGTTGTTGGTGACCAGCGTCAGTCCCTCGGCCCGTGCATGCGCCGCGATCCAGAGATCGTTGCCGCCGATTAGACGCCCTGTGCGCTCCAGATCGGCTCGAATCGAACCGTAAGCCTTTGCCGTCTCAAGCGTTAAAGGAAGCACCGGGAGCAGCGTTGCCAACTCTTCCAACCGTTCAAGCGATTCGAGAGAGGGAGGTCTCTTTTCCACGCCGTAAGACAATTCGCCATAGGTCACCACCGAAATGGATGCCTCACCCGGCTTCAGTCTCGCGAAATGTTGGACTACATTTTCGGGCCGCCGCTGGCTCAAATATATGCAGGTATTCGTATCCAGCAAATAACGCGGTGCCATCAAAGTCCTCGGCGCCGCTGCGGCTTACGCTTGTCTTTCACGGAGGAATCGAGCGGCAGTTCGGCGAGTATTTCGAGAACGCGAAGCATCGTGCCCTTCTTTTCTCGCAAAACGATCTCGTCGCCGCGACGCGAAATTTCTAGTTCTTTGCTGTTGACCCGAAACTTCTTGGGAAGCCGCACAGCTTGACTGTTTCCCGACTTGAAGACACGCGCTGTAGCCACGTCAACCTCCTGTATATACCGCCAGTATATACGCTGCGATTCATGATGTCACCGCACACTTTGCCTTGATACGCCTCAATGACGCCGGCCCCAACCGCACTTCCTCTTACAAGGTCCGAGCCGCCAAAGTTCGGATGCGCTTGCTGCTCTTCAACCGGACACTGGATAATCGCGGCACTCTTATCGTTCGCGAGGATCCGCGCGCATGGCTATTACGTTTCACTTTCACTATCCGATCGAGCGCACGATGGCGTTCGAAAAGGAATACCACCCGAACCTGCAGCTCAAGTTGGAAGAGAAACGCGACCTGCTGCTGACGCGCTCGGCGATCTCCATCTGGATGTTCGACGGCAGCCGTCTGGTCGGCGAGACATATGGCGTGCCTTGGAATGGCAAGGACGACCTCATCGGCTTCCCCCGCGACCCCGAGGCGGTCTACTGCTATTCGAATACGATCCTCGGCAAATATCAGGGCAAGGGCTACGGCGCGATCCTGAAGGCGGCCTTCATCGGGAGGGTGTCGCAAAACTTCAAGCGCATCTACGGACACGCTCGCCCCGGGCCAAGCCAGGAGTTGAACAAAAAGTTTGGGGCCAAAATGGGAAAGACCTATAAGAACTGGTTTGGGACCGGCGAGGACTATCGGATCTACGTGTTGCCGCTCAACAAATAGGCTTTGAGACGGCCTAAAAAGCTAGTCCCAGTACCTGATTTTAAGTTTTGTACAAAAAGAATATAGGCCGTTTATTTTCAATAGGATAGACAGTGCTCTATACGGCACTTTTTCATCCAATTTCACGCCTCCACCGCAACAATCCAGCGCAGACTAGGGTTCCACAGCCAAGGCCGGGTAACCAGGAATCACCGACCGGCGAACAGGAAAACTCGGTTCATTGTCGCCCCGGAAACAACGGGTTATCGGGCGCAAGGACCTTTGGGGAGGATCCTCTATATGCGCAATCTCTTGTCACTTCGGACCTTATTGCTCGCCGGCTCAATGGGTTTGGTTTCGCTCGCACCGTCTCCGGCCAAGGCTCAAATCGCGGTTGGAGTCTCGATCCGCGTAGCGCCTCCGGCCATTCCCGTTTATGAACAGCCGCCTTGCCCCACCGAAGGCTACCTCTGGACGCCGGGTTATTGGGCTTACGCGCCCGCCGGCTATTACTGGGTGCCTGGCGTTTGGGTTGCGCCTCCGCGCGTCGGCCTTCTCTGGACTCCGGGCTATTGGGGCTGGGGTGGCGGCCTCTATGCGTGGCACGCCGGATATTGGGGCCCGCACGTCGGCTTCTATGGCGGTGTTAACTATGGCTTCGGCTACGGTGGCGTCGGCTTCGTCGGCGGCGAGTGGCGTGGCGGACGTTTTGCGTACAACACCGCTGTCGTTCGCGTGAATACCACTGTCGTCCGCAACGTCTACGTGAATCGCACCGTGATCGTGAACAACAACGTGCACACCAGCTTCAATGGCGGCCCCGGCGGAGTCGCTCGCCGCGAGAACGCGGAAGAAATGCACGCCGCGCACGAACAGCACATCGAGCGCACTTCGCTGCAGGCGTCGCATGAACACACCGCAGGCATGAATCACGCGAACTTCGCGTCTGAAAATCACGGCCGGCCGGCAGGTTATAACCGCGTCAACGATCGCCAAGGCAATCAGCAGGCGCGGATCGGTCAGGGCGTGCATTCTGGTCAACTGACGCCGCGTGAAACCGGACATCTCGAAAACAAGGAAGCGAACATCCACCAGGAAGTGCACAACGATCGCGCCGCCAACGGCGGACACTTGACCGGCCAGGAGCGCGCTCAAGTGAATCATCAGCAGAACGCGGTGAGCCGCGATATCGATCGCGATAAGCACAACGCGCGAACCGATCATCCGGCGCAACAGCACAACGAACGCGAGCATCCGCATCAGCGCTAAGCGCTGACGGGCTCGCTCTCAGATCTAGAGTCGAAGCAGTGCTCGAAACCGCCGGTGGGGCAACCTACCGGCGGTTTTGCTTTTCGTGCGAGGCGGCACGCTGCGGGCTGTATCATGTCGCATTCGTTTTTCGCGTATCGCGAATCAAAACCAACGCCGTAATCGGCATATATCGCCCGTGCTGAACGACTATTGCCTGTGCTAGACGAATATAAAAAGAAACGCGATTTCAAGAAAACTGCGGAGCCGGCCGGCGACGAGCGCCACCACGGCAGCGATCGTGCGTTTGTCGTGCAGAAGCATGCCGCCACGCATCTTCACTACGATTTGCGCCTGGAAGTCGACGGCGTCCTGAAATCCTGGGCCGTGCCCAAAGGGCCTTCGCTGAATCCCGGTGACAAACGCCTGGCGATGCATGTTGAAGATCATCCGTTCGAATACCGAAAATTCGAAGGCTCCATCCCAAAAGGCGAGTATGGAGGCGGCGAGGTCATCATTTGGGACCAAGGCACGTACGCGCCGGAAGGAACGCTGAGCACAAAGGAGCAATTGGCAAAGGGCGAGCTGAAATTTCAGCTTCACGGCGAAAAACTGCGCGGAAGCTTCGTGATCTTGAAGCTGCGCAAACCCGGCAACAAAAACGAGTGGCTGCTGATCAAGCATCGCGACGCGTTTGCCGACAACAAGTGGGACTCAGAGCAGCACGCCGAATCGGTCGTCAGCGGGCGCACGCTCGAGGACATCGCAGCCGGGCGTCCGGCATCGCTCGAACATCGCATCGCCGATCCGTCGGCGCTACCTGGTGCGGTCCAGGCGTCCATGCCGAAAATGCCGAGCGGAGTTCGCGCGACGCTCGCGGAACTCGGCGACAAACCGTTTTCGAGTCCGAACTGGGTGTACGAAATCAAATGGGACGGCGTTCGCGCAATCGCCCAAATCGAAGACGGCAAGACGACGCTGTGGGCGCGATCGGGCCGCGATGTCACGAGCGAGTATCCCGAGTTCAAGGATATGGCGGCGCGCTTCCGCCTGCGCAACGCCATCATCGACGGCGAAATCGTCACGCTCGACGCCGATGGCCGCAGCAATTTTCACACGCTGCAACACCGCCTTGGCGTGCAGAATCCATCGCGCCAAATGATGCAGTCGGTGCCCCTCGATTATTTCGCGTTCGATGTGATGTACGCCGACGGATACGACTTGCGGCGCGCTTCCCTCGTCGACCGCAAGGATTTTCTAAAACAGATCTTGTCGGGCAACGAGCGCATTCATTTCTCGGAACACATCGCGGAGCAAGGCGAGGCGATGTACGAAGCCGCGCGCAGCAAAGGCCTGGAAGGCATCGTTGCCAAGCTGAAGAACAGCACATATGCGGGCGAGCGGACTTCGACATGGGTGAAGCTGAAGATTGTCAGCGAGGTCGACGCTGTCGTTGCCGGATACACCGAAGGCCGCGGCAGCCGCAAATTTTTTGGCGCGCTCGTGCTCGGGCTCTACGAAGGTCGCGAATTGAAATTTATCGGAAGCGTCGGCACCGGCTTCGACGAAGCCAAGCAGGAAAAAATCTTCGACAAACTGAACGTCCTACGCTCGAAGACATCTCCTTTCGCAAAAATACCGGGGCTGCGCGAAAACGTCGAGTGGGTCGAACCGGAACTCGTCGCGCGCGTGAAGTACGCGAATTGGACCAACGACAATCACTTGCGCGCTCCTGTCTTTTTGAGTTTGTTGACGGATCGCGCGGCGAAAGATTGCACGATGGAGGACGCGAAGCCCGAGAGCACGGCGGCGCTCGAGACAAAAGCAGAGAAAGAAAACCCGGCGGCACCTAAGACGAAAACAAAAGCAAAGCGCGCCGCAAAATCTGACTCGGCGCGAGAGTCGGACGACGAACCGGTTCATCTCATCGAATCGGATGCTGTGGACGAAATCTCCCCCAGTCGAAAAAACCCCGCGAAATCGCAGATGGCCTCGCCAAAGGCGACCAGCAAGACCGTCTCGATTTCGTCCGGCCGAGAAGCCGAAATCGAAAACGAGCTGCGCAGCGGCATCAAAGAAACGCTGGACGTCGAGTCCGACGGCCAGCGCCTCCATTTCAGTAATCTCAACAAAATTTATTTTCCCGAGGTGGGCGTAAAAAAACGCGAACTGCTTGCCTATTACTACCGCATGGCGCGTTACATTCTGCCGTTCTTGCAGGATCGCCCGATGGTGCTGCGCCGCTATCCCGACGGCGTCGACGGCAAAGCGTTCTTCCAGAAAGAAGCGCCATCCTATCTGCCCGACTGGATTGAAACCGCGACGGTCGACTCCGAAGAACGCGGCGGCGAGATGCAATACATCCTCTGCAACTCGCGCGCGGCCCTCCTCTACCTTACGAATCTCGGCTGCATCGATCACAATCCGTGGTCGAGCCGCGCGCAGAGCCAGGAAAATCCCGACTACGTTTTCTTCGATCTCGATCCGACGCCTGACACACCATTCTCCGACGTGATGCGCGTCGCGCGTGAAATCTACGCGATGCTGAAATCCATAAAAATGCGCTGCTACCTGAAAACATCGGGCGCGTCAGGATTCCACATCTTCATCCCCCTCGAACCGAAATATACATTCGAACAAACGCGCACCTTCGCCGAAGTCGTCGGCCGCCTGGTCGCTTCCGAAAATCCGAAGCTCACAACATTCGAACGCACCGTGAGCAAGCGCCCCAAAGGCCGCATCCTGATCGACGCGTTGCAAAACGCGAGCGGCAAACCTCTAGCCTGCGCCTACTCCGTGCGAGCATTTCCGAAAGCGACAGTCTCGACGCCGCTATCGCCCGAAGAACTATCCACCAATATTTCCGCCGAACAATTCACACTGCGCAATTTCAACGACCGCTTCGCGAAAGTCGGCGATCTCTGGTCCGACTTCTGGAAAAATCGCCAAACCCTCGATCGCGCCCTCGAACTCCTCGCAAAGAAATTCCCCAAAGGAGAATCGTGATGCGCTCGCAACCGCGGCTCACGAAATCCCCACGAATGCGTCCCAATCTCGTCCGTGGACTTATACGAACTTCGTAGGTAATCTCGGCGAAGCACTCCCAACATCCTCGAGGCCTCATGCGATATCTCGCGACTACCCTGGCTGCTCTGATTCTGATTGCTGCGCCGCTTCGTGCGCAGGAAAAACCACAGCACGGAATCGATGTTCACGATCTCGATAAAAAGGCAAAGCCGTGCAACGACTTCTATGAATTCGCGAACGGCACCTGGCGCGCGAAAAATCCGATTCCGGCATCGCAAGTGATGTGGAGCCGGCGATGGGCCGCGGGCGAAGCGTCAAAGGATGTACTGCACGGAATTCTCGAAGACGCGTCGGCCAAGGCTTCATCGGCGCCACCGAAATCCACCGAGCGGCTGATTGGCGACTATTACGCCGCGTGCATGGATCAGAAAGCGATCGACGCTCTGGGAGTCAAAGCAATCGAGCGCGAGCTGGCCTTTATTCATTCGATGGCGTCTGTAAGCGATCTGCAACCCGTGATCCAGAAACTAAACGGGGAAGCAATCTTCGCCCCATTTGCATTCGGATCGAGCCAGGACCCGCACAATCCGCAATCGGTGATCGCGGACGCAGCAGCTTCGGGACTTGGACTGCCCGAGCGCGACTACTATTTCAAGGACGACGCGAAATCGAAGGAAACGCGCGAAAAATATCTCGAGCACGTCGCCGCAATGTTCGTGCTCGCCGGATCGGAAAAAGCGGCCGCTGATGCTGAAGCGAAAGTCGTGATGCGCATGGAAACCGCGTTTGCCGGCGCTTCGCTGAGCAACGTCGAACTGCGTGATCCCCACGCGACCGATCACAAAATGACGCTCGACGAAGTCCAAAAGCTGACGCCCGGCTTCAACTGGAGCAGTTATTTCGAGACCTTGAGCATCGATCCGAGCGTACCCATCAATGTCAGCGAACCGAAATTCCTCGAAGAATTTCAAAAGCAGCTGAAAGAAACATCGATCGCCGACTGGAAAATTTATTTGACTTGGCGGGTTTTGCTTTCGGCCGCGCCTTCGCTCTCGACGCCCTTCGTGCAGGAAAGTTTCGCGTTCAATCAAAAATATTTGCAGGGCGCTGCCGAATTGAAGCCGCGCTGGAAGCGCTGTGTCGAAGCGACCGACAACGATCTAGGCGAAGCGCTCGGCAAGAAATATGTCGAGAAGACATTCTCGCCCGAAGCCAAAGCGCGAATGCAGGAGATGGTGAAAAACATCCTGCTGGCGCTCCATGACGACATCCAGACGCTGACGTGGATGAGCGACGACACAAAAAAGAAAGCGCTCGAAAAACTTGCGACCTTCAATCCAAAAGTCGGCTACCCCGACAAGTGGAAAGACTACGCCACCGTCGAAATCAAACGCGACGAATATTGGAGCACCGTCGTTTCCGCGCGACGTTACGCGGTGAAGGACGACGCGGCGCTAATCGGCAAGCCGCTCGATCGCGGACGCTGGGGCATGACCACGCCCACTTCGAACGCCTATTACAATCCGCAACTCAACGAGATCGTCTTTCCCGCGGGAATTTTGCTTCCGCCAATGTTCGACGTGAACGCGAGTGACGCCGTGAACTACGGCGGAATCGGTCCCGTGATCGGCCACGAAATCTCTCACGGTTTCGACGACCAGGGCGCGCAATACGACGCAACCGGCGAATTGAAAAACTGGTGGACGCCCGCCGACTACAAAGAATTCCAGGGCCGCGGGAAATGTGTCATCAATCAGTTCGACTCCTACACCGTCGATGGCGGCCTGCACGAAAACGGAAAATTGGTGCTCGGCGAGAGCATCGGCGATCTCGGCGGCGTAAAATTGGCGTATCTCGCGTTCGAAAAATCGCTGGAAGGCAAGCCGCGCCCGGCCAACAAGGACGGCTTCACGCCCGAGCAGCAGTTTTTTATTTCGTGGGGACAATCGCGCGGCGACGAGATTCGTCCCGACGCGCAGCGGCAATTCGTGCTGACCAATCCGCATCCAGTGAGTAAGTATCGCGTGCTCGGCCCGCTGAGCAATCTTCCCGAATTTCAAAAAGCGTTCAGCTGCAGAGCGGGCGACGCCATGGTGCGCCCGACAGAGAACCGCTGCACAATTTGGTAGACGATGTGCTGTACGTAGAGTCGACGACTGAATTCCCCGGAGGAACACAATGATTTTTCGGCGTCAGATTTTGGGAGCGATGGTCGTGACGACTTTGTGTGTTGTGCCGATTGGCGTTCCGCTCGACGCATCAGAAGTGCAGGACGCCGCAGCCCAGCAAAAGGCGCCTGCCGCCTCGCAAGGAAAATTAATCGGCGCATATCGTGGCGTCCTGCCGTGCGCAGATTGTCCTGGAATTGACACAACTGTTCGGCTCTACGCCGCCGCCGACGGCACCGAAGGTCATGGCCGCTACTTGATCCGAAGCACCTATCAAGAGCGAAAGAGCTCGTACACCGAGGCCGGCACGTGGAGCCTGGAAAAAGGGACGCCTGACGATCCATCCGCAAGCGTGTATGTGCTAAAGCCAAAGACTGGTAGCGGCACGACGAATTTTCTGCGCGTCGGTGATAACGAAATCAAACAGCTCGACAACGATCGGAAGCCGTTCGCCGGCACGGTGAATTTTTCGCTCAAGCGTGTGAAGAAATAAGCCACTACGGCCGATCATCTCGCGCGCGTCGCCTAACCCGTCGTCAAGACGGTGTTGCCGCACAAGCATCAACCGCATTGAACGAATCGCCACGGCACGGCTAACCGCTGCTATGCTTGCGTTGTCGAGCCCCGATTGGGCGGGCGCTCGCGCCGAAACAACGAAGTCTGCGCCATCCTCCCGGATATTCCGCACACCATCGAACGGCATCCCTCTCGAAAATAAATGGAGTGAATCTCGATGAGGACAATCGCGCGTGCCGACGCGGCACTGACCGACATTTTCAATCAGCCAATTCAACTGGCGAAAATCGGATGGAAGTGGGGACATCTCACCAACAACAATTCGCTGGTGTTCTTATGTTGCCTCGCACGCGCCGGATTTTCGCCGATTCTAGAGTTCGGCACGTTCACCGGGCGCACGACTTACAATCTCGCGCTGAATACCCCCGATAAAATTTACACCGTCGACATCGGCCGCAACGTCGACGCCGCGGCAAATCTCGCCGGCACCGATTATCCAGACTATGTGCCCGGTGAAGCATTCCTGCACGATGCGGCGATGCGTGAACGCATCGAACTTTTTCTCGGCGATTCGCGCGGAATCGACCTTTCGAATCTCTACGGCTCGATGGGCATGGTCATCGTCGATGGAGGTCATTCCTACGAAGTGGCAAAGTCCGACACAGAAAATGCGCTCCGGCTGGTACGCAGCGGCGGCATCATTGTGTGGGATGACTACGGCGAATTCTGGCCCGGCGTTAAACGTGCCATCGACGAATTGATCCCGCCGCATCGCCTGATGAAATTTGAGAACGAAGGAATCGTGCTCTACGTGCGGTGAAAGACAGCGTCAATGAATCGTCAAAGTTCACGCTTCTAAGGTTGCGCGGCCGGCTGAGGCGGCGCAGGTGGTGCCAGCAAACGAATCGACACCACAAAATTTCCGCGCTGTTTCCCCACAAGCTGAAACCGCGCCAAGTTCTCCACCCCGCCGCTACTCGACACGCGCGCCGGATTCCCACCCGCAAGATCGGCAATGTCTGGTGCGAGGTTTCGCGCCTCGAGCGAAATTTTATTCGGCGTGCCATGCACGTGCACGGTCAGCGTGCGATGGTCGCCCGGCGACAACGGCGAAGAGTTCGCCTCCAGCGACAACTCGACAAACCGAATCGTAAACGGTTCCGACACGTTCTTCGAACAACTCACGACCACATCGGTATTGCCAGCCGGCAGCTTGTCCGGCGGCAGTACGACCAGCGACATCGGCGACGAAGCGAGCACGAGAGCCGGAATGCCGCCCACCGTGACGTTGTTCGCGTCGGCGTCGCCGCAAAACTTCAGGCCCGCCAATTCGAAGCGATCCGCAAGCGACGCAACGCGCGGCGCGCCGGTAACTTGCAACATCTCCGACGAAGCTTGCGTCGGACCTAAAATCGTAATGTAGACCCGGCCCGGGTGATCGGCGATGACAGCCGAGATTTTTCCGGGGTCGAGCGGCGCCACAAACAGCGCCCGGCCCGTCGTATCGGTCGTGACGCGATCGCCATTCGAAAAATTGACGCGCACGCCGGGAGTGAGCCGCCCATTCACATCGAGCACAGCCAGCGTCGCGTGTTCGCCCGAGACAATCTTTCGCGGCAGCAGCAGGATGCGAGCGCCGGACGCCGCCGGAGCAGACTCCTGTCCCTGAGCCGCCGCACGCACCACAAGAAATCCGAACCCAGCTGACAAGCCGCAAGCCAAAGCCAGCGCCACAACAGGGAAGCGTCGAAGTCGGATCGCGTTTGGGATGTGTCTGCGGATGAACGTTTCCCTGCTCACTTCGCGATTGTAACGGAAGTGTGTCGCCTCGGGTAAGTAAGACGAGACTTTTGACGGCACCGAGAGCCAAGATTTGGGCAGGTCAAATTTCCCGAAATGGAACGGCATCCGCAGTAAACAGCGTACTTTCATCGAGATACAGCTTTTGGGATTCGAACTAATCAGGGTTGATTTTGTAGCGGAGGGGTAAAAAATGCCCGGCGTTACAGCCGGGCATCTAATCAGTAAGTATAATAACCTAAAAGGCACCCCTTGTCAAGAGGCAAATCGCGGTTCCACGACGATTTCAGGAACCCAAGCTCGATTCCCGTTTTGGAACCGGCCAAGGCCGCCACAACAGTCGCACCGCTGGGTGCAATGGCGGCCCCAGGCGCCACGGCCCGCCCGGTCCGGCTGGCCATGGAAAAGCACCGTTTTGCGACCTATAAAGTGTAGCTAAAGGGTGAGTAATCAGTTGGATTCAGCTTCTACCGCACCGTCCCAGGGTCTGTTACGTTAGGAGCAGGTTGCCGGGCACGGGTGTGGGCGATCGTGGGCGTTCACAAGAAAGCCGAGGAGCCTCAGTGCAAATTGTAAGCGGCGGCGTGACGAACGTGGGACGCGTCCGCACAAACAATGAGGACAGTTTTCGAATCGTCGATTCGCAGAACCTCTACATCCTCTCGGATGGCATGGGCGGCGAAGCGCACGGCGAAATCGCCAGCGCGATGGCCGTGGAGGCCGTCGCGGAGCATTGTGCCGAGACCGAAGTCGATCCGGCCATGACGATTTTTGCCGACATGCCGAGCGCGTGGAGCGAAAAAACGCGCCGCCTTTCGAGCGCGGTGCACCTCGCCAACAAGAGCATTTTCGAGTCGGCGCAAAAGCATCCAGAGCAGCGCGGCATGGGCGCCACAATCACCGCCGCATGGATCGACGGCACGCGCCTCAGCATCGCGCACGTGGGCGACAGCCGCGCGTATCTGCTGCGCAGCGGCAGTTTGCAGCAGCTCACCAGCGACCACTCGCTCGTAGCCGAGCAAGTGCGGCGCGGAATCTTGACGCCGGCGGAAGCCGAGCGTAGCGACATGCAGAGCGTGCTGTTGCGCGCGCTCGGAGCTCATGTGGAAATCGAAGTCGATTCCGAAGAGCACACACTATTTGGCAGCGACGTGCTGTTGCTCTGCTCCGACGGACTGACACGCATGGTCACTGAACCCGAAATCGCAGGCACACTGCAAGCCGAGCCCGACCCGACCAAAGCCGCCGAACGCCTCGTGGAACTGGCGAACGAGCAAGGCGGCGCCGACAACGTCACTGCAATCGTCGTGCGCATCGGCGAAGAACCCAAGGGTTGGTTTTCCTGGCTGTGGCGCGGACAGAAAAAGAACACCGCAACAAATGGCTCGGCAGGAGGAAAGTAAATGGCGAAGCTAAGCCTTATGTTCGAAAATAAGCTGGTGAAAGAGGTTCCGGTCGGAGGACGTCCGGTCGGCATCGGCCGCTCCCCTGACAACGACATCCCCGTCGACAACCTCGCCGTGTCCAACTATCACGCGCGCGTCTATTTCGAAGCCGGCCGCCTCGTCGTGGAAGATCTCGCCAGCCTGAACGGCACTTTCGTAAACGACCTTCGCGTGGAACGCGCTACTTTGCACGACGGCGATTCGATCTGGATCGGCAAACACCACATCAAGGTGGACGCATCCGGCGACACGACTTCTTTTGGCGATACCGGGAAAAAAGGCCCGGCGGCGCCCCGCATCAACGAAACCATGGTGCTCGACACGAAAGTGCGCCGCGAAATGCTCCAGCAGGCCGCGGCGATGGGTGAGCGCACGCAGTTTGCCGCCGGACGAATCAAAGTGCCGACGCTGGTCGTCTTGAGCGGCAACACCGATCAAAAAGAATACGTTCTGACCAACAAACTCACCGTCATCGGCAAATCCAAGATGGCCACCGTTCGCCTAAAGGGCTGGTTCAAGCCACAACTCGCGGCGCAGATCAACCAGCGCGACGACGGCTACTACGTCGGGCCGGGCGACAAAGTTCCGAAGGTCAACGGCGCCAATATCACCGGCCCGATGAGGCTGAACGACGGCGACGTGATCGAAGTCAGCGGCCTTCGCATGAATTTTATCTTCCGCGATTAGCGCGCGCGTTCGAACACGCGGCGCCGAAACGTCCGCCGATCACTGTCGACAATATTGTTCCATTTCCATCTGCACGGCTTGCGCACTTGATGCGTGCTCTTTCCTGTGCGATATGCGGACGTCCGTCCGCTAATCGCGCGTACGAACGCCACCCTTTCAACGCAACGGGTTCCGCCCACGCGCTTCCGAAAAATCGGCCGCTCAGCGTCGCGGCCCAATATGTAACAAGTGTTGAAATTTGGGCATCTAAGATTCGCAAGAGCCGTAGCCGCCGCAGCTATCCGTTGCGACAAGCCGTTGAAAAATATAGAGTTGCGGCAGGCGACCCGACCTGGATCCAATTGGTGCCGCGATTGCGATGTTGAATTAGCGTTATGTGTGGGTGCGCGTCCGACTCCCATAAATTAAAAGTGGGCGTAATCGCGGCACCGCTAAACGGTAAGCGTACCCAAAAAATTGCTCCGGCGAATCTAATAGGAGCACCGGTCACCCTGACGGAAGATGACTCACACAGGCTAATAATACGACCGAGGGTTGACGCCTTAGGCGCGCCTGAACGGGAACACTGAAGCGAAATGTGGATAGTCCGATTAGCTCTAGCTAGGCCCTACACGTTTATCGTGATGGCGCTCGTCATCGTGTTGTTGGCGGCGGTGGTGATCCCGCGCACGCCCACCGACATTTTTCCGAACATCGACATTCCGGTCATCAGCTTGGTTTGGAATTACGCCGGACTCGAGCCTCAAGAGATGGAAGAGCGCATCACTTCCAACTCCGAGCGCTTCGTCACCACGCTGGTCAACGACGTCGAACACATCGAGTCGCAATCGCTCAACGGCATTGCTGTCGTCAAAATTTATTTTCAGCCCACCGCCAACATCCAGACCGCGCTCGCTCAAACGACCGCGATCATGCAGACGATTTTGCGGACGCTGCCTCCGGGCTCGACTCCTCCTCTCGTCGCAATTTTCTCCGCATCGACGGTGCCCGTCATCCAGATCGGTTTGACCAGCGAGTCCCTCAGCGAGCAGGCGCTCTTCGACTTCGGCAACAATTTTATCCGCACGCAGCTGGCGACCGTCCGCGGCGTCGCGCTTCCCTTCCCTTACGGCGGCAAGCAGCGCCAGATTATGGTTGACCTCGACTCGCAAGCCTTGCAGTCGAAGGGTTTGTCTCCGGTCGACATCGTCAACGCCGTCAACGCGCAGAACCTGATTTTGCCGACCGGCACCGCGAAACTCGGCACACTCGAATACACCGTCGAAATGAATGGCAGCCCGCAAACCATCGCGGAGCTGAACGATCTCCCCGTCAAAACCGTTAACGGTGCCACCATCTACATGCGTGAAGTCGCTCACATTCGCGACGGTTTCTCTCCGCAGACCAACATTGTTCGCGCCAACGGCCAGCGCGGCGTGCTCATGTCGGCCTACAAGACCGGCAGCGCCTCCACGCTCGACATGGTCAACGACCTCAAAGCGACGCTGAACAGCTACAAAGGCTCTCTTCCCGAAGGCCTCAAGCTCACCATGTTCTTCGACCAGTCGCTCTACGTGCGCGCCTCCATCGAAGGCGTGTTGCGCGAAGCGCTCATCGCCGCGTGTCTCACCGCCATCATGATCCTGCTCTTCCTCGGCAACTGGAAGAGCACGCTCATCATCGTCGTTTCGATTCCGCTCTCGATTTTGGTCAGCATCCTGCTCCTCGCCGCGCTCCACGAAACGATGAATATCATGACGCTCGGCGGCCTCGCACTCGCTGTCGGCATCCTTGTCGACGACGCCACCGTCGAAATCGAAAACATCAATCGCAACCTCGCCATGGGCAAGGAAACCGTCCAGGCGATTCTCGACGGCGCACAGCAAATCGCCACGCCTGCCTTCGTTTCCACGCTCTGCATCTGCATCGTGTTCCTTCCGATGTTCTTCCTCTCCGGCGTCGCAAGATTTCTCTTCGTCCCGCTCGCGGAAGCCGTTTCCTTCGCGATGCTCGCCTCCTACATGTGGTCGCGAACCATCGTTCCGACGATGGCGATGTATCTTCTCAGTGCGGAAGACGAATATATCCCCGAAGAACATCGCGGAGAAAAGCAAGGGTTCCTCCGCCGCCTGCAGCAGAGGTTCGAACATCGCTTTGAGCAGTCGCGCAATGCTTACCGGCGTGCGCTCGGAGTCGCGCTCGATTCCTCACTAATGTTTTCTGCATGCTTTCTGATTTTTTGCCTCGCCTCCGGCTGTCTGCTTTTCGTCCTCGGCCGCGATTTCTTTCCCAAGGTTGACGCCGGACAGATCCGCATGCACTTCCGCGCACGCACCGGCCTGCGCATCGAAGAAACCGCGCGCCTGTCCGACCAGATCGATGCCGCCATTCGCCAGACAATCCCCTCGAATGAACTCCAAACCATTCTCGACAACCTCGGCGTCCCTTATTCCGGTATCAACCTCAGCTACAGCAACTCCGGCACGTTCGGCACGGCCGACGGCGAAATCTTGGTGCAGCTCAACGAAAAGCACGGCCCGACGGCCGACTACATCAACGAGTTGCGCTCGCAATTGCCCCAACGATTCCCTGGCGTTCAATTTTTCTTTCAGCCCGCCGACATCGTCACGCAAATCTTAAATTTCGGCTCGCCCGCGCCGATCGACATCGCCATCACCGGCACCAACACCAACGGAAACTTCGCGATCGCGCAGCAAGTCGCCGCCAAGCTGCGCCACGTTCCCGGCGCCGTGGACGTTCACGTCCAGCAAGCGCTCGACGAGCCCACGCTGCACCTCGACATCGATCGCACGCGCGCACAAGCCGTCGGCCTTCAGGCCAAGGACGTCGCGCAAAATCTTCTCGTCTCTCTCAGTTCCAGCTTCCAGACCGCTCCGGCATTCTGGCTCGATCCCAAAAACGGCGTCAGCTACAACGTCGCCGTGCAAACGCCTCAATATCGCGTGGACACCTACCAGGCGCTGCTCAACACACCGATCACTGCGGCATCTCCAACCGTTCCGTCTCAGATCATCGGCAACCTGACCACAACCACGACCACCTCGCGTCCCGCCGTCATCAATCACTACAACGTCCAGCGCATGATCAACGTGTATGCAGCGGTCAACGGCCGCGACCTCGGCAGCGTTGCCGACGAAGTGGACAAAATCAGAAAAGAAGCCGAGCCCAAGTTGCCCAAGGGAAGTCACATCGTCGTGCGCGGCCAGGTGCAAACGATGAAAGCGTCGTTCCAGGGCCTCGCCATCGGCCTCGTCGGCGCGATCATCCTTGTCTACCTCCTCATCGTCGTCAATTTCCAGTCTTGGCTCGATCCGTTCATCATCATCACGGCGCTTCCTGGCGCGCTCGCGGGCATCTGCTGGATGCTGCTGATCACGCGCACCACACTGAGCGTGCCGTCGCTCACCGGCGCGATCATGAGCGTCGGCGTGGCCACGTCGAACAGTATTTTGATGGTGTCTTTCGCGCGCGAACAATTGAACGAAGGAAAAACCGCTCGCGAAGCCGCACTCGAAGCCGGCTTCGTCCGCATGCGCCCCGTTGTCATGACCGCGCTCGCCATGATCATCGGCATGGTGCCCATGGCCATCGGCCTCGGCGAAGGCGGCGAGCAAAACGCGCCGCTCGGCCGCGCCGTCATCGGCGGACTGCTCTTCGCTACGATCGCAACGCTCTTCTTCGTTCCCGTCGTCTTCTCCATCATTCACGGACGGCGTGAACGCAAGCGTGCGCGAGAAGAAGAGTCGGGGCTTTCGCCGGCAACGGCGTAGTCCATAGAAAATCGCGTCCCGACCATTTTGGCCGAGCGCGCAACGAAGCCGAGGCTGGCGACGAAGAAATTTAGGTATTAAGCGGCCCGAGAGACAAGCATTCTATAGACGGCCGACGCAACGCGGAGCAACAAATGACCACGACAGAAACTCGACCTCACTACGATCAGGAATACGGCACGCACGCGCCTTATCAGGCGCCCGAGAAAAAGAGCCACCTCTTTCTCATTCTCGTCGTCATCGTGCTCGTTTTGCTCGTGGTCGGCGGCATCACGCTGATTTCGCGCCGGGCGGCGTATCACACCCTTGCCGACGAAACCGAAAAGATGGCCGTCCCCAGCGTGCAGGTCATTCACCCGACCATCGAGCCCGGCCAGGAAGACCTCGTTCTTCCCTCTACCACGCAGGCCTACGTCGAGTCTCCCATTTACGCGCGAACCAGCGGCTACCTCGTCCGCTGGTATCACGACATTGGCACCCGCGTGAAAAAAGGCGAACTACTCGCCGACATCGATGCGCCCGAAGTCGATCAGCAGCTTTCTCAAGCCAAAGCCGATCTCGGCACCTCCAAAGCAAACGAAGATCTCTCGAAAATCACGGCGAACCGCTTTCAGGAACTCATCAAGACCGACGGCGTCTCGAAACAGGAAGTCGATAACGCAGTTGGCGATTTCGCCGCGAAACGAGCCACCACAGCCGCTTCCGAGGCAAACGTCCGCCGTCTCGAAGAACTCGAATCCTTCAAACATATTTACGCGCCGTTCAGCGGCGTGCTCACGCAGCGCAACGTCGATCCAGGAAATTTGATCAACGCCGGCAATGGCGGCGCTGGGCAAGCGCTTTTCAATCTCGCGCAAACCGACCCGATCCGCGCTTACGTGCGCGTTCCGGAAGTTTACGCTCCCGCGATCCGCGCCGGCCTCACCGCATCGCTCGAACTCGTTCAGTATCCCGGCCGCCGCTTCGAAGGCAAAGTCGTCCGCACCGCCGACGCGATCGACCTCGCCAGCCGCACTCTCAACACCGAAGTCGACGTGCCCAACAAAACCGGCGAACTCCTCCCCGGCGGCTACGCGCAGGTGCATCTCGGCGTCAAAGCAACCGGCGAGCACCTCGTTGTTCCCGTGAACGCTCTGCTTTTCCGCGCCGAAGGTCTGCGCGTTGTCGTCATCGACGCCAACAACAAGACGCATTTGCAGCAGCTCACCATCGGACGCGACTACGGCACGACGCTCGAAGTTTTGCAGGGACTGAAGTCCACCGATTGGATCGTTCTCAATCCTGCGGACTCGCTCGAAGACAACATGCAGGTCAACGTCAAGCAGTCGAAACAGCAACAGGGCGGCGCGGCACCCGGCCAAGGCGGCTCCCCGAGCAGCAGCGGCGGCAGCCCCAACGGCACCGAAAAGAGCGGCGCTCCGAGCGGTAGCAATCCCGGCGGCCCCGAGCCCAGCGGAAAAAAACAGTAATGCGAACGCATTTCCAATCCCCAGCGGGAAGGCGCGGGACAGTTGTGCCATCGTCGCTGCTCTTTGCGGCGTCGGCCGCGCTTCTCGTTGCATTCGTTCTCGGCGGCTGCACCGTCGGCCCCAACTACAAAAAGCCTGACGCCACAGCCACGCCACATTGGGACGTAGAGCAGCCTTGGCGCGAGAGCGCGCCCAAAGACGCCTTCGACAAGGGCGAGTGGTGGAAGGTCTTCAACGACGATCAGCTGAACACGTTCGAAACCCAGGCCATCGCCGAAAACCAAACGATAAAAATATCGATCGCGCACCTGGAACAGTCGCGCGCCACCGCCGCGATTCAGGTCGCCACGCTTTTCCCCACACTCTCGGGGAGCGGCTCCGTGGAGCGCCAGCGGCTTTCCGGCAATCGCCCGCCGAACAGTTCGTTTCCTGTGATGGGCACGATTCAGCAGAACACTTTTCAAATTCCGTTCACCGTCAGCTACGAAGTCGACATTTTCGGCAAACGCCGCCGCAGCATCGAAGCAGCCGAAGCCGCATATCAAGCGAACGCCGCCGATCTGCAAAATGTCCGCCTGCTCATCACATCTCAAATCGCCGGCGATTACTTCAATCTGCGCCAGCTCGACTCCGAAATCGGCATCCTCCGCCGCACCGTCGACGCGCTGCAGCGCGGCCTCGACCTCGTAAATTCCCGCCACAACGGCGGCGTCGCATCCGGCCTCGATGTCGCCCAGGAAGAAACGCTGCTCGACACGACGCGCACGCAAGCAACGCTGATCTTGCAGCAGCGCAAACAATTTGAAGACGCGATCTCGGTCCTCGTCAACCGCGCCGCACCCGACTTCCATATCGTTCCACGCGAGCTCGAAGGCGAACCTCCGTCGCTTAACGCCGGACTCCCCTCCGATCTCCTTGAGCGCCGTCCCGACATCGCCGAAGCCGAACGCCTGATGGCCTCTGCCAACGCGCAAATCGGCGTCGCACAAGCCGCCTACTATCCCTCGTTCAATTTATTCGGCCAGGCCGGATGGCAATCCGCCGACATCACAAAACTCGCCAGCATTCAGAGCATCTTCTGGGCAGTCGGCGCGAATGTGGCCGAAGACATCTTCACCGGCGGCGCGCGCCGCGCTCAGGTTCAGTTTGCTCGCGCGGGCTGGGACGCGAACGTGGCCAGCTATCGCCAAACCGTTCTTAGCGCGTATCAGGAAGTCCAGGATGAATTGACCGCGCTCAACGTCCTCAGCGAAGCGCAGCAGGAGCAGCAGCAGGCCGTTGATGCCGCACGGCGAACGCTCGACATTTCCACCAGTCGATACCAGGGCGGCCTGATCAATTACCTCGACGTCGTCACCGCTCAGCAAAATCTCCTGCAAAACGAACAGCAATCTGCCGTCATACACGGCCAGCGCCTGGTCGCCAGCGTTTTGCTCGTGAAAGCTCTCGGCGGCGGCTGGGACTCGTCCAGCCTCGCGATCGTTCAAGTGAAGCCGCAGCGCCGCGACATCATCACCCCATAAGGTAAAGCTGTGCGCTCCTCTTATTTGCTCCTGGTAGCGCGTACGCACCATTGCCGCAACTCCTCCGTTTTGTAGGGGCGGGGTTCATTCCGCCCGGCGTAAGAAATTAGCAAGTTCGTAGAGGGGCATCACTTCAGCGCACCCTTGAGCAATCAAGACCGATCCGTGCATCACCGATTTCTCCTGCGCCCGATTCTCACTTCTCTCCGTTTCCCAAACGCGCGATAATCAATCGTGCGCGCTTGGGACCAGCAGCAGAACCAGCACTAATCTTCAGGCAACCTAAACGTTCTCCGCGAAGGTCCTATATTGGGGGAGCCGCACGATTCGCAATCCGCGGCACTGCCACGTTTGTCTTCGGCAACCGCGAGGGAGACCAAGCATCATGTCTGATCAGATTTCGATAGCGATAGCGACCCCATCCGCATCGGTCCACGCCGCCCGACAAACCAATAGCGCGAAATTCTCGCTGTACTTGGCAACGATCGCGGCCGCGTTCCTGCTCCCCGCGCTATCCACAATGGCGCAGCTGCCAACGCTCGACGTCTCCAAGCAGGCCTCACAATCGCCCAGCGCAAAAAAGGCCGACTCGCCCTCTGACGACGATGCCGCCCCCAAAATCTCCACGAAACCGCCAGACATCCCCGTCGACCAGGTCATCAAAAAATTCGGCGATCGTGAGCTCGAATTCAAAAAAGAGCGCGACAACTACACCTACACGCAAACCTTTGTTGTGCAAACGATCGACTTCGACGGCCGCCCCGACGGCGAATACCGCATGACCAGCGATATTTTGTTCACGCCCGACGGCAAGCGCTACGAAAAGGTCGTCTCCGCTCCCGCCCCTACTCTCGAGCGCATCCAGCTTTCGCAGCAGGACCTCGACGACGTCGAGCACGTCCAACCGTTCGTTCTGACATCGGACGAACTCCCGAAATACGACGTGACCTATGTCGGCCGCGAGTCGCTCGATGAACTCGGCACCTATGTCTTCGATGTAAAACCCAAGAGGATCGAAAAAAATCAGCGCTATTTCCAGGGACGCATCTGGGTGGACGACCGCGACTTAAATATCGTGAAAACCGACGGCAAAGCCGTCCCCGACATCATCAAGAAGGGTGCGGAAAACGTCTTTCCGCGGTTCGAAACTTTCCGCGAAAACATCGAAGGCCACTACTGGTTCCCGACCTACACCCGCTCCGACGATGAACTGCACTTTAGCACCGGCGCAGTCCACATCCGTATGACCATCCGCTACGCCAACTACAAACGGTTCGGCGCCACGATCAAAATCGGCCCCGCCGTCGAAACCAAAGACGACAAAGATAAGCCAAAGAATTAAAGCGGCACGGCATCCAGTGAAACGATGAACTGGATGCCGTCCACATTCTTTCCCTGCAAGCGCCGATCGTTCGTCACAAAGAGATCGACGACGGCCGACGATGCGCATGCAAGTTGTATAGCATCCGGTGGCTTGATCGTCCTGTCCTGGCGCAGCAATGCGTATCGTTTCGCCGCAGCTACCTCAAACGGAATGAGATTTGTGGTCGTCGAAATCGCCTTCTCGTAACGCCGACTCAGTTCCGTATCTCCACGTTCAAGCGGCTTGACCAAGACTTCCCCGAGCGTCAGATACGAAGTGAAAAGCTGATCGCCACGAGATCTCATCCGCTGCCGAAGGCCTGCGGCCTTTTCAGATGGCTCGCCATAATCCTCAAGCAGATAGATAAAAATATTGCTGTCCCAGAAAATGCGGCTCACGACCAGCCTTCTCGCAATCGGCGAATATATTCGTCGGCGTGCTCATCCGCCCAAAGATTCTTGCCCGAGCCCCTGAGAGCTAGAAGCGGGTCTTCTTCCTCCGCCTCCGCTTTCCGTGACTGACTGCTCCAGCCTTCATACCAGTCCAACATGTCTTCATATCCCGGAGGAAGGTCCTCCCGCTTTGGCAGTATTCGCCCGTTCAATCGATCTAAATGTGCGGCGTCACCAAGGCGAAACAACCGGCGCCGCCCCGGCGCGGATTCAAAAAGCATTCGGTGGTTTCCAGGATTGGGAGCTCGATTCGCGACGCAATGCTGCACCACGTGCACGTAAACGCCAGGACGGATGTCACCACTAACTCTCGTACTATGAACCACTTGCATGATCTCTTCTATTGAGAAATCAGCGGCGGAGGGGTGTCTGCGATGTAGCGATGCAACAGCTAACCAAGCTTCATCAGCCACTCGCACATGTACTCGCGCCTTAGCCGGGGTCGTCATGAACATTACCTCTCCAATTAGCGTAGCACGTTAAATGTAAATGTCAATGCTTTAATTTAATAATGTAATTACATTTATGAGGTAGATCGCCGAAAGAAGAAGCAGATCCAAACTGTGACTTTTGACGGCCTTACAAGTTGTCTCGGAAATATTTTGTAACCCGATTCCATAGCACGACGCGCGCTTCCGGATCGGTCGGCCCGTGCCCGCGCCCTGGCAGCGCGATCACTTCAACATATTTTTCGTTCTCGATCAGCTCATTGATCAACGCAAGCGTGTTCGCATAGTGCACGTTGTCGTCGCCGGTGCCGTGAGCGATCATCAGCTTGCCTACGAGGTTCTTCGCATTCTCGATCGGCGAAGACTCCTGATAGCTCTCTTCGTTCTGCGGCAATAGTCCGATGTAGCGCTCCGTGTAAATCGAATCGTAGTAGTGCCAGTCGGTCACCGGCCCGCCTGCAAATCCAACCTTGAAGTCCTGCGGATCTTCAAACATCGCGTGCAGCGTCATATGCCCGCCGTAGCTCCATCCCCAGATCCCGATGCGATTCGCGTCGACATACGGCAGCGATTTCAGATACGCCGCGCCATCGCGCTGATCAGACATCTCCTGAGCGCCAAACCGGAAATGGATCGGCTCTTCGAACAGATGCCCTCGTCCCGCCGAGCCGCGATTGTCCAGCGCGAACACGATGTATCCATTCCGCGCCATCAACTCGTGCCATAGCGTACCCGCTCCGCCCCACGATTTCGTCACCACCTGCGCATGCGGCCCGCCATACGTGTAAACCAGCACCGGATATTTTTTCGCCGGATCAAAATTCGGCGGCTTGATCATGAACGCGTTCAGCGGCATTCCGTCGTGCGATTTCACCTGCAAAAATTCCACCGGCGACAAATGGAACTCATCCAGCGCCGGCACTTTGTTTTCGTTGATCGTGCCCGCAACGCTTCCGTCCGCATGCATCAAATCCTGCCGCGGCGGCACAAGATTCGTCGAATACGTATCGACATACCCCTTCGCTCCCGGCCCGAACCTCACCGCGTGCGTCCCTTCCTCCTTCGTGATCCGCGCAAAGCCCGATCCATCCAGCCCAACGCGATACAACTGACGTTCGAGCGGCGACTTCTCCGTCGCCGTGAAATACACGACGCCCTTCGCCTCATCAACTCCCTGCACCGCCATCACTTCCCACTCGCCGTTCGTGAGTTGCGCCAACTGCTTCCCATCGAGGTCGAACAAATAAATGTGCCGGTATCCCGTCCGCTCGTCGGACCACAGGAATCGCTTTCCATCCTTCAAAAACGTTAAATCGTCGCTGACGTTGATCCAGTACAAATCTTTCTGGCTCAGCACGGTCCGCGATTTTCCCGATGACGCCTCCGCCACCAGCAAATCAATCACCGTCTGCGCCCGATTCAGCCGCTGGATCGCAACTCGCTTCGAATCCGGCAGCCACTGCACGCGTGGAATATAAATGTTCGAATCCGCGCCCGTATCCATCGCGCGCGCCTCGCCGCCGTCCACTTTGCCGACCAGCACCCGAACGATCGGGTTGTTCCCACCAGCGACTGGATAGCGCTCCTCCTCCTCCTCGCCCGTCACCGACGCAAAATCCACCAGCGGATACTCCGTCACTTTGCGCTCATCAAACTCCAAAAGCGCGATCGACGACGAATCCGGCGCCCACCAATACGCCGTCGTCAACTCCAGCTCTTCCGGATACACCCAATCCAGCTCACCCTTTCGAACTTCCTCGCTCCCACCCTTCGTGAACGCGCGCTCCTTGCCATCCGCGACCCGCACCAGCCACAAATTGTGCTCGCGCACAAAACTCACATATTTCCCGTCCGGCGAAATTTTCGGATCCGCAATCGCCGCCTTTCCCGAAACCAGCGGCTTCGCCGTTTGCGACTTCAGATCGAACCATGCCAGCGCCGTCCCGCCCTGCAACAACAGCGCATCGCCACCCGGCGCCCACTGATACTGCGCCGGCGCATGCCGCCCCAGCCCCGTCGCCTGCGATGTGTTCTCCGCTTCAGCCGGCAGCGCCGTCTCCAACTTATCGGCGCCAACCAACAATCGCTTTTCTCCCGACGCCGCATCCATCTCCCACAATTCTTTGCGTCGCGCCTGCTTCGCCTCGCCCGCCAAATCGGTGAAAAAACTCACATGTTTCCCGTCCGGCGCCCACGCAATCCCCGTGGTCGGGTGTCCGAGCAAACTCAATCCGCCAAAAATCCGCTCGACAGTAAATCCGTGCTTGTAAGCTTCGTCGTTCTTTGGTGGAGGAACGGTCGACTGCCCAAACGCAACCGTCGCGCCAAATCCCAACCCCGCGCCCAGCATCGCCGCCGCACACACACTCAAGCTCTTCACTCGCATGCATCCTCCAAAATTCGGCCCTATCTTAGCCTCGCGCGCCCGACTTTCAAAAATCTATCCCCGTCACACTCCTCTCGTGTTCGAGAAGCCCAGCGCCTCGCCGGTTGCCTGCTTTCGGAAACGCACTTATGGTTACCATCCTGAGACTTGCCTACCGTTCGAAATCTTCGCCGTTCTATTGTGCCGCCCCCAATTCTCTGGATATACTCTGGCCACTTTCCGTGCGGCCTTTCCCGCGCGGCTTTACGTGAGAGAATTCGCTCGGCCCTACAGCCCACCGAGCGCTTCGCAAAACTGAAGTGAACCAGGTAGTGGGCCAGCGGCCATCCCCGTCGCGAGCCACAACCACAACTGAACGTAATCGCACGCCGTGACCAGGGGGGTCGTCGTGTCCAATTTTGCTCGCACTGTTCTAAGTGTCTGCCGCCGTGTGTCCTCATCTTCGAAATCTTCGAAGCGCCCCATGTGCGCGCTCCGAACCGCTCTGCTAGCGCCAGCGCTGCTGTTGCTGCTCGCTACGACCTCGCGCGCGCAAAACGTCACCACGCAGCACTACGACAACACCCGCGCCGGCTCCTACACCACCGAAAATCTCCTCACCACCTCCACTGTCAGCGCCACCACTTTCAGCCGATTGTTCTCGCAGTCCGTCGATGCGCAGATCTACGCCCAGCCGCTCTATATCCAAAATGTCGCCGTCTCCGGCAAGGGCACGCACAACGTCGTCTTCGTCGCCACGGAAAACGATACCGTCTACGCGTTCGACGCCGACACCAACGGCGGCACCAACGCCACTCCACTCTGGAAAGTCACCATGCTCGATTCCGCCCACGGCGCAGCAAGCGGCGCCACTTCAATTCCGCAAGGCGACGTCAGCACCACAGACATCACTCCGATCATCGGCATCACCGGCACTCCCGTAATCGATCCTTCGACCAACACGATGTATCTCGTCAGCGCCTCAAAAGAAGGCGGCAGCTATTTTCAGCGCCTCCACGCTCTCGACATCACCAGCGGCGCCGAAAAATTCGGCGGTCCCGTCCAACTCTCCGGCACCGTTACCGGCAATGGTAACGGCAGCACGGGCGGCACACTCACCTTCGACCAGAAGTGGGAAAACAATCGCGCCGGCCTTCTGCTGCTCAATGGAATCGTCTACATCGCCTTCGCCGCGCACGGCGACAACGGCCCATGGCACGGTTGGATTCTCGCCTACAACGCATCCACGCTGAAGCAAACCAGCGTCTGGTGCGCATCCGCAAACGGCATCGGCGCAGGCGTTTGGATGAGCGGCTCCGGAATCGCCGCCGACAACCTCAATCCCACTGGCAACAGTCCCGGCGGCCGCCTTTTCGTCGCCACCGGCAACGGCACATTTGACGCAAAAACTCCCTACACCAACACCATGGACTACGGCGACAGCCTCGTCCGCCTGCACCTCAACAACGGCGTGATGACCGTCGCCGACGACTTCACTCCGCTCAACCAGTCCGCGCTCAACGGCGCCGATCAGGACGTCGCATCCGGCGGCGTTCTCGTCCTCCCCGATCAAGCCGGCGCGCACACACACTTGCTCTTCCAAACCGGCAAGGAAGGCCGCTTCTACATCGTCGATCGCGACAACATGGGCGGCTACAGCACCAGCTCCGACAACATCGCGCAAGAAATTCCCGTCAACGGAGCCAGCGGTTCGTCTCCCATCGCCGCCGGCATCTGGGGCATGCCCGCATTTTTCAACAACACCATGTACATCTGGGGTAAGAACGACGTACTCAAAACATTTCCGATGTCCAACGGAAAATTCCCCACCACCGCTTCCACCAAAGGCCCCACGACGATCGGCTTTCCCAGCCCGACGCCCGTTATCTCTTCGAACGCAGGCGCCAGCCCCATCCTCTGGTCGATCGAGTCCGACAATTTCAGCTCCGGCACCAACGCCGTTCTGCGCGCCACCGACGCCAGCAACGTCAGCAACACGCTCTACGACAGCTCGGCGATCTCCACCGACAATCCCGGTGGCGCCGTCAAATTCAACGTGCCCACCGTCGCGAACGGAAAAGTCTATGTCGGCGCAACAAATCAGCTCAGCTTCTACGGCCTCTCCAACGGCCAGACGCGCACCGCAACGCCCGTCATCAATCCCGCCGCCGAATCATTCGTCGGCACGATTCAGGTCGCCATCACCGACAGCACTCCCAACTCACAAATTTTCTACTCGACCACCGGCACCGCCACAACCGCCTCCACTCCCTACACCGGCCCCATCACCGTAAGCACCACCACCACGATCTCCGCAATCGCAACCGCCAGCGGCTTCCTTCAAAGCTCCGTCAACAACGAAACCTACTCGCTGCAAACGCAAACGCTGATGCCCACGTTCTCTCCCGCGCCCGGCAACTACACGACTGCGCAAACCGTAACCATCAGCGACGCATCGCCGAATCCCACGATCTATTACGCCATCAACGCTCCCGCCACCACCGCATCCACCAAAGCCGTCGGCTCCGCCACCATCACCGTCAACCAGACCGAAACCATCAACGCCATCGCCACCTCGGGCACCCTCACCACCAGCCCGCAATCGAGCGCCTCTTACGGCATCGGCGTCGCCGCCGGTTCCGCGCCTAATTTCCCAGTCGGATTCAGCTCCAGCGCCAGCGTGATGACCTTCAACGGCAGCACCACTCTGGACGACACGCGTCTGCAACTCACCAGCGGCGTCGCCAACCAAGCCGGAAGCGCCTGGTTCAACACGCCACAAAACATTCAAAATTTCACCAACGATTTCACCATTCAGCTTAGCAACCCCGGCGCCGACGGCATGACCTTCGCGATTCAAAACACGGCGCTGACCGCTCTCGGCCCCGCCGGCGGAGGCCTCGGTTACGGCCCTTCTGATCCAGGAGGCGCGGCAGGCATCGGCAAGAGCATCGCCATCAAATTCGATCTCTACGACAACGACGGCGAAGGCAACAATTCCACCGGCCTCTACACCAACGGCGCTTCGCCCACCGTTCCATCCACCAGCCTGAGCACTTCCAGCATCAACTTGCACAGCGGCGACGAATTCGCGGTGCACATGGTCTACAACGGCACCACTCTCTCGATGACCATCACCGACGGCGTCACCGGTGCAGTCTTCTCCACGAGCTTCAACGTCAACATTCCCTCGATCGTCGGCGGCAACACCGCATTCGTCGGATTCACCGGTGGCACTGGCGGACTCACCGCCAGCCAGAAAATCGAAAACTGGACGTTCGTCAGCACCGGCACAACGCCGACGCAGCAACAAGCGATCGCTCCCATCTTCAGCCCCGCCGCAGGCACATACACCGGCACGCAATCCGTCTCGCTGACCGATCCAACTCCCGGCAGTGTCATCTTCTACACGACGAATGGCTCGACTCCAGCGACCACCGCGGGCGGCAGCACGCTGCAATTCTCCGCCGCGAATCCGATCTCCGTCGCCGCAACAACAACCATCAAAGCGCTCGCCACCGCGCCAGCCTTCACCACCAGCGTCGTCAGCACCGCCGCCTACTCCATCAACGCCCTGCAAGCCGCGCCGACGCCAGTAATCTCGCCGGCCACCGGCAACTACACGTCCGCGCAAACCGTCACCATCACCGATCCCGGCGCAACGATCTACTACACGATCGACGGCTCCGCTCCTACCACCGCCTCAACAAAATACTCCGCATCGTTCGTAGTAAACGCCACCACCACCGTTCGCGCAATCGGCGTCGAATCAGGCTTCAGCAACAGCGCCATCGCCCAATCCGTCATCACCATCAGCTCCGGTGGCACAGGCACCGCCGCCATCAATTTCGGTTCCGGCTTCACCGCCGCAGGCATGCAGTTCAACGGTCACACCAAGCTCAACGCCACGCGCCTGCAACTCACCGACACGACCGCGCAAAACGAAGTCGCCTCGGCATTCTGGACAACTCCGGTCAACGTGCAATCGTTCACCAACGATTTCACATTCCAGCTCACCTCGCCGACCGCCGACGGCTTCACCTTCACCCTTCAAAACACCGGCATCGCCGCGCTCGGTCCCGCAGGCGGCGGCCTCGGCTACGGCCCCGACACAACTTCCGGCGCCGCAGGCATCGGCAAGAGCGTCGCCGTAAAATTCGATCTCTACAGCAACGTTGGCGAAGGCACCAACTCAACGGGCATCTACACCAACGGCGCATCGCCGACCACACCCGCCACCACAATCGGCGGCAACGTCAGCCTCCACAGCGGCGACATTCTCAAAGCCCACATCACCTACGACGGCACAACGTTGACGCTCACTCTTACCGACACCACGAACACCGCGCTCACCTTCACGACGTCGTGGAAGGTCAACATTCCGTCTATCGTCGGCGGCAACACCGCCCTCGTCGGATTTACCGCAGGCACCGGCGGCTCAACCGCCACGCAGGAAATCCTCACCTGGACCTATAGTGCTTCCAGCGGCACGACGACTCCAAAAACGCCCGTCGTCTACCAGACTGCAAATCTCGCCGCCGTAAGCTCGGGCCCGACATTCCGCCAATTCACTTTTGCCGGATTCCCAGACACGACCGGCACAATCCTCGACGCCACCGCCGCGGGCCAAAGCGTCACGATGACTCTCAACGTCGCAACCGCCGGAGCCTACGACATCAAAATCTCCACCAAGATGCTCAACACGCGCGGCATCTACCAGCTCGCCATCAATGGCGCCAACGTCGGCGCGCCGCAAGACGAATTCAACGCCAGCAACAGCGCAGGCGTCTACGCCACCCAAGACCTAGGCAACTTCAACTTCGCCGCCGCCGGCTCCTACTCCTTCAAATTCACCGTCACCGGCAAAAACGCCAGCAGCACCGGCTTCTCCATCGCCTTCGACGACATCACCCTAACCCCACAATAAAGCCCAAATCGTGTACGGGCGCAGCACCGCTGCGCCCTGAGCTTCGAAGGGTGCGCCCCAAGCACCGCGACTCGATCGCGAAGCCCTGGCTTTTTCTTTCTTGTTCAGCCCAAGCAAGATACTGTCATCCCGACCGAAGCGAGCCCACGCCTTTTCTTCGCGTTCGCTTCTGCGCGAACGCGTGGGCTCGCGCAGTGGAGGGACCTTGGCTTGACTTCCGCCCTACTACACCTCGCTGCGTTCAGGCCCCAGCCTCGATTTTTCCCGAACGCCACCCTCAATATATAATTTCAATTGAGGTCATTCACGAACATGCCCGACTACACCGCCGAACACGCCGCCGCCGGCATCAAAACCAAACTCCCCGCGCTCGAAACCTGGCCCAATCAATTCCCCAACTACGTCATCACCACCAAATTTCCCGAATACTCCTCCGTCTGCCCCAAGACCGGTCTCCCAGACTTTGGCACCATCACCATCCAATACGTTCCGCGCAAACACTGCATCGAACTCAAATCTCTGAAAATGTATCTTCTCGCTTACCGCGATCTCGGCATCTTCTACGAAAACTCCGTCAACAAAATGCTCCGCGACATCGTCGCCGCCATCGATCCCGAATGGTGCGTCGTAAAAGGTGAATTCACACCGCGCGGCGGCCTCACCACCAACATCTACGCGCGCTGGCCCGAGCTTCCCAGCACCAGCAACAAAAAGCCCAACGGCAAAAAATCGCGCTAGCGAACTCTGCCAATCGCTATACACTCAACGAATCGAGGCTGCCCCCGAATGACCTCCGCCGCAAACACCGCGAAACTCGAAACCAAAGTCGCCAATAACATCGAGCTGACCGTCCCCTTCTTCAGCGTTCGCAACATCGAAAATTCCGTCCGCTTCTACACCGAAGGTCTCGCCTTCGAAATAAAAAAGAAATGGACGCCCGACGGCAAGCTGCGCTGGTGCTGGCTCGAACGCGATTCCATCGCCATCATGCTCCAGGAGTTCCACACCGACGGCCACGACTCCCGTCCACCCCTGAACAACCCTGGCGCAGGCGTCAGCATCTGCTATCAATGTAAAGACGCTCTCGCCCTGTATCGCGAGTTCACGTCCCGCGGCATTCAGGCGAGCGAGCCCCAAGTCGGCAACAATATGTGGGTCACCGTCGTAAAAGATCCCGACGGCTACACGCTCGACTTCGAAAGCCCGACCGATGTCCCGGAGGACACAAAACTCTCCGAATGGAATCCCTGAAACCCGTCAACTCGCCGGTCCGTCCAACTCCTCAAACCCGGTGGATTATTTCGCGCAAGCTTCCGGTACTGTTGTCGATTCGAATTCACGTTTCCGTCCCCAATTGCTCTCGCCGTTTTTGCAATGATACGATCAGTTCATTGGGGTGCATCCTCTAGGAGGTTGAATGAGTATTTCGCCGAACGTCCCGACTCCGCAGGAGTCCTATACTTACGAAACGAACGCGGGGACTCCGCGCTGGATCGCCGTTCTCTTTGGCGTTCTCATCGTCTCGGTTGCCGGGCTCGCCTACGCTGGTCATTCCGCGCAGTCGCAGCTGCAAACCGATCTGAACAAAGCGCAGGACCAGAACAAGCTGCTCACCGCGCAGCTCGATCAGGCCAACTCGCGCCTCGCTGAGCTCAAGGGCAACATTGAAGTCACGCAGCAAAAGATCGGCATCACCGCCGCCGAGCTCGCCAAAGCTCGCAGCCGCGCCGAATCCATTCGCAATGAACAGCTCGCCTCTGACCAAAAGCTCGCGACGCAGCTTTCTGCCGTCCAAACCGAAAGCAACGAAAAGATCGGCGCCGTTTCCACCGATCTCGGCGGCGCAAAGAAAGACATCGCCGACACGAAAACCGATCTCGAAAACACCAAGGGCAAGCTCGACCGCGCACAGGGCGACATGGGCGTCATGAGCGGCCTTATCGCTCACAATCACGACGACCTCGACGAGCTCAAGCGCCGTGGCGATCGCAACTACTACGAATTCAAGGTCTCCAAGAGTAAGACTCCGCAGCGCGTCGGCCCCGTTCAGGTCACGCTCAACAAGACCGATCAGAAAAAAGGCAAGTACACCATGACGGTCTTCGTCGACGATCGCTCCATCGAAAAGAAAGACAAAACCGCCGGCGAGCCCGTTCAGTTCTATCTCAAGGGCGCGACTCGCATGACTCCCTACGAAATCGTAGTCTTCGACGTCGGCAAGAACGACATCAACGGCTACCTCTCCACTCCAAAGGAAGGCGGCGGTGGTGGCGGCTCAGCAGCTCCGGCTTCGGCCGCTCCAGCAGCTGCGCCAGCAGCAGCCCCCTCGGCAGCCCCAACGTTAAACAAACCGTCGTCTAATTAAGCTTCTCGACTAACCCAGTAACGAAACGGCCCTGCGCGCAATCGCCCCCAGGGCCGTTTCCCTTTGCCTTGTCACTCCGTCCCTTACTCGCTGTCATCCCATCCACCCGTAGTCATCCCACCTACCCGTTGTCATCCTGAGCGAAGCGAAGGATCTCAGAAGTCAGCCCCATCGCGACTCATCCGTCGCCACCAACCCCGCAACACCGACCCAAAACGTGACACCCGGCGCAGCCACTGCCCTTTCTTCGACTCTCAACTCTCTTTCCCGCATCCTGGAAACCATGCCCTACCCGCCACTTCTTCCCCGCACCAGGGTTCCTTTACCCTGAATCCTGCCGGCACTCCGGCGCTCTGGAGCAACGATGAATTCCTCCCCCAGCCGAAAAGTTCGCACTCTTCTGCCAACGCTTTGCCTCTCGCTCGCGCTCTTTTTCGCCGTTCCACGCACCCACGCGCAAGCTCCAATCGAGCCCGCTCAACTCCCTACGCATACCACCTTCTACATTGCCTGGCGCGGTGAACCACAAGGCGACATTCGCCACGCCAACAATCTCTTCGCTCTCTGGGACGACCCCGACTTCGCTCCGTCCCGCGCAGCCATGTTCGAAAATCTCGCCGCCCCCAGCGGCGAAGCCAAATCCGACACCAAGCCCGGCCTCACTCCCGCCGAAGCCCAGGAATATTCCGCGCTTCTCGAAAACGGCTTCGTCATCGGCTACATCAGCAAGCCCGAATCGAAAACGTCCACCGACGCAAAGCCATCCGATCCAGCCGCGGCCGCGGGCGCGCCCATCGATAAATGGAACGGCTTTTTCTTCGTCTACAATCGCACCGGCAAAGAAGCTCTTCTCTCCAAAGCCGTCCTTCGCATGCGCAACCAAGAAAAAGATTTGCCGCAACTCTCGCAAATCACCATCGCCGGCATTCCCGCGCTGAAAGTGCAGCGCAAAACCGGAGCGACCTACTGGATCGAGCACGGCAAATACGCCGCCAGCGCCAACGATCCCGCCGTCCTCGAACAAATCTTGCCGCGCCTCGAAGGCGCCGCACCTCCCGATTCACTCTCGCAATCCGCGACATTTCAGGAAGCGCAGTCGCACTTGGGCGGCGTACTCGAACTCTACGGCGCAGTTCCCGGGCTGAAAACTCTCGCGCAAAACACCGCCAACGGCTTTAACTTGGCCGGAGTTCTCACCGCGATCAAGCTCGACGCCGTGCATTCCATCTGCGGCCGCATCGTTCTCGACGGCGCGAAAACGCGATTCCAGGGCACCATCCTCGGAGACACCGCGCCCGGCTCCGTCCTCGATCTCTGGCCCGTCGGCGTCGACTCTCCCGCATCGCTCGCGATCAAACCGCCCAACGCAATTTCATACAGCGAATCGCAGTTCGATCTCCCTGCGTTCTACCAGGTTTTGAAACGCGGTATCGCTGCGATGTCAGCCAACGGCAATAGTCCCGCCGCGATGGTCGAAATGATGGCCCAGGCGAAGCTCGGCATGCCTCTCGCCGACGCCCTCGCCCTTCCCACCGGCGAATTCACCTCGATGCAACTCAGCCCCGCGCTCGATCCCGACAAATCGATCTACGTCTTCGGCATCCACAAGAAAGATGAAATCCTGAAACTCATGCGCACCCTTCTCGGTGAACAAATCACTTCCGAACGCGCCGAAGGCGACACCACTTTCCTGAAAGTTTCATTGCACGGAAAGCAAGGCACGAAGGGCGTCGCGCAGTGGGATTTTTACCATCTCGCCGTCACTCCCAATTTCATCTACGGCGCTCCCAAATTCGAATCCCTGAAGGAAGCGCTCGCCGGACGCGACACCATGAGCGCCGCCGTTCTCACCCCGCTCCAGGCCGCTCGCGCCGACTATCCCGCGAAAATCAACGGCCTCTACTTCTTCGATCTTCAAAAGGTCGACTGGGCCGCCGCAAAAGTGCACTGGATCGAACAAGCCAAGAAAGCCGCAGAAAAACCAAACGCCACCCCAGCGCAAAAAGCCGCCGCGAAAAATCTCCCAAACATGCTGACCGACGCCAATCCCCAGGTATTCGCCCGCCACCTTCACGAAATGGCCGGCGCCTCCTGGAAAGACGAAAAAGGCATCCACTTCGACCAATGGCTCCAATAAGCCAGCGACACAGCGATGTCGCTCAATAATGTTGTGGCACAGGCACACCCGCCTGCGCCCTTGGCTCGCAGGTCCGCGTCCAACAACGCGTCTGTAGGGGCGGGGTTTATTGCAAACCCTGAGCCTCGAAGGGCTCCGCCCGGCGAACCCCACCCTAAACACTCATCCGTCCTATCACCAACAACCCATCGCCACCCTGTAACCGCGATCGTTTCCCAGATCGCGGGGTTTAAATTCAACTAAAATAAAAATCACTCGTGCGAGTCACACCCTCAATCCGTTTTCTTTCTTTCCTTCTTGCAACCCTGTCGATTGCGATCACCTCACTCGCCCAATCTCCACCCGACCAATCTCCCTCCATCCAAGTCTCCGTCAACCGCGTCAACGTCGGCGTAATCGTCACCGACGCCCAAGGCAACTTCATCCCCGACCTCCGCCGCGAAAACTTCCACATCTTCGACAACGGCGTCGAGCAACCCATCACCGATTTCGCCAACGTAATCGCCCCCGCCGAAGTTCTCCTCCTCGTCGAAGCCGGCCCCGCCGTCTACTTCCTCGCCTCCACGCACGTCCAGGCCTCGCACTCTTTTCTCGAAGGACTCTCCTCCAGCGACCGCATCGCCGTCGCAAAATACGACAACGCCCCGCAAATCATGCTCGATTTCACCGCCGACAAACCCGCCGCCTACGCCGCCCTCGCCAACGTTCGCTATTACGTCGGCTTCGGCAATCTCAATCTCTCAAAAAGCCTCAACACAGTCCTCGACTGGCTCGCCAAGACCCAAGGCAAGAAAACAATCGTCCTCCTCTCCACCGGATTCGACACATCGCAGCCAGCCGACATCGACGCAGCTCTAACGCGCCTGAAAATCAGCGACGTTCGCCTCTTAGCGATTTCCTTAAGTAACGCGATGCGGGCGCCAGCATCACAGCCCGTAAAAAATAAGAAGAAAAACAAGAAGGACAAAGCCACCGACGAAGAAGAAGCTCAGAAAGCCGCCGCAAAAGCAGCCTTCGCCCAACAAGGTTTCGACGAAGCCGATCGTCTACTGCGCGCCCTCACCGACGCCACCGGCGGCCAGGTCTACTTCCCCAACAACGCTCAGGATTACGCGACGATGTACGCACAAATCGCCCAGCTAATCCGCCACGAATACAGCCTGGCCTTCACCCCGCCCCAAAACGACGGCAAAGTCCACACCCTCGAAGTCCGCGTCACTCCACCCAACACAGCATCGCCGAACGAAACGCAACCAGCCGCCCAACCCCCAACTCAATCTCAACCCACGTATAAAATTTCGAACCGCCGCGCCTACGTCGCCCCCGCTCAATAGCACCCTGTAGCCGCGATCGCTTCCCAGATCGCGGGATTTAGATTCCACACGACCGACCTCGACACGTTCGCCACCAGCCATGTACGGGCGCAGCACCGCTGCGCCCCAACTTGCCGACGCGAAACACGTCACCAGTGATTTGAGTTTTCTGAATTAAGCCACGACAGACTTGCCCTACTCAAATTCCTTCATCACCCGCGCCATTTTTCCGAGCCGCTCATCCACCTTCGCAAACACAGTCCCGCTCGCGAACGACCCATCGCCGTTCCGCACACCCGCCGTCATCCCCGTCAAAACTTCAATCCCATCTTCAATTTTCGCCACCGGCCAGATGTGAAACTTCCCCGCCGTCACCGCATCGAGCACATCTTCCCGCAACATCAAATCCTCGACGTTCGACGCCGGCATCATCACGCCCTGCGAACCCGTCAGCCCTTCAATCCTGCAAACATCGAAAAATCCCTCGATCTTTTCGTTGATCCCGCCAATCGCCTGCACATCCCCTTGCTGATTCATCGAGCCCGTCACCGCAATATCCTGCCGCAACGGCAATTCCGCCAGCGCCGAAACCAGCGCATAAACCTCCGTAGAGCTCGCGCTGTCACCATCGACTCCCGAATACGACTGCTCGAAACAAATACTCGCCGACAGCGACATCGGCTTGTCCTGCGCAAACCGGCTCCGCAAAAATCCCGAAATAATGTGCACGCCCTTGTCGTGGAATCGTCCGCTCAAATTCGATTCGCGCTCAATATTAATGAGCCCCGTCTTCCCCAGCGCCGCCGTCGCCGTAATCCGCACCGGCTTCCCAAACGAATACCCGCCAATCTCCAGCACACTCAGCCCATTCACTTGCCCGACGCGCGTCCCCGCCAGATCAACGAGCAACGTCCCCTCTTCGATCATTTCGCGTATGCGCGTCTCGATCAGATTGTGCCGCTCCATCTTCGCCGACAGCGCCGTTCGAACGTGCGCCGCGCGCACCACCGACTCACTAGCATTCGACGCCACATACGCCGCTTCGCGCGCCAGATCCGCAATATCCACGAATCGCGCCGTAACCTTATTCCGCCGCCCCGCCTGCCTCACTCCATATTCCAGAATCGACGCAAACGCTCCGCGATCGAACGGCGCTAAATTCTCTTTTTCCGACAGCGCCCGCAATCGCCCCGCATATTCCGCGATCACGCCGTCGCTCATGCGCATCTCTTCGTCAAACTCCACGCGCACTTTGAAAATCTTTCGGAAATCTTCTTCGTAGTCGTACAACATTTCGTACAAATCGCGGTCGCCGATCAAAATCACTTTCACGCTGATGGGCACTGCTTCCGGCTTCAGCGCGCTCCCGCCAAACGGATAAAACGTATCCAGCGGCTGAATTTCCAGCCGGTTGTGGTTCAAAGTCCGCTTCAGCGCGCGCCAGACACCAGTCTCCGACAGCGCTTCTAGCGAATACATGATCAAAAATCCGCCGTCCGCGCGCAGCAGCGACCCGCCGCGCAAATCCATAAAATCGCTCGTCCACCCGCCGCGCGAGTCATACGCCCGCTGGATGTTCCCAAATAAATTGGCGTATGTCGGCGTCGTCTCAAAAATCACCGGCGATCCCTCATCGTCGCCATGCGCCAGCACTACATTCACGCCGTAAACACGAAACGGATCGCGCTCCGGCCCGCCCGACAGTTTCGGCAAACCTTCCAGCGACGGCGTCGAATCGCCTTCGTTCTCGCCTTCGCCCTCGCGCTCTTTGAACGGTTCGAGATTATCGAGCAGGTGATGCCGCACTTCCTCCAGATACTCCGCCACGCTTCCAGCCGAATATTTTTCCTTCAGCTCTTCCACCACTCCATCGACCAGCACCGAAGCCGCTTCCTGCTCCAGATAACTCAGCTCGCTCGCCAATTCACGAGACAACGTCAACGTCTTGCGGTACACCACCGTAAATTCCTGGCGGAATTGCTCGTACTTTCGCTCGATCTCTTCCGCAAGCGGGGAGTCCAGCTTCCCTTCGTGCACCATCTTCGAAATATCTTCGATCGGGACCATCGCGCCTTCGAGTACCGGAAAAATCTCCGGCAGCGCGACCGCGCCCACCTGCATGTGCCCCAGCGCAAACTGTTCGCGCGAAATCCTCCGCGTGAAATCGTCCATCAACTCCTTTTCACGCACCGTAAATCGCTCGACGATTCTCCCCTTCTGTCTTTGAAACGGTTCGCCCTCAAAAACCTGCGGAATCCGCCGCCGCAAAAAATCGATCCCCGCCTGCATCTCTTTCTTGAATGGATTCGCCTGCCCGCGCGGCAGCGACAGCAATCGCGGCCGATCCGAAATCTTGAAATTGTTGACGTAACATCGGTCCAGCGAAGGTTTTATGACCGGGTGCAACTCGCCAATCATCGACGCAATCGTTCCGCCGCGGCTCGTCCCCGCCAATCCGCACACAAAAACGTTGTAGCCCGGCGCCGAAAGCTCCACGCCCATCTTCAGCGCTCGCAGCGCCCGCTCCTGCCCGATAAATCCTTCGCGCAACTCCGCCTGCGCCGTCGTCTCAAACGGCAATCGCGAAGTATCGCAACGCCACCGCAGCTTCTCTGTCGGCAGCTCCGCGTGCGCGCCCGCCGGTTTAAATCCGTTCGTTCCCGTCACTTGCTCACTCTCAATTCGTCCCATGCTCCGTCTCGTCGGGGTACGATAGCACACGCCCCCCACCCCGCACCGACTTTCCAGCCAGCCTGTTCAAATCTTGTTAGATGTACGGACGGACAGCGAATACGCGAGGAAAAATGAGAATGTTCTTAGAAAATGGACCGGATTCGTACGTCACTTCTTCTTCGTCGGCTTAGCCTTCAGCGACTTCGCATAGTCATAGCTGCTCGCAAGATATTTCTGCAACTCTTTCGTCTTCCCCAGCACGCCATCCGGCACCGCCACATATTCCTTCATCACCGCGCCATAAGCCTCATGCAGCTTCGCCTTATATTTCTTCAAAAACTCCCCACGCGCAGCATCCGGCAACCGTATCGCCAGCACCCCATCCGGTTGCATCAGCAAAAACATATTTCCATTCACCGCCGCATACGCGTTGTTCGCGCCCTTCCGCTCAATCTCCGGCCGAATCGCGATCAACTTATCAAACAGCTCCAGCTTATCCGCCGGTACTCCACTCTTCTTTGCTTTTGGGCTCATCGCAGCTCTCACCATTCCTGCTTCAAGTCGTCACTGCTTCAGATAATGAAGCGCAACAGTTCCCGATTTCAAAACTTTCGTCTCGACCAGCTTCATCCGCAAACTCTCCGCCAGCCGAACCTCGTCGAACAATCGCCGCCCTTCCCCCACAACCATCGGTCCAACCACAAATCGAAATTCATCCACCAAACCAAGCTCGACAAGTTGCGAAGGAACATCCACCCCTCCGACCAAAATATCTCCGCCCGGTTCTTCCTTCAATTTCACTATCGCCTCGCCCAAATTCCCGCGAATGATTCTCGTTTTCCTATCCTCAACGCCTCCCAACGACCGTGACACGACAATCCTATCGAGCGAGTCAAACACTCTCGCAAATTCATTCGCCGCGGCTGTCTCCGACTGGCTTTCCGCGATGTCCGGCCAATAAGGAACCATCAACTCATACGTTTTGCGCCCAAAAAGTTGCAGCCCCACTCCTCGCAACAGCTGCGCAAAGAACTCGAGTTTCTCTTCGTCAACATGTTGTTTCGCGTGGTCGCAACAACCATCCGCCGTGATGTTGATCGCGTAGATGATGCGTCTCATGGATTCGCTTCCCCTCGAACGAAGTCGTGACAAAAGCAAAAACAGCCACTACTCGTCCCGCAGCGCCACCACCGGATCAACCCGCGTCGTCCGCCACGCCGGAATCACCGTCGCCGCTAACGCCACTCCCGCCAGCATCATCGGCACCAAAATAAACGTCAACGTATCCGTCGCGCTAATCCCAAACAACAAACTCGCCATCACTCGCGTCAGCGCAACCGCGCCCACAACTCCCGCAACAATCCCGATCCCCGCCAACTCCATCCCCTGCCGCATCACCAGCCCGATGATATCCCCGCTCCGCGCGCCCAGCGCCACCATCACCCCAATATCCCGCGTGCTCTGCGTCACCAGATACGACATCACGCCATACAATCCCACCGCCGCCAGCAACACCGCAAACCCAGCAAACGCCGCCAGCATCGTGCTCGCAAATCGCTGCCGCGCCAGCGAATCATAAACGCGCCGGTCCATCGTCCGCACGTCGTACACGACAACCGTCGGATCCGCTCCATGAATTTCATTCGTGATTGCCGCCGTCAGCTCCGCCGGATCGCCCTCCGTCCGCGCCACCAGAAAAACCCGATTCGCCGGTTCTTGCTGCTGCGGAAAATACGTCACAATCTTGCCGTCGGTCCCCAATCCATACTGCTTCACGGTCCCAACAACGCCCACGATCGTGATCGGCTTCTTCTTATCGAACCACACATGCTTCCCGACCGCATCGCCGGTCGGCCAGAATCTCTTCATAAACTTCTCGTCGATGATCGTTACTCCCGGTAGGTCCGCGGTGTCGTGTTCGTCGAAATAACGCCCGTCGCGCAACGGGATTTTCATCGCGCGAAAATAATCGGCGCTCGCAATCCGCTGGTCCACTTGCAACTCTTGCCCCGGCGCAGGCGTGTACCCCTCAACCGAAATCCCGCCCCAACCAACCTCTCCCGTCAGCGGCAGCGCCGTTACCTGCCCCTGCGCCACGACGCCCGGAAGTCGCGCGACCCGGCCGTCGATCTCGCGATACAACGCTGCGACCGGCTTGTCCTCATGGTATTTCGGCGCCGTCGCCGCCACCTCCATCGTCAACACGTGATCTGGGTTAAATCCAGGCGGCACATTCTGCAATTGCACAAAACTTCGCACCAACAATCCCGCTCCGATTAGCAGCATCAGCGAAAGCGCCAGTTCCGAAATCACCAGCAACCCACGCAGACGGTGCCTTCGCACCAGCAACCCACCATCGCTCTGCCCCGCGCGCCCTCCCGCCTTTAACGACGTGTTCAAATCCACTTTCAGCGCTCGCCAAACCGGCGCAAGCCCAAACAGAACTCCGGTCAGCAGCCCAACGCCAAACGTAAACGCCAGCACCGTCCCGTTGATTCCCACATCCTCCAGCCGCGGAATATTCCCCGGGTTCATCGCCCTCACCACCGAAAGGCTCGCCTCCGCAAACGCGAGTCCTATCGCACCACCAAGCGCTCCCAGCAACACGCTCTCGGTCAGCAGCTGCCGCGTAGTCTGCTGCCAGCCCGCTCCCATCGCCGTCCGCACCGCGATTTCTTTCTCTCGTGCCGCACCGCGCGCCAACAATAAATTCGCAACGTTCGCGCATGCAATCAACAACACCAACCCGACCGATCCCAGCAGCACCAGCAGCGCTCGCCGTACATCTCCCACAACTTCATCCTGCAACGCCGTAATATGCATCCCAAAACTCGCGTCGCGTTTATCCTTCTCCTGAATCCGGCTCGCGATGATATTCACGTCCGCCTGTGCCTGCTGGATCGACACGCCCCGCTTCAACCGGACCACGACGTTGTAGTTTTCATCACCTCGATTCGTTACGGCATCTGCCTTCAACTGCATCGGCATAAAAATATCCACTTTGTCCATCGGCCCTTCCGATGGCATCACTTCATTGCTGACCGTGAACCCGCGCTCTAACACTCCCGCGACTGTGTAAGGAACTCCATTCAGGATGATGCTCTTGCCGACGACTCCGGGATCGGCGCTGAACAGTCGCCTCCAGATTCGATCGCTCAGAATTGCCACGTCCGGCTTCCCTGGCTGATTATCTTCCGGCAGCAGAACCCGGCCCAATTGCGCTTTCGCTCCCAACATCGTGAGAAGCGCAGCTTGCGTTTTCATCCCCTCGATGGCTTCGGGCTGATCGCGTCCAGTCAGCGTGAAAACCCTGCTTTGCGCGAGTGCCATCTGCTCGAACGAGTGATTCTCCGCCTGAACATCGAGGTATTCCCCTGGCGAAGGCCAGTCGCGAAAAATTCCTAGCGCCGGCGAGTGCAGCCAAATGCCAGCCAGCCGCTCCGGCTCGGGATACGGAAGCGGTCGCAGCAGCAACGTATCCACAACGCTAAATATCGCCGAGTTCGCACCAATCCCGATCCCCAGCGAAATCAAAATCACCAGCGTCGAAAACCAATTCTTCCGAAGCACCCGCCCCGCAAAAACAAAGTCATACCACCAGCTATTCATCGATCAACTCCCAGACATGTACGGGCGCAGCACTGTCGAAGATCCTGAGCCTCGAAGGGCTGCGCCCCATGTCCGCACGATTTAAACCGCGAAGTTCTGCATACAACCCCGAATGACATAGATACAATTACGCTGATCCGTGTTGCTTCCGCAATTTCTCAGCCCGCGAGTTCCAACGATGCGTCGCGCCTCCATGGGAATCCGAGTCCACTCCGGCTGGGGAGCCCTCGTTGCAATCTCCTACGAAAACGGCGCAATCGAAGTGCTCGCACGTCGCCGCCTCTCAATCACTGGCACGACCGGCGACGGCACCGCCCAACCCTACCACGCAGCCAGAAACCTTCCGCTCGCCGAAGCCGAAACATTCATAGCAAACGCATTTGCGGACGCCCAAGCGGCGGCCTCCTCAGGCCTCCGCGAAACTATAGACGCCTTGCGCAACCAAAAGTATCGAGTCAAAGGCTGCGCCATCCTGATGGCCGCAGGCCGCACTCTCCCGCCACTCGATCGAATCCTCTCCGCCCACCCGCTCCTGCACACTGCCGAAGGCCAATTCTTCCGCGAAGCCTTCGCCAAAGCCTGCGAATCCAACAAAATCCCCGTCACCAAAATAAAAGAGCGCGAACTGGAAGACTCCCTGAAAGAAACACTCCCCCGCGCCGCCGTGAAAATAAAAAAGAAAGTCCAACTCCTCGGCCGCACCTTCGGCCCCCCATGGACCACCGACCAGAAAAACGCCACCCTGGCCGCACTCTTGTTGTAGCAACCGCCCCTCGAGCGGCCTCAACGAAGTAAGCGCTTTTCATTTGTTGACACTTACTCTCGACAATACCTAAGATTCGCCCACATTCGGCCCATCACACAAGAGAGGCCACCGGACTATGGCAGTCAGCGAAGCGAGTTCGGCCCCATTTGTACCAATATCTGCGCGCCTGCGGTTGGATCAGATTTTCTTCCCGCTCATGGCACTGCTGCTTGTCGCCGCGGTGCTCCTCGGATTCACACGCACTTTCTTTTTGGCGCCGGTATACCACTATCATCTGCCAAACCTTCTGGTAGCAATTCACGGAGTGGTTTTCACCTCATGGATAGCACTATTCGCCATACAAACCTCGCTGGTGGCTGCTGGCCGCGTGGATCTTCACAGAAAGCTCGGCACATTTGGCGCATTCCTTGTGGGACTAGTTTTCGTCATGGCCTACGCCGTCATGCTGGAAGGAGTTCACAGGGGTATTACGTTTCCCGGACTAACTCCTCTTTCGGCGCACGAGCAGGCGCAAATTCTTGCTCTCGACGTGGTCGGCATCAACGTCTCGTTCGCCATGTTCGTTGCGGGTTTGCTGCTTCGCCGCAGTCCCGACTCTCACAAGCGCCTGATGCTCTTCGGAACCATTGGAATGATCGGCCCTGCCATCGCTCGCTGGCCCTTCGCCTTTATCGCCACCAGGCCGCCGGTCGTCGGGATTATCTTGCAGTTGTTTGGTATTGCCATACTCGTCTTCGACCTGCTGACAACGCGGCGAGTTCATCGCGTGACATGGATTGGCGTCGCGACGCTCTTTCTTGTTCCTCTGATCGCCATCCCCATCTCCACCACGCCGTTTTGGCTGAACTTCCTCGCATCGCTAAAGCAACTTCTCGCCTGACGACGCATTTGTAGGGGCGGGGCTCAGCTCCGCCCGGCATCAATTCGACCACCGTCGCTCACTCCGAGCACCGGTAAGCTTCACAACCGGAGCAATCACACACTATTTAGGTAGGTTTCGCGAACGAACACCCGCGCAGTTTTTTGTCGTCGCTTACGCTTCCTGCGTAGCAACAGCGTCGCGCCGATCCATGTAAACGCGAAAAACTCCCATCGCCGCCGCAACAATCGTCGGCCCCGCAACCAGCCCCAGCAGCCCAAACGTCGCAAGTCCGCCGAGCACGCCGATGAACAGCAGCAACTCGTTCAAATGCGTCCGATTCCGCAGCAGCAATGGCCGAATAATATTGTCCACCGTACCCGCTACGGCCCCGCAAATGATGATGATCGTGATCCCTTTGCCCCAATGCCCGCCGAATCCCAGCCACAATGCCGCTGGCACCCAGATCAGCGCCGATCCCACCACCGGCACCAGCGAGAAAAATGCCATTACCACACCCCAAAACACCGCCGTAGGTATCCCGCCAATCGTAAACGCAAGCCCACCCAGCAATCCCTGCAAACACGCAATGATCAACCCCACCGCCACGCTCGCGAAAATCAAATCACGCGACTCCGTCAGCATGTCCGTCTGAATCGACTCGTCGAAAGGAATCAGATGCCGCACGCCCCGCACGATGCTCTCTCCGTCACGAAACATGAAAAATAACGAAAAAATCACGATAAATAAATCCACAAAAAACGTCGTCAGGTTCTTCAGCAACCCCGCGAAGTTCCCGGCGATGAATGCCGCAATGCGTTCCGCCCCTTGCCGGATTGGTTGCGAGAAATCCGTGTTCTGCCACGCGGCCGGCAGATGATTTCGAATCCACGCAATAGTATGCATCGACAATTCTTTGTCCGGATCCATCAGCGCCGCTTGCAAGCGCGTCGTCGCATCGATCGCCTGCCGCGTCGCGAACACCAGCACAATGATCGCCGGCACAATCAGCAGCACGGTCACCATCGTTGTGCTGACGAGCGCCGCCGCATTCGGTTTCATTTTCCGTTCCAACCACTGGTGCAATGGGTAGAAAAAAATCGCAAACACCGCCGACCACGCCAGCGGAATAAAAAACGGCTCGACGATCCGATAAACGAGATAAATCAGCAGCAACAGCGCCCCGTACGACAGCACTGTGGTTAGCCGATCACTCGTTGTTTTTGGAGGAAGCGAAGTCAGCTTCATGTGAGGTATATAATTGCACAGGATCGCAGACGGGGGGCCTCGTTCTTCCACGGGTTCACCCGAAACGATCGCAGACGGAACCAGGTCATCCCGCCGGCGGAGCCGCTTTCCGGGTCTTGTTTCCCCGGGAGTCGCTTACTGCGAGTTGCTTGTTGCGAGTCGTGCGCTGCGCGTTGCCCGCTCCGCGTTGCTTGCCACGATTCGCTTGTTGGGAGTTGCTCACTGAACGTGTCTCAACCTCGCGTCCAGCTTTCCTCGTATCAGGTGCGCCTGCTCGCCGTGCTCGCGCTCATCAACCTGGTGAATTTCGCCGACCGCCAGGCAATCCCTCCGCTCGTTCCACTGATTCGCGACGAGTTCGCGCTCACCAGCACGCAAATCAGCTATCTCCAGGTCGCGCTGCAAGCCGTTCTCGCGCTCGCCAGCATCCCCTTCGGATTTTTCGCCGATCGCTTCAATCGCTCGCGCATCATCGCCGGCGGCGTAATTTTCTGGAGCTTCGCCACCATCTTCACTAGCCACGTGAACACATTCGCGATGCTGCTCCTCGCGCGCGCGTTTGTCGGCATCGGAGAAGCCGCTTACGCTCCCCCGGGGCGCAATCGATGATTTCCGGCGGCTATCCCGCTCACGATCGCGCCCGCGCGCAATCCATCTTTGCCGCAGGAATGTTGATCGGCGGAACGGTCGGCCAAGCTGTCGGCGGACTTGTCGGCCAATGGCTGGGTTGGCGCGCTGTCTTTTACGTGATCGGAATTCCCGGCTTGATCTTGTCGCTCGCAATTCTCGGTCTCGCCGAGCCTCCTCGTGGTCCGCGCACCGAAGTGATTCCCTTCTCGCGCCTCCTTCGCGTCCCCGCATTCGTAACTCTCATCGTGAGCGGCATCCTCATCACGTTCGCGAGCGTCGCGTTTCTCACTTGGGGCACCGATTTCGTCGTCCGCTACAAAGACTTCAGCCTGCGCGAAGCCGGAATCTCACTCGGTCCAGCGTTGCTTGTGTCCGCTCTGCTTGGTGTTCTCGCTGGCGGATTCTTTGCCGACATGCTGCAAAAACGGTTTCCCTACGGTCGCATTCTCACCGTCGCTTGCGGTTTTCTCCTCGCCGCTCCATTCGTCCTTTGGGCGATCGCCAGCGACCAAAAGCATCACGTCGTCGGCGCATTCTTCATCGCGGGATTCTTTATGTCGTGGTATCACGGTCCGGTAACCGCGGTGATTCACGACATGATGCCGCGCCGCGCGCACGCTTCTTCCGTCGGCGTCTACATGTTCGCGACGCAACTCTTCGGCGGAATTCTCGGTCCGTATGTTGTCGGACGTCTCGACGATTTCGCCGACATGATCGTCGGCCTTCAGGTTGCTGTTCTCGTGATGGTCGCGGGAGCGCTGCTGATGTTCCTCGTGATGTACTTCATTCGCCGCGACGGACTCTGCCATCGTGAAATGGACGCATTCCGCGCAGAACTCGGCGATTAACTTTTTCATTCACATCGCGATTCGCTGGGTTTGTAGCGGCGACTTTACGTCGCCGTCTGCGGTCGGCTCTTATTTTGTGAGAAATGAATCGAACTTGATTCGACGCAAACGTTTCGCAAATCTTCGTTTTTCGCGCGGCGAAAAAACTACTTGATACCGATGGCGTCAATCAGCCGCAAAACATCATCGCGAAAAACATCGTATAGCGGACGCACATCATCCTGCTCCAGCCGCTCTCGCAAAAATTCCGCAGCGATAAAGCTCGCCTCGCGATCCGTCAAATCGCGACCCGTGCGATCCCGAAACGCGACAAACGCCGTGTGCGCCAGTCCGACGACATGCGCTTCCCCGCCAACATAAAATTTCGTATCGATCGTATCCGCATGCCGCGTCGCAATCCCATTCCACATGTGTGAAAAACGGCAGACAAATTTCTCGCCCGTCAGCTTCGACTCCACGTCGAATTCGCCAATGAACGCGCTCTGGGCGCTATTGTTGGCGAGCATGGGCCGCGCCGTAGCATTGCTCTCGTGTTGCTTGATATCTGTCGTGGTCACTCGTACTCCCTCACGCCTCGTCAGCGTTTCTTTCCCGGCTTTTCGCTCGTCCGGGTGGACTTTCAGCGTCTTCAGCGACGAATCGATGAGTTCATCGGTCGCGTCGGCCGATTGTCTTCCCGGCTTCGACCTGCCCTTTTCAACGGGTTGCGGCGGCTGCGGTATCCACATGAGTGTAGCTCTGTATGGCGGCTCCAACACCAGCGCCGCTGGGGACACGGAAGCCCTGGTCGAGCAAAGTTTTTTCCAACGCGGCCAA
>DASXPD010000005.1:0-14484 GCA_036493835.1 Candidatus Acidiferrum sp. | reverse complement strand
GGGAGCACCGTGATGTTGGCGATGCCGCCGAGATTGAGGGAGACGCGGCCGAGTTTTGGGTGACGGTAGAGGAGATAGTCGGCGTAGGGAACGAGCGGGGCGCCTTGGCCGCCGAGCGCGATGTCGGCGGGGCGGAAGTCGGAAACCGTGGTGATGCCGGTGCGCGTGGCGATGACGTGGCCGTCGCCGATTTGCAGCGTAGAGGCCGTGGGCTTCCCGAGATATTGGATGGGTGGGCCCTGATGAAAAATGGTTTGACCGTGATTGCCGAGGACGGCGATTTTTTTTGGCGAGATGCGGAAGCGTTTGCAGGCGGTCAGAGCGGCTTCAGCGTAGATTGCGCCGAGGCGGAAATTGAGCTGGCTGAGGTCGCCGGCGGGAACGGGAGTTTGTTCGGCGACGCGGAGGATTTCTTTGCGGACTTGCGGGGGGAAATCGACGCTTGTGTGATTCAGGAGTTTGGCTTTGAGGTTTGGAGGGGCGCCGGAAATTTTGGTTAGGGCGATGTCGATGCCGTCGGCGGAGGTGCCGGACATCAGGCCGAGGACGAGCAGCGGTTTGTGGGTGGTGGGCAAGGGTGAAAGAAGATTTCACCACAGAGGGGGCGGAGAGCACAGAGGAGATCAAGAGGGATGGGGAGAGAAGGTAATGTGGCCGGCTATTGGAGGACGGCTTTGATGTCGTTGATGGGGATGGCGCCTTCGCGGAGGACTTCCCAGTTTTCATCGTGGATGCCGATGATGGTGGAGGGGAGGCCCATTCCGGATTCGCCGGCGTCGAGAACGAGGGGAAGGCGCAGGCCGAGCTGCTTCATGAGCTGATCGGTGTTGGCGCAGGCTGGAAAGCCGGAGATGTTGGCGCTGGTGCCGGTGATGGGGCCGCCGAATTCGTCGATGAGCTGTTCGACGACGGGATGCTTGGGCCAGCGGAGGGCGACTTTGCCGGTGTTTGCCGTCACCTTGAGAGGGACGCGGTTGGCGGCTTCGACGACGAGCGTGAGGCCGCCGGGCCAGAAGGCTTCGGCTAACTTTGTGAAATTGCGCGGGGGGTGCTCCATGGTGGTGCCTTCGAGGAGTCCTTGGCGCATGAGGACGAGGGCTTGCTCGAGCGAATTGACCAGAATCGGGAGGGCACGGGTCTCGGGGCGGCCTTTGACGCGGTAAAGCTCGTCGACGGCGGCGAGATTAAAAGGATCGGCGGCGAGGCCGTAGAAAGTGTCTGTGGGGATGCCGATGACACTGCCGCGGACGAGGAAATGCGCCGCGTAGCGAAGTGCGTCGATCTCCGGTGCTTGCGCGGTGACGCGCAAAATCTCTGCCGGCAATTGTTTGGCCCTCGGCGAAGTCGTAGTAACACCCTGCAGCGCTCCGCCGCGCTGCCATCATTTGGGCGACGCTACCATGGATGGTTCGGGGGAAGCAATGGAGAAGGGGGCGCGCTGCGGGGGAGGTGATCGTTCATTTGATTCTGGAAGGTGGGTAAATCAAGCCAAGGTTCCTCCACTTCGCAAGCCGACGCGTTCACTGGAGGTGAACGCGAAGAAAAGGCGTCGGCTTGCTTCGGTCGGAATGACAGTATTTTGCCGTCAGAACGGCCGGGCGGACGCGAGCGTAACGGAATGGCTTTGGGATGGGCTTGTTTGCTACGCTCCCGGATATGGCTGCCCCTGTAAAAGGCGCTCGAAATGCGTCGTCGCCGGCGCCGATTACGTCGCGGGACAATCGGTGGCTGAAGGAATTTCGGTTGGCGTTGCGCGGCGGGTTGGCGACGGAAACCGGCGCTGTCGGCGTGGAAGGCGTTCGGTTGGTGGAAGAAGCGCTGCGGTCGGGCTGTGTGATTGATGCGGTGCTGTTCAGTGAGTCGGGTGAGCGGCATCACGAGCGGCTGGCACCGGTGATTGACCGGCCGGAAATTGCGATTCCGATTTTGCGGACGACGGACCGGTTGTTTGAAGGCGTTGCTGACACGGAACATCCGCAGGGTGTGGCGGCGCTTGTGCGGCCGCGAGCGGCGACGTTTGACGAATTGTTGAAGGCGCCTGAGGGAGCTTGTTCTCCCCTGCTCGTGGTTTTGGCGGGCGTGCAAGATCCTGGGAATGTTGGAACGATTATTCGGACTGCGTCGGCGTTTGGAGCGACGGGAGCGGCCACGGCGGCATCGGGACAGAGTGGGACGGCGAGTCCGTATTCGCCGAAGGCGTTGCGCGCGTCGGCGGGAGCGGCGTTGCATTTGCCGATCATCGCGGGGATGTCGCTGCCGATTTTGTTGACGCAGTTGCGAGTAGCTGGAGTGCGGACACTTGCGTCGGTCGCGCATGCGAGCGGGGATGCTGACGCCGACGGCGCTGATGCGAACGACGTCGTGTTGGCTCCGTGGGATGTGGATTGGTGCAAGCCGGTGGCGCTGCTCGTGGGTAATGAGGGCGCGGGGTTGCCGGTGGAAGTGGAAAAGAGCGCGGATGCGCGGATTCGGATTCCGATGGCGAGCGGAATTGAATCGTTGAACGCGGCTGCGGCGGCTGCGGTTTTATTTTATGAGGCGGCGCGACAACGGAAGATTGTGCTCAACATCGGCGGCAAACGAGCGTGAGTCTCTTCTCGAAATTGCCGGAGCCGGTGGAACCAGATGTGCCGGCGGCGCACCAGCCGCTGGCGGAACGGATGCGGCCACGGACGCTGGATGAATTTATTGGGCAGGAAAAGCTGCTTGGTCCGGGCAAGCCGTTGCGGGTGCAGATTGAAAACGACGATCTGAGTTCGATGCTTTTGTGGGGGCCGCCGGGGTGTGGCAAGACGACGCTGGCGCGGATGATTGCGCGGCTGACGAGTTCGGAATTTGTTTCGTTCAGCGCGGTGCTCGCGGGGATCAAAGAAATCAAAGAAGTGATGGCGAACGCGGAGCGGAAGGCGCGCGGCGGGCCGCGGACGATTGTGTTTGTGGATGAAGTGCACCGGTTTAATAAGGCGCAGCAGGATGCGTTTCTTCCCTACGTTGAGGCGGGGCACATCACGTTCATTGGCGCGACTACGGAGAATCCATCGTTCGAGGTGATTTCGCCGCTGCTGTCGAGGACGAAGGTCTACATTTTGGAGGCGCTGCCGACGCCGCTGATTGCGACGCTGCTGCGGCGGGCGCTGAATGACAAAGAGCGCGGGCTGGGCGGCGAGAAAGTCGAGGCGAGCGATGAAGTGTTGTTTCGCATCGCGTCGTTTGCGAATGGGGATGCGCGGTCGGCTTACAACACGCTGGATCTAACTGTTCGTGCGACGAATCCCGATGCTGGTGGAGTGCGGCATCTGACTTCGGAATTGCTCGAGGATGTGTTGCAGCGGAAGCTGCTGCGCTATGACAAATCGGGCGAAGAACATTTCAATCTGATTTCGGCGCTGCATAAGTCGGTGCGGAATTCGGATCCAGATGCGGCGCTGTATTGGTTGACGCGGATGTTGGAGTCGGGCGAGGACCCGCTTTATTTGGCGCGGCGGATGGTGCGTATGGCGAGTGAGGATATTGGGCTCGCGGAGCCGGGCGCGCTGGCGGTGACGCTGGCCGCGAAGGAAGCGTTTGATTTTCTTGGGGCGCCGGAAGGCAATCTTGCGCTGGCACAGGCTGCGATATATCTTTCGCTCGCGCCGAAGTCGAATGCGCTTTACATGGCATTTGGCGATGTGAAAGAAGATGTGCAGAAGACGGAAGCCGATCCGGTGCCGCTGCATTTGCGGAATGCGGTTACGGGGCTCATGAAAAATGTTGGTTACGGGACGGGCTACAAGTACGCGCACGATTTCGATGAAAAAGTGACGAACATGACCTGCCTGCCGGATAATCTTGCCGGTCGGACGTATTATCAGCCGACGGATCAAGGGTTTGAGCAGCGGATTCGGCAACGGCTGGAAGATATTCGGAAGATTAAATCGCGTTCAACTTAATTTTGAGGTGAGTATGCGTTCTCTTCGACATGCGGTATTGCTGTGCGGAACGGCTGTGTTGCTCGCGGTGAGCGCGGTGGTCGTTTGGGCTGCGGCGGACAGGCCGGCGATTACGGAAATTGCGCTGGTGCGGATTCGCGTGACGAACATGAAGGTGTCGCACGCGTTTTATTCGAAGATTCTTGGGTTACCGCAGGCGAAGCAAGGGTGCTTTACGAAGACGAGTGCGACTGTCGAGTGTTTCAACGTGAATTCGCTGCAGAAGATTGAGTTGGTAGCGAATGATCCGGGCGACGGGAAGAATGGGATTGAGGCGGTTGGGTATCACGTACGGGACGCTGGGTTGATGCGGGAGTATTTGTCGTCGCGTGGCGTACAGGTCAGCGAAGTGAAGAAGGATCGGGCGGGAGATAAGTATGTGGAGGTGCGCGATCCGGAGCAGCATCGGGTGATTTTTGTGTCGCCGGGGACGGGAGTTGTCAGCAACATCGCGATTTCGCCGAAGAGCAACCGGCTGATTCACACGGGATGGGTAATCAAGGATCGCGCGGCGGCGGATGCGTTTTATCGCGACATTTTGGGATTTCATTTGTATTGGCAGGGCGGGATGAAGGACGACGAGACGTCGTGGGTGGCGATGCAGGAGCCGAATGGGAATACGTGGCTGGAATACATGCTGAATATTTCGGCGACCGCAGACCACCATACGCTGGGCGTTATGAATCATATTTCGCTGGGTGTGGTGAGCATCAAGGAAGCGGAGGCGCGGTTGGTGAAGAATGGTTGGAAGCAGACGGAGAAGCCGAAAGTGGGGCGCGACGGGAAATGGCAGCTGAACGTTTACGATCCCGACGATACGCGGGTGGAGTTTATGGAATTCAAGCCGGCGGAGAAGCCTTGCTGCAGTGAGTTTACGGGAACGCATCCCGGGCCGCAGTGATGAGGGGAATTTTTGCTGGAGTGGGAATCATGGTGTTGGCGCTGTTTGCGTGGGCGCCTGGTCACGCTTCGGGCGGGGACAATTCGCCCGCGCGGCCGAAGATTACCGGGATTGACCACGTGCGGCTGTATGTCAGCGATGTGGCGAAGTCGCGGGCGTTTTATTCAGGGGCGCTCGGATTGACGAACCCCGATTGGAATTGTGCCTGCGTCGCGCCGCAGCGGTTTATGGTGAACGCGTTTCAATATGTTGATCTGGAGGCAGTTCCCTCCCCCGCGCCGACAAACTGGGTAGCTGAGATTGGGTTTGCAACGGACGACGCGGCGGGACTGGCGAAATATTTATCGGCCCGCGGGGTAGCTGTAAAAGAGTTTTATACGGCAAACGCGATGCCAGAACACTTTCAGGTGCACGATCCGGAAGGCAATCGGATCGAGTTCGTGCAGACGTCGGATGCGGCTCCAGTGTTCAAGGCTTCGGCGAAGCAAATCAGCGATGTGATGCTGCACGCGGGATTTGTTGTGAAGGACATGGCCGCGGAGAACAAATTTTATCGCGATGTGCTTGGGTTCCGCACGTATTGGTATGGCGGATTTAAAGACAAAGACATTGATTGGTATGAGATCCAGGTGCCCGACGGCGGCGACTGGATCGAGTACATGCTGAACATTCCGGCGAATGCGGATCACAAAGAGCTGGGCGTGCAGAATCATTTTTCGCTCGGCGTAAAAGATGCGGGCGCGGCGGCGACTCAATTGAAGAAGCAGGGACTGGCGAAATTCGATGGGCCGGAAGTTGGGCGCGACGGGAAGAACAGTTTGGACGCGTACGATCCCGACGGGACGCGCGTGGAAGTGATGGAGTTCACTCCGAGGCAGACGCCGTGCTGCCATGCGTACGAGGCGGCGCATCCTACCCCATAATGATGGCTCCATGACGACGGCTGGCACCTGGTTGCAAAAGCGAAGATTTTTCGTGCGATGGATGGGAATCGGGGCGCTGACGTGCGCTCTGTGCTGCCTCATGCCTTCGCCAGGACGTCCGCAGGATCTCGAAAAGCCGGTTGCGACGATCGATGAAGACATCACGGCGTTTGCGTTTGCGGGTGATGGGCGCATCGTTTATGCGGTGAACCGGCCGTTCAAGACGAAGCAGTACGATCTCGAACATGACGACGTGTGGGTGCAGGAAGCCGGTGGGAAGAAGCGACGGATTTTTGTCGGCGAAAAGTTTCAGCGTGGGGCGGCGGCGTTTACGTACAGCGTGAATTCGTTTCGGTGGTCGCCGAATGGGCATTTGATCTTGGCGGAATTGTTTACGGCAACGGTTGATGAGAGCGGGAAGACGGTCGATGCGCCGATGACGCTGGTGCTCGATGAGTCTGGCAAAGAAGTGAAGATGGGCGAAGACAATGTGATCAAGGACGCGAGCAAGCCGACGTGGCTGCAAGACAATGCAACGGTGGTCTATTTCGCTGAGGTGCTGAAGCCGAAGGTTTTGTTCTCGTTTCACTACACGAATCGTCAGGGTGCGCCAGGGCTGGTGTTTGAGGGACGCACGTTTTTGGATGCGGTGCCGGTGCCGGGCACGAACTCCGATTACGCGGTGGAGCGTGATCGGAATATGTCGGGGCCGCCGCGATTACAGAAATTAGAGATGCTGGCGCAGGACGACAAAGAGATCGCAACGCTGGATGAATTTGAAGCTGGATTGGCGTTGTCGCCGAGCGGGACGAAGATCGCGTATTACATCGATAAGGAAGTGATCGAGGTTCGCGACTTGAGCGATCCGAAGAAGGTTGCGCGCGTGCGGGCGGGATTCGGTGTGTTTCGGTGGGCGCCGGATGAGACGCGATTTTTGTTGAAGAGATCGGTGGAGAAGAAGTCGGGAGATTTGGTTTGGATTGCGATTCCGCCGTTGGTGGCGATTGGTGCGAACGCCGATGTGCCGGTTGCGCAGCCGACGCCGGTGCCGATTTTGCATGGGTTGACGTTTCGGGAGTTTGCGATTTCGCCGGATGGGAAGTTTCTTGGCGTGATTGCGGTCGGGCGTAGGAATTTGGCGGTTTATCCGTTGCCGCGGTGAGAGTGCCTGTGATCTCAATGCACCATAGGGATTACATCCTGCGGACATGGGGCGCAGCAGTGCTGCGCCCGTACAACATCGCACCGAATGGCGCGACCCGAGTCCTTCGTTAACAATCAGAGAGAGTTGCGGCGGCGTTTGTGTTCCACGTAGAGGCAGGCGTCCATTACCACTACTAGGCCGGCGGAGACGGCTTTGGCGGCGGCTTGGCCGTGTTCGATGCCGAGTTGCATCCAGATGACTTTGGCGCCGATGGAGATGGCGCTGTCGACTACGGGCGGGATATTTTCGGGGCGGCGGAAGATGTCGACGATTTCGATTTTGTCCGGGGCAATTGCGGCTGCGGCGGATTCCAGGTCGGCGTAGGATTTCTCGCCGAAAACTTCCCTTTCGTTCGGGTTGATCGGGATCATGCGGTAGCCGACGGCTTTGATGTACTCCCCGACGTGATTGCTGGCGCGTTCTGGGTTCGACGACAGACCAACCACTCCTACCGTTCGGTAGCGCTTGAAAATATCGACGGTCGGGTCGGCGCCGAATTCTTGCTTTAAATTTTCGGGGATTAGGATTTGCATCAGTTCGTGCGTCTCTCGTACGCGTTTAGAGTGCCTTCAGTTGTGCTACTTCCCTCACCGTTAACGCGCGAAATTTTCCTGGCTCGACGTCGAGCTTGAGCGAGCCAATTTTCGTGCGCTTGATTTTTTCGACCTGGAAACCGACGACGGCGAACATGCGGCGGATCTGCCGATTGCGGCCTTCGATCAACACGACTTCGTACCAAGGGTTGGGAGCGTTCTCGACGAGTTGGATGGAGGCTGGCGAGGTTTTGACGCGCCGGCCGTCTTCGAGTTCGATGGTGACTCCGGCACGCAGACACGCGATGTCGTTCTTGGCAGGCTTGCCGCTGATTTTTACGAGATACGTTTTGGGAACGTGCGAGCCGGCTTTGGTCAGTTTTTGTGCGAGGGCGCCGTCGTTGGTCATTAATAGAAGTCCTTCGCTGCCGTAGTCAAGGCGTCCGACTGGATAGAGGCGCGCGGGAATGTTTTTGACCAGGTCCATCACGGTGGGGCGGCCTTCAGGGTCGGTGACAGTCGAGACGTAGCCTTTTGGTTTGTAGAGGGCGAAGTAGCGGGGGATTTCTTTGGCGGTTAGAGGTTTGCCGTCGATTGTGATTTTGTCGACGTCGGGGTCGGCTTTGGTGCCCTGCTCGGTGACGACTTCGCCGTTTAGGGTTACTCGGCCGGCGGTGATGAATTCTTCTGCTTTGCGGCGGGAGGCGATGCCGGCGGCGGCGATGATTTTTTGTAGGCGTTCGGAAGGCATTGGATTGGGTAGTTTACGAGAAATGTGGGGATCGATGCGAGGCGGGGGATTTTGTGCAAGCATTGGTGGAAAACCCGCACCCTGAAAAACGCAGGGTGCGGCACCCAGGGTGTGGCTCGGCGATTCCGATTGATGTGGGCGCGGTGACATTTAAACCCCGCGATCTTGGAAGCGATCGCGGCTACAGGGTGGTGTTTCGCCGACCGTGGCGCACGGCATGATTTGCGGATGGATTCGTCGGGGCTGCTATTTTTTCTTTGTGACCTGAGATGGGCGGGGTTTGGGCTTGGCGGATTCGGTTAGGGCTGTGACTTCGCTGGGTTTGAGGGTGCGGTAGCGGCCGCGAGGGATGCCTTCTACCATTAGCGATCCTAGGGAGATGCGGATCCATTTTTCGATGGGGTGGCCGGCTTTGTACATGACGTTGCGCAGGGATTCTTTTTTTGTATCGCGCATGCGGACTTCGTACCAATAGTTGGCGACGTGGCCGCGGGTGGAGTCGGGTTGGCGGAGAGTTTGCATGCGAACACCGGCTTCTTTGCCCAGGTTCGCGAGTTGCTCGCGCGTGAGCATGCCTTTGACCTTGATGTGATAGCCCTGTTCGAGGTGCTCCCAATTCTTGAGCAGCGCCGCGGCGAGATCGCCATCGTTGGTGAGGAGGATGAGGCCGCTGGCGGCGTATTCGAGATTCCCCACTGGGTAGACACGCGCCGGGAATCCGCGGAGCGAGTTGCGCAGCGTCTTGCGGCCTTCGGGGTCGGCCATCGCGGCTACGACTTCGGTGGGTTTGTTGAGAGCGAGGTAGACGTGATCTTCCGAAGCGGTGATGGCTCTGCCGGCGGCTTCGACTTTGTCGGTGGCGAGGTCGGCTTTGGTGCCGAGTTCGGTGACGACTTTGCCGTTGACGCGGACCTGGCCGCTGAGAATGAGCTGCTCGGCGTGGCGGCGAGAGGCGATACCGGCGCGGGCGATTAGTTTTTGTAGGCGTTCGCTGGGCATGGAAATTGGGAAATCGAAATTCGAAAATGGAAACTCGAAACTCGGTCCGATGGGTAAGTATACGCTGGCCGAGCCACGGTTGTGGCGAGCCAAAGAGCACAAGGGCGCTTCGAAAGTTCAGGTGAACAGGACCGTCTGAGTGCCTGTGCTCCGACTAGCGGCTCGATGCTACTCGCCTGCGGCGGCTTTGCGCGATTTTTCGGGTTCGGTCGGCGACTCGCTCTCGGATGACGGTAATTGTTCTGCCGCGTTTTCTGTCGCTTCCGAGGCGGATTGCGGCTGGCGCTCGGGCTCGGCGTCGTTCGAATAGAACGCGGCCGGGGATTCTTCAGCCGGAATGTCGGTGGCCGAGAGACCTGCTAGGGAGTCGGCGGAGACTTCGATCTCGATGCCCGAAGCTAACTGCGCCAGGATTTCGTCGGAGATTTCGTGTTCGGTTGCTTCTTCTTCGTTTTCGGTCGAGGACTCGGGAGTTTCGGGAGTCTCCATGCTGATGCCGATGGCTTGTGCTGGTTGGGACTCGTCGAAATCGGGTGCTGCGGATTCGGACTGAGTGGACATTGGCTCCGACTCGGGCTCGGGTTCTGACGATGGGATTGCGAATTCCGTCATTTCGGACGATTCCGGCGTTTGCTGCGCTTCCGCGACGGCGTCGACGATGGGCCTACTCGCAGGTTCTGAGAAGTCGTCCGCCGCTTGCGGTGTCGGTTGTGGCTCAACGGCGGCTTCACCGGGAGCAGAATCGGTCGTCTCGGCAACGTCGAGTGAGATGGACTGCTCGTACTGCCTCGGTGCGGAAGATTCCTCAGCGCCGGCGGTCGCGGCTTCAGCCTTTGGCGTTGTCGCATCGCCAGGTTCGCCGATGTTCGGATCTTCGGACGCGGCGGCTTCAAGTTCGGCTGCGGCTTCGGCCTCGGTGGGCTCCATCGAATCGAGCACGCTTTCGTCGCCTGCATCGGATTCTGCGACGCCTTCGTCGGTGCCGAGAGCTTCACGCGCGAGCGCTTCGAATTCCTTGAGGCTCGGGAGTTCGCCGAGGTCGCTGAGGCCAAAACGCATCAGAAATTCTTTCGATGTGCGATACAGAATCGGTCGGCCGATGACTTCTTTTCGTCCTGCGGTGGTGATCAGCTTCTTGTCGAGAAGAGTTTTGATGACGCCGGAGGTGTTGACACCGCGAATCTCCTGGATTTCAGGAGCGGTGACCGGCTGCTTGTAGGAAATGACGGCGAGCGTTTCGAGCGCGGGCATCGTGAGGCGCAGCGGCGGACGCAGGCTCTTGATGAAGCGGCGCACCAGATCGTGGTGCTGCGGCTTGGTGTACATCTTATAGCCGCCGGCGACGCCGCGAATCTCGATACCGCGGGTGTCGGAGGCATAGCTGGCAACGAGTTCGTCGAGCGCGGCCTGCACGGCGGCTTTGGGCTCGCCGAGAGCGGTGGCGAGTTGCTCGATCGTGGCGGGTTCGTCGGCGGCGTAGATGATCGCTTCGAGCGCGGCTTTGCGCTCATCGTCGCTCATCGTGCTGACAGGTTCCGGCGGAGCCGCCTTTGCGGTCCCCTGAGCCTTGTGCTGAGCGGACTCGGGCGGAGTCTCCTGCCCGGTGTCGGAAGCGACCTCGTTCGTGAGTTCGGGAGTGGCTTCGGACTTCGGGTTGTTCTCGTCGGGTAGTTGGGTATTGTGGTCCACTATTTGTACTCTTCGTCGATCTGGCGGAGCCCGCCGGATTCATCAAACACAAGGTCGAAAGACTTGCCCTTCTTGAGAACAATTTCGCCGAATTGCTTTTCCTGAGCAAGCCCAATCGCTTGCATCTTAACCATTTCCAGGACGGCGAGAAACGCGACGATCATCGCATGACGCGAGGGGCAAGCTTCAAAAAATTCGATGAGGCGGACAGAGTTGTCGTCGCTGGCGAGAATCTGGGCGCGGAGTTGCGCCATCATCTGGGCAACGGTGAAAACATCGTGCTTGAGGTCGATGCGGACGGTTTCTTTACGGCGCTCGAGGACCTGTTGGAAGACTTTGACGAGGTCGACGAGGGAGACGACGAGGTCGGCGTCGGTCCCTTCGTCGTTGTAGAGCGATTTGTCGGGCCGGGACCAGACGTTTTCTTCGATTTGCTGCTTTTGGTAGAGAAGCTGGGCGGCGTTTTTAAATTTTTCGTGCTCGACGAGGCGCTGGACCAGTTCGGCGCGTGGATCGGTAGCTTGCTCTTCAGGACTCGCGAGCGGATCCGGGGGCAGAAGCAATTTCGACTTGATGTAGATCAGCGTGGCGGCCATGTAGATGAAGTCGGCCGAGACATCGACATTCAGTTCTTCGAGCTTATGGAGATAGTCGAGGTATTGCGAAGTGATTTTAGAGATCTGGATGTCATGAATGTTCATCTCCTGCTTCTTGATGAGGTCGAGCAGGAGGTCGAGGGGGCCCTCGTAGGTGGGGATCGTGATTTTGTAGGGCGAGGCCATTTTTAGCTGCTGGAGTCCGATGCTATCTCATTGCGTTTCTTGTCCCAACCGAAAACGGCTTCGCGGACGCGGGACATTGTGGATTGCGCTTCGCTTCGGGCTACTTTTGAACCGGCGTCGATGATTTCGAGGACTTCGCGTTGACCGGTCGGCGCTTCGTATTTTAGACGGCGTTCGCGGACTGGGGCGATCCACTGAATTAGATGATCAGCCATTTTCGATTTGCATTCAATGCAGCCGATACCGGCCGTGCGGCAACCTTGGGCGGCCCAGTCGAGCGTTTCTTGGGGGGAGAAGAGTTTGTGCCAGTCGTAGACGGGGCAGATGTCGGGATTGCCGGGGTCGGTGCGGCGTTTGCGGGCGGGGTCGGTGACCATCACCTTGGTTTTTTTGCGGATGTCGTCGTCGGATTCGCTCAGGGTAATGGCGTTGCCGTAGGACTTGGACATTTTTCGGCCGTCTAGGCCGGGGATGCGGGGAGTTTTGGTGAGGAGGACTTGGGGCTCTTCCAAAACCGCATTTAGCGTCACGAATTCCTTCAGGCCTGCGCTCAGGTAGTCGGCTTTCGTATCCAACGGAGCGGACGAGTAGTGTTCTGCGACGAGATCGCGCGCTTTTTCTTCGGACAGGTTTTTGTCGCGAAGCAGAATTTGGTTCAGGTCATGGGGCATGCCGATTTTCGTGGCCACGCCGAACCAACTAATTGAATCCGTGAACTTGCCGAATCGCACGTTTTGATACGCAAGATTGAAGCGGCGAACGATTTCGCGACTGAGTTCGACGTGGCTGACCTGGTCTTCGCCGACCGGAACGAACAGCGGTGTGCCGATCTTGCTGTAGATGACGATGTCGGCGGTCTGAAGGCACGGGTAGCCGAGGAAACCGTACGTGTGGAGGTCTTTGTTGGTGACGTTTTCGAAGGCTTCTTTGTAGGTGGGGACGCGCTCGAGCCAACTGAGCGGGGTCACCATCGAGAGCAGCAAATGAAGCTCGGCGTGTTCGTGAATCTGAGATTGCTGGAAGATGACGGATTGTTGCGGGTCGAGGCCGGCGGCGAGGTAGTCGGTGACGATTTCGATCGTGTTTTGTGCGACCTGCGAGGTGTCGGCGTAGTCGCTAGTGAGCGCGTGCCAGTCGGCGATGAAGTAGAAGCATTCGAACTCGGGATCGTTTTGCAGACGAACCCAATTTTGGAGCGCGCCGAAGTAATGGCCGATGTGCAGGCGTCCGGTGGGACGCATGCCGCTGACTACGCGCTTCGTCTTTGTCGTCGGGCCTGTTGGCAAGCTCGCTGGCTCCTAGAGAGTTGACATCGCAAATTCAAATGCAAGATGGCGACGTAAAGTCGCCGCTACAAACCCATCTTGAAGCAATCGAGCGCGGCCAAACGCAACCAGATTCGAAAACAGCGAATCCGCGCGACGCTACAAGCCGAGCTCGCGCGCGATAATCACGCGCTGAATCTCGCTGGTGCCTTCGTAAATCGTCATGACGCGAGCGTCGCGATAGATGCGCTCGACGTCGGTTTCACGCGAATACCCGACGCTGCCGTGAATCTGTACGGCTTTAGCGGCGACCCGATTCGCCATTTCGCTCGCGTAGAGTTTTGCCTTCGACGCGGCGCTGCCCATCCGCCCGCCCGAATCCTTCAGCCACGCAGCGTGATATACGAGCCCACGCGCCGCTTCGATCTCGGTCTGCATATCGGCGAGCATCCACTGAATCGCCTGGAACTCGGCGATATTCTTCCCAAACGCGCGTCGCTGCTTCGCGAAGGCCGCCGCAGCTTCGAGCGCGCCCTGCGCGACACCGACAGCCTGCGCCGCGATCCCAATGCGCCCGTTATCGAGCGCGCTGAGCGCAATCTTCAACCCCTGCCCCTCGTCGCCAAGCCGATTCTCCGCCGGCACTTCGCAATCATTGAGAACGATCTCAACCGACGGCGACGAGTGCTGCCCCATTTTTTCTTCGTGCCGGCCGACTCGAAACCCCTTAAATCCCGGCTCAACAAGAAACGCCGTGATTCCCTTCCCACCGCCGTCCGGATCAGTCTTCGCGAAAACGATGAAGACGTCGGCCACGCTACCGTTCGAAACCCAAGTCTTCGTGCCACTCAAAACATAAGGCGCATCAGAAGAGCCAGCAGCGGCGCGCGTGGCGCGAGCTTGCAGTCCAGCCGCGTCAGATCCCGCCTGCGGCTCAGTAAGACAAAACGAGCCAAGAATTTCGCCGCCCGCCAGCCGATGCAGATATTTCTTCTTCTGCGCATAGCTGCCAAACGTGAGCAGCGGCACCTGCACCGCCGAATTCGTCACGCTGAGCGAAGTCGCCATCGCCGCATCAACGCGCGCGACCTCTTCAATCATCAGCACGTACGAAATCGCGTCGAGCCCCGGTCCGCCCCACTCTTCCGGCATGAGCATGCCGCAACATCCCAGCTCGGCCAGTTTTTGGATTTCAGCGGCGGCGAATCGACCTTCGCGATCTCTTTGTTTCACCGACGGCCGCACTTCGTTCTCCATGAACTGGCGGACGGTGTCGCGAATCAGTTTTTGATGGTCGTTGAGGGAAAAATCCATCGTGTGTTGAGTACGAACGATGCTACCACGATGCGGAAATTCCCGATGGGGCGAAAATTTGAGCTATGTGGATTTTTTCGTCGCGCGTAATGGAGATTCTATGAGTCTTTGTTGCTCAAACGATCCGTGATGGAAATGACGGTCGCGAGGCCCAC
>DASXPD010000004.1:0-105331 GCA_036493835.1 Candidatus Acidiferrum sp. | reverse complement strand
GAAGGAGATAAGACAGTGGCTTCGCCGAGAGTTCGCAGAATTTCCAAGGATGCTCACCGCCGTCGCATTCACAACCGCGTGCGCACCCGGGTTTCCGGCACCACCGAGCGCCCGCGCCTTTGCGTGTATCGCTCGCTGGGACACATCTACACCCAGGTCATCGACGACGCCACCGGCAAGACGCTTGCGTCCGCCAGCTCCGTCGACAAGGAAACCAAAAAGGGTCTCAAGGGCGGCGGAAACGTCGCGGCCGCAAAAGTGATCGGCAAAGCGATCGCCGACCGCGCCAAAGCCGCTGGAGTTTCCAAAGTAGTGTTCGACCGCGGCGGATACAAGTATCACGGCCGCGTGAAGGCGCTCGCAGACGCGGCGCGGGAAGCGGGGTTACAGTTTTAAGCCTATGTCGAAACAAATTTTGCGAGACAGTCTAGCGGTTCGCCGGCTCCTCGAGGTCAATCCTTCCGACCTCAAGGACGACGTCATCGCTATCAACCGCGTCACCAAAGTCGTTAAGGGCGGCAAAAATCTCAGCTTCTCCGCTCTCGTTGTCGTCGGCGATAGCCGCGGCCATGCCGGATTCGGCATGGGCAAGGCGCGCGAAGTTCCCATGGCCATCAAGAAGGGCATCGAGCAAGCCAAGAAAAATTTGATCAAGCTCAACCTCAAGGGAACATCGATTCCTCACCAGGTTCTCGGTCGTTACGGCTCGGCGCAAGTTCTGCTCAAGCCCGCCTCCGAAGGCACCGGCGTCATCGCCGGTGGTCCCGTGCGGAAAGTCATGCAGGTTGCCGGCATTCACAACGTGCTCACCAAGTCGCTCGGCACCTCGAACCCGCACAACGTGGTGAAAGCCACCTTCGCGGCGCTGTTGAGCTTGAAAGATATCGCGCAGGTCGCCGAGACCCGCTCCAAAACAGTCGATGAAATCCGCGGCCGTTCGCCGAAACCATCCGGCGCAAACCGGGCAGCTGAGAGCAACGCATGAGCGCCGACACAAAACACGAAAAGAAGCACGCCGGCAAATCCGACTCCGGCAAAAAAGGCACAGTCAAGATCAAGCAGGTCGTCAGCTTCATCGGCTCGACCGACGACATTCGTCAGGCGGTTCGCGGCCTCGGTTTGCGCCGCTTGCACCACACCGTCGAACGCGAAGATACGCCGTCGATCCGCGGCATGATTCACAAAGTGCGCCACCTCGTCGTCGTGGTCGAATAGGAATAGGGAATAGAAATGGCGAAGAAAGCAACAAAATCGGGACCGCGCAGCAGCCGGCCCGCAGCGAAGAAAAACGATGGGCGCCCGAAGTTCGCATTGTCGAACCTTCGTCCGCCGCGCGGCTCGCGCATCAAGAAAGTGCGCGTCGGCCGCGGTATGGGATCGAAGCTCGGCAAGACCGCTGGCGCCGGCAACAAGGGCCAGAAGTCACGCCGCGGCTATTCTCGCCGTCGTGGTTTTGAAGGCGGCCAGAACCCATTGCATCGCCGCATGCCCAAGCGCGGCTTTCACAATTTGTTCAGCGTGAGCTACTCGGTTCTCAATCTCGCCGACCTCAACGTTTTCCCGGCTGGCGAAACCGTCACACCCGATCTTCTTCGCGCTCACGGCTTCATTCGCCGCAAGACCGACAAGATCAAGGTCCTCGGCGATGGCGACTTGACCGTGAAGCTCGCGGTTCACGCGCACGCCTTCAGCCAGTCGGCCAAAGACAAGATCAGCAAAGCCGGCGGTTCGTTCGAGGTCGTAGCTTAAGGCAACGTTTTGTAGGGGCGGGGTTTACTCCGCCTTGTTCGAGCAAGGTCGAAGCATTTAGGAACCAAGGAAACTAGCAGCACATGAACAAATTCTTCGAAGCGTTCCGAAACATGTTCCGCATTCAGGATTTGCGGAACCGCGTGCTCTTCACGCTGGCCCTTCTGGCGGTGTATCGCATCGGTGCGCAAATTCCGACTCCCGGCATCAACTGGCGCGTCGTGCAGATGCTTTTCCAGCAGGGCGCCGGCTCGTTCCTCGGAATATTCGACCTGTTCAGCGGCGGCAACCTGCGCCGTATCACGATTTTCGCTCTCGGCATCATGCCGTACATCACGGCCTCCATCATCCTTCAGTTGATGACCGTGGTGTTCCCGTACCTTGAAAAGCTGCAAAAAGAAGGCGAGCTCGGTCGCCGCAAAATCACGCAATACACGCGCTATTTGACCATCGTCCTCAGCGTCATTCAGTCCACGACGATTGCCACCGCGCTACAGAACACCAGCTACAGTGGCCAATCGCTCGTTTTCCACCCGGGCGTCGGCTTCATCCTGATGACGATTCTCACGCTGACCACCGGTTCGGCCTTCATCATGTGGCTCGGCGAACAAATCTCCGAACGCGGCATCGGCAACGGTATGTCGCTCATCATCTTCGTCGGCATCGTCGTCGGTCTTCCGCGCGCGATCCTCGACCTTTACGAAAAGGCTCAGACCCAGGCATGGGGCGCGTTCACTCCTCTGGTTCTTCTCGTGCTCGTCGCGGGAATGATCGCGGTCGTTGCCTTCATCGTCTACGTGGAAGGCGGTCAGCGCCGCATCCCGGTGCAATACGCCAAGCGCGTCGTCGGTCGCCGGGTAATGGGTGGCCAATCCTCTTATCTCCCGCTGCGCGTCAATTCCGGCGGCGTCATTCCGCCGATTTTCGCCAGCTCGCTGCTCGCGTTTCCCGCAACCGCTGCGCTGATGTTCGGCACGAAGTACGCCTTCGTAAAAAGCTTCAGCCAGGTCATCGCCTTCGGCGAGCCGCTCTACAACCTGGTCTACATCGTCCTGATCATCTTGTTCGCGTTCTTCTACGTCGGCATCGTTTTCAATCCGACCGAGCTCGCCGACAACATGCGCAAAAACGGCGGCTTCATCCCGGGTATTCGTCCCGGCCGCACGACCAGCGATCACGTCAGCAAGATATTGAAGCGCCTCACCTTCATCGGTGCGATCTATTTGGCGATTGTCTGCTTGTTGCCAGAGTGGCTGATCACCGGTGTTCACCTCGATCACATCGGTTGGGGCGTTGGCGCGTGGTTCGATCGGCACTTCCCGATCTGGTTTCTTAAGGGGCTTGGCGTTCAGTTTTATTTCGGCGGCACTTCGTTGTTGATTGTCGTCGGCGTGGCGATGGATACCGTGCAGCAGCTTGAGGCACAGCTCGTCATGCGCAACTATGAAGGATTCGCACGGAAGGGCCGTACTCGCGGTCGTCGCTAATGGCTACGAGCGGCAACGCAACGGAGCAGCGCTCCGTGGGCTTGTTGGATCGTGCGGTGATTTTTCTCGGGCCTCCGGGCGCGGGAAAAGGGACCCAGGCGAAAGAATTGGCGCGTAAGTATTCCGTGCCGCATCTTTCGACGGGCGACATGCTTCGCGATAACATCGCGAAAAACACGCCGCTCGGGCAGTTGGCGAAGCCCATCATGGACCGGGGTCAGTTGGTTTCCGACTCCCTCGTGCTCAAGATGGTCGCGGATCGCATTGAGAAGCCGGATTGCTGGCACGGATTCGTCTTTGACGGCTTTCCGCGAACGGTGGCGCAGGCGCAGTATCTCGGCGTCTTGCTCGCGCAGCACGGTTACAAACCGTTGCTTGTGGTTCACCTGTCGATCGATCCGGCTCTCGTGCTTCGGCGCATCACCGGCCGGCGCACCTGTAAAGTAGGCGGCGAGATTTACAATATTTACGATCGCCCGCCGAAGGTCGAGGGCCGTTGCGATAACGACGGTGGTGATCTTGAGCAGCGTGCCGACGATCGCGAAGAAATTGTCGCTCCGCGGTTGCAAGCGTACGACAGGCAAACCGCGCCGCTGGTCGCGTACTACAAGCGGCTGGGTCGGTTGCACACGGTGGACGCGTCGAAAAGCGTGCCCGACGTGATGCGGACGATAAGCGATATCGTAACCGCCGCGATTTAAGCGGCAGAGAGAATTTGCTCCGGCGGGGCCGGACTGAGTGAACGGAAATGGCGATTCATCTGCGCAGCGCGGAAGAGCTGGAAAAAATGCATCGCGCTGGTCTCGTCGTTCACGAGGTCTTGCAAGCGCTTCGCGGAATTGTTCGGCCGGGTATCACGACGATGGACCTCGAGAAGTTTGCCGAGGAAAAAATCGGCGGTAAGCCAGGCAAGCCGGCGTTCAAGGGGTATCGCGGTTACCCTTGCACGCTCTGCACTTCGGTGAACAGCGAGATCGTTCACGGGATTCCGTCGGCCAAGCGGAAACTTCGCGAAGGCGACATCGTCTCGATCGACTTCGGGATGGAAGTGAATGGCTACTTCGGGGATTCGGCGGTGACTGTGCCGGTTGGGCAGATCGCTCCCGAAACCGAGAAGTTGCTGAAAGTGACTCGAGAGTCGCTGGATCGCGCAATCGACAAAATGCGCCCGGGCAATCGCCTCGGTGATGTCGGAAACGCGGTGCAGTCTTGGGTCGAGCAGCACGGGTACTCTGTTGTTCGTGAATTTGTCGGGCACGGCATCGGCACCAAGATGCATGACGAGCCCAATCTTCCGAACTACGGTGAGCCCGGTCGCGGTGCGCGGTTGCAGGAAGGCATGGTCATCGCCATCGAGCCGATGGTGAATGCCGGCAAACCTGACGTTCGCATGCGCGACGAATGGGTCGCTGAAACGGCCGACGGTCAACCGTCCGCTCACTTCGAGCACACGGTCGCCGTCACCGCCAACGGTCCCTGGATTCTGACGCGGCCAAAAGACGCAACCGGCCCGTCCTGGTAAAGGGTTTTGTAGCGGCGGACTTTAACCCGCCCAGTAGCAGCAAGCAGTAAGATTTGGAGCATATGCCGAGACCGGAAAAAACCGAGAAGAAGAAAGACGACTCGGGCAATTCGAAAGAAGATGCCATCGAAGTCATGGCCACGGTTGTGGAACCGTTGCCCAACGCGATGTTCCGCGTCGAACTGGAGAATAAGCACCGTGTTTTGGCGCACGTCTCCGGCAAGATGCGCAAGAATTTTATCCGTATCCTGGCAGGCGATAAGGTCGCCGTGGAGCTTTCTCCCTACGACCTGACCCGCGGCCGAATCGTGTATCGTTATAAGTAGTGATGGTTGTTGCTCGGCTCTGGCCGAGGGTTTGTAGGGGCGGGGTTCACTTCGCCCGGCGTAAACGGTAGCAGGGTCTATACTTAGGAGTTTGAATCCCTGCCGCATCTAATAGTAAGGCGGCCAAGCAGCACAACGTTCCGCCGCAACGGTTTTGAAGGAGCATCATGAAAGTTCGAGCATCTGTAAAAAAGATTTGCGACAAGTGCAAGGTCATCCATCGGCGCGGTGTTGTCCGTGTGATTTGCAGCAACCCGAAGCACAAGCAGCGCCAGGGATAAGGTTTCAGCCCGATTGGGGCTAAGGTTTTAGAATCAAGGAGAACGTATGGCACGTATTGCTGGTGTAGATCTTCCGGTGCACAAGCGACTGTATGTCGGGCTTACCTCGATCTACGGCATCGGACAAGAGCGCGCGCGTAAGCTAGCCGAGAAGGCCAACGTCGACGCCACGAAGAAGATCCGCGACTTGACCGAAGACGAGGTCAACCGTCTCCGTAACGAAATTGAGAAGGAAGGCCGCGTCGAAGGCGATCTCCGCAAAGAAGTCCAGATGAACATTCGCCGGCTGATCGAAATCCAGGCGTATCGCGGTATTCGTCATCGCCGCAATCTGCCGGTTCGTGGCCAGCGCACGCACACCAACGCTCGTACCCGTAAGGGTCCGCGCCGCGGCGCAGTCGCAGCCAAGAAGAAAGTCACCGGCAAGAAGGGCTAACCGGTAACGCCGGGCTGTAACCGGCGATGTGGTGGCGACTTTATGTCGCCGGGTTTGTAGGGGCGGGGTTCACTCCGCCCGGCGTAAAGGCCAAGCACGACCGAAGATTTCGGCACCAACGATTCGAGAAACGGAGCACGAAGTGGCGAAGGAAACAACAAACGCAACACCCGACGCTCAGCCAGGAAAAGCTGGCGCGGCGACAAAGCGCAAGAAAGAATTCAAAAAGAAGCGCGAGCGCCGCGTCATTCCGCACGGCTTGGTGCACATCGCTGCGTCGTTTAACAACACGCAGATCGCGATCACCGATACCGATGGCCGCACTGTGTGCTGGTCTTCGGCGGGCGCGATTGGCTTCAAGGGTTCGCGTAAGGGCACGCCCTACGCCGCGCAGCAGGCTTCGCTTGCCGCCGCGGGTATCGCGCGCGACCAGTACGGCATGAAGAGCGTCGAGGTTCGCGTGAAGGGTCCCGGCTCCGGCCGCGAATCCGCCGTGCGCGCGCTTGCCGCTGCGGGTCTGCACATTGTCGTAATCCGCGACGTCACGCCGATTCCGCACAACGGCTGCCGTCCGCCAAAGCGCCGCCGCGTTTGATTTTGTCTCTCGGCTCGATGGGCCGAGACCTGCAGCCGCGATCGTTTTCCAGATCGCGGGGTTTAGAGGCAGCACGAAGAAGCCTCTAGTCTGAGAAAAAGTTTCGAAGCGAAAAGTTTCGAGTAGCGAGAGGAGAATCGAAGTTGGCAAGACATCGTGATGCAGTTTGCCGCCTGTGCCGCCGGGAAGGGCAGAAACTGTTCCTAAAAGGTTTGCGGTGCTTCACCGAGAAGTGCGCCATTGAAAAGCGCAACTTCGTTCCGGGTCAGCATGGCCAGTCGCGTCGCCCGAAAGTTGCCGGGTACGGCCTACAGTTGCGCGAAAAGCAGAAGATGAAGCGCACCTACGGCCTGCTTGAGCGTCAGTTCCGCTCGTACTTTGAAAAGGCTGTCCGCATCAAGGGACCGTCGGGCGAGAACCTGATCATCATGCTCGAGCGCCGGCTCGACAACGTCATCAACCGCGCAGGCTTCGCCAGCTCCAAGGCGCAAGCCCGCCAGCTCACGCTCCACGGCCACGTCCGGGTCAACGGAAAGAAAGTCAACATTCCGTCGTACCAAGTCAAGGTCGGCGATGAGATCGCCATCAAGGACAAGATGCACCAGAACGCGATGATTCTCGAAGCCCGCAACGTCGCGCAGAGCCAAAACTCTGTGCCCTGGCTCGAACTCGATCGCGAAACCTTCAAGGCCAAAGTCGTTGCCATGCCCAAGCGCGAGGACGTTCAGACGCCGGCATTCAACGAACAACTGATCGTCGAGTTGTACTCCAAATAATCCGCACCGTTTTGTTGGGGCACGGCACCGCCGTGCCCGGTCCAACGGTTCTGTAGCGGCGGGTTTATTCCGCCGGGGTTTTCGAGCAACAAGAAGAGAACGAAGCAGCAAGTTTTTCGTCACGGGGATGTCCTTCGATAAGTTAACGGCGCGCAAGCGCCATGGAATGGGTCCGATCTTTCGGACCAGAAGGAAGGAACAGAATGTGGAAGGGTTTTCAAAAGCCAAAGCGTCTAGCATCGGAACTCGAGTCGCTGACCGAAAAGTACGGCCGCTTCTCCGCGCAGCCTTTTGAACGCGGCTGGGGCACCACTGTCGGTAACGCGCTGCGTCGCGCGCTTCTCAGCTCGATCGAAGGCGCTGCGATCACTGCGGTAAAAATCGAAGGCGTCCTGCACGAATTCTCGTCGATTCCGGGCGTCGTCGAAGATGCGACCGACATCATCCTGAATCTCAAGCAAGTGCCCATCAAGCTCAATACCGACCTGCCGAAGACGATTTATCTCAACGTCGAAGCTCCGGGTCCAGTCACCTCAGCCAACATCGAGGAAGACGCCGACTTCGCGGTGCTCGACAAGAGCGTCTACATCGCCACCGTCAGCGAAGGCGGCAAGCTCCAGATCGAAATGCGCGTCAAGAACGGCCGCGGTTACATCGCAGCCGACCGCAACTACGACGAAGACCTGCCGATCGGTTACATTCCGGTCGACTCGGTTCACTCGCCGGTGCGCAAGGTCAACTACTCGGTCGAAGCGGCTCGTCTCGGACAGATGACCGACTACGAAAAGCTGATGATCGAAGTGTGGACCAACGGCGCGATCACGCCGCAGGATTCCATCGGTCTCGCAGCCAAGCTCGTGAAAGATCACATGAGCATCTTCATCAACTTTGAAGAGCCCACGGATGTCACCGAGTTGCCGCAGGAAATCACCAACGATCCGCGCCTCGAGCATTTGGATCGCAGCGTGGAAGAGCTCGAACTTTCCGTGCGTTCCTACAATTGCTTGAAGAACGCGAACATCCAGACGATCCGAGAACTCGTGCAGAAGAGCGAGAACGAAATGCTGAAGACGAAAAACTTCGGCCGAAAGTCGCTCAACGAGATCAAAGATATACTAGTGAAGATGGGCCTCAGCCTTGGAATGAAATTCGACGAGCACGGCCGCATCATCTGGCCGCCGCTCCCGAGCCAGACCGCACCTCCGCCGTCATCGTCGGAAGATGCGCTCGGCGGAATGTAATTCTCAGTACCCGCTGAAATCCGGGGCGCAGTTGTTTGACTTAGAACGCTGCGCCCCCTTTCAGCAAGTTGTATCGAGCACCACCCTGTAGCCGCGATCGCTTCCCAGATCGCGGGTTTTAGATCCAACACGATCGAGCTTCCGTAATTTTCCGGACCACTCGATCAGCACCGAAGCACCAAAGGCGCGCTTAAGGCCGCCGCGAAAAAGGAACAGAGGAAATGCGACACCTTAAGTCAGGATCGAAACTCGGCCGCAATCCGTGGCACCGCCGCGCGACGCTGCGCAATCTCGTCACGAATCTTCTCGAGCATGGCCGCATCACGACGACGTTGACGCGCGCGAAAGCCGCCCGTCCCGTGGCCGAAAAAATCATCACGCTCGGCAAACGCGACACTTTGCAGTCGCGCCGCCAGGCCGCCGCGTATTTGACGACGCCGCACGTGACGCAAAAACTTTTCTCCGACATCGCTCCGAAGTTCGCTGACCGCGCAGGCGGTTACACGCGGATCATCGCTGCCGGCCTCCGCGTCGGTGACGGCGCCCAAGTCGCCATCCTCGAACTCGTCAACTACGAGCTGAAAAAGAAAGACAAAAAAGAACGCGCCAAGAAAGAAGAAGTCGCCGAAGAAACCAAGAGCTAAGCTCTTCGCCGTCTGCGATCGAGTCACGGTCGCAACTCAAATTCAATCTTCACCAAGCCCGTTCCATTCCCGGAGCGGGCTTTTTGTTTTTGATCTCCTTCCATTCTCAATTCTCTTCGCTAGTGCTCAGCGTTTGAAAGCCGTCCGCGATTTCCTATTCGTGGCGGAGGGCGATCATGGGGTCGACTTTTACGGCGCGATGGGCGGGGATGAAGCAGGCCAGCAGCGCTACTGCGATCAGAACGATGGCGACGATCGCGTAGGTCAGCGGGTCAGTTGGTTTTACGCCGTAGAGGCTCCTAGTGATGAATCGGGTAAGCGCGAGGGCCAGACCGGCGCCGAGCACTACGCCGATGAGGCTGAGTTTGAGCCCGAGTCCGCCGATTAATTCGAGGACGTCGCGGGGAAGCGCGCCGAGCGCGACTCGCACGCCGATTTCGTGGATGCGTGCATTTACGAAATACGACATCACGCCATAGATTCCGATCACCGCGAGGAACAACGCGATGCCGGCGAACAGAGCAAACAGATTGCGATCTTCGCGGAAGTCTCCGAACGAAAGCGCGACGGATCGCTCCATGCTCGTCGCATTGAGAACCGGAATGTTTGGGTCAACCTCGGCGACGCTTTGGCGCAGCGCAGCCAGGACCTGGGATTCGAGGCCCGAGCTCCCGTTTTTCAACTTCAGCATCACCGTGTGGTCGGTATGAATCAGAACAGTGCCGCCGGGCAATATCTGTTGTTGCTGCTCGCTCGGAACGAAGACTTCCGGAAAAGTGTCTCGGCCTGCGCCCAAGTTCTTGACGTCGCCCACGACACCGACGATTTGACGGGCGCGATTTTCCTCGACTGGAAAATCATCGTAGCGAAGTCGAATTTGCTTTCCGAGCGGGTCTTCGTTCGGAAAGGTTTTGCGTGCGAGCGTTTCGTTGATGACGACGACCGGAGGACCGCTGGCGTTGTCACGCTCGTTGAGAAATCGACCGCTGCGCAAAGGGATCCGGAACAACTCGAAGTAACCCGGAGTGACTTCAGAATATCCAGCGTTGGGCCGGTTGTTTTCTGGCACCGGCGGCCGGCCGAGGACCGAGAAAGTGAAGGCCCGAGATATGCCGTTCGGACCCGTGGTCGCGCTGGTGGCGGCTTCGACGCCAGGGATTGTGGTCAGTTTTTGGAGAAGAGTGCGGCGGAAGGCGTCAACGGCCGGCGTCCACTTCTCCATGCCGCCGCCGGGAAGTCGCTCGACGTACTTATCGCCCTCGGGCAGATTGATGTCGGCCATCAAAATGTTGCGAGGATCGAAGCCTGGGTCGATGGCGCTGAGGCGCGAGACCGTGCTGATCATGAGTCCGGCGCCAACGAGAAGCACCATCGCAAGGGCGATTTCGGCGACTGCGAGACCTCGCCGCACGTAGCCGCGTGATTTTCCGACGCTTCCGCGTTCGCCTTCGCGGAGCGCGCCGTTCGGATCCGTACGTGATGCCTGCCAGGCGGGAGCCAGCCCAAAGATAAACGCGGTGATCGCAGAAACAACTACGGTGAACGTGAGAACGCGCCAATCCGCTCGAAGCCGCTCGGTGAGGATGATGTTGTCGGACATCGCGCGGAAAAGGGAGATCCCTGCGAACGTCAATGCGATTCCGGCGACGCAACCGAGGGCGGCGAGTACGCCGCTTTCGATCAACACCTGTTGCATGAGGCGACTGGGCTTAGCTCCGAGTGCGAGTCGAAGCGCATATTCGCGGCGGCGGCTTTCCGTGCGCGACTGGAACAGATTGGCGACATTGAGACAAGCGATCGGCAGAATGCACGATACAGCGCCGAACAGCGGGTAAAGATAGCCGGCCTGGAAACTCAGCACTTCGTGGAGATACTGCAATCTTTCTCCGACCCCGGCATTCGTTTTCGGATACGCGCTGGCAAGGCCTTGCGCGATGACGTCCATCTCCACCTGCGCTTGCTTAATCGAGACATCCGGCTTGAGGCGAGCCACGGACACCAGCCAGTGATCGCCGCGATCGGAGTAACGCGCGCTTTGCGGATTGATCGGCTGCCACAGGTCGAGTCTCTGTCCGCCGATCGCATTAAAGCCTGGCGGCATCACGCCGACGATGGTCGCGACCGTTCCTTCGGTCAGAAATGTCTTGCCGAGAATTTGTGGGTCGGCGTTGAACTTCGTGCGCCAGAACGTGTCGCTGAGCACGACAGAGATGGATTTGTCCTGCATTTCTTCCGCGAAGAAAATGCGGCCCATGAGAGGCTTGGCCCCCATCAGGGAAAAATAATTCGGCGTGACATTCTGAACGCGGATTTGTCCCGGTTCACCGACGCCGGCCATCGATGCGCCCTCGGTGTCGCTGGTGAGGGCGATGTCCTGGAACGCATGGTTGGCCTTGAGCCAATCGTTGAGTTCGGCGATCGGGGGATTCTGACGCGAGTCGGGTTTGCCGGGTTCGGTGTCCCAGATAACGACGAGCTGTTCGGGATGCGGGTAGGGAAGCGGACGGTACAGAGCAGCGTCGAGGACGCTGAAGATGGTGGAGTTGGCACCGATGCCGAGGGCGAGCGAAAGGATGACGACGGCGAGGAAGCCGGGACTCTTGCGGAGGTTGCGCGCGGCGAAGTGGAGATCCTTGCTTACATTTTCAATGAACGCGGACATCGATCGTTACCTCCACGAAGTATCTTGAGAATCAGAAGGCCTATTCATGGCGCAGCGCAACCATGGGGTCGACTTTTATGGCGCGGCGGGCGGGAATGAAGCAGGCGAGCAGCGCTACGGCGATCAGCGTGATGGCTACGACTGTGTAGGTTAGCGGATCGGTGGGTTTTACTCCGTAGAGGAATGTGGTTAAGACGCGCGTTAAGGCGAGCGCTAAGCCGGTGCCGATGATCACGCCGAGCAAGCTGAGCTTGAGCCCGAGCCCGCCGATCAGTTCGATTACGTCGCGCGGCAACGCACCGAGCGCTACGCGGACACCGATTTCGTGCGTGCGTGCGGTTACGAAGTACGACATCACGCCGTAAATACCGATTACAGCGAGAAACAAGGCGATGCCCGCAAAGAGTCCGAGCATGTTGCGATAAAAAAAGAAGTCTCCTATGAAGAGATCGAGGAGATCGTCGAGAGTGATCGGTTCGAGCATTAGCGCATTTGGATCCACTTCCTCAATGCCGCTGCGCATTGCGGCGACGACTTGCGATTCCAGGCTTTTGTCACCGTTCTTCAGCTTGAGCATGACCGTTTGATCTTTGTGCGGTCCGACCACACCGCCCGGCAGGATGACTTGATGTTGCAGCGAAGAAACGTACATGTAAGGTCGCGTCGGATAGCTGAGACTGACGTTTTTTACATCCGCGGCGACGCCAACGATCTGACGCGGACGATCTTCTTCAATCGGATAAGGATCGAAGCGCATGCGTATCTGTTTGCCGATCGGATCTTCATTCGGAAAAAATTTCTTAGCAAACGATTCGTTTACCACGACCACCCAAGGCGCCGCGGCAACGTCGTGCTCGTTGATGAGCCGGCCTTTGCGCAGCGGGATGCGGAACATCTCGAAGAATCCGGGACGCGCTTCACTGAATCCGGCTCTCGGCCGGTTGGCTTCGTCTGGCGCCGGCAGACCCGCAATGGAAAACGTCAGACCTCGATTCGTCGCGCCGGGTTGAACGCCTGCAACCGTCACGGCTTCCACTCCGGGAATCCCGGAGTATTTTTCTATCAGCCGAGAATAAAAATCATCGATGTTCGGACTCATCTTTTCCATGTCGCGCGGCATTTGCTCGATATATTTGCCGCCCTCGGGCAAATTAATCTCGGCCGTCATTACGTTGTGCGAGTCGAAACCTGGATTGACCTTTTTCAATTGGAGGATGGAATCGATCATGAGCCCCGCGCCGACAAGGAGCACCATCGCGAGAGCGATTTCGGCAACTGCGAGGCTCTTTCGCACGAGTCCCCGAGTTTTGCCGACAGCGCCGCGTTCGCTGTCACGCAGCGCACCGTTTGGATCGGTGCGCGAAGCCTGCCATGCCGGGATGAGGCCAAAAAGAAGAGCGGTCGCGGCCGAAATGACGACCGCAAACGCGAGGACGCGGATGTCGATGTGGATCCGAGTCGAAAGATAGTAGTCCTGGACCAGGCTTATGAAAATTGAAACACCGGCGAAGGTGAGTGCGATTCCGGCTACGCATCCGAATGCTGCAAGCACTCCGCTTTCCAGCAATGTTTGTTGCACCAGCCGGCTTCGCTTCGCCCCAAGAGCCAAGCGGAGTGCATACTCTCGCCGCCGGCTTTCGGTACGCGATTGAAGAAGATTTGCCACATTGAGGCAACCGATCAAGAGAATCGCGACGACGGCACCGAACAACGGATAGATGTAGGTAGCGGTGAAGGCCGTGACAGTTTGAAGATCCTGTACGTGTGCGCCGACGCCTTTGTTTGTTTTTGGATAGGCGACTTCGAGACCTTTCGCGATCACTGTCATTTCCGCTTGAGCCTGATCGATGGTCACTCCGGGTTTCATCCGGCCAATGGAAAGAAGCCAATGATCGATGCGATCGGCGTAGCGGGCGCTTTTCGGATCAATCGGCAACCATAGGTCGACCTTTTCACCACCGATTGCACCCAGTCCTCGAGGCATGACGCCGACGACAGTTGCGACGGAACCTTGAATATCGAACGTCTTTCCCACGATTTTGGGATCGGCAGCAAATTTCGTGCGCCAGAAGTTGTCGCTGAGCACGACGGACATGGACTTGTCCTGCGCCTCTTCCGGGAAAAAGACGCGGCCTAACTGAGGCTTCATGCCTATGAGCGAGAAATAGTTCGGAGTGATGTTCTGCGTCTGGATGAGTTGGGTTGTCCCGACGCCGGACATCATCGAGGGTTCGATGCCACCACTGGTCAGTGCAATGTCCTGGAAGGAGTGGTTCGCTGCGCGCCAATCGTTCAGTTCGGCGATGGGCGGGTATTGGCGTGAATCGGGGCGGCCGGGCTCCGTTTCCCAGATGACGACGAGCTGTTCAGGATGTACCGCGGCGAGGGGACGGAAGAGGGCGGCGTCAATGACGCTGAAGATGGTAGACGTGGCGCCGATGCCGAGGGCGAGGGAGAGGATGACGACGGCGAGGAAGCCGGGGCTTTTGCGGAGATTGCGGAACGCGAAGTGGAGATCCTGGCGGAGATTTTCAAGGAATGAGGACATGGTGATCTTCCTCCATGGCGAAGCGAGCGGATTTTAGCTCGGAGCTAGTTAACCGTAATGGGGAATTGGGGGTGTACCCCGGGTGTTTTTGAAAGAGTGCGTAAGTGACGAAGATTGAGCGAGTTGGCATTTTGTAGAAAACGAGAGTGCGCAAATGCTTTTGATCGAGCAAGTTGGGGCCGCGAATGTTTCGTGAAATGTTCGCTTGGTGTGGTGAGACGGCGGCGAGGGTGGGAAAGGATGCCAGGCGGGGCCGAGATTCGGCGGGCACGAGTGGAAGATAACATAGGTGACGAGTTTAGCTAAGTAATAGTTGTGTACTCAGTCGTTCGAATGGGTGCGCTGTCAGATGACGGGCTGTCGCGTTTTAGAGACGCAGAAGATGGGCACGGCCGTACCGCCCCCCACGGAGTCGCATTTACAAAATTTAGACAAGTGGTTTAGCGCCATGATCGAGCCGCACGCCCATACGGGTCAGGACGGTTTCTGCGCGGCGCGAAACTTTACGTCGATGAAGTGCTTCGGGGCACCATTCTCAGCCGGAGTTTTTGCAAGAAACGCTTGCGCCAGAGCGTCGTGTTTCAGGCGGGCATCCAAGAACTTCAGAGTGTAGAGCGCAACCCACGCGTAATTGGTGTTGGCGTCGTCGCGTCCGTAGTCGGCTACCTGATTTTCCGCGAAGCGCTGCGCGGACTCTCTGCGTTGAAACATGGAACTGAACTCTGGGTGCGCCATACCTAGCATGTTCACGGTGAGAAGATCGCCGTGTACCCAGGCGTTCAGAACGTTGGGACCGATTTGGTCTGCGGGAGGGACTCCGTCGTTTTCCAGGTTCTCGAGGCTGATGTTTCGCGTGAAGAAAAGAAGGGGAATGGTCATCCGCTCCGGATGAATGTCGCCGGCGCGTTTCACGAGACCGGGATAGTAACGCATGCTGCCGTCCATGGATACCAAGGCATCGATGCGTGGGTCTCGCGCCGCCGCAAAGAGACTCGAAATTCCTCCCCAGCTCCAACTGACCACGGCAGTCTCTGAGGAATCCGTGTCGGGAAGCGACCTGGCATAAGTGATGAGGAAGGAAATGTCGCTCGCTTGTGTGTTGATGCCAGCGAGATCGTCGGTCATGTCGCGCGTTGACAATCCTATCGACGGGCTTGCAAGAACCACATAGCCATAACTGGCGAGGTACTCACAGAGATCGGCATTTTCCCACGAAACGGATGAATCGCTGGGAGCGTAGACAAGGACTGGATAGTGGCCTTTTGACAGAGGCGCATCTCGCACTGCCCACAGCGGAATATCAGACGATGTCTGCAATAACGAGCGCCATCGATTCTGATCCGGTCGGGGCGGGTCGAAGTGAATCTCTGTATCGGCAAGCTCGGTGTAGTCGCCGACCGTCATTGGTTTTGCGTTGTTTTTCAGTGACGGATACCAGATCAGGGTTTGGATTGGACGGGCATGATCGCTCGCAGAGGAGTTTGAGGAGTCCTGGGGAGGAGCGGGGTAAGGGCGGGAGCGATCGTACTGATCCACGACTTTCAAACCTACTGAATACGGCCCAGGCTGGCGCAGGAATTGAAATCGTGAGGTTTGGGACGCGGCGAATAGCGAACCGCAGCACGCACACAATGCGATTGCCGTGAAAATTCTTTGGGTCAAGATCCCGGTTTTCCCGGCTCTGTGGAGCTTTCCACTGAATGCCGGCTTCATGAGCTCTCTTAGCTGAAGAGTGGCGAGGAAGAGGGAGGAGAAGTCCTCCCATTACCAGAACATAACACGGTGGGGGGCTTGCTTCAAGATTGGGGAGGTGCCGTAGAGTCGCGGACCGGGCTGAAATTGGTGGCCTCGGGCAAAACTTTCCGAAATGGGAGGCGACATGCGGACGATGAGCGAGCATGCGGTGGTGATCGCGGGGGCGGGGCCGACGGGGCTGATGTTGGCGGGTGCCGTGGGACTGCTTCGTGCGTCGAAGTAGGGTATAAAGTGGCTCGGTTTCTGGGGAGGGTTTGTGACGAAGGCGGGGATTCGTTTTGTTTGGTTTGGATGTTTGGGGCTGGCGGCGGTTTGTTGTGGGGTGGTGCAGCCTGCGGCGGGGCAGGCTGCACAACAGAAGATGAGCACGGCGACGCCGGCTGCGGCGAAGGTGAATGATGCGGAGGTGGCGCCGACTCGGTTGGATTTGTTGCGCGGGGCTTATGGGGAAGATCGAGCGAACAACGATTTGCTTTCGTATCACCTGGATATTCGGGTTGATCCGGAGAAGAAGTACATCAGTGGGAAGAATACGATTCGGTTTCGGATGTTGAAGGATGGGAAGAGGATTCATCTCGATCTGAATGAGGCGCTGAAGATCGACAAGATTTTGCTGGACTCGACGGAGCTGAAATATTCGCGGGATTCGGGGGCGGTGTTTGTGGATTTTCCGCAGACGCTGCGCGCGGGGCAGACTTACGCGATCGATTTTTATTATTCGGGGAATCCGGTGGAGACGGGGAGATTTGGGAGCATTGCGTTCAAGAAGGATCCCGCGGGACACGATTGGATCAACACGGCGTGCGAAGAGACGGGCGCGAGCATGTGGTGGCCGAATAAGGATCAGTGGCACGACGAAGTGGAAGAGATGGAGATCAGCGTCGCCGTGCCGAATGGGCTGATGGATGTTTCGAACGGGCGATTTGTGGGGAAAACGGATTTGGGTGATGGGTACACGCGGTGGGATTGGATGGTGCACTATCCGATCAACAATTACGATGTGTCGCTGAATATCGGGAAGTATGAGCATTTTGCGGACAAAGTGGGCGATGTGACGCTGGATTTTTATGCGCTGCCGCAGGATTTGGAAAAGGCGAAGCGGCAATTTTCGCAGGCGAAGGGGATGATCGAGGCGTTCCAACATTATTTCGGTGAGTATCCGTTTGTGAAGGATGGGTACAAATTGATCGAAGTGCCGTATTCGGGGATGGAGCATCAGAACGCGGTGACGTACGGCAATCATTTCGCGAATGGGTATCTGGAGCGCGACTGGACGGGCGTGGGGATCAGCCCGCGATTCGATTTCATCATCATTCATGAGAGCGGGCACGAGTGGTTTGGCAACGCGGTGAGCGCGGCGGATCGCTCGGATATGTGGATTCACGAAGGGTGGACGACGTATCTGGAATCGCTGTATGTGGAGTACATGTTTGGGCACGACGACGCGATCAAGTACATCAGCGGGTACAAGCCGAAGGTGAAGAACGAGAGGCCGATTATTTCTGCGCGGGGAGTGAATGCGACTCCGCCGCAGGATCAATATTTTAAGGGGATTTTATTTTTGAATACGCTGCGGAGCGTGGTGAACGACGACGCGAAGTGGTTCGCGATGCTGCACGATCTATTTCAACATTTTAAATATCAGAACATCATGACGGAAGACGTTGTGGCGTACATGAATCAATACACGGGGATGAATCTGACGCCGATTTGCGATCAGTATTTGCGGCATACGGCGATTCCGACGCTGGAGTTGAAGTTTGATGAGTCGGCGGGGACGGTGAAGTATCGGTGGAAGGCGGATGTTGCCGGGTTTGCGATGCCGGTGCGGGTGGGGGCGGCGGGGAAGTGGGAGATTGTTGATGGGACTGAGCAATGGAAGACGATGAAAACGGGACTGAAGAAGGGGGAGTTTGGGGTGGCGGAGGATTTGTATTACGTGAGGGTGGAGAAGGAATAGTCGACGGTTACGTTCGAAGGGCAACAATAAGAAAAATCAGAGTGTGGTGCGGGCTACGTCCGGGCAAGTTGGGGCGCAGCAGTGCTGCGCCCGTACACTTTCTGAGCTGCGATTCTAAGGCTAGGTGATGCTGAGTCTAAACCCCGCGATCTGGGAAACGATCGCGGCTACACGGTGGCGATTTTTACGATTGGGAGAAGAGTTCGGTGGGCGGCGCGGGTGCTGTGGGTTTGCGGAGGTGGAAGTAGGTGAAGAGGACGAGGTAGGCGACGAAGGCGCCGATGGAGTCGAGGAGGGAATCCCAGGGGGTGGCGGTGCGGCTGGCGACGAAGGCTTGGTGGATTTCGTCGAGGCAGGCGTAGCCGACGGCGATGATCAGGGCGGTGATGCCCCAGGTCCAGTGCCAGCCGATGCGGGCGCCGCGGATGGCGCGGAAAAGCAGGACGCTGAAGATGAAATATTCGGTGAAGTGGGCGCACTTACGGATGATGTGATGGATGTGGGCGATCTGGTGATGGGTGAAGTGAGGCAGCAGCCAGCGAAGGAGCGGCTCGATGATGCCGCTGGTGTGCTCTTGGGAGAAGAGATCGGTGGACATGAAGAAGATGAAGCCGGCCCAGAGTGCGGCGGGCCACCAGGCGCGGAGCCAGCTCGGGACTAGTGATGAGGCGAGGCGGGGCTGGACATCGGGGAGACTGGGGGCGGGGCGGGGGTTGCGCCAGGGTTGATTGGGCACGGAGATTGTTGCTCCAGAGTGATGATGCGCTCGCTGAAATTTGGCGAGCGGTTTTATTTTAGCGCGCCAATTGGTGGCTAGTGGAGCGATGCGAAATTGGTGTTGCGTTGGGGGTAGTAACGGTCGGGATGATTTTCTCGTGGGATCGGAAAAACCCCACCCTCAGAAACCGAGGGTGGGGCACCCAGGATCGTGAACGCTCGATGGATTGTGCGTGCTTGAAGTTCACGCCGGGCGGAGCGAGGCCCGCCCCTACTCGATGCGGTAGTTGGGGGCTTCGCGGGTGATGATGACGTCGTGGACGTGGGATTCGCGGAGGCCGGCGCTGGTGATGCGGACGAAGCGGCCGTTGGTTTTGAGCTCGTCGAGTGTGGCGGCGCCGACGTAGCCCATGCCGGATTTCAGGCCGCCGACGAGTTGGTCGGTGAGCGCGCCGAGCGGACCTTTATAGGGGACGCGGCCTTCGACGCCTTCGGGGACGGACTTGCCGCGCTCGCGGTCGGCGTCATCTTGCACGGTGGCGTAGCGGTCGGAGCCGGCGTCCATCGCGGCGGTGGAGCCCATGCCGCGGTAGGACTTGAAGGTGCGGCCCTGGTAGAGAATTGTTTCGCCGGGGGATTCTTCGGTGCCGGCGAAGAGGCTGCCAATCATCACGCAGGAAGCGCCTGCGGCGATGGCTTTCGTAACGTCGCCTGAAAATTTGATGCCGCCATCGGCGATGATCGGGACGCCGGTGCCTGCGGCGGCGCGCGAGGCTTCCATTACGGCGGTGAGCTGCGGAACTCCGGCGCCGGTGACGACGCGGGTAGTGCAGATCGAGCCGGGGCCGATGCCGACTTTGAGGCCGTCGATGCCGAGCGAGATTAAGTCTTTGGCGCCGTCGAAGGTGGCGACGTTGCCGGCGATGACTTGCATTTCGGGCAGGCGATGCTTGAGCGCTTTGATGGCTTCCATCACGCGGGTGGAGTGACCGTGCGCGGTGTCGACGGCGAGGACGTCGACTTTGGTTTTTGCCATTTCGACGGCGCGTTCGAGGAAGTCGCCGGTGGCGCCAACGGCGGCGCCGACGCGGAGGCGGCCGTGGTCGTCTTTCGCGGCGCGCGGATATTCGAGTTTTTTCTGGATGTCTTTCACAGTGATCAGGCCTTTGAGATTGAAGTCCTGATCGACGACGAGAAGTTTTTCGATGCGGTGTTTTTGGAGGATGCGTTCGGCTTCGTCGAGCGTGGTGCCGACGGGGACGGTGACGAGATTGTCTTTCGTCATGACGGAGCTGACGAGTTGGTTGTGATTTTTTTCGAAGCGGAGATCGCGATTGGTGAGGATGCCGGTGAGGCGCGAGCCGCGCGTGACGGGCAAGCCGGAGATGCGGTACTTCTCCATGATTTCGAGGGCCTGGCGAAGTGTGATGTCCGGTGAGATCGTGACCGGGTCGACGATCATGCCGCTCTCAGAGCGCTTCACGCGGTCGACTTCTTCGGCTTGGCGCTCGATCTGCATATTGCGATGAACGATGCCAATGCCGCCCTGGCGCGCGATGGCCATGGCGAGGTTCGACTCGGTGACCGTATCCATGGCGGCCGAGGCGAGCGGAATGTTGAGCGAGAGCTTGCGCGTGAAGCAGGTGCGCGTGTCGACTTGCGTCGGCAAGATTGAGGATTTGCCTGGGAGAAGCAAAACGTCGTCGAATGTAAGACCTTCGGGAATGGGACCTTCGATCATTCCAACCTCATTTCAAGGGAGTGGGGAGCGGCTAAAAACAGCGCAGCCCAGCGGGTGGCCGCCGGGCCGGTGGAAAAATTCATCAAATCGAAAAAATGAATCACTGTGAAGTTTCTATTGTAGAGATGAGTGCGGGTGCGGTCAAGTTTCGGGTTGTGGATCGAGGATTGGTGGCGTTTTGTTGGTCGACGAGGTTTACGTTGATCCTTCGGCGTCCTTCGGAGGCCTCAGGATGACAAGTCTTCGATTGGTGCTGTTCGGGGACGCGATGCGCGAGTGAGTCAATTACAATAGGTCGCGATGACGATAGCGATTCCGGAGTTTGTGCCGCATCGGTGGCTGGCGAATGGGCACGCGATGACGATTGTGTCGGCGTTTGTGCCGCGCAAGTTTCGACTGCCAGAGGCGGAGCAGCGGCTGTTTCGCGTCGATCCGTATTCGCAGATTCTGGGGTTGTGCCACTGGCAGGTCGGGAAATTGAAGCAGACGCCGGTGCTCGTGACTGTGCATGGGCTTGAAGGTTCCGCGGATTCGAACTACATGAAGGGAATTGCGGAGAAGGCGTTTCATCGCGGTTTTCACGTGGTGCGGATGAATCAGCGGAATTGCGGCGGGACCGAGAAGCTGACGCCTACCTTATATAACTCGGGGATGAGCGGGGACTATCGGGCGGTGCTCGAGGAGCTTGCTGGGGTCGATGGATTCGAACGCGTGTTTTTGGCCGGGTACTCGATGGGCGGGAATCTAGTTACGAAAATGGCCGGCGAATATGGCGATGAGTTCCCGGCGGCGCTGCGCGGCGTTTGCGCGGTGTGCCCGGCGCTTGATTTGTCGGCGTGCGCGGACGCGCTGGAGCGCCGTGACAACTATTTATATACGCGGCATTTCGTGAAAGGGCTGATGGCGCGGTATGCGCGGAAGGCGAAGATGTTTCCGGGGCGCTATCGGACGGATGGGTTTGGGGCGATTCGAACGGTGCGCGAGTTTGATGATGCGATCACGGCGCCGAGCTTCGGGTTTCGCGACGCGGAGGAATATTACGAGTCGGCGGGAGCGAAACGGGTGACGGCGGATGTGCGGGTGCCGCTCCTGCTGATTACGGCGGAGAATGACCCGTTTGTGCCGTATGTTTCGTTCTTGGCAGCGCGGGTGGAGAGGAATCCGTCGATACAGTTTGTGGCGACTCGGCATGGGGGGCATTGCGCTTATATTTCGGCGCAGAGCGGGGCGGAGCGGTTTTGGGCCGAGGAGCGGATTGTGGATTTTTGCGAGGGGATTTGGAAGGCGGACGTGAAGGCGAAGGGAATGGGGGCTGCGGCGGTTACGGCGTAGCGGCGGATTTCGAACTGCAAGACCCACCCTCAAAGAACGAGGGTGGGGCACCCGGCTGAAGGTGGCGTTGAGGTGGAATTGAAGAGCAGGAGCGTGGTTTTTCGTTTTCGGCGCTCCACGTTACAACCCGCCCCTCAGAAACCTGGGGTGCGGCACCCAACCTCAACTTCGAACTCTCAACACGGCTTGAACTCCCGATAAACGATACCGAATACGCCGGGTACTTATGCGAAAGGCTTTTCGAGTGAGATGGCGAAGCCCTGGGTTAGGAGTTGGGCTGGGCCGTCGGGCGTGATGACCATGTCGTCTTCGCAGCGGATGCCGAACTCGCCGGGGACGTAGATTCCAGGCTCATTCGAAAAGGTCATGTTGGACTGAAGTACGGTCTTGCTGCCGCGCACTAGATAAGGATGCTCGTGGCCATCGAGGCCGATGCCGTGGCCGAGCCGATGCGTGAAGAGCTTGTAGCCGGGGCCGTAGCCTGCGGATGTGACAACGGCGCGAGCGGCATCATCGACCGTGCCGGAAAGGCGTCCGGCGCGCGCGGCGTCGAGAGCTGCGTCTTGTGCTTTGCGCAGGGTGTCGAAAACCTTCACAAGTTTGTCGGACGGTTTCTCGCCAAAAACAATTGTGCGGGTGACGTCGGATTCGTAGCCTTCGACTTTGGTCCCACCATCGATCAGCACAACGTCGCCTGGCTTCAGTGTTTGCGGCTTGATCGAACCGTGCGGTAACGCAGCGGACGCGCCGATGAGCACCAGCGAGTCTCCATGCAGATTTATTTTGGCGAAGCCTGCCTCCACCCAACGGGCGATGTCGTCTTGCGACATCCCTTCCTTGAGCGACGCGAACACCGCGCGAAACACATCGAACGTCACGTCGCATGCTAGACGCATCAGTTCCAATTCGTGCGCTGATTTGCGGCCGCGGCACGCGATCGTTACAGGATCGGCGGACGCGAATTCGAAACCCGGTGCGGCTTGACGGAAGTGATCGAAGAAGGTGAAGCCAGCGGTTTCCTCGACGCCAATGCGGCCGGAACGAATCCCGCGATCAGTAAGCGCTTGAGCGGCGAGCTTCGTCGGGCTTTCATCTTCCTGCCACGCGTGAACCTCCATGGGGACGCGGAGCCGCTCGCGCATGCGGCCTTCTTCGAATCCCGGGACGACCATGATCGGCGTGCCTTCGCGGGGAATCACCAGGCCGAGCAGGCGTTCGCTGAGTCCCCAGTGCACACCTGTGAAGTAGTAGAGAGAAGTTCCGGGCGCGAAAAACAGTGCGTCGTAATGCTGCGGCGGAGTTGAAGAGGCGTCGGCGGCCTGCGCCTTCGGGTCGGCCATGAGGCGCTGGGCGTGTTCGATGCGCTCGCTGAATTCGGCGGGTGTGATCGGGTGAACGCGCGAACCCAGGGGCGAGAGTTTGTCGAACGCGGGCGGGAGTGTAGCCGCGGAAGGAAGGGGCTGCGTTTGTCCCAGGGCGATGGCGGGTTGTGCGATGGCACCAAATGACGTAGCGGCAATGGTCTGCCGCAAGAATCGGCGGCGCGAAGAGCTCTTACCGAGTAACTTCGATTTTTTGTCCATGGGCGGGAGAGATTTATCCGGAGCCGCGACAGGAGTCAAGAGTGAAACCGCGACCTGCGGAAGTTCTGGAGCGGAGCGCGACCGGAGCGAAATGAATCGTTCAGCCAGATATCCTCATAAGGGTAGGGGCGCGACGCTCGTAGCGATCCGGCTGATATTGGGTCCTAGAACCACTCCTAAAACCCTATTCTTGGCTGTCCGAACCCATACGTGCGTAATCCTAAATTTCATATCATCTATGTGCGTTTATATATCGTCATCGATTGAGGCGAATAAATCGCATCTAAATTCTGATTGCTGGCATCGTAAGCTGTTAACAATAAGAGGTTTAACTATCCACAGATCGAGTGTCCAAAATTCCCAATACCGACCACTTTGGAACTTTGATTGCACCCTGAGGGCACATCAAAGCGAGAGACCTTGAGTGGGGCAGCTTTGTTTTATCGCAGGTTCCTGCCATAAACGGGGATTAGGTAAAAATTTAGGAGGGGCTAAGTGAAATCAGCCTTTAGAAGCACGGTTGTTTGGTTAAGCGTATTTGCGGTGGTGTTGGGTCTGGCAGTCAGCTCCCATGTCGCTGCCCAAGTCATCAGCGGCGACCTCGTCGGAACGATTCTCGACAAGACGGGGGCGGTGGTACCAGGTTCCCGGGTCGAAGCCACGAAGAACGACACGGGTGTGAAGTATGAAACAAAGTCCAGTGAAGCGGGCGAGTATCGCTTCAGCAACCTGCCGATCGGTGTTTACACCGTCACGGCATCGAACGAAAACTTTGCGACGACGACGATCAACGGCTTCACGATCCAGCTGAACAAAACGAGTTCGCTGCAGATCACGCTCGAAGTGAAGGGCGCCGTGACGTCGATCGAAGTCTCGGGCACAGCAGCAGCGTTGGACACGACGACTGCTCAGTTGCAATCGACGTTTGACGCCAAGGACATCAGCGACAGCGCGATTGCATCGACCGGTGGAAACCGCAGCGGTGTTCTAAACCTCTCCTTGCTGGCTGGCGGCGTCGCGACGAGCGGCGGCGTTGGCGTCGGATCCGGCCCATCGGTTGGTGGTCAGCGTCCGCGCAACAACAACTTCACGATTGAAGGCGTCGACAACAACAACAAGGGCGTTACCGGTCCTCTCGTAACGGTACCGAACGACGCGGTTGCGGAATTCTCGCTGCTGCAGAATCAGTTCTCGCCGGAATTCGGACACTCTTCGGGCGGTCAGTTCAACACGGTGGTTAAGAGCGGAACGAACTCGTACCACGGGTTGGCGTACGTTTATAACCAGAACCGAAACTACGACGCGTTTGATAGCCTCGACGCAGTGGGTGGCTTGACCTCGAACCCGCGCTTTGATAACAACCGCTTTGGCGGCCAAATCGGCGGGCCAGTGATCAAGAACAAGTTGTTCTTCTTCGTGAACTACGAACAGGAACCGTTGGGCCAAGCAGGAACGGCCGGCGCGGTTTGCTCGCCGACAGCGGCGGGAATGGCGACAATCTCGGCGACGCCTGGATTGTCCGCGACGAACCTGGCGATCTTCAACAAGTACGTTGCAGCGGGAACGACCGCTAACCCGGATTGCGCTCCGATCGACTGGTTTGGCGGCACAGTGCCGACCGCGGGGCTCGCGGTGTTGGCGCCGAGCTTCACGAACTATCGCTTCGTGACGAGCAGCATGGACTATGACTTGTCCTCGAAGGATCAAATCCGTGGCCGCTACATCTATAACAGCGTCGTCGGCATCGATAACTCAGCGGCGCTGCCGGCATTCTTCCTGCCGCAGCCGAACAAATTCCACCTCGTGACGATCAACGAGTACCACACGTTCTCGCCGACGTTGACCAACGAATTCCGTGTTGGTTTCAACCGCTTTACGCAGAGCTTTGACGGCGGCAACTTCTCGTATCCCGGACTCGATGTGTTCCCGAACATCACGGTAAACGATCTGAACTTCCTGAACATCGGCCCGGACGGCAACGCGCCTCAGGGTGCCATCCAGAACACGTATCAGGTTGCGGAAGCGATCACCTGGACCAAGAGCGCCCACACGCTCAAGTTCGGTGTCGAAGGCCGCAAGCTGATCGCGCCGCAGACCTTTACGCAGCGGGTTCGCGGCGACTACGAATACAACAACCTGCAGGGCTATCTCCAGGACATCGTCCCCGACTCGTTCGTGGAACGCAGCAACGGAGACGCAATCTATTACGGCGACCAGACAGCGTTGTATTGGTACGCGAACGACAACTGGCGCATCCGGAAGAACCTCACGCTGAACCTGGGATTGCGTTACGAATACACGACGATTCCTTTCACGCAACGTTCGCAGAACCTGAACGCCGCTGCCAGCGTTCCTGGTCTGATCAACTTCCAGTCGCCACAAGCGGCGAAGAACAACTTTGGACCGCGCATCGGCTTCGCATACTCGCCGGGCGATAGCGGCAAAACCTCGATTCGCGGCGGCGCTGGTATGGCGTACGACGTGCTCTTTGACAACCTCGGCTTGCTCTCGTTGCCGCCGCAGCTATCGTCCACGATCGACTGCGCGCCTGCGGGCAATTACAACTGCGTGGCGCCATTCCTTGCCAACGGTGGCATTTTGCCTGGCCCGGGCGGTATCGTAACGTTCCCGGACATCGCTACTCAGCGTGCGTCGACGGCGGCGTTCGTTCCAATCGACCAGAAATCGCCGAAGTCCATCGATTGGACGTTGGGCGTACAGCACACCTTTCTCAATGATTTCACCGTGGAAGTGCGCTACGTCGGAACGCGCGGCATTCATCTGCCAGCGCAGATCCAGCTCAACAAGCAATCGATCGTCACGGCCACCAACTTCCTGCCGACGTATACTTCGGCCCCAACGCAGTCAACGCTCGACGCTTCGACCCTGGACCTCGCCACTCTGCAGGCCGAGAGCCCAGTCGTTCCGGCGTACGACGCAGCGGGATTCAATGGCTCGAACATCACCTCGTACCAGCCGTGGGCGTCTTCGACGTATCACGGATTGGCGACGACTCTAAATAAGCGCTTCAGCCACGGCTTCCAGCTGGTTGGCGCCTATACCTACAGCCACCTGATCGACGATGCGACGGCGGAAGTATTCAGCACCGTTCTCGCCCCGCGGCGCGCTCAGGATGGTCTGAATCTGTCCGCGGATCGCGCGAACTCGATTCTCGATCACCGTCATCGGTTCACGATTTCACTCGTGTACGACGAGCCGTTCTTCAAGAACTCGAACTTCTTCCTGCGCAACGCACTCGGCAACTGGGAAATCGCTCCGATCTACACTTACCAGTCCGGCCAGTGGGTAACCGCGCAGAGCGCAATCGACGCGAACCTCAACGGTGACAACGCCGGCGACCGCACGATCTTGAACGCGTCGGGCATACCGGGAACGGGCAGCGAAGTAATTCCACTGTGCAACAGCACCGTGGTGACTTGCCCGGGCAGCGTTGCCGATGCTCACGCGACTCCGGCAGGCGTTGTCGGATATCTGGCGACCAACCCGACCGCGCAATACATCGAAGCAGGCTACGGCGCTCGTGCAAACGTAGGCCGCGACACGCTGCAACTCGATCCGACCAACGACGTTGACCTGACCGCCCTCAAGCGGATCAGCATCAACGAGCGCTTCAAGGTCGAGTTCCGCGCTTCGGCCAGCAATCTCTTCAACCATGCTCAGTACATCGGTGGATTCCTCAACGATGTCGGCCCGATCGGTTTCACGGGCACCGAGCGCAACATGTTGCTGCCGCAGAACGGCGCCTTCAACAACCCGAGTTCGGTGTTCTCGAGCAACCCTCGACAGCTGACGCTCTCGTTGAAGATTTTCTTCTAAACAAAACTACAGCCGCCTGAAGCTAGGCGCGAAGTTGGGGGCGCTCCGGTTTTTGCCCGAGCGCCCCTTTTGTTTTGGCGATGAGTTGATCTTGCGGCTGTTCTATCGCAACACACGACCGAGCAGGCGTCATCGTGCCGGCGGGCCGGTGTAGCTCCATTGATTGAGGGGGCGGGAAATTCTCGCGATCGTCGATCGCGACGCGCTCCAAATACCTTCGGCCGCGGACTATTCCATTCGAAGCGCGAGGATGTTCTTGTTCTTGACCTGCAGCTCAATGCCGAGCGGCGGACGGACATCGGAACCCTGCACCAGAGTGCCGCGAACCCAGAAATTGCCTGGAATCTCGCTCATTTTCGTCGGATCGAAAACCGACCGGCTGCACGGGTTGCCGACCATCGGATGCCGCGCGGTGTGAAAGTCATAATCGTTCGTCAGATGATTCAGATCGCTGATGTACTCCAGACGGCAGTTACCGAAGGGCGCGTTGACCTCGAAGGCCCAGTAACCGTCAGCCTGGTTCGGCGAGCCCTGCGGAAGTCGCACAAGGATTGCCGGTACGTTCTCACCGGTCAGGTGGTTGACGAAGAAGAAGCTCTTGCTCGTCCAAGGCTTGGACATCTCAGCGACCGTAGCGATTTCCGGAGCATTACCAGTTGCGTGTGGCAGCAGGGAATTGGGGTCGACAGCCGGGGCAGCTACCTCGATTTGCGGCGGCGGAGCGGCCACAACGGGCTCTACAGGCTTCGGACGGGAAACCAGGCGGGCACCCAGTAGGCCGACCAGCACAACTGCTGCAATGCCAATTCCGAGGGGTATAGCCGGGTTGATCGAGGGCTGCTTTCGCGAGGGGCCACCGGCAATGACGCCTGGTATTTGAGGCATATCCGCGTTGAATCGCTTTGCTTGCAGTTCGGCGGAAGCTTCCGGAGGTGCGGAAGCCGGGGTTTCTTGCGTCTGCGTTTGATCGGCCATGACTAAACCTGCCTGCCATTCGAACCACGCGCGCCATGGGATGAATGACGGCGCTGGGGAACTGAACGGTCAATCACTCACTTCGCTCACATCTTAGGAGTTCGCCGAAGTAGAGGGCAATGGACTAGAAGTACAGCTGTTGCGTGCTGGGAACGGTACTAAACGACAACTTCGGAATGTAGCGTGGAGGTGACTGTTATCGGGATGGGTACAGATTCGGATTGCATTCTTGTCTCAAACCGCGACGCACCCCTACTGTAGAGATTACGGCTAGAGCTTGGGGCGTCGGTGCCCCTCGACGGATCGTAACTACTTATGAGCGGCGACACACGAGCGGCGGCCCGGGCATTTGTGCGCAGCTTGAATATTTTGCTGAAATTCGCACGTTTGTACGAATTTGGGCATACGCGCACTGGGGCACAATTCGACACGACCTGGAAAGAGTTGAAGAGCGCTCTGGATGACAGCGCCGGCAGCGGGTTGCTCCTGGGTGCGTCGGGGAATCAGATCCTGCTGGATGGCGTGCCGCTGGGCACTGCAGCCGGCGAAAAAAGCTTCGCGCAACTCCTTACTTCTTCCGGCATCGCCAGCATCCACTTTGGCACAACCACTTCACAGGGGCAATTTGCGCGATTCGTGCGCGGCTTTCCGAGCGGAAACGCCAAGCCCACCGCGCTCGCCGAGCAATTGAAAGCGACGCTTGCGGGCGACACCAGCATCAAGATCAACGAGATTCGCTATGTGGCTGAGGATTCGTCGGTCGCCGGCATCAAGATGGCGGCGAACCTAACGGCGAAGGTGCTCGGAGCGCAGGGCGACAAGTTCAAGGATTTCTTCGACGATCCGAACAAGCTGCTTCAAATGATTCTCGCTGCGGAAAGCAGCCGTGGCCCTGGGGCCGGCGGCTCGGGTCCGGGGCAAGGTGGCGGCGGGGGCGTTGGCAGCGGTGGCTCGGGCACGCTCTGGGACACGGGAGCGGGCGGTGGTGGCGGAACCGGTTCTGGTTCAGGCGGGGGCGCAGGCCAAGGCGGCTTTTACAGCAGCGGCGGATCTGGCGGTTCGGGCGGTTCAGGTTCGGATGGAGGCGCCGGGGTTGGTGTCGGCGTCGGTGGGGGCTCGGGGACTGGCAGTGCTGCGAGCGCAGGCGGCGTAGGCGGTGGATTGGGCCCGTTGGGTCCTGGCGGCAGCGTAGGTGAAACGGGTCCGGCCCCGAAGTGGCGGACTGCGTCGGCGCTACTTCGAAACGCCACAGCTGTGGAAGTCGCCGCTGGTGTTGCCGGACAGCCCGTTCAAGGTGGTTATGTCGCGGAAGACGATGTTCGCCAGATGCTGGCGTTGTTCGCTCAGCTGGGTAAAGCTCGCAAGGATCCCGAAGCGCGCAGCGAAGTTCCAAATTTTCAGTCGCGCTTGAGCGCGATGCCTGTGCGTGCGCAGGTGACGCTGCAGCAAGCGCTGGCAGGTCTCGCGGCGCAGGCGCCAACGGAAAAAGCCGACAAGCCGATGTTGTTGAAACTCGCCGAGCACGTCGCAATTCGTTTTGCGCTCGACAGTTACGAACGCGGCGAGTTGCGCGTCAACGCTGTAAAACAGTTGCTCGATCGCATGAACGCCGAGATCGAAGGCCTGCGCAAGATTTTGGGCACGCAGGAAGAGATGATGGCGAATGCGGGGCTGCAAGTGCAGTCCTACACCGAGCTTCTCGACCAGGACTTCTGGGAGCAGGTTCCCGACGAAAACAAGAAAGAAGTGCTGACGTCGGAAGAAGCGTGGTGCGTGCCGCCGCGCAACGTGCGGGTGTACCTCGAAGATATGCTCAAGCGCGGTGAGCTGAAGACCGTTAACGAAATCTTGATGAAGTATGCGATGTGTATCGGGTTGGAAAATCCTGAAGCGCGTCGCACCACAGCAATCGGTTTGTCGGATTTGGCCGAACTGTACGGCAGCGGCGACGGCAGCGCGTTGATGGAAGGCATTCGCCGGTTGGGAAATCAGCTCGCCATCGAACGCGAACCCGAGCTGCAGACGCTCGTCAGTGCAGCGTTCGTGCGGCTCAGCCAGGAAGCGGCTTCGAAACGTTGCTATCCCGCGATGCAGCAGGCTCTGGCTTCGCTCGACAGCGTCGAGGCACAACGCCCCGGTTCAACACAGAGTTTGCGTCCGCGCATTGGCGCCGAAGAGCGCATGCCGGAATTCGTCGAAGAAGCGCTACGCAGCGGACACATTGCCGACGGTATGGTCGAGATTCTGGCGCTGATGCCGAAGACAACGTTGCACTACGTGACGAATCGATTCGGGCATTGTGGCTTCCGCGAGGATTGTGAATTGCTCGGCGAGATCGTCCACACTCTTGGCGAAGAAGCCGTCAATCGATTGTTGGAAGCGTTGCAAACCGCGCCCGCGTCCGAAGCCGCCGAAACGGTTGGTTTGCTGACGCAGCTTGCGCCAGAGGCTGTCGGCAAGATTTTGCCTGTGCGCTTGTCGCAGTGGCCGCGCAGCGCGCACGACCGCACGATTCGCCAGCTATCTTCGGCGCCGGTTGAATCGCGCGCGCACTTGCTCGTCCAACTCTATGATTCGCTGGACGTCTTGATTCGACCGCTCGCGATCGACGAGATGGGCATGAGCGGGCATCCGGTTTGCATCGCAAAATTACTCGAGCTCGCGCAAGACAGCACGACGCCCGGCTTCACCCGCCTCAAGGCGATTGAAGGACTGGGTCGTTTGCGCGCCACCGCCGCTTCGCAGTTGTTGGAACACATCATGGAAGCGAAGCAACTCTGGCGCTATTCTCATTCCGACGAACTGCGCATCGCCGCGGCGCAAGCTCTCATGCGCATCGACGCGCCGCTCGCGCTCGAAAAATTGGCGCCGAGTGGTCTCGATCGCAAAGATTTGACGCTCGAACCGACCGATCCCGATCCGAACGCGTCGGTCATTCGGCAACGGCGCTACGCGCGTTTGAAGCTGTCGCGCAACGTGGCAGCGGTCTCGACGAACCTGCGCGAAAACATTCGGCTCACGATTCCGGAGCTCAATCTTGGCGGTGGCATCGGCGCCGGCGATCGGCATCTCGCGCCGGGTTCGATGCTCAGCCTGAAATTTACGCACGGTGTGCGCGCGATCAAGGCGCAGGCGGTGGTGCGCGGCGCCCGGCCTCAGGCCATGGCGTTCGAATTCGTCGACATGGATCTCGACGAGCGCGCGCGGCTTCGCAAACTGCTGCTCGAATTTGGTGGGCTGCCGATGGCGGCTCAAGCAACGAATCGTACGCGGAGGCGTGGCCGCGTGGCGATGCTGAAAAACTAGCGGCGAGCTTTCGGCGCCGTCCCTTCCTACTGTACCTCTCACAGAGGACCTGTTCGTTCGTACAGGCTTGGCGGCCGCACGTTGGTCGCGCGACGCATCGGTCATATGGGACCTGTGTACCATTGCCGCCGCACGTCGCTCCCTCTACGGTACTAGTTCGGCAGTCCCAGCGGATTCCAGCGGAGCAGCATGAAACCAGCCGACCCCAAGCTGACAGCCGGACGGGCGTTCGTACGTAGCCTCAACATCCTGTTGAAATTCGCCCGGCTCTACGGCTTCGATCACGCACGCACCAACGAGCTTCTTGGCGTTGCTTTTCGCGAATTGCGCACTGCAATTCCGGCTGGCACCGACGCCGGGCTGCTTTTAGGCGCGACCGGCAACCAGCTCTTGCTCGATGGCGTGCCTCTCGAAGGCTCACCCGCCGAAAAGCAGTTCGCACAGCTTCTTTCAGCCGCAGGCCTCGCCAGCGTCCAGTTTTTCCCATCCATCACCGAAGAAGAGCTCACTCTTTTCGCGCGTGCGTTTCCGACGGGCAAAGCGAAGCCCGCCGAACTGGCCGAGCAACTGAAGGCAACGCTTTCCGGAGCGAAAGGCGTTCGAATCAACGAGATCTGTTTCGTCGCCACCGACTCGCGCTTTCGAGACGCCAGCCGCGTTGCACAGCTCGCTGCGGCTACGCTGGGCGATGACCAGGACGAGTTCAAGCAGTGGCTCAACGATCCGCAAAAGCTGCTTGAGATGATCGCCGCGGCACAGGGCGCGAGAAGCGGCGGCTTGGGCTCAGGAACAGGCTCAGGGTACGGTCCGGCTGGCGGTGGCAGCACGGGCGATCACACCGGGCAATCCGGCCCCGGCTCGGGCGGCAACGCTGGCGGCGGATTTTATCATCGCGACGCCTCCCTCGATGCTGCCACCGACGCCAACGCTGCCAGCCCGCAGGACCCCGGCGCCGACCCGAATTTCTTCACCGGTCCGGTAGCCGAGGTCTCCGCCGCGATCTTCGGCTCGGGATATGCCAGTGCCACAACGGGTGTGCCCGGTGCAGCAGGCGCAGCGCAAGGTGGGAATTCCGCGCGCGGCAACGCTCGCGGCCGATTCGCCCCCGAGCCCACCGAAGACGAAATCCTCGGCATTCTCAGCGCGCTCACTAGCATGGGCCAGGTCAGCGCCGGCGGAGGCACCGGCATCGCCGCCGCCGGTGCGTTCCACGAGCAAATGTCGCAGCTGCCCGGACGCGCGCAAGACACGCTGAAAGCCGCGCTCGCCGAAATCGCCGCGCACGCTCCCGACGCCAAGCCCGACCAATCCACGCTCGTCCAGCTTGCCGAACATCTCGCGATTCGCTTCGCGCTCGACCGCTACGAAAAGGGCGACGTCAAGGTCAACGCCGTTCGCCAGATGCTCGATCGCATGAATTCCGAGATCGAGACTCTCCGCAAACTGCTGGGCGCTCATGAAGATAAAATGAGCGATGCGGGCATCACCATCGAGACGCATCGCGAAATTCTCGATCGCCAGTTCTGGGCCGCCGTTCCAGAGAGCGGCAAGCGCACCGTGCTCCTCTCCACCGAAGCGTGGTGCATCCCGCCACGCAACGTGCAGTCTTACGTGGGCGAATTGGTCGAGCAGGGGAATGTCGCCGACGCAGTCAGCGTTCTGCAAAATTACGCCGCGTGCGCCGACTCCGACGATACCGATGCGCGCAAAAAAACCGCCGCCGGCCTTTCGGAAATGGCCGAGCTCTACGGCAAGCTCGACCCGCGCCTGCTCGGCGCGGCCCTTCAGCATCTCGGCCTGCGCCTCAACGTTGAACAAGACGCCGAGCTTCAGGGAGTCGTCACCGCCGCATTCGTGCGCCTCAGCCAGGAAGCCGCCAGCAGCCGTTCGTACGCTGCGATGGAGCAAGCGCTCGACCTGCTCTCCGGCGTCGAAGCGCAGCGCCCCGGCACCGCGAGCACGCTGCGCGCAAAAATGGGCATAGAAGAGCGCGTCCCCGAATTTGTCGAAGAAGCTTTGCGCGCGCGTCAGGCCGCCGCCGGACTTACCGCTGTCCTGAAAATGCTGCCGCAAACCACGATGGAGCAGCTCGCGGCGCGCTTCAATCGGTGCGCCTTGCGCAACGACGCGGAAAACGTCGCTAACCTCGCCGCCGACCTCGGCGAAGAAGGCGTCCAGTATCTGCGCAGCACGCTTCGAGGCGGCGCGATCGCTGAAGCCGTCGAAATCGTCGGCCTGCTCTGCAAACTCGATGCGCGTTCCGTCGAAGTTTTTCTTCCTGCGCGTATGAAAGATTTTCCGCGCAATTCTCAGGACCGCATCCTGCGCCAGATTTCCGCAAGCGGTTCGCCGGGACGCTGCCGCATCCTGCTCGAAGTTCTCGATCACCTCGACCCGCTCGTCATGCCGCTCGCCATCGACGAACTCGGCGTCACCGGCGATCGCGATGCTCTCGGCCGTCTTCTCACCATCGTCGACGGCGACCTGCCCGCTGGCGGCGGCACCTATCTTCGCGTGAAAGCCGTCGAAGCCCTCGGCCGCATCAACGCTCCCGAAGCTATCACCGCGCTCAAGCGCATCGTCGAGGCGAAAAAATTTCTCGGCTGGCTTCAGCCGCAAGAGCTGCGTATCGCCGCAATCCAGGCGCTCGGCAAGCTCGATTCGACTTGGGCGGTCTCGTTCCTGCCGCAGAGCGGCCTCGACCGCGACGATCTCGCGCTCGCCCCACTCGCCCTCAAGCCCAACTCAAAATTCGTGCGCCAGCGTCGCCACAAGCGCGTCCGCCTCACCAAGCCAGTGCTCGCCGTCAGCACCAACCTCAAAGAAGCCTGCAGCCTTCAGATAAAAACGGCTAGCCTATCTGGCGGCGTCGCGACGATTAGCCGCCATCTTCCGCCGGGAACTCCAGTGCAGCTCAAATTTCAGATCGGTCTGCGCAACCTCCAGGCCACGGCGCTGATGCGCGACTACCGCGCGCAAGATATGGCGTTCGAAATCGTCGACATCACGCTCGAAGAACGCAGCCGCCTGCGCCGCCTGCTCGCAGACCACATCGCCCCGCGCGGCTCCACTCCCGAAGACCACGCCGCCGGCGCCGATACACCCGTCCCCGTCGGGACGACCACCCCGCGCTAGCTTTATCCGCCTCTTGTAGGGGCGGGGCTTGCTCCGCCCGTCGCTGCGTCTTGGCGCGCTGTATCCGTGTCCTTTAGCGACCGTCTCGGCAAATCGAATTGCCAGCCCTGCGATAAACTAAGTACGACTATCCACTAGTCCGAGGTCGCGTCGATTGATCGTCATTGAGCCCATCACTTTGCAGAACATCCCTCTCTTCAGAGATGTTCGCCTGCGCGCCCTGCAGGAAGCTCCGTACGCGTTCGGTTCAACCTACGCATCCGAGTCCGCTTTCACCGATGCGCAGTGGATTGCGCGCCTCGATCGCTGGAATGGCCAACGTGGTGTCGGCTTCATTGCCGTGGACGGCGAAAGCCCCTGCGGCATCGCCGGAACTCTTCTCGACGAGAAAAATCCCAAGCACGCCGATCTTGTCTCCATGTGGACGGCACCCTCGCACCGCCAGGCCGGCGTAGGCCGCCTGCTCATAAATCACGTTCTCGAATGGAGCAGCGCACGCAGCGTTTCCTCCTTGCTGCTAATGGTGACGAGCAACAACGCCGGTGCGATTCGCTTTTATGAAAAGCTCGGTTTCGTTCGAACGGGACGAACCGAACCCTATCCGAACGACCCCGCCGTTACGGAATACGAGATGTCGCGTCCGATCCCGTGACGTCCCGTGACGCGAATTCCCCGCGCATCGTCAAACTCACCAATCAATTGGCCTGTTCCTCCTCGGCCAAATCTCCAGGAAACCCCCATTTACCCGCCTCGCCACATTTTTGCCGTCCGCGCATCCAAACAGCTACAATAAACTGTTGCCCCGGCCGCCAATTCCGCCTCTGTAACACCGCGGCGCGGTCGAACTCCGTCACTACAGGAAACGGCGAAACGAATTCATGGATGCAGCAAAGGTTGTTGACAGCGTAATTTCAAGATTTATCGGCACCAAGCACGAGCGCGACGTCAAGAAATTGCAGCCGCTCGTCGCCGCCATCAACGCGCGCGAAGCCGAAGTCAAAGCGCTCAGCGATGAAGAGCTGAAGGCGCAATTCCTCGCGCTCAAAGAGCAGGTCCAGGCGCCGCTCAAAGACGCCGATCCCACCGATTCCGGTTTCCGCGAACTGATGCAGCAGGCGTTCGAGCCCGCAATCGTTCCCGCGTTCGCTCTCGTTCGCGAAGCAGGCCGCCGCGTGCTCAACATGCGCCATTTCGATGTGCAACTCATCGGCGGCATGGTTCTGCACAGCGGAAAAATCGCCGAAATGAAAACCGGCGAAGGCAAGACGCTCGTCGCCACTCTTCCCGCCGCGCTCAACGCGCTCGCAGGCCGCGGCGTGCACGTCATCACCGTCAATGATTATCTCGCTCGCCGCGACGCCGAATGGATGAGCACGCTGTATCGCGCGCTGGGCCTCAACGTCGGCGTCATCGTCCACGATCTCGACGACGTTCAGCGTCGCGCCGCCTACCACGCCGACATCACCTACGGCACCAACAACGAATTCGGCTTCGACTACCTTCGCGACAACATGAAGTACGATCTCGCGAATTGCGTGCAGCGCGGCCATCACTTCTGCATCGTCGACGAAGTCGACTCCATCCTCATCGACGAAGCGCGCACCCCGCTCATCATTTCCGGCCCTGCCGAAGAATCCACCGACAAGTACTACAAGATCGACAAAATCATCCCCAAGCTGATTCAGGACATCGACTTCACGCTCGACGAAAAACATCGTCAGGCCACGCTGACCGAGGAAGGCTTCAACAAGTGCGAGCGTCTCCTCGGCCTCGCGAACATGTCTGACCCCGCCAACATCGACGTGATGCACCACGTCTATCAGGCGCTGCGCGCCCACGCGCTCTACAAAAACGACGTCGATTACGTCATCAAAGACGGCGAAGTCATCATCGTCGATGAATTTACCGGACGCCAAATGCCGGGCCGCCGCTGGTCCGACGGTTTGCACCAAGCCGTCGAAGCCAAAGAGGGCGTCAAGATCGAGCGCGAAAATCAAACGCTCGCTACGATCACCTTCCAGAATTATTTCCGCATGTACAAGAAGCTCTCCGGCATGACCGGCACCGCGGAAACCGAAGCCGCCGAGTTTGGCAAAATCTACAACCTCGATGTCGTCATGATTCCGACGAATCGCACGCTCATCCGCAAAGAGCATCCCGATATCGTCTACCGCACCGAGAAAGAAAAGTTCGAAGCCGTCGTCAACGGCATCCTGCAGGAAGACAATTCGCTCGACAACGGCATTCGCCACTACAACAAGCGCGGCCAGCCCGTTCTCGTCGGCACCATCTCGATCGAAAAATCCGAAGCCATCGCCGAAATCCTGAAGCGCGAAGGCATCCCGCACCAGGTGCTCAACGCCAAGCAGCACGAGCGCGAATCGCGCATCGTCGCGCAGGCCGGGCGCAAAGGCGCTGTCACTGTAGCGACGAACATGGCGGGCCGCGGCACCGACATTTTGCTCGGCGGAAATCCCGAGCAGATGACGCGCGATTACTTCCTCAAAAACAAAATGGCGCTGCCGTACGCCGCTGCGCCTGCCGTGCTTGGCGGTGACGGGGCTGCTGCCCAGATCAATGCCGCCGGCGAAACCGCGCAGCCCATCGCCGCGCCCATGGTTTTGTTCCAGCACGAAGGCAAAATTTTTCAGGTGCCCTCCGATCAATGGAAGCCGATCTACGAAGATTTCGCGCAACAGTGCAAAGCCGAACACGATGAAGTCGTCGCGATGGGCGGGTTGCACATTCTCGGCACCGAACGTCACGAAGCCCGCCGCATCGACAATCAGCTTCGCGGACGCGCCGGCCGTCAGGGCGATCCCGGTTCCTCGCGCTTCTTCCTATCGCTCGAAGACGATCTCATGCGCATCTTCGGCGGTGAACGCATCAAGGCGCTGATGTTTCGCCTCGGTATGACCGAAGGCGTTCCCATCGAATCGAAAATGATTTCGGGTCGCATCGAAAAGGCGCAGGAGTCGGTCGAAGCGCAGAACTTCGACGCTCGCAAACACCTCCTTGAATACGACGATGTCATGAACAAGCAGCGCGAGACGATTTACGCGATTCGCCGCTCCGCGCTCGAAGGCCAGGATCAGCGCGAGTTCGTTCTCGAAAAAGCGGAAAACGTCGCGCTCGATCTCGTCGACACCTATTGCCCGCAGGCGCAGCATCCGGGCCAGTGGAATACCACGCAATTTCTTGCCGAGATTCACGCACAATTCGGCGTCGACGCCAAAGCGGCGGGAGCCGATCCTTCCGAGTTGTCACACGAGCAACTCGCCGACGCCGCAAAAGAAGCCGTCATCAAGCGTTACGAGGAAAAAGAAAAGCAATTCGGCAACGAGTTGATGCGTTGGCTTGAACGCCGCATCGTGCTCGATGTTGTCGACACGCAGTGGAAAGATCATCTGCTCTCGCTCGATCACCTCAAAGAGGGAATCGGCCTGCGCGGTTACGCGCAGAAAGATCCGATCGTCGAGTTCAAAAAAGAAGCGTTCGTCCTGTTCGAAGACATGATGGCGCGCATCGACAACGAGACGATCCGCTATCTCTTCCACATCGTCATTCAGCAAGCGCAGCAACATCCCGACGACATGCAGACCGCGCCCGAAAATCAGGGCGGCCCCAGCGGACCAAGTGGTGCAGGTCCCGCAGGCCAAGGCGGCCCATCCGCATCGGGTCAGCCGCGCCAGATTCCGCCGTCGGCATCGCCTCGCCAGGGCGGAGCCGCCGCCGCGATGGCCAGCGCCGCCGCTCGCGCCACAGAAGCTCCGGCGCAGCGCCTGCCCGACGTCGCGCGTCAACTCGACCGCAAGCAGCAGCGCCAGCAACAAGATTTGCAATATCAAACCGGCGCCGCGCAAGCAGAACCACCAAAACCAGTCCGCGCCGCCGCCAAAGTCGGCCGCAACGATCCCTGCCCCTGCGGCTCCGGCAAAAAATACAAGAAATGCCACGGCCAAGGCCAGTGATGTTTTGTGTCTCTTACAAAATTTAAGCGCCGAGACCTGTAGCCGCGGTCGTGTCCCAGACCGCGGGGTTTAGATTCAACAAGAGCACGACATATCCGCCGAGTTCGCACTCTCTCGACAACGATCTCGGCACCGCGCGAATCCCGGAAAGGTAATTTAAAAAATGCCGCCAGCACCGCAACCCCAACAACTCCCCCCGCGCCAGCCAATTGCCGGCGTTAAAAATCTCGTCGCCATCGCCAGCGGCAAAGGCGGCGTAGGCAAAACCACCGTCGCCGTGAATCTCGCCCTCGCGCTCTCAAAACTCGGCCACAAAGTCGGCCTCCTCGACGCCGACGTCTACGGCCCCAACGTCCCCATCATGCTCGGCACGCGCGAAGAACCCCGCGCCACGCCCGACAAGCGTATTCATCCCGTCGAAACACAAGGCATCAAGATGATTTCGATGGGCCTGCTCAGCCCCGGCGACGCGCCGATGATCTGGCGGGGTCCGATGCTTCACAGCATCATCACGCAATTTCTGCGCAGCGTAATTTGGGGCGAGCTCGATTATTTGCTGATTGATCTTCCGCCGGGAACCGGCGACGTGCAGCTCACCCTGATTCAAACCGTCGCAGTCACCGGCGCCGTCGTCGTCACCACGCCTTCGGCCGTTGCGCTCGCCGACGTCCGCAAAGCCATCGAAATGTTTCGCCAGGTCAACGTCGAAGTGCTCGGCGTCGTCGAAAACATGAGCACTTTCGTTTGCCCCCACTGCGACAAGCCCATCGACATCTTCGGTCACGGTGAAGGCGCGAAGACCGCGATCGCCTACGGCGTACCCGTCCTTGGCGAAATTGAAATCGATCCGCGCATCCGTATCGGCGGCGACTCCGGCCAGCCTGTAGCCGCGCAAGGCAAAGACGCCGCGCCCGCCCACAGCCTCTACGCCCTGGCAAACGCCGTTACCGCGCGCCTCGACGAACTCGGCTCATCCACCCAAGGCCCGCAAGTTACGATCGATTGATCGATTGATCGATTGGCGGTACCGATGCCAGCTCTGAAGAAATCATTCACGGCAAAGCTGCAAAAGAGCCCGAAAAAGGGCGGCTGGACGTTCGTGATCTGGCCCGACTCAGTCGAATTCTTCGGCACGCGTGGTTTAGTCAAAGTTCTTGGCAACGTAGACGGCCACGAATTCCGCAGCTCCTTCATGGCCCTAGGAAACGGCCAGCACAAACTGCCAGTGAAGGCCGAAATCTTAGAAGCCATCGGCAAAAAAGTCGGCGACTCCGTCAAAGTCGTTCTCTTAGAGCGAATCTCAAAGTAGGAGAGACTTCTCCGCGCCGTCTCTGCGAACTCTGCGTCTCTGTGTTAGATTTTTCCTGAGGTTTATCGCGCGACCAATGACGATCCGCCCCTATCAAGGCAAACTCCCTGAAATCGCGAAGTCGGCGTACATCGATCCCGCTGCCATCATCATCGGCGACGTGAAAATCGGCGAAGATTCGAGCATTTGGCCGCTCACGGTGGTACGCGGTGATGTCCACTACATCCGCATCGGTGCACGCACCAACATTCAGGACGGCTCCGTCCTTCACGTCATGCGCGACGAGTACCCGCTGATTCTCGGCGACGACGTCACCGTCGGCCACAAAGTCTGTCTGCACGGCTGCACCATCGCGAATCGCTGCCTGATCGGCATGGGCTCCATCATTCTCAACGGCGTCACCATCGGCGAAGGCAGCATCGTCGCCGCCGGCGCCCTGATTCTGGAGCGCACGAACATTCCACCGGGCAGCTTGGTCGTCGGCCATCCCGCAAAGATCAAACGCCAACTCACCGGCATCGATCAGGCCAGCATCGACGAATACGCGCGCCGTTACGTCGCCTACAAAAATATCTACCGCGACGAGCCCGCGCAGAAAGGATAGTTCGGCGCCACAGATTGAGAAGCGATCGCAGGTAACGAGAAATGTCTTCCGCTCATCCCCAAATTAAAATGACGTGTCATCCTGAGCGAAGCGAAGGACCTCAGAAGTACGACCTACTCAAAACTGATCCGCTCGACCGTGACGCGGCAGTCGAGTTGCTAAAGAACGCTCTTCTCGAAGAACTGCTGAACGCCGCCTCAACCCTCCGCGCGAAAGGGAAGGGCAACACCGTCACCTTCTCGAAAAAAGTCTTCATCCCCCTCACTACTCTCTGCCGCGACTACTGCGGCTACTGCACCTTCCGCAAAGACCCCGGCCAGCCGGGCGCGCATTTCATGACTCCCGACGAAGTCTTGGCCGTAGCCGAGCAGGGCCGCCGCGCAGGCTGCAAAGAAGCACTCTTCTCCCTGGGCGACCAACCCGAACGAATCTTCCCCGAAGCGCGCGACTTCCTCCAAAAACAAGGTTTTACAAGCACGCTCAATTATCTGGCGGCAATGTGTGAACTCGTTCTGGATCGTACCGGCTTGCTGCCGCATTCCAACCCCGGCGTTATGGATGCAATTATTCTCGCGCGTCTGAAGAATTCCAACGCGAGCGTCGGCCTGATGCTAGAGACCGTCAGCAATCGCCTGATGCGCGGCGACTTGCCTCACGCCAAAGCGCCCGACAAAGTCCCGGCGCTCCGCCTTCGCACTATGGAAGAAGCAGGAAAACTCTCGATCGCCTTCACAACAGGAATTCTCATCGGCATCGGCGAAACCATCGAAGAGCGCATCGATTCGTTGCTCGCGATCAGAGCGATGCACGAAAAATACGGTCACATCCAGGAAGTCATCATCCAGAATTTCCGCGCCAAGCCCGACATCCCGATGGCGCATCACATCGAGCCGACGATGGACGACATGCTGCGCACCATCGCCGTCGCACGCCTGATTCTCGGCCCTGAGATGAATATTCAAGCACCGCCCAATCTCAGCTATTCCGATTTTCCGCGCCTGCTCGACGCCGGCATCAACGACTGGGGCGGCATCTCGCCCGTCACCAAAGATCACATCAACCCCGAAGCCGCCTGGCCGCAAATCGCCAAACTCGATTCCGAGACCGCCGCGCGCGGTTTGGTTCTGCGCGAACGTCTCGCGCTCTATCCGGAATATCTCGATCGCGAAGCTTTCGTTTCGTCGAGTGTGCGCCCTTACGTGGAGCGCCTTCGCAGCGCTCCCGAACTTACTCAACCAACGCAGAAACTCGCGTCGTAACCGATTCGCCGAAACCGATGCCGACCAAACCAAAGAGCCCGAGTGCAAAACTGTCGCCAACGAAAAGCCTGCGCATCACCGCTGTGGCCGGCGGAGTCGGCGCGTCGAAATTGCTGCTGGGCTTGTACGACGTGATGAATCCAACCGACCTCACCGCGATCGTCAACACTGGTGACGACATCATGATGCACGGCCTGAAAATCTCGCCGGATCTCGACATCGTCACGTATACGCTCGCCGACCTGATCGATCCCAAAAAAGGCTGGGGCTTCCGTGGCGAAACATTTCACCTGCTGAAGCGCCTCGCAGTTTTCGGCCGCATCAACTGGTTCAACCTCGGCGACCGCGATCTCGCCACGCACATTCATCGCACCGCGATGCTCGCGGACGGTAAAACGCTCACGGATGCAACCGAATCGATCCGCGTCGCGCTCGGCGTTAAGGCTCACATCCTCCCGATGTGCAACGAACCGGTTCCAACGATCATTGAATCAAACGAAGGCTCTCTCCATTTTCAGGAATATCTCGTGAAGCGCCGCGCCGAACCAATCGTCGAAAGCATTCGATTCGACGGCATCGAGCGTGCAACGCCAGCTCCAGGAGTGCTCGAAGCAATCCGCGATGCCGATTGCATCTTAATCTGCCCAAGCAATCCACTGATCAGCATCGGACCGATTCTGGCAGTGAAGGGAATTCGCGAAGCATTGCGCGCGCGACGCGAAAACGTCGTCGCTGTCTGCCCAATCGTCGGAGGCAAATCGCTCAAAGGTCCGAGCGACAAAATGCTCGCCGAACTCGGCCACGAAGCATCCGCAAAAGGCGTCGCCAAACTCTACGCCGACTTCACCGGAACCTTTGTGATCGATCCCCTCGACGAATCGCAACGCGCCGCAATCGAATCCTTCGGCATGAAAGTCGCCGTAGTCCCAACCGTAATGAAGTCGCGCGCCGATAAGCGCGAACTCGCGCGCGCTCTCCTATCGCTGTAGCACCCCGAATCCGATATGCGCAATTTCCGTGTAGGGGCGCAGGATTCCTGCGCCCCAGCTCGGCAAGATGAAGACTTCAACTCAGCTCTGATTTGTCCGGCAGTCCACGCAAACTCACGCGCATGTGATGCGTCGTTACAACGGAAGACCCGTAAAACGAATTCCAGCACTGTGAACCTTGTGACGGATGTTGATGCCGATCAATAGCGCCGTGATCGATTCAACGATGCGCGCGTTTTCGAGTTTGCCGCCATTGATGGCGCGCACTCCGGGGATTTTGTTCGCTAGCTCGCTCGCGATTTGCTTGGCTTTCTCGTCGTCGCTGCAAACGAGCACGTCGCATTCGACAGCAGCATCGCCTTCCAGCAACGAGGCGCCGAGATTGTGAAACGCAGCCGCAAGGCTCACTTCCTTCGGCAACGATTCGCGCGCCGCTTCCGCCGCCGAACCTTGCCAGACACCAAGCATCTTCGACGGCGCTCCGCCGACAGCAGCCGCAAGCGGCACAGTCGTATCGATCACCACAGTTCCCGGCTTCCACACGGTCTTTAATTCTTTGAGCAAACCAGCCATTCCACCGAAGGGAATTGTGAGCAGAGCAACGTCGCATTGCGCTGCCGCCGCCGCGTTCGCTGCGCCTTCGATTTGTATTGAGGCAGTTTGTGGAGAGGTGTTTTGCGCGGATGCGGCAATCACATCGCGCAGCGTTTTCGCTGCGTCCTGCGCGCGCTGCGCGTCGCGCGAACCGATCACGATGCGTTCGCCAGCGCGCGCGAGTCGATTCGCCAAGCCCAGACCTTCCGGTCCAGTTCCGCCAAGAATTGCGATTGTTCTTGCCATCGGAATCTCCCGTGTTCGATTCGATTATCTCTGATTCTGCAAGGCTATGAAGGATTTGGCAAAGAGCAGCGGAACGCGCGGCGCTGCCTCGGTGAGTGTCATGCAGACTTGTTGACGAGGTCGCGCGGTGAAACTTACGCGGCGTCGGCGCGTTGGCTGCGACGTAATCCGCTATAATATTCTCGTAAATTCTAAATATGGCATCGAAATCTCCTACAGCGGCTGAGTTTCGTTTGGCGTGCTCGCAATTTGCGACCGGAGTGTCGGTCGTGACGGCGGAGCGCGCTCCCGGCAAAGTTCATGGCATGACGGCGAACTCCGTAACATCGGTGTCGCTGAATCCGCTGCTGCTGCTGGTTTGCGTGGATCATCGGGCGCAACTGCTACCAATGGTGAAACAGCGCGGACATTTTGGAGTCAGCGTGCTCAAACACGAGCAGCAGGCGATTTCACGGTACTTCGCGCAGACTGTAGAAGACGAAATGACGGAAGCGAAATTAGGCATTCGCTATCTTTGGACGGAGTCCGGGATTCCGCTGCTCGACGACGCGTTGATGCACATTGCGTGCCGCGTGACTGCTGCTCATGAAGCTGGCGATCACACGATTTTCTTGGGGCAAGTGGAAGCAACGGAAATCTTCGATGGCGAACCATTGGTATATTTCCGCGGCGGATACCGCAAAATCCAGCTTTAGCGCGAAGATCGAGCTGTGACGCAAAAATCCAGCCGTAACGCCAAAATCCAGCTGCATCGCGGAAGTCGATCTGTAATACGGAAATCGAGATCTGTGTCCTTCGCGAACTCTGCGTGAATCGCTCTTCGACTTTCTTCCCCAACCCGCTCAAACTACTTCTTAACCGCACGAGGAGCCCGTATGAACCGCAAACTTTTCTACGCGCAGATGTCCGGCGAAGGAACGCTCGACTACGAGCTTTACCTCAACACAAAAAATCTACTCGCGTGCCAATCCAAATTTGAAGACCTCTGCAACGCCGACGAACTCCAATTTCAGATCGTCCACCAGGTCGAAGAGCTTTGGATGAAGCTGATCGCGTACACGCTTCTCGACATCGACGACTATCTTCAACAGCAAAATACCAATCGCGTTCTCACACTTTTTCGCCGCGTGCACACCGCGCAGCGCCTGATGACGCAGCAAATCGCATTGTTGGAAATCATGTCGCCGAAGGAATATCAAGCGATCCGTCAACGCCTCGGGAATGGGAGCGGGCAGGAATCGCCGGGCTTTCGGACCCTGCTGAAGATGTATCAGCCGATCTGGAATTCGTTCAAAGAAAACTACCTCGACAAGCACAATCTGACGCTCGAAAAAATCTACGACTCCGAGTACAACCACGGCGACGCGTATGTCGTGGCGGAAGCTTTGGCCGAATTCGATGAGTTATTCCAGAAATTTCGCTTCGAGCACATGCAGCTCATCCATCGGACTATCGGCTTCGGGTCGAAGTCGCTCAAGGGCCGTCCTGTTGAGATTCTGGAAGAGGGCATGCGCCATAAATTCTTCCCGGAGCTATGGGAAATCCGCGGCGAGATGACGGATCGCTGGGGAACTGTTTATGGCACCAAGCGCGATCCGCTCGGCGGGCATCACTAGGCGTTCGACGGGCTACAGAGTAGCGAACATACCCCTATCCCCCGGTTTTTGCGTAAGAATGTGATTCCAGGGGAGTTGTGTGCGCTGTTGGTGTAAGAATGTGATTTTAAAGGGGTTGTGGGCGCGGGGTGGCGTTCGAATTGGGAGTGGGCACTTATTTGGGGTAAGTCTCAGTTGAGCAATAAGTTACGCAGAGGAGAGTATGCGGGACTTCGGTGATCGATGGAGACAAGACCGGTGGCCGGGCGGACCCTTCGAAAACTCAGGGTTTCCAAGTGAACCCCGCCCCTACAAAATCGACGGAATGTGGATTAGCGTTCGGAGGGGCCGGAGGGGCGGGTTTGTTCGGTGCTGTCGCTTAGGTCTTTGCGGTGGCTTTTGACTTCGCGGAGGGAGTAGATGGGCTTGTTTTGGGATTCGTAGTAGGTGCGGGCGATGATTTCGCCCAAGAGGCCCATGGAGACGAACTGGACGCCGCTGACGATCAGGGCGACGCCGGTGAGCATCAGCGGGCCGTGCTGGCTCATGACCGAGACGTTGTGAGCGAACTTTTCGTAGATGAGATAGGCGGCGTCGAGTAAGCCGAGGAAGACGCCAGCGACGCCGATGACGCCGAAAAACTGGAGCGGGCGCGTCGAATAATCCTGCAAAAATTTGACGATGATCAGATCGAGGAAGACGCGGAAGGTGCGGCCGATGCCGTAGTTGCTCTTGCCACTTTTGCGATCGAGGTCGGTGATGGGGACTTCGGTGATACGCGCGCCCGCTGAACCCGCGAGAGCGGGAATGAAACGGTGAAGCTCGCCGTAGAGCTGGATTTCCTGAATGATTTCGCGCTTGTAGGCTTTGAACGTGGTGCCGAAGTCGTGGAGTTCGATGCCGGAAAGCTTAGCCATCATCCAGTTGGCAACGCGACTGGGAAACTGGCGCATGAGCCAGTGATCGCGGCGGGCGTAACGCCAGCCACTCACCAAGTCGAAGCCTTCTTCGATTTTTTCGAGGAATCGCGGAATTTCTTCGGGATCGTGTTGGAGATCGCCGTCCATCGAGATGACAACATCGCCACGGGCGAAGTCGAAGCCGGCTTTGAGCGCGGGAGTCTGGCCGAAATTGCGGCGCAGCCGAACGATATTGACGCGGTGATCGTGCTCGTAAATGTCGGACAGAACTTTGAACGAGTTATCGCGACTGCCATCGTCGATAAAAATGAGCTCGTAGGGCTCGCCGATGGAGTCCATGACTTCGGTGATCTTCATGTAGAGCGGCGGGATGTTTTCCTGCTCGTTGAAGAAGGGAACCACCACCGAGTAGCGAATTGTGGGGTCGGTTCTCATAATTGAGACGATGTCAAACTATAGTCTATCAGGCGAATCCCCTGCGATGCGACAAGATTTCGGACGTCGGGATCGGTGAGGATGGCGAGTTCGGTGGCGCGAGATTCCTGCAGGCGCGTGGGAGATTTTTGCAGGGCTTCGTCGACATAGCCGGGATGGCACATGAGTTCGGTGGTGCCTTCGGGCAAATTGCTCAGCAGCTGAAGTACACCTTCCTTGGTCATTTCGCCGGTTTGGGCGATGCCGCAGAAAAAATCAGCGGTGCCGATGCCGACGTGTTGCGCTTGCTCGCGGGCATCGCGTGCGAGGAATTTCAGACCGCGGGCCTGGACTCCCTGTTTGAAGACGGTGGCATCGAAAAGTTCGTCGTCGGCTGAGAGCGCAGCGCGGAGACTGGAGGCTTCGTGCGCGACGCGGATGGCGCCGATGTTGTTGCGCTTGGCGAGACGCAGGGCGATTTCGAAAAGGCCGGGAAGCATGTGGACGTGTTTGTGGCCGTCAACGTGAGTGGGATGAATGCCGGCTTCGCAGATTTTTTCGATTTGGGCGGACCATTCGTCTTCGACTTCGTGGAGGTTGAGGGAGCCGGTGGCGATTTTGAGGAGGAGGGTTTCGGGGCCGCCGAGGAATTGGCCGTCGTCGTTGAGGATCGAGGTGACGGCTTCGGGCGGGGCAATGGGAGAGCCGTCGCTAAGATTGAGGTGAACGCCGATGCCGAGATTGGGGACGGACTTGGCGGCGGCGAGGGCGGAATCGAATGCGGCGCCATTGGCGAGGAGGGAGGTGCTGGTGACGATGCCATTGCGGTGGGCGTCGAGAATGCCGCGGTTGACGCCTTCAGTCCAGGCGAGGTCGTCGGCGTTGACGATGAGGTTTTTCATGAGTGCGCGCTAGGATGAAACAATTTTGAATTCGAGGTCGATCAAATCAAGTGCCGTTGTGCTGTCGTCGTACGTATAGCCTTCGAGGCAGTCGATGAAGCCTTCCGAGAGCCAAAGTATGAATCCCATCCCGTGGTTCAGGCCCTCAACTGTGACCTGTGGGCCATTTCGCAGATCTTGCACGCGCGTGCCGCCTATGGCCACATTCGATGATCGCTGCAGCTCGAAACGAGTGTAGAAACCGGCACCGGTATTTTCACGACTGACTACTTTTGCTGCAGCGAGCTGTGTCTCAATTGAGATTCGATCAGATGGATGTTTTTCACAAATCGCCATAATGACCGCAATTTCCAGGGGCGTCGGTGACAGGTGTTGTTGAGAGTCGAGCATCTGGCGGACTTGTCGTGGCCCCGTATCGATCGTGTTGGCTCAGCGTGCTGAGATCCTTCGCTTCGCTCAGGATAACGACGTATTTTTATCTTGCCCAATCGGCATAAGACGGGGGCGGAGTGCCGTGCCCCTACCAGGCGCTATGCTTGTTGGCGGCGAGTAGCCACCCGCGCCCACCCTCGCGAAAACGAATGCCTGTACCAGTGGACAGATACTTATGGGACTCGGAGCGGCGTGCGTACCATTGACCGTTCGCGCAGGCAAATTTTAGCATGGGCCTACAGAGGGAAGAATGCCAGTCAAGACGCGTGAATTAAAGAGCGTCGCGCCGCGCCATAGTGAGAGCCGTCGCGGCCGACGAATGAACTCCCGTGTGCCGATCCGCCTGGAGTGGGACGATGCGAAAGGGCGGCGGAGCAGCGTGGAGGCGCATACGCGCGTGGTGAATCCGTACGGGTGCATGGTGGTGTTGGACCATGACCTGGAGCTGGAGCACCGGCTAGCGCTGACGAATGTGGCGACCGAGACCAGCAATTCGGCCGTGATTGTGTGGAAGGGAACGCAACGGCCGGAAGGCGGTTGGGAATACGGCGTCGAATTGGTCGCGCCGGAGATGGATTTCTGGGGACTCGAGCTATGAAGCCTTTGACGAATGCGAAGACGATGCCACCGCCATCGGCGCGGCCAGCGCTGAACCGTCCGCCGACCGCGGAAGAACGGCGGCGCGCACAGCGGGTGCTGCTGAGGATTGGAGTAACGGTGCACGTAGCGGGAAAGCCGCCAATGCCCGGGAACACGCATACGGTGAGTGCGAGCGGCGCGATGATCATTTTGCAGGAAGCGCTGCCGGAAGGAACCAAGCTCACGATCGAGAATTCAAAGACGGGGAATAAGGTGGAGGCGAAGGTTGCGCGCGCGCCACAGGTGACCGGTGAAGGGTCGCTGGTGCCGGTGGAATTTTCTACGCCGTCGCCGATTTTCTGGAATGTGTTTTTCCCGCCGAGCATCAACTAAGCAGCGACAGATTTGATTCGGAAATAAAAAGGCCCCGAGAATCTCGGGGCCTTTTCTTATTTTGCCGGCGCGAATGTGGCGTGCTTTTCGCGCGGGTTATTGGTTGCTGACGGTGACGGCTACGGCGGGCGATGTCGAGCCGACGTAGGTGGAGTCCCCGCCGTAGACGGCGGTGATGCTGTCGACGTGAGTTGTGGGAGCGGTACCGCCGCCGGAGCCGCCGCCACCGCAACCGGCGAAGGCTGAGGCGATGCCGACTGTTAGGAGCATAGTTGCGAAGCCGAGCACGAGGCGGCGACGCGCGGGGGCACTGCTGCGGCGCGCAGCTACGAACAAGAGCAGTGCGAGGATGCATGTCGCGATGGCGAGCGGCGTTGCCGGCGGAATTTGCGGAGTGCGCGACGGAGCGATGAAGCCCGGTGGCACAGTGGAAAGAGCGGTGGAGAGCGTGGCGGTGCAGGTTCCACCGGTGGTGGCGGTGCCAGCCTTGGGCGTGCAAGCGGCGGGACTGCCGAGAGCTTGTGTGCCATTCATGAACTGGACGGTGCCGGTGACGCCGGGGCCGTTGTTGGTGGAGCCGGTGATTGTGGCGGTGAGGTTGACCATGCCGCCTGTGGTGATGGTGGTGGTGCTGGACGTGAGCGCTGCGGCGGTCGGAACCGTGCCGGTGGTGATGACGTTGACCGTGCCGGTGCCGGAACTGGAGGAATAGTTGGCGTCGCCGGTGGTGTAGGCGACGGTGATGGTGACGCTGCCGGGCGTGGCGAAAGTGTGGGTGATCGTGGCGGTGGCGAATGCGGGGATCAACGGATTCGCATTCACGTTCCCAGGAGTCGAAACGACTGCGACGGCGCTGCCGATTTGCGTGCCGTTGGCTTTGAAGATGACGCTGCCGGTTGGTCCGGCGCCGCTGCTTTGGGTGGTGATTTTGGCGGTGAGGTTGACGGATGTGCCGGTGGTGATGCCAGTCGCGGGAGTGGCGGTGACGACAGGGGTCGTGGTTGCGGTGGTGATGGTGATGGCGTTGTTGGGGGAGGTGCTGGCGTTAAAGCTGTTGTCGCCAGAGTAGGAGGCGGCGAGACTGTGGGTGCCGGCGGGAAGTTGAACCGGTTGATCCTCCGCGATGCCGATGCTACTGAGCTTGACTGTGTTGGAACCGGAGAAATCTTTGAGCGGCGCACCTTTGTCGGTGAGAGTGACGGTGCCGGTGGGGCAGCCAGCGAGGGCGGTAGCACACTGACGACCCGGAGTGCCGTCTTTGTCTGAAACGGCGATTTGGAGGATGTAGGAGCCGCCGTATGCGACGGAGGTTGCGGTTGATGAATTACCGGCGGAGTCGAAGGTAAGGAGATTGACGGCGGTGGCGCTGGGTTCTTTGGAGACGTTGACGGTTACCGGAGCCGAAGTGCCGGGAGCGAAGGTGGTATCGCCGGCGTATTTGGCAACGACGGAGACACCTGTGCCGCCGGGGAGTTGGTTTGTCGTGAATGTTGCTGTTCCACCGGAGAGCAAAAAGGTCCCATCAGGTTGAGAGAAGGGGCCGATACCGATGGGTAAACCCGTGGGAGGTGTAGCGATCAGGGAGATTGCACCGGTTGCGGTGCTCGGGGTGACAGTGACCGTAAAGGTCGCATCTTGGCCGTGGGGAATGTTGATCGCCGAGGTCGACGAGCAGGTCTGACCTGCAGAGCTACAGGTGATCGCCACAGTGTCAGAAGTAAAGTTTGCGGAGGACCATGCAGCGAGGAGTTTTGTGACGTTGAGGGAGCCGAGGCCGGTGGCGTTGTCGTAGCCGGTAGTGGTCATGAATGCAGGTGTGTTTGTTTTCGTCGGATCTTTCAGGACGCCGAATTGGCCTGCTGTGGTGTTGCTGCAATTTGTGGTGCCCCCAGCGCAGGCGACCGAATTGTTGCCCAAGACAGTGTCGTAGAAGATGCAGGTCGAGGCCGGATTGGGGGCCGAGGCGCAGATCGTTCCGGCGACATTGTTTTTGTAGAGCTTGTAAAGGACGAAGTTGGCGTTGCCTTGGCGCTGACCGGTTTGCTGGTTGACCATGGCCATGATGCCTGCGAAGGCAGGAGCGGCTGCGGATGTGCCGCCAACGCCCTGGAAGTCGGCGAAAGGCGAATTCAAATCGCACGAGCTGGTGCTGCTGCCGGTGCCGGTGTTGGCGTCCTGCTGGCAGATGACGAGGAAGCTGGCGTTGGTGCCGTTGCCGGAGAAGAGCGAGATGTCTGGAAGCTGGCGGAAATTGGCGGCAGGCATGCCGGTGATGCCAGTTTGGTAGACGGGCTTGGTGTTGATGGTGCTCGGGCCGCCGCCGCCGGCGACGAGGTCGATGCCGAAATTTGGTGAGCTGGGATTTGCGTTTGGAGTGATCAACGCACTGGTGCAGGTGTTGAGACTGGAGGCAACTGCGGCGGCGGCGCAGGAGTCGTTCCAGGGCCATTCGGGAACGTAGCCCTTGGCGGAGGTCTGGATAAACGAACCGTTGGTGCCGTTGGTCGCGTTCCAGAAAGTTGAGGCTCCGCTGGGGGAGTTTTGGACCGCGCCGGCGTTCTGGAAGTCGGTGCCGCCGAGGGCGACGTTGTAGGGGGTGGAGGCGATGCCGCTGATGGCGATGCCGTCGTTGGCGACGTCCTGGTTGGATTTGCTGGAATCTGGATCGCAGCCGGCGGAGCCGCTGTCACCGGCAGAGAGGATGACGGTAATGCCTTCGGCGGACGCTTGCTGCCACATCGCGTTGTAGAAAGCTGCACCGGCGGAGCCGAGACTGGCCTCGCATGCGCCGAAGCTCTCGCTGAGGATGGGCGCGAGGTTGTTGTCCACGATGAAGCCGGCGGAGATGTCGGTGCCGAACATGCCGATGCTTTCGGAATCTTCGGAGACGACGAGGTCAATTTGCGCGCCGGGAGCGACCGCGCCGGCCCACTGGACGTCGAGGTCGGCTTCGATTTCGTCGTCAGTAGCGGAGTTGGGACCCTGGATGCCGGGGTCGGGGCCGTTGAGGACGACGTTGATGGCGGGCGTCGGTGGGAGACCAAACATCGCGCGGAATTGTGTTACGTCGGCGACGTTGATGTTGGAATCCTGGACGATGGCGATGGTGACGCCAGCGCCGGGTGCGACGCCGTTGATGGTGGCAGGAGTGTTGTAAATTTTGGCGAAGTCGCCGGGGCCGACGGCGTAGCAGGGCGTCGAGCTGCCGCAGCTGCCGAAGGTGAAGAGCGGTTTGACGAGGCCGGTGTCTTTCGTTTTTCGGAAAGTGCCGAGGCGGTGCGAGAGCGCGTGCGGACGGAAATCGTTGAGCGAGACGACGCCGCCAACGACGGGAGAAAGCGCGGCGGGAATTTGCGGGTCGGAGACGTTGGCGGTGTGCATCTTGTCGTTGACGAAGAAGTGATGGATCTGCGTTTGGAAGGCGCTGCTGATCTGGCCGATATTTCCGCTGAATTCGACGCGGGTGCGGCCGGGGCTGATTTTTATGTTGGAGAAGCCGCGAGACGTGAGCCAGTCGGTGACGGCTTGAATGTCGGAATCGGCGGGGCCGAATTGTTTGCCGAATTGATCGGGCGTGAGCCACTTGTGATAGTTGGGCGAAGATTTGTCTTGCTGTTGCTCGAGGAGCTGGCGGAGAGCGGTTTCCTGGTCGTCGCTGCGCTTGAGCATGATGGCGACGTGAGAGGCGGGCTGAGATTCGGCGACGGCGCCGCGATCGAACTCGGCGCGGGCGAGACGGTGGACGTTGCCGCGGAGCGTCATGCGATTAGATTCGTCGACGGACTGAGTGATGCGCGCGGGGACGCGTGGAGATTGAGAGAATTGCGCGGCATCGCTTTGTGTTGAGATGGATGTTTGCGTTTCGGTGGCCGCGGCTGCCTGCGATTGCGCGGATGCGCGCAACGTTGGGAACACGAATAAAATAGCGGCAAGAATGACGGCTCGACCCAGATTAGATCCGATGATCTTCATGAACCCGCCCATAATTTAGTGTTTGTCTCTCTCAACCGCGAGCAACGCTGCTGGTTCGCATGAAAAAACTCTATCAATAATGATCGATTTTGCTTGGGAATGGTTGCTTTCCGTCTGACTGTAGATGAAATAGTTACGATGAAAGCATCGCGAACTGTGAGCGCAGCGGCAGCTGGGCGCAGCCGCACATCCAGTGAAACAAACCGTTCGAGGCGGCCTTCGGCGAAATGAACCTCGTATCTTTGTTCTTCCGCCAAGACCGAGACTTGGTTCCTCGCGAGTTGCGAGGAAGCCGATCGATCTGAGGGAGAGTCCGGTTCGACGAATGACCTGAGAACAATCGTAGCGCGTACGGAGCGTCGTGTCGCCGGTACTGAGGGACAAGTATGCGAGCGCCTCACCAGCGGTGTTGGTTGAACCCGAGGGCTGAGGAAAAGTTTCGCAGTGGAGTGGGGGCCGAGATGGCGAGAGGCGATGCGGCTGATTGAGTATTATAATGTCCATCTTGTTGAGCATCGATTGTTGAGACTCGATTCGATATCAATCGACGAGAGCAGCTGGAACTGAGGAGGTCCAATGACAGAACCATCCTATGAAGAACTTAAGGCGCAGCTGGCGGAGCTGAAAAAGCAAACCGGGAGCCGAAGAACGGGAGCGCTGGATTTTCGAGTCGGCGAAAAAGGAGGCGTGAGCGTGTACGGCCTCGGGCGATTTCCGGTCACACTCTATTATGAACAGTGGATACGGCTACTTGATACGGCGAAAGACCTCAGGGAGTTCCTTGAGGAAAATAAGGCGAACGGGAAGCTGAAGCTGAAAGAGTCGAGTGCTGCGGCTGGTGGCGGGGAGTAAGGCTGCGCTCGGCTGGAGCTTTCGGTGGGTGGTTTGGTGAAAGGGCGTGGGAGATGACGGCGACTGCGACGTTGCGACGGCGGGATTTGCTGGGCGGGATTTGCGTTTTTTGCGCAGCGGTACTGATGATGCTTGGCGCTGCCGCGTCGACGTTGGGGCAGACGCCGTCGCCGGCGTTGCTGGTGCTGGAGAAGAACGACGGCACGATGGCGATGGTCGATCCCGCGAGCATGAAGGTGGTGGCGCGGGTTCCGGCGGGGACCGATCCGCACGAGATTGTCGCGTCGACCGACGGGCGAGTTGCGTACATTTCGAATTACGGCGGGACCGACAGCGAACTGCACACGATTTCGGTGGTGGATTTGCTGGCGCACAAAGAATTGCCGGCAATCGATTTGGGGGCGCTGCACTCTGCGCACGGATTGTTTTACGCGGGCGACAAACTTTATTTCACGGTGGAGACGAACAAGGCGTTCGGGCGATACGATCCAGCGGCGAAGAGTATCGATTGGGTGTTGGGTACGGGGCAGGATCGGACGCATATGGTTTATGTGTTCCAGGATTTGCAGCGAATTGTGACGTCGAATGTGAATTCGGGGACGATCAGCGTTATTGAGCACGTGGATGGTCCGTCATTTGGGCCGCCGCCGGGCGCGGGTGGTGGGCCGGGAGGACCGGGGCCTGGCGGACCGCCGCCGGGAATGCCACCGGGTGGGCCGCGCAAGACGTGGAAGATTACGAATGTTCCGGCGGGGCAGGGAGTTGAGGGGTTCGATGTATCGCCGGATGGGAAGGAAATTTGGGCGGCGAACGCGGGCGATGGAACTGTGACGATTATTGACGTGGCGAGCAAGACGGTTAAAGCGACGGTGCCGATTTCGGTGAACCGAGCGAATCGATTGAAGATCACGCCGGATGGGAAGCAGGTTTTGATTTCGGGATTAGGCGGAGGGCCGAGTGCGGGCGGCGGCAACGTGGAGATCGTGGACGCGGCGACGCATCACGAGATCAAGTCACTGGATTTGGGCGGGGGATCGGGCGGGATTTTAATTGTGCCGGATGGTTCGAAGGCTTATGTGGCGGTGAGCCAGAAGAACAAAGTTGTGGCGATCGATTTGAAGGATTTGAAAGTGGTTGGGGAGATTGCGACCGGGAAGAATCCGGATGGATTGGCTTGGGCGCAGCAGCGGTGAGTTGCGATAACGGCCGGCGTCTTGAGTTGGGCTTATACTCACGGCTAGCACGGAGTCCTTATGGTTGAATTCCTCAAATTCTCAGCGCTTTCAATTGGCAGCGCCTTGATCGTGACTTTCATACTCGCAGCTTTGGCGAAGCCATTGTCCGCACTCGTCAGAGGCCTAATTTATTCGCCCCGAGCACACCGGTCGGCGAATCTGCACGACAGCAACTGAATTCCCACAAGCTTAGAAATTCAAAGGGAGCCGACACCACTCGGCTCCCTTTATTTTTGGTCCTCAGTTTTTAAGCGTCGGTGTTCTCAGCCTTGGCCGTTGGAGTTTTCGCCGGGATTAGAGTTCATAGCGGCGACTTCGCTGGTGACGGTGCCTTCGCGGAGGGCTTTCGCGGGGTCTTTCAAGCCGTCGAGGGTGGTTTTGGCGTGTTCGTCGACGGCACCGACGGCTGCGACCAGGCAGGAGTAGAGGAACGCCTTCATGCCGGTGCGGAACTGTTCGGTGGATTGCTCGGTGGCGTGAGCGATGTCGGTTTCGATGGAGCGGCGGCGCGTCTCGATGGCTGCGCGATTTTCTGCGTCGAGAGCGGCGAGCTGCGACATCACGCGCTGAGTGGCTTCGGAGATGATCAAGTCGACCTGAACCTCGGTCTGGCGTTTGAACTCTTCCATCGTGACGTTCGAAGCGGATTGAATCTGCGCGCGAATATCGGCGCTGTGTGCCTGGAGCTGCGCAGCGGCTTCGCGGGTGACCATCTGCTTGTCTTCCATCAGGCGAACGAGCTGGCGATCGGAGACGCGAGTAGCAGCGGCTTCGAAATCGTCGGCAGCGCGAGCGATGGATTGATTGAGGCGATCGAGAATGCGCGGCTCGACATCGGACCCAACGCGAGAGAGGACGCCCTGCGCATCGGTGAGGCTGCGCTGCGTTTCGCTGGCGAGGCTCTCAAGCCGGTCGCTCAATTCGGTGGTGCGAGCGCTGAACGATGCCTGCATTTCTTCCCAACGCGTGCGGTCATCCGAGAGGCGCGATTCCATGCGATTCATGACTTCTTCGCGGGCGGTGCTCATCATTTCTTCGAGGCGTTCCTGCGAATGCTGCTCGATCTGATTGATGCTGGTCTTGCAAACTTCATCCATCTTGCTGAGCGCCTGACGAACGGCATCGGTGAGATGGGAATTGATCGCGGCGTTGACGGCTTTTTCCGCGGCGGCTTGGAGCTTGCCCTGGACGGCGGCGACGAGTTGATCGGAAGTGATCACGACGCGCTCGGGCTTTGCTGCTACCGGCGGCGGGGCAGGGAATGAGGTGACGCCAGAGCTGCGATATTCGGGGCCGGCGGGCATCGTTTTGACGGGTGCCGGAGCGGCGCTTGATTCGGGCGCATGCGATTCCTGATCCGCTGGGGCTGCCATCGCGGCTTCGTGAGCCTTGGCAGGATCCATGCCGAGGAGACGCAGCCAATCGTCTGGAGGTGCCGGAACGCCCCAAACATTGGCGGGGGCTTCGAGCTCAACACCGATCTGATAGAGCTCGCGGGGGCTCATCGGTGGGTGGATCGAACGGACCTGAGCACGCATGACGGGGGCGGCGTTTTCTCCATTGGCTTCAAGCACTTGCAAGCCAATCCAGGAGCCAACGGCGTAATCGTGACGGGAAGGATAGCGGCAGCCGTGGAGGTTCAGGCTGACTGCGGAAGTGCGTTCCTGGAAGGACAAACCGAGCTTGGTCTGGCCCACGACAACCAACGGAACAGTGCGATCAATCCGGGTACTTCGACGGGACTCGATTCCCGAAAATCTGGCTGCTGCGCTCACTTCTTCCCCTCCGGCCCTTCAGGACACAACTCAGTGGGGAAGGGTACCACCGTATGCATCTGTCGCAATAAAAAATTTATGAGGCGGAGGGAAGTGGCGCGGGAGATTTTGGTGATCGGTTCCAGCGCGCTGAAGGGCGCCGCGCGGGCCCGGTTTTGGCGGATTGGTGGCTATGGCGCCTGCCGAGGAGTCGATGTAGACTATGCGACCTACCCGCCCCAGGCCTGAAATAAGGCTGGGAATACTGGGCCCTGATACCCGTGAACCCTAGACTCGCCGCCATCAGCGGTCCCCTACGCGATTCGATGTTTCCGTTGAAAGACGGATCGCTGACGATTGGCCGCGAGATCTCCAACCAACTCATTCTGGATGACAGTTTGGTGTCGCTGCAGCACTGCGAGCTGCAGTGCGACGCGGCTGGCGCGTGCGTGGTGCGCGATCTGGATAGCGCCTCGGGAACGTTTGTAAATGGATTGCCGGTGAGCGAGCGGATTCTGATGCCGGGCGATCAGGTTGTCGTTGGCGGGTCGGTGTTTGTATTTCATAGCGAGGAAGTAAAGGAAAACGAGTCTGGCACGATCGTTCTGAAGGATTTGGCTGGAGCGGCCAGGGAGGCTGCGAAGACGCGACTGCGCGACGAGGAAGTGCGGTATCTGCATCCCGATGCGTTGGCGGCTCTGCCGAGCGGGGAACGCACCGCTCGCGATCTGCAAACGCTAGTGAAGATCAGCACGGCGATCGGGTCGATCCGCGATGTCGAGTCGCTGCAATGGCAATTGCTGGGGATGATTTTTGATGTCGCGCCTGCGGAGCGCGGGGCGATTTTGGTCGGGTCGGATCCGGAAGAGTTTTCGTCGGTGGTGGCGTGGGACCGCGTGTCGGGGCCGCAACATGCGGTGCCGGTGGATCGAGAATTGGCACGGCAGGTTTTGGAAGAGGGCGTGGCGATTCTGAGTAATGAGAAGAATGGCGGGGTAGCGGCCGCTTCGGCTGCCGCGTCGGCTTCGGACGAAGATGAGGATTCTGATTCCGAGGTGGATGTGAAGTCGCAGGACGCTGAGGCAAAGAGGGCGGAAGTGCATTCGTTGATGTGTGTGCCGTTGCTCAATCTGAGCAAGGCGATTGGGCTGATTTATCTGGATACGACGAATCCAACGGCGCGATTTACGAATGAAGATTTGCAGCTGGTGACAGCGATCGCGGGTATCGCTTCGATGGCGCTGGAGAGCGCGCGGCAGGTGGAGTGGCTGGGCAGCGAGAATCAGCGGCTGCGCGCGGAAGTCGATCTCGATCACGACATGGTGGGTGACAGCGCGGCGATGCGCGACGTGTATCAGCTGATCGAGCGGGTGGCGTCAACGGATTCGACGGTGCTGATTTACGGCGAGAGCGGGACCGGCAAGGAACTTTGCGCGCGGGCGATTCACCGCAACAGCCCGCGGCGCGACCAGCCGTTCGTGGCGATCAACTGCGCGGCGCTAACCGAGACCTTGCTCGAGAGCGAATTGTTTGGTCATGAGCGCGGCGCGTTTACGGGCGCGGTGACGCAGAAGCGCGGTCAGCTCGAGATGGCGAATTCGGGCACGATCTTTTTGGATGAGATGGGCGAGATCAGTCCCGCTTTGCAGGCGAAGCTTTTGCGCGTGCTGCAAGAACGCGACTTCATGCGCGTGGGCGGTACGCGATCGATCGCGCTGAATATTCGCGTGATTGCGGCGACGAACAAGAATTTGCTGACGGCGACGCGAGAAGGAACGTTTCGCGAGGATCTGTATTACCGGCTGAACGTGGTTGCGATCACGATGCCGCCACTGCGCGATCGAAAAGAGGATATTCCGCAGCTGGCGAATTATTTTGGCGCTAAGTACGCGGAGAAGTGCAACCGGCGGATTATGGGCATTTCACCGGACGCGGGAACTTTGCTGAAGCAATACGATTGGCCCGGGAATATTCGCGAGTTGGAGAATGCGATCGAGCGCGCAGTGGTGCTCGGATCGTCGGGAATGATATTGCCGGAAGATTTACCGGAGGCGTTGCATGAGACGCCGGCGCAGTCGATGCGATCGTCGACGTATCACGAAGCGGTGCGTCAGCTGAAGCGGCAACTGATTTTGACGGCGATGGATCAGTCGGAAGGGAAGATCACCGAGGCGGCGCGGCTGCTGGGTGTGCATTCGAATTATTTGCACCGGTTGATACGGAATTTGGACTTGCGGCTGACGTTGAAGAAGAGGAATCAGGGGTAGTTGGGCTGTTGCGTTCCTACCTTTCGCTGTTCGTTTTCCAACCATATTACAATGTGTGCTTGAGCGTACTGCTGAGATCCTTCGCTTCGCTCAGGATGACGGCCGGCGTGAACGCGAACGAGGCGGGTCGTCGGTGATCCTATCCTGCCAGATAGGCTGCTCTATCCGTTCGGATAGGTTTTTGCTCGAATTTGAGGCTCTCCGCCGGGACTTGTTCCGCTAACTCCTTTCCTTTCAGATCACCGTTCCCGTTGCTGCGGCGGTGCCAGTTTGGTCCTGCGGGTGCTATTTCAATGGGCGTTGATTTGATTAAACAGGTCGAAAGGAGACCTACCATGAAAAAGCACATCTCACACTTCGTTGCCATCGCGGTTCTCGGGCTGGTGACGTTTTTCGCGATTCCCAATCGCGTTCAGGCTGCACCGGCATTCAAAGGACAGTTCACACTTACGAGCGATGTTGTTTGGAACGGCACGGAATTGCCGGCGGGGAAATATGATTTCACGCTGGATTCGAGAGCATTGCCGGCGAAGATCCTGCTGCATGGCCCGAACGGATACATGTTCGTGCTGACGTCGGCGGTGTCCGGGAAAGAGCAAGGGGAGACCAGCAACATGACGGTCGAACGACGCAACGGCACGCGTTATATCAGCGAGCTGTACCTTGCGGAATTGGGAATCGACCTCCGTTATCGCGCGCCTAAGCTGAACGAGAAAGAAATCGCTCAGGGGCCGGTGACGACCGAACACATTCTTGTCGCGATGAACGGCAAGTAAGCAAAAAAGCTCCGAACGTTCCTCACTCTGGAGGCAGGCCGCAACCCACCAACCACCGACCTATCGCGGTTGGCCTCCGGAATCCCTCAATAAAGAAAACCCCGCAAGCCTTTCAGCTTGCGGGGTTTTTGTTTTTGTTTCGTTTTTGCTTTTGTCTCGGTCCGCGCGCTGCGTCAGAAGGGCAAGTGAGAGAGGTCGACGTTGCCGCCGGAGAAGATTACGCCGAGCTTTGGGGTGCCGCCGTCGGGGCGCGCGGGGAGATTGAGCGCGGCGACGGCGCCAGGTTTCAGGAGTGGGGCGATCGCGACGGCGGAAGACGGCTCGATGACGATTTTCAGGCGCTCCCAGATGAAACGCATGGCGGAGATGATTTCGGGTTCGGTGACGCGGAGAACGCCGGCGAGATTTTCGCGGAGGATGGCGAAGGTGCGCGGGGAGAGCGAAGCACGGAGGCCGTCGGCGATGGTGTCGGCAGAATCGATGGATTGGAGCGCGCCAGTGGTGATGGAGCGATAGGCGTCGTCGGCGTTGGCGGGCTCGCAGCCGAAGACTTTGGTTTCGGGGCGCAGCGCGCGGGCGCTGAGGCAGGTACCACTGAGCAGGCCGCCGCCGCTGACGGGAGCGAAGAGAGCGTCGAGATCGTTCATGTCCTCGAGGAATTCTTTGGCGGAGGTGGCTTGGCCGGCGATGACGCGGTCGTCGTCGAAAGGATGGACGAGGTGGGCGCGGGTTTCGCTGAGGATTCGCGCGCAGGTTTCGTTGCGCGAGGTCATGGTGGGTTCACAGAGGACGATGCGGCCGCCGTAGCCTTCGATGGCTTGACGTTTTACGGCGGAGGAATTTTTGGGCATGACGATCCAGGCGGGGACTTTCCGCCATGCGGCGGCGCAGGCGACGGCGGCGCCGTGATTGCCGCTGGATTGGGTGACGATGCCGTTGCGGACTTCGTCGTCGGAGAGAGAAAAGATTGCGTTGGATGCGCCGCGGATTTTAAACGAGCCGGTCTTTTGGAAGTTTTCGCATTTGAAGAAGAGGCGGGCGCCGACGAGGGCGTCGAGGGATGAAGACGTCATGATCGGCGCGCGGTGAATGCGCGGGGCGATACGGGCGTGAGCGGATTGGATGGCGTCCCAGGTGACGGGCTGTGCGGAAGATTTTGTTTCTGTTTGCATCGTTGAGCTCGCGTTGCGCTGTATAGGCGCAATTTCGTAAGCGCAATCTAGCGCAGTTTTGAAACGCGGGGAACAGCCATTATGGAACGCCGAGGTGGAACGAAGTTTCTCGCCGAGGATGAAAAAACGCCGGCTGGAAAGCCGTTCGAAGCTCAGGATGAACCGACGCTGCTCGTTTTGGTACAGACTTACGTTGCATGTGGAAATCTGCCGCAAGAATTTTTATTTGCGATGCGTGATGAACGAATTCTCACTTGACCTCGCGCGACTCTCTGCTAGTGTTGGTTTCCCCCTTCCTCGAAGTTGAAATCCGCCATTTTTATTGCGCCGAGGAGACCAGCCTGTATGGATACATCCGAACGAAGAGTGCTGACACGATTTAACATTCGCACGCCGCTGCGATTTCAAGCCATCAATTTGACGGGGGATAAGAGCGATCACTTTACAGAAGCGATCAATGTTTCGCGCGGCGGATTTTATTTTGCCACATCAGCCCCGCTGAAGATGGGGATGCCGATTGAGGCGACGCTGCGGATGCCGGCGGAGGTTACCGGGGGCGAGGCGCGATTGACGAGTTGCACGGCGCGGGTCGTGCGCGTGAAGAGTCAGGCGTATAAGGACGGGCGTATTGGATTTGGGATGGAGATTGAGAGCGTTCACGCGGCGGAGATAAATGGTTCTGGCGCAGATTGAAGAATGTCTGCCGTGCGATTCGCGAATTGTTGGGACTACTTGCCGGGAACGTTGACGATTGTTTTTGCACTGCCGACATTCTCGAAGCGATCGTAGGCGCGGACGGCGATCGAGTGCTCGCCGGGTGACAACGGCTCGGGCAGCGTGAAATCGTAGCGCTCTTCGAGCGAGTCGCTGACGCCGCCGATCGGCGCGATCATGACCCAATCGCCTCCGTCGACGCTATATTGCGCACGGTCGATGCTGCTGGTTGTGTCGCGCGCGGCGAATTTTAGCGCGGCGGTGCGTTGCGCTGCCGATGCGTTCGAATCGTCTTTGTGCGGAGCGCCGACGATCGAAGATTCCAGGCGCTCGATGGTGGGCGGTGTGTTGTCGATGACGAAGCGCTCGCTGTCGCGCGCCGTGGTGAGCGCGTCGGCGGTGGGATTCGAAGGCGCGTCGCTGGCGACGATGCGCAAGTAGTAGGCGCCGTCGGGCAGGGAAGTGGCGTCCCACGAGTAGAATTTTTCGGCGAGCTTGTCTTTCAGCACCTTCCATTGTTTTTCGTTTTCGCCGCGATAGAGCACGGTGTAGCGGAGGTCATCTTCGTTTTCGTCGTGGGCGGTCCAGAGGACGGACTGCGAACCTTTTTGCTGGAAACCCTGCGGCGGTTGTTCGAATTTTGGCTGAGAGCTTGCGGAAATGATTACGCCGGTCGGATTTGCAGGCGGAGGATTTTTGAGAGTGACCGGTGTCATCTGTCCCGACTGAAGGACGGCTGCGCCTTGCGCGCGCACGTTGGGATCTTGCACGGCGATTCCGTCGATCACTGGCGCGACGTTGCGAGGAAGATAGGCGAGCGTTACCCATTCGATTCCGTCGCCGTAACGGCCGTCGTGAATGACGGCTTTCCATTGCGCGAAACGGGCCGCGGGGGCTTCGACTGCGCTTGGTTTTGTGTACGGGCCGTACCAGCGCGACCATTCCTTGCCGGGGTCTTCGGTATTTCCTGAGCGGACAAAAAATTCCAGGCGCGGTTCGTTCGAAGACGCCTTTGTGTTGGGCGTAGACGGCGGAGGGCTCCACCAATCGAGGCGGCCCCACTTTGAGAAGAGGCCCGCGTCGAAGGATCGCGATTCGTAAGTGCCTTCGGGCTGATATTCGGGGCCGACGGAAAAAACTTTGCCGGGATTCGCGGTGCACAGAAAAATTTTGCCGTTGGGTCCGCGCGTGATGCCGGTGATTTGGGCCGAGCCGGCTTTTGCCAACTGAGCGAAGACTCCGCGGCCATCGACGGCGAGCAGCGCGCCGCTGTTGCCTGTGCCGGCGAGGAGGCGGCCTTCGGTATTCAACGCGAGCGAATAAACGACATCGTCGCGGGAGGTCCAAAGTTCTTCCGGGGCGCCATCGGGCGCAATTTTGTAGATGCTGCCGGAAAGCACCGGTGGGAATGGAACGAACGGAGTTTGAGTCTGCGCGCCGCCGCCGCTGATGAGTCCGCCGCCGGTGATCGTGGTGGTGCCACCGGAGGTTGTGATGATCGCCGACGATGACGCACCTGGATGCTGTTTTTCGCCGATTGCGGCGGCGTAAATGTTTCCGTCGGGGGCGACTGCGAGCGCGGTCACTTCGCGTTTCGCTGTTTCATACAACACGAAACCTTCGGCGGCGGGTTCCTTCTCTTTATCTTTCCGTGCGTTCGCGTTTGCGAGTTTTGTGATGCGAAGCACGCGGCCGCTCGGCTCGGTGCCGACGATGAGGTTGCCCTTCGCGTCGAACGCGGTGACGCGGATGTGGGCTTCGTCGCTGGCGTAGTACAACTCGCTCTTTCCGTCAGGCGTTACGGCGAAAATTTGCCCTTTGTCGCCGGTCGCGACGTAGAGAGTTCCGTCGGGTCCGAAGGCGAGGTCCCAGATGTATTTCGTTTTGGGATCGAAGAAGACGGATTTATCGCCGGACGACGAGACGCGATAAACCTTTCCGTCGGGCGACGTGCCGACGTACAGGGTGCCTTTGCTGTCGAAGGCGATGGTTTGCACGGCGAGGTCGGTGGATTCGAAGGCGATGCTGGGCTTTCCGTTTGCGTCGAAGCGAAAAACTTTTGCAGGAGAGCCGCCGCCCGCGTAGAGGACGCCTTTCGGGTCGGTGCGCAGAGTCCAGAGAAACGATGCGTCGGCGTCGGCGAGCAACGTGAACTTTGGCGAAAGCTCCAACCGTCCGTCGCTGCGCACGGCGACGCCATTGGACGTGCCCTTCAGAAATTCGTCGTAGGTGGATTGGCGCCAGCTGCGTGTGTGTTCGGCGCTGGCGTTCACCGCGAAAAACATCGCGCAAAAAATCAGCGCGAATATTGTGGGTGCGAGGCGGCGCAAATTTTGGCTGGGCATCGAGATGTTCACCGGATTTGGAGATTGAGAGAAACGATGCCCGAAACGGGGCCGGTCAACTGCACCGACGATTCGCTGGCGAGCGATTCGCGCAAAACTTGAACTGTGCCTGGAGCGGGACGTCCGTCGATCACGTTGATCTGAGAAAGCGGAGCGTTGGGCAGCTCTTTGTCGTCCCACAGAATTGTGGGCGACGGCATGAAGAGGCCGACATAGAGGCGATCGTTACGACGCTCGCGATTCAGCAGCGCGATGAGCTGATCGAGTCCCGGAGGGCCGCCGCTGCCGGAAAATTGAAAGCCGCGCGATGCCCGATTTAAGAGGTCGCCGTCGGTGACCATCACGCGGAGCATCGTACCGCGCATGATCTGGTCGGGCACATGAACGGTGGTTTCTTCGATGTGCGATTCGCCGCGATACGGATGAAGCAGAACGCGCACGCGAAGATTTTCGCCGGGAGCGGCTTCGCCTTTTTCGAGCCAGGCGCTGTCAATCGTGAACGATTGGCGTCCGGGGATGCTTTCAACTTTCAGCGCGACGCCTTCGACATCCGGGACTTCGTAGGTGTTCGTGAAGAGACGATTGAAGATGCTCTGCACGCTGAGCGCGATCGGCAAGCCGTCGCCGCCGAGAAAATCTCCGGGAGCGTAGGTTTTTTCGATCTGGACGGGAGCGTGTCCTTTAAGACGAATTTCGCCGGAGAGATGCATCGTCATGCCTTCGCCGTAGACGGAATTTTGCGTCAGGCCGTTGAATGTTGTCAGCGCCACGAGAAGCGGCGTCAGTTTTGGATGGTTGACGACTTCGAAATGCAGTCTTTTATTGCCGATTGGCGTTGAAAGGGAGAGATCCAGCGGAATCATCGATGGCGGCGCGCCCAGCTTGCCGGTCACCGCGGTGAGGTGGTCGCCGGTGATTGTTCCGATGGGGCCGCCGACGTTTACGATTTTGGTGGAAGCGAGCGATGACGAGAGCGTCGTCACCACGCGGCTGCGCGCCATCGGGAGCGCTACGTCACCGAGGCTCAAGAACGGATGACCGCAGAGGTAAACGCGATCGGCACGAACTGCGGTGACCGTGCACGCGGAATTGATCGAGGCGTCGCCCGAAACCAATACCATTCCGGCCATGTCGCCAGCGACGAGCTTTTTGTCGTCGGGCTGCGGCGCGGCTGTGCCGCCTTGCGCGGCGACGAAACCGTAGCTTGCGATTTCTGGGGCGAACTGACGCAGCGTTGCCGGCTGGAAGCCGGAGAAAACGAGTGGCGTTGCGATGGGTTCGAGAGACGATCCTGACGGCAGACCGTTGCGCGAGGCCGTGTCATTCGGTACGGCGATTTGTTGTGGTTGCGATTGCGTTTGAAATTGTTTCGACGACAGCGTTTGCGTCGTCTGCGTCTGCGCTTGGGTCGACGCCGAAACTGGTGTCGCGTTGTTTGGTCCTGCTGGATGCAGGATGTCTTCGATCGGCGTCACGCCACCGATGGCTTCCTTGGTGAAAACGCCCAATTTCAGCGAAAGCGCGCCGGCCAATTTTCCGTCGAGATAGACCGGGCTGCCGCTCATTCCGGCGACGACGCCAGTGTGCTCGACTTTTTCGCCTTTCAGTTGGACCAAGATGATTGATTGCTGTGGGCCAAGGAAATTTGGCATCACGCCAATGACTTCGAGATCGAATTTCTCGATCTGGTCGCCAGCGAAGATCGTGTATGCGTAGCCTTGCATTCCAGGACGGACTTGGCTGAGCGGTAGGATTTCGGCGGATTGTGCTGAAAGTATTGGACTTAGCGCTGCTGTTGCGCCGATCGCGAACAGCGCCGCGACGACGCGAAGCACGAGCGGAAAACGCAGGTTTCGAATCGCGGCTGCAATCAGCTTTGGCGCGAACATGAAGTGCCAATGATACTTGCGGCGGTACGGGGACGCAATTGAACGGACGGAGAGCCAAAAGTAGGCCGCGGATGCTAGGAGTTCTAGGACTTTTTGGTCGAGGTTTATAACGCGAAACTGAACGTCTTCATCACGCGCGTCGCGCGCGCCAACGCCGCTTGTTCGGGTCACAGTAACAGGATGAGTCGAGCGCGTCGCCGGGTTGTTTGCCGTGGTATCTTCTGCGCATGAAACGTTCCCACGGGCAATTTGCGAGTTCGATTTTTCGCGGTTCGGTATTCTTAGTCGGCTTCGGCGTGGCCGTTGCGGTCGTGACGGCTACTTTAGGTACGGCCTTCGCACAGGAAAAAGTCGCGCCGCAACTGGCGACTGGTTTTGACTCGATCAAGGAAGACTCGCTGCGCGCCGATTTGACCTTCCTCGCGTCAGACGCATTGCAAGGACGAATGTCGCTCCAGCCCGGTGACGAAGTCGCGATTCAATGGATCGCCTCGGAGTTTGCGAAGGCGGGATTGAAGCCGGCGAACGGCAACAGCTATCTGCAAGCTGTTCCGCTGGTGGAATACCGCGGTGATCGTACGCGGTCGTACGTTGCGCTGAAGCGCGGGTCGGCCACTGAGAAACAATGGAAATTTCCCGATGCGTACGGCGCCTATCGAGCGGACGTCGACGTCACGGCTGCGGTTGTTTTCGCAGGTTACGGCATCACCGCCCCTGAACTTCATTACGACGATTACCGCGGCATCGATGTTCACGGAAAGATCGTGCTGCTCTTCGATCACGAGCCGCAGGAGACCGATCCGAATTCAGTTTTTAACGGGACTGGTAACACGCGATATGCAACGACGCGCGTGAAAGTGCTGAACGCGCAGGCGCACGGCGCCGTCGGCGTGCTGATTGTGGGCGAGCCGAACCGCAAACATCCGTCGAACCAGGAGCGCGTGGCGCGTATCGGCGGATCGGTGACGCGGGCGGTGCCACTGCCGGCGCAGTCGATCGCGGATGATGAACTGCACACCCCGTCTGCGACTATTTCGGACGCGATTGCCACCGAACTGTTGGCCGGTGCGGTTGCGACGCCATCGGAATTGCAGTCGAGCATCGACCGCGACCTGAAATCGCAATCGCGTGCGTTGCCCGACACGCAGGTGACGATTCACTTTCGCAACAGCACGACGACTGAAGCCAACAGCTACAACGTGGCTGGTTTGCTCGAAGGCAGCGATCCGTCGCTCGCCGCGGAAACAGTGCTGATTACTGCGCATCACGATCACGATGGGATGAGCGGAAGCGAAATTTGGCACGGCGCCGATGACAACGGCTCGGGAACAGTTGGTGTAGTCGCACTGGCGCACGCGTTCACCGAAAATGCGCGTGCAACTGGCGGGCAGAAGCCGAAGCGTTCGATTCTGTTTGTTGTGTTTGCGTCGGAAGAGCGCGGCCTGCTCGGCGCGTTCTATATGGCGGCGCATCCGTTGCGGCCTCTGGCGACAACGCGCGCGATGATCAACTTCGACATGATTGGCCGCAACGAAACCGAGAGCGATCAGACCAAGGGACTGATTGAGATTCCCGCCGACACCACAAATCGACTGAACCTGATCGGCGCGCTCTACAGTCCGGACTACAATCGCACCGTCGTCGCTGAAAATAAGTTTGTCGGCCTCGATCTAGACGATCGTTTCGACCATGAAGCAGCGCTGAACGTTTTCTTTCGCAGTGACCAGTTCCCATTCGTACTACACAACATTCCAGCGTTCTGGTGGTTCACGGGATTTCACCCCGATTATCACCACACGACCGACACGGCGGAGAAAATCAATTACGTAAAGATGGTGAAAATTTTGTGGCTGGCCTATTTGAGCGGCTACGCATTCGCCGATGAATCGTCCCCGCCAAAATTTATCGAGAGTCCTGGCGCGCCTGCCGCAAGGGTAGGGAACTAGTTCGCGGCGTTTTGCTCAACAGGAAAATTCATCTTGCGAATCAGTTCTGCGTATCTCGGATCGGATCTCAAAGGATCCCAAAACGCTTCCTGCCGTATATATGCCATGCGGGTGAAACGCTCGTCGTAACCTTTATTTAGCAAAAGGAAAGCGTGATCCTTGTCGCCCATACCGACGTATACGACCGCGAATGTAATCGCCGGCACGTAACCCGTCTTCGACATCTGTGTGAGTTCGTCGATTCTTCGCAATGCGCTCTTACGATCGCCCAGTCGTGCTTTCAAATAACCATCGATCGCACGCGCGTAAGGCCAGTCGTGTGACAGTTCCAAATGGTGCGCATTCGCATCGAGCGCTTCTTTCAGCATCGACTTGCCTGCGTAAGCCTGCGCAATGACCGCGTAGGCCTGCACAAAGTTCGGTGCAATCGCGAGAGTCTCGCGCGACTGCGTGATCGCCTCATCGAATCGACGCCCGAGATAAAGCTGGACCGCTAAGTTGTGGCTGAATGCCGCTGAGCCTGGGTCGGTCGCCAGCGCACCGCGCGCTACAGCGATCGCTTCCTGCGACTGGCCCGCCGAACTGAGATACAGCGGATAATAGGTGTGAGCGCGCGCGTAGGATTTGTTGAGCTCCAGCGCTTTGTCAAAGTCCGCTTTCGCGGCGGGCCAATCCAAGTCGTAGGTGTACGCAACGTATCCCAGAGGGAGATACGCTTCGCCAAGCTCGCTATCGATTTCCAGTGCCTTCATCGCGGCCGCTTTTGCTTTTGGCATCACTTCGCGCGCAGGTGCCACGTTGAAAAATGCCAGCTGTGAGTACGCATCGGCGAGCCCCGCGTACGCCAGCGCATATGCCGGGTCTTTGTCGATCGATTGTAGGAAATAGTCGCGCGCTTGCACGAAGCCTTCGCCGGTGCGCTTGTTCCAGTAATAGCGTCCCTTTAGGTACAGCTCGTATGCTTCGGCATTCGTGGTGTAACGCTTAGCCAGCCGCTGTTTTTCATCGCCAGTGAGCTGCACGCGCAACTTCTCTGAAATTTCGCGGGCGAGATCTTCCTGAAGCGTGAACACGTCGGTGTTTTTTCGCGTGTACTGGCCGCCCCAGATTTGGCTGCCTTGGTCGACGTTCATCAACTCTGCGTGAACACTGAGCGTGTCGCCGACACGAGTGAGCCGACCCGAAAGCACTGCGCCGACGTGAAGGTCGTGTCCCGCCTTTTGTGGATCGACATCGTTGCCTTTGTAGCGAAACACCGCGCTGCGCGCCGCGACGCGCAGGCTTGGCACCTGCGATAAGTTGTCGATCAGATTTTCTGTGATTCCGTCGCTCAGATATTCGAGGTTCGGATCTTTCGCGGTGTCGACGAACGGGAGGACAGCGACGGAATCGATCGTCTTGTCGGCTGGGCGCCTCGCGATCCAAATCGCAATCGCCGTGCTAACCACCAGCGCGACCGCGATTACGGAAAGCAAAACCTTCCACCGCGCCGCCGGACTCAGCGGCACTGGGTCGGTCTTGGATTCCTCACTGCTGCCGGCGCCAGCCGACGTGGATCTTGCAGCGCCGCTCGAATCGCGCTTCATCCGGTGTAGATCGGCGATTAAATCCGACGCGCTCTGATAGCGCAACTTGCGATCTTTTTCCAAAGCTTTGCCGACGATGCGATCCAGTTCGGAGGACGCCGCGGGATTTGTTTTTGTAACCGGCGGAGGGTTCAGCTCCAGGATTGCGTGCGAAATCACGCCCATCGTCGCGCCGCTAAATGCGGTCTTCCCGGTCGCCATCTCGTACAAAACTGAGCCGAAGGAAAACAGATCCGAGCGCGCGTCAAGCTCTTCGCCACGGACTTGCTCCGGCGACATGTACGCGACCGTTCCCATCACGGAGCCCGGGCTGGTCAGGGCCGCCGCGTTGTTTGCAGCTACCGTTTCTGCCGAGCCAAGACTCGCGCCTGTTGTCGTGCCTCCTGCGCCGGTTTCGTTCAGTTTCGCCAAGCCGAAATCCAGAATCTTCGCGTGACCTCGTTCCGTCACGAAAATATTTGCCGGCTTGATGTCGCGATGAACGATCCCTTTGCGGTGCGCGGCGTCGAGCCCATCCGCGATTTCGATCGCCAATTCGATTACGCGATCGCCTGGAATCGGCTTTCCACCGATAAATGCCTTCAGCGTTTGCCCTTCGAGAAGCTCCATCACGATGAACGCGGCGCCGCCGTCGCGTCCGATCTCGTGAATCGTGCAGATGCTGGGATGATTGAGCGAAGATGCCGCGCGAGCCTCGCGCTGAAAACGTTCGAGCGCCTCCGCGTCCCCGGCTAATTCTTCCGGAAGAAATTTCAGCGCGACGAATCGCCCGAGCGTTGTGTCTTCGGCTTTATACACCACGCCCATTCCACCGCGCCCCAGCGCCTCGACGATGCGATAGTGCGAGATGGTTCGACCGATCATTTTTTCGAGTTGTTCCCGGAAGCCCGTCGTCTGGAATCTGGTGCTTCGAGCTTACCGCGTACGGCTTACAGCGAGAAATCGACTTCGATCGGTTCGATGAGTGGGACCAGCCAGGCGAGCAATTTTTGGTGGACGGGATGAGAGTTGTAGCGTTCGAACGACGCCGCGTCGGCAAACTTCATTGACCCGCCGAGTTCGTAGCCATGGCCGCGCGGCGAGATGTTCAAACCGATCCACGATTCCTGCACTTCACTGATCTCGCTTTTGAGCTTTCGAATCTCCGTCACGCAGTGATCTTTTTGCTCGTTGGTCACGCCGCTCTTGAATCGAAACGCAAACATATGAATGTACATGATAGATTCCGCCGCCTCTTTTGGAATGCTGGAATGCGAAACGCGCTTGCTTGAAACCTAAGATAATCGCCGCCGCAATTTTTGGAGACCCGGCAGCGATTGTCAACTGTGATCCACGGCGGCTTTCAGAAAAACTTTCTCGCTTGACACCGTATCCCGCAAATAGCAGCATTCAACCGTTTTAATAGCTGCTTTCAGCCCGCACATCCAATCTTACGGGGAAAACAAATCATGCCCATTCACGCAAGGCTCGTCGCAATCGCATCGGTTCTTTTCGCACTGATCGCGTTCCCCTCGGCCTCCCCCGCCGCCGACAACGCGTTCGTCCGCATCAACCAACTCGGGTATCTGACTGGCTCGCCTGCTCGTGCTTACCTAATGTCCAAAGGCACGGAAACGGGCGCCACTTTTCAAGTGCTCAACGCGAAGGGAATCGCGCTTTCCAACGCTCCGGTCGGCGCGAGTCTCGGCGTCTGGGGCAAGTTCAACGTATTTGCGCTCGACTTCACTCCGCCTTCGGCTGGGACGTTTACGATCGAAGTGAACGGGCCGATGCCGGCGACGTCACCTGCGTTCACCGTGGGCACTGGGAAAAAGCTGTATGCACAGGCACTGTCTAACTCGCTTTACTTTTATCAAAACGAGCGCGATGGGCTGAACTTTATTCCAACGCCGCTGCGAACTGCGCCGGGCCACCTCAATGACAAATCGCTGACACCTTATGCCGTGCCGCAGTTCGATGACGACGACAATATTCTTGGAAGCCTGCAACCGGTCGTAACACCGATCGATGCGTCGGGCGGATGGTGGGATGCCGGCGATTATCTGAAATTTGTGCAAACGCATTCGTATACGGTTGCATTGATGCTGATCGGTGTTCGCGATTTTCCGCAGCAGATGGGCGCGGCAGGGAACAGCGATTTCACGGCGGAGGCGAAATTCGGATTGCAGTGGCTGACGAAGATGTGGGACGACAACAGCCAGACGCTGTACTACCAGGTCGGCATCGGCACCGATTTTGCCGACAGTCGGAATTTGTTGAGCGATCACGATGTATGGCGCTTGCCGCAGGTAGACGACACGCTGGGCGGCACCGATCCGTCGCTGCAATACATCCGCAATCGCCCTGTGTTTCAGGCAGGCCCTGCGGGTTCGCCGATCAGCCCGAATCTTGCGGGGCGTCTGACGGCGGATTTCGCCGCTTGCTACCAGGTGTTCCACAAGACGAATCCCACATTTGCGAACCAGTGTTTGATTTCGGCGGAACATATTTTTGCGCTGGCGAACACGAATCCGACGGGCGATTTGCTCACGGTATCGCCGTTTGATTTTTATGGCGAATCGGAATGGCGCGACGACATGGAGCTCGGAGCGACGGAACTTTATTTCGCGCTCGCTAACGCCGACGGCGCGCTTCCGGCTGCGGTCAAGCAGACGAATCCGAATTTTTATTTGAAGGCGGCGGCACACTGGGCCAACGCTTACATCACCGGTCCTTGCGATGCTTGCGACACGTTGAATTTGTATGACGTCAGCGGGCTTGCGCACTTCGAACTCTTTCGCGCGATCTCGGAAGCCGGCAAACCGAGCGGGCTGGAAGTGTCGCAGAAGGATCTTGTGAAGGACATCAAGAAGGAGCTGCAGAATGCGCAGACGACTGCGGCGACCGATCCGTTCGGCTTCGGCTTTCCGTGGGCTGCGTATGACACGGCGACGCACGGTGCGGGACTGTCGGTGATGGCGAAAGAATACGCGCTGCTAACCGATTCGAACAAGTTCGAGAATCTGTCCCACAACTGGGCGGGAAATATTCTCGGCGCCAACGCGTGGGGCAGCAGCTTCATCGTGGGCGACGGCGAAGTTTTCCCCGATTGCATGCAGCATCAGGTAGCGAACATCGTCGGTTCGCTCGATGGTACGCCGCCGATTTTGGCGGGGGCGCTGGTGGAAGGTCCGAACACGTTTGCTGCGCGCGGATTTCTCGACGGGATGCGCGTTTGCCCGGCGGACGGCAGCAATGTCTTCAAGAAGTTCAACGGAAACGGTTCGAAGTATAAGGACGACCAGGAGTCGTACAGCACTGTCGAGCCGGCAATTGACCTGACGGCGGGGTCGTTCCTGATGTTCGCGTGGCAGATCGCCGGCGCGCCTGCGACGCTATGCCCAACCGCAGACTTCAGCCCGTCGCTCGATCAAGCTGTTACCGCGACGCCGAATTCGAAATGGCCGCCGCTGCGCACCAACACGCGCCGCTACAACAAAGACACGGTCGATCCAGACTGACGTCGGCCAAGTCAGCACCTAGAAAAACAAAAAGGGGCGCAACTTTCGTTGCGCCCCTTTTTTCATCGATCCCCGATCCGTCCGCGCCGGCTATGCCGGCCACGTCAGCGATGCATTACCCGCTACGCGTCGTCGTAGTCTTCCGTCAGCGACATCAAGAACGCCACCAACGCATTCACATCATCTTCGCTCAACGACATCCCGTTGAACTCCAGCGGCGCATTTCGCAGCGCGCCTTGATGCGCCAGTGCCGAGCTCCGGATGTAAAACTCCACGACATCGTTGAACTTCGCCTTGCTCCCGTTATGAAAATACGGCTGCGAATCTTCCTCATCCCGCAGCATCGGCGTTTTGAATCGCGCAATCGTCGCCGGCAATCCCTGATCCACGCTGCAATTCTGAACATTCGCGCAGATCACCGCCGCTATGTTCACCTGCGGATTCGGAATATCCGGATTCATGTACACGTTCCACAGTCCGAGGTCCGCGAACTGCGGACTCCCCGCCACGGCTGCGTGCCGAAAACTTTCCGTCGCGTTCGGATGATTCGCCGAAGCCGGAAAATACGCATCGAAATTCGCCAGCCGCTGTCCCTGCGTCGGGATCGTCAGCTTCAGGAACGCGCCCGCGCCATTCGCCGCATCGTATTCCTCTTGCGCCGCGCCGTTGTTGTGAAATGCAAAATCGGTGAAGTCCGGCGGAACGTGGCAACCGGCGCAATTGCCCGCGTGCTGCGAACCGTCGGTGGCATTCGTCGCCGCGCGCAAAAATATTTTCAGCCCTGCAAGCTCCGTCGCGCCAAACGCAAACGCCTGCGCGTGATATTGAAAGCTGCCGTCAGCGCTGGTAACCCACGTCGGATTGCTCAGTCCATCCAGCAATCCCAGCAGCCGTTGCGAATATTGCAACCCCGTCTCGCCCGCCTTCGGCTGCGTCGGCAAATGATTCACACGCAAGAACACGTCATAAGGCGAGCCAATGTATCGCCCCACTTCATCCTGCTGAAATCGCAGACCAATCGCGTACTGCGCCACGATCTGCGAAATGTCATCGACGATCTCCTCGTCGCTCGCTTTCGTGACATCCAGCAAATATTGCGCCGGCATCTTGCAGTCCGCCGGAATCGTCGGATCACTCCCCAGGAAAATCGCCTTGTACGTGAATCCGCACCCAAACTCGTTCGCCGGATCGTTCTTCCCGTTGTCGTTGCGAATCACGTCCGCGATGTGCGCGATCGCCGCCTGATATTCCGTCGGTCCCCAGCCAAAATTGCGCCCGGTGATTGTCTTCTTCACCAGATCCGCGGGATCGGTAAACTCCCCATCAAAGTGCAAAAATTGCGGCCCAGTGTGCGGCTGCAGCGATCCCACCATCTGCATCGAGTTGCGCGGCGTAAACGTAAATCCATTCATCGGCCGCGGAATCGGGCTGCGCGTAGTGAAGTCCGCGTACGTACGGTTGCCCGCGCCTTTCACGCCCTGAAACTCCACGACAAAGTGGCACGACCTGCAATTGATCGCCTGTCCCGCGAACGGCCCCGGCAGCGGCCCGTTGATCGTTTGCGTCTGCGCTACCACCGGATCGCCCACAGCCAGCGGCGAGTTCACATCCGTCATGTGCGTCGCAAAATATTGCGCCCAGCGCGTGTCCACGAAAATTCGTTCGCCGATGTTCTGCTCGCCCGGAGTGACATCAACATCCGTTTCGAACGGTGGCGCCTGCCCCGCCGATGAGCAACCGATCGCGAACAGCGCCGCAATCCCGCACGCGCCGCCGAGAACTCCCAACGCCAACCGCCTCTTCACCGCAAACCGTACCGCCCCGATCATCGCCCGCTCTCCTCAGACCCACCGCCGCGATTCAACTCACCGAAGAAACTCGTCCCCAGGCTTTTCACAAAGGTCACCACTTGCCATCGCATCGGTTCCGGCATCGCGCTCCACGACGGCATTCCGTGTTTCAGTTCGCCATTTTTCAGTAGCCAGAGAATTTCGCCGTCGGTCGCCTTCTGCACGCGATCGGTGCGCAGACTCGGCTTTTTCTTGCGTCCGGTACCGTCGTCTCCGTGGCACTTCGCGCATTTATCCAGGAAAACTCGGTTTCCCGCCGCAATCGCGTCTTTTTGCCCCGCGTATGGATTCACGCGCTGCCGATCCGCGTCAGGCACATTCTTCAGCCACGCTCCGTCCGCCGCCGCGATGCACAGAAACACGGCGCAAACCGCCATCAGCGCCGCAAACGAGCCGCTCTTTCTTACGATCATTGCCCCCGCCGGAAATAACTGCCGATCTGCTGAATCTCGTAAGACACCTTGAATCGCCACAACACGCCGACGCTGTTGTCGTTCAGCCCAAAGCTCGGCGAAAACACGATCGACGGTCCCTTCGGAATGTTGAACGCGACCGTCGGCCCGAGATATTGCGACGTCTGCTTCCAGCCAAAGCTGTAGCGATCGCCGAGTCCGCCGTAGAGTTCCGCGCCAGCCGAAAAATTTTCGCGGCACAGCCAGCAGTTGTGGCTTCGCGCCTTCAACGCCAGCGGACGGCTCGCGCCCAGCGCATAGCCGAATTCCCACGGCTCATTCTTTAAATTTTTCTCGGCAATGAAGTTTTCGGAAAAATTCCACCCGCGCACGTTGCTCGACAAAATCAATTTGGTTTCGATCGAACGCTCGACGGTCTGCCGCGCGACATCATTCGGCACCCACAGATCCTGAATGCTGTGGTGGCCCGTGATTTCCAAAAACGTTTTGTCCGCGTTGTTGATGTCTTCGTATTCGACGTAAATAACCGGGTTGATGAAGTGTTCGCGCAGCAGCGGCCGGAAGCGATTCTCCCAGCGATACCCCGTAAAGATCGTGCTGTCGTTCTGGGTGTGCTGACCGCTCAGGTAGACCTCGGTCGTCCACCACGCCGTCGCGCCATATTCCAACTCCATCGTCGAGCTGATGAACGAGTTGCCGTTGACCGGCGCCGCCTGCACGTTCTTGAACGCGATTTCGAGGTTCCCCGGCTCTTCAAGCTCATGGGAGTAGGTGACGAGGTAGGGCCACTCCTGGGCGCTGGCCCGGACAGGCGAGAAGCACAATACGGCGAGTCCGAAGAGCGCTGCTGCAACCCAGTTGCACGTTCTCCGGTCGAATAACGACACAAATCTCAGCATATCCGGCAATCCAGTGGTTCCTTGGGTTTTTGACTAAGGGTGAGCAGTCTGACCTGTCGAAAGCAGACCAACTTAGTCTGAGTTGAAAGCAGACTAACTCAGTCGGGTATCAGTTGCAACTGGTTTTCAACTAAAAACTGTGAATTTCCCGTGAACGCTCTCGGTTCTGGCGCGTTCCTGCGGACCAGCGCATAATCGTCCGAGAAACCCCGAAATGTCGTTACCCGCCATCATCCGCGACGATTCAAGCCTTCGGCGTGGACCGTCCGACCCGTCCGCAAGCACCTCTGTGGATCCACTCCGGCCGGCGCAGCCGTCGCCGATTCCGCCTGCGTTGACATGGTCGATCCTCTTCTTGATCTACACCGTCATCGCCGTGCTGCTGACCGAATATCGCTATCTCGACGATCTTTCGCGCAACCGATCCGGCACCTTCGCGATTCGTTCTTTGGAAGAAGTCACCGGCGTCTACACCGCCTTCATCCTGCTGCCGCTCGTGCTTCGCGCCGCGGATTGGTATCTCTTCCGGCCCAGGCGCTTGAGCTGGATTCAGATTGCGTTCTGGCATCTGCTAGCCGGAATTGCCTTCGCGCTGGTCCACACCTGGCTAATGGCCGTCACCCGCCAGATTATTTCGCCGCTGATCGGCTTGGGCTCCTACGACTACGGCATCATGTCGTACCGCTATCCGATGGAGACTTCGAACGACCTCGTCGGATTTACGAGCATCGTCTGCATTTACTACTACTTCAAAAAATTTCGTATCGCGCAGGCCCAACAGCTCGCCGCCGCCCAATTGAAAGCGAAGCTCGCCGAAGCGCAGCTCGAAAATCTGCGGCTCCAGTTGCAGCCGCATTTCCTCTTCAACACGCTCAATACGATTTCGTCGGTAATGTATGAAGACGTCAAAGCCGCCGATGTCATGATCACGCAGCTCAGCGATTTGTTACGGCTCACGCTTCGCGCCTCGCGCACGCACGAAATCCCGCTCGCCGATGAATTGCAGATCACTCGTTTGTATCTGGACCTCATGCAGAAGCGTTACGAAGAGAAGCTACGCGTCGCCTACGCGATCGATCCCGCTCTCGACAATTCGCTCGTTCCGCAGTTGATTCTCCAACCGCTGCTCGAAAATTCCTTGCGACATGGTATGAAACCGAGCGGGGAAGCGATCGACATCCGGATCGCCGCCCATCGCGACAACGGCAGCCTGATCTTGCAGGTTTCCGACACCGGCACGGGACTCGGTAACGGCGACACCAGCGCAGTCCTCGGCCGCGGCGTCGGCCTCACAAATATTCGCGATCGCCTGCTCCAGCTTTACGGCGACGGCCAGGAATTTCGCATCGTCAACGGCGCCAACGGCGGAGCCGAAGTCACGCTCCGCGTCCCGTATCGCGCCGGGCCGCGTTCCCAAATCGCAGACGAACCGGGCGAATCCAGTACGGGCGCAGCATCGCTGCGCACCAGCTAGCCCGGTCTGATGCCATCCACGATTTCTTCTTCGTCCATTCGTATTCTCGTCGTCGACGATGAAGCACCTGCGCGCCGCAAACTTCTCCGTCTTTTGCGCGCGGAATCCGGCATCGAAATCGTCGCCGAAGCCGACAACGCCGAATCCGCAATCGCCGCCATCGAAAAGCATCACCCCGATCTCGTCTTCCTCGACGTGCAAATGCCCGGCGCCGACGGCTTCGACGTCGTGCGTGCGATTTCAGCAGACCGCGAATCGCGCGCGGTAGACGTCCCGCGATTTGTTTTCGTCACCGCGCACGACCACTACGCCGTCCGCGCGTTCGAAGTCCACGCGTTCGATTATTTGCTGAAGCCCGTTGGCGAAGATCGCTTTCGCGAAGTGTTGCGTCGCGCTCAGGAACAACACAAGCGCAACGGAGACGTCAGCGAAAAACGCCTTCGTGGACTGATCGATCAGGTTTTACGCGATCGTGGATTTTCCGAACGCCTGCTGATCCGCGAAGAAAGCCGCGCCTATTTTGTGAACGTGCGCGATATTTCCTGGATCGAATCCGAGCGCAACTATCTGATCCTGCATTGCGGCTCGAAGTCTCACACGATGCGCGGCACGCTCGACTCCATCGAAGAAGCCCTCGACCCAAAATTATTCGCGCGGATCAATCGCAGCAGCATCGTCCGCCTCGACGCCATCCGCGAAATGCAGCCCTGGTTCCACGGCGAATACAAAGTCATCCTGCACGACAAATCCGAACTCCGCTGGACCCGCCGCTACATCACCCGCCGCCCCGAACTCCTCCGCAACCTCTAACGCCATCCGCCGTTTCAGGGATCAGCACAGACACAAGTGTCTGCGCCACTTTGATCGATTTTGCCCGCGCGTGCTCAGCGCCCGGCCCGCCCTCATTCGAATCGCCCTTACAAAACTATTACTCGATGAAGTCCCAATCGAGGTGTACGATCACCTCAGGAGAAACTTCGTCCAAGCGCCGCAAGGCGCTTTTTCTTTTTATGGAGTGCGGCGCACCTGCGCCGCTTTTGACCAGGCCGCCCGCTTCACCCAAACGCTCGCATCGCAGGCGATTCAAAATGCTCTCTCTGCCGAGACCGCGAACATTGCATCGCAGCGCTACTTTTGCCTACCCGCATCTCGCTGCAACGCAACGACTTGCGCACTCCCAAAAACAGTAGCCCGCAAGCGCCCTGCAATCAGCAGCTTACACACTCTCAGAAAACATGGGGGGTGGCATACCCCCCAGTCCCTAAAATTTCGAGAGTCCTGGAATTGTCTGGCTGGGAAAGAGCCGAAGTCAGTCTTTGTGCATGTGCATCGCAAAAATTTTGTCGAGCGAATCTTCGTACGGATACACGTGCACCATCCATCCGAAAATCACCGGCGAGAATCGCCCGCCCGCAGCGTCGCAGGAATCCTTCGACGCGATCGTGCCGTGCAGACCGAATTTATTCCAATCCGCGTTCTGAAACTGACCGCGCGCCGGCAAGCACAGATTCGTATGCAGGTGCCACATCGCAACGCTCAGCGGCACGCGTGCGTTGAGTTCGTCTTCGGTAGCGCGCTTCGGCATGGTGTACATCGCACCGACCAATTCGTATCCGGTTGAAGTTTTCTTGTAGAGCAAGGAAGTCGGCCGTGACGGATCGAAATTGAATGCTTCGAGGAATCCGTTTTTGTAACTCGTGAAGTGATATTCCGGCTGCGGCACGTTCGGCATGAAGATGCGAAAGCCTTCGTTCAGCGCGACGTGGTAATCCTTGTATTTTTCGATTCCAGCACGCAGCTTTTCCACGATGACACCCGCGCGCGCAACGTCTTCGGGCGAACGGTCGCGCATCGATGTCATGTACATGTGCTGGCTGTGCGCATCCGCATGGCCGGGCGTCATGTCGTTGACGGCGGCGCGCTCGCTGACCTTTTCGTCCATGGTGCCGGGCATGGCACTGTGATCGGCGGGCTGAGACGAAGTCTGCGCCTGCGCTGCGGAATCCTGTGTGGGCTGCTGTTCGGGAGTGACGACAATTTCCAGCGCTCGTTGCTGGTGCGCTGGAATCGCCGCGAGCAAGACTGTCACGAGAAATAGCGCGCCGAAAACGATTCCTGCTTTCGTCGCGAGTTTTACGACCGTACTACGCCGAGACATTGAAAATCCCCTTGGTTAGGTAAGGAAGCCGCGCATTCCCGCGAGCCGCGAGTCAGGCTCGTGTTCGGATGGCCGCACAAACTACGTGCGAGTAACGCTACGCTGCATAGCGACAGCGGCGTTCATTCGCGTTCGACCGTACATTTATTATTACGAAGAGAAACCGCTCGATGTTTCAGTGATTCAGGGTGTTGTTCGCTGGCGAAACTGTCCCGAGGGCCAGTTACATAGTTGAAACATTCTGGATAATCGCGACGGAGGCAAGAATGCAGAAAAAACGCCTTTCGAGGCTCAGGATAAACCGGCGCTATCGGGTCGCAGCCAGAGTAACGGGCGTGAAATTAAGCGAACGCGGGTGGCGTGGTAAAATCTCGGCGTGAAAAAGCAGACGATTCACCCAGCCAAGCATTTGTCCGGCGGCGTTTCGCCTCCGGGAGATAAATCGATTTCGCATCGCTATGCGATGCTCTCGGCGCTCGCCGAGGGCACCAGCGAATTGCGCCATTTCGCGCTCGCGGCGGATTGTCACAGCACGCTCGATTGCATGAGCGCGCTCGGCGCCAGCGTGAAGGTCGACACGGATGTGGTGAAAGTGACCGGACGCGGCGCCGAAGGATTGAAGAGCAGTTGGCGCGCGCTCGACGCGGGAAATTCCGGTACCACGATTCGCCTGCTGACGGGAATTCTCGCGGGGCAGAACTTCACTACCAAATTGAGTGGCGACGCTTCGATTCAGAAACGCCCGATGGGCCGCGTCGTATCGCCATTGCGGCAAATGGGTGCGGACATTCGCGCGCGCGAAGATAACTTCGCGCCGCTGGAAATTCACGGCACGAAGCTGCGCGGCATGCACTACAAAATGCCGATGGCCAGCGCGCAGGTGAAGTCCGCGGTGTTGCTGGCGGGATTGTTCGCCGAGGGAATCACTTCGGTGACCGAGCCAGTGCTCACGCGCGATCACACCGAACTTGCGCTCGAAGAATTTGGGATTGCCGTCGAGAAGGAAGGGACGACGATCACGGTGCGCGGAGCGAGTGGCACCGGCAGCGGGCCGAAGCTGCAAGCGCGGTCGATCGATGTGCCGGGCGACATTTCGTCGGCGGTATTTTTCATCGCGGCGGCGTCGATGTTCGCGGACTCGAACATCATGATTCACGGCGTGGGATTGAATCCGACGCGCACGGGGATTCTCGATGTCTTCGCGCAGATGGGCGCATCGCTACAAGTGATGTCGCTAAAGAGCGCTCACGGCGAAGTGGTCGGCGATCTGGCGGTGAAGGGAACTTCGCTGAAGGGCGGCGTAATCGAGAAGGACCAGATCCCACTGGTGATCGATGAATTGCCGATGCTTGCGGCGCTTGGACCGTACACGGAAGAGGGAATCGAGATTCGCGACGCTGCGGAATTGCGCGTGAAAGAAAGCGACCGCATTGCCGCGCTCGCGGAGAATTTGCGGCGCATGGGTGCGACCGTCGAAGAGCGCAAAGACGGATTGAGAGTTGCCGGCCGAGCCGCCGGCAAATTGCACGGTGCGGAGATCGAGCCGCACGGAGATCACCGCATTGCGATGGCATTTGCGGTGGCGGCGCTGGGTGCCGAAGGCGACACAATTATTCGCGACGCGGATTGTGCCGGCGTTTCGTATCCGACGTTTTACGAAGACTTGGACCGCACAGCGGAGCGGTAGTGTCGTTGTGAAGCATGCGCCAAGACGCGACGGCCGGGCGGAGCAAGCCCCGCCCCTACGAAAAGGGTTAAAGATTTTGTTTTTCTAGTGCGGCGGTGACTTTGTTGGCGATGTCGTCTTGGACCATGAGGATGTCGTCGAAAGCGCGGTCGTAGGTTTCGGTCCACATCACGTAGCCGTTGTCGGCGCGAATCAGGCGAGCGGCGACGCGCACTCTCGAACCTGATTTGCGTACGCTTCCATCCAGCAGGTAAATCACTCCTAAACTTTTTGCGAGATCGGCGACGGGGATTTTTCTGCCTTTGTAATAGAACGAGGCGGTCGCGGACGGCACCATCAGCTCGTGCACTTTGCTGAGCTTGTCGATCAGCTCTTCGGTCATGCCGTCGGCGAAGGTTTCTTCGACCATGCCTTCGGTGAGATCGAGGAACGGGACGACCGCTATGGATTTTTCGGGCTGCTGCGTGGCGACGTTCTGCGGCGAAGCGGCGACGGAGCCGTTGCCGGCGTGCAACAGCGAAATGGCGACCAAGCCGATGCAAACAGCGGCGGCGATGGCGACCGCGAGGCCGGCGCGAGCACGGCTGGCGGCTGGCGCGGCGGCGTCGACTGGAGAGCGCGCTCGTTCGACGTGAGTGCTTGATTGCGAAGCGCCGGGCGCGTCGGTCGCTTCGGTTAGCGGGCGAACTTTCGCCACCATGCGATAGCCGAGCCGGGGGACGGTCTCGATGTAGGTCGGCTGCTTGGCGTCGTCGCCCAGCTGGCGGCGGAGCGAGGTCACTGCCTGGTAGACGGAGTCCGAACTGACGATCACGCCGGACCATGCGTGGTTTAGCAAGTCTTCGATGCTGACGACTTCGCCGGCGTGGTCGGCCAAACACAGCAGGAGGCGCATGGCGCGGACTTCGAGGCGCGCGGTTTGGCCAGTGCGCGAGATTTCGTTTGATGCGGGATCGACGAGCCAGTCGCCGATGAGAAGTTTCGTTGTGGGTTGGCGTTCCATGGGTAGCTTACTTAACGAGGGCCAATGACTGTCGTTTCTAAGACGTAAGGATCGGCGCGGGCGATTATACCTGCCGTTTTGCCGAAATGCCGTCACCTGATGGCTTATTCCATTTGATTTCAGAACAATTCAGACGAATTCAGGGGTGGGTCAGGACTTCGCGTTTGCGTTGCGGATAGGTTCGTTGGTGCGACCAAGAGGGGCACGGCAATGCCGTGCCCTTACGGAGCGGTTGGAGGTCGAACGCGTGGTTGGGTGGTTGCGAGCGGAAAGGCCCGCGGTCTGGGATGCGACCGCGGCTACAGGTGGTGACGAAAGTGAGGCGATGGGGATGAGTTATTCGAATGGGGTGACGGGAAAGGGAAGCGCGGCGGCGGCGATTGGGATTGCGGGGGTTGTCGCCGGGACTTTGGATCTGCTCCAGGCTTGCATTTTGTTTGGGTGGCACATTCCGAAGGTGATTGCGGCGGGGCTGCTGGGGCCGTCGGTGATTCGCGATGGGGGCGCGGGGACGTATTTGTTGGGTGTGGTGCTGCACTACTTCATTGCGTGTTCGGCGGCGGGGATTTTTTATGGGGTTAGCCGGCGGCTGCGGTTTATGACGGAGCATTGGGTGGTGTGCGGGTTGTTTTTCGGGATGACCGTGGAACTGACGATGAGTTACATCGTGTTGCCGTTGTCGGCGTTGCATGTGCGGGGGCCGTTTGAGTTGAAGGATATTTTGTTGGGACTGGGGGTGCATATGGTGATTGTGGGGTTGCCGATTGCGGGGTGCGTGCGGAGGTTTGGGGAGTGAGGGGGGTTGGGCGGTTGATCTCAGCGATGGGCGATGAAGCGGTGATCAAGCCAAGGTTCCTCCACTGCGTGAGCCGACGCGTTCGCGAGGACGCGAACGCGAAGAAAAGGCGTCGGCTCACTCCGGTCGGAATGACACTCGCGTTTTTATTCGCGCCACACGGCGCGACCCGCGCTGTGTTGAGGCGAAGTCGACGGGCATTGCATCTGGTGAACGAAGACGGGCACGGCCGTGCCGTGCCCTACGGACGCTGGCGTATTTTGCATCTAGGTGAAATCGCGAAAGAAGATCAGCAGCCGAGCTATCGCGCCGCACTTGAATTGTTGAGCTAATTCTTGTGGATGGAGATGGAGCCGTAGGTGGTGTGCAGGGTGATTTTGGGGCCGCGGCCGTTGCCGTATTTGCCTTCGAGGTGGGAGTCGCCGGACTCGGTGGTGGTTTTCTTTAGCGAGTCGGACTCGAATTCGGAGTCGATGTCGCCGGAATGGCAGTCGGCTACGATCTGGAAGTTTGAATTCTCGGGCATCGAGATCGAAATGCCTGCGGAGGCGTTGGTGATGTCGATGTCGTCTTTCGGCGGCGAGGAGAAGCGGATTTCGATGTTGCCGTTGCGATTATCGATTTTTACTTTGGCGCCGGGATTCTCAACGGTGATTTCCTCTTCGTGAGTACGCAGGATTAGATTTCCAGGCGCGTCGACGATTTCCATGTTTCCCGAGCCGGCTTCCATGTGACCGGTCAGCTGGGAGAGCGTGAGATCGGTGCGGCGAGATACGAAGCGGACGCCTTTCGCGATTTTTTCCGCGCGGATCGACCCGACAAATTCACCATTGATGGTGAAATTTCCCGTCGTGTCGGAGACGTCGACGCTGCCACCGTTGCCTGCGACTCTTACGTCGCCCTTCGTGCTGGTGATTTTTGCATCGCCGCGCTTCATATCGAGGTTGACGTCACCGTTGGTGTTGCGGACGTCGATGTCGCCGGTACCGGAGTTGATGGCGAGCGATGAGCCCATGTCGGCGACGGAAATGTCGCCCTTGTCGTTGCGAACGGTGACCGCGGATTTGGCCGGTACGACGACGTCCATGTCGAGGCTGACGCGGTTATCGCCGCCGGTGGGTTGCACATCCCAACCGTCGCCGTTCTTGACGATTTCAACGCCCGATCCGTCGGCGATGCGATCGGCCTCGCGCTGATTCCAAGTACGGACATTTTTCTTACCGTTGACACGGATTTCCGCTTCGGTGCCAGAGCGCACGCTGATGTCTCCGCGCGTGCCTTTAACAGTCACGCGCGCATTTGCGGGAACGGCTTTCGGTGCGATGTCGAGATCGATGGCGGTGGTGTCGCCGCTTACCCAATCGGGGAAGTGCTCTTTCACCCCCTCGACGCCGGCGACGACGCCAACGAGGGCGAGCAATCCGAGGACGAGGAAGACTTCGCCGGGAGTGATACGAGAGCTGCCGGGATCACCACCTGCCGAGCGAGAGACGGTACGTTCGTAAAGTTTGAGCGCGCCCCAGACGATCAGGATGAGCGGCCACCAATGCACGAAGATCTGGCCGAGTTCGAAGCCGCGATAGTTGTGGAGCAGCAGCAGGACGCCGATGATGATGAGAATCAGGCCGCTGAATACGCTGCTTCCGCGAGGGCGACCGTTAGCCATGGGCGTTTACTGTCCCTGCCCGGGGTAGGGATTTTGATACGTGGTTTGCGTCGGGCCTGGCGTCGCGCCGGGTGTTGCTGGAGGCGCGGGTGGAACTTGGGGAGCGTTGGTGTTGATGTGGCCGTCCATCGGCGCGAGGGCCGAGGCGAGAAGAATCGCGCCGATGACAACAAGAATCACGGGGTACGTGTTATTGAATTCAAAGTAGCCGCCGCGCATTTGCTGCAGGAGAAACAGGACGCCGACGGTGACGATCACGGCTGGTCCGACCAAGGCGCGGATGGTGCATCGCGGGCAACGGCATCGGATTTGATCGCTCATCTGTACTCCTCACTGCTTCGCACTGACGAAAATCTTATTTCCGCGGCTAACGCCGCTGCATCTTGCGGCTGGCTCTTGATCGCGGACGAACAGCCGGACCAAAAAGCTTCTTCCACCAGGAAGCTCAAAACTTCGAAGACCAATTCCATCCTGACAACCTTCTTACGCAGCGAAGGCTACTTTTGTTGCGTTGCCTGACTACTGCCGTCCGCTGCCGCCCAGGCGGTTGCGGAACATGAAGACTCCGACGGCGATCAGAATCAGCGGCCAGAATTGCTGGATGCGCCACCACGGGAACCAATCGAAATTGTGGAGCAGCAGCATCACGCCGATGAAGATGATCAGCGCAGGACCGATCGGTTTGCCCTTGCTGAAATTTTCGAGCGGGTCGCTGAGAACCATGCCGGCTTGCTTGGCCTTCGCGGTGCGGTAGGCATCGATCGGCATGTAAACCCAGAGGCCGGCGATGCAGAGCCAGAGCGCGGCTTCGGCGCCACCGTTGACGGCGCCATCGACGCCGAGGATGAACAGGAAAAGAAAAATCGCGAGATGGATGATGCCTTTGCCAAACTGCTCATTGTAAAAAGCGCCGAGGCCGGGGAGAAATCCCAGGAAAAATGCGAGCGCGGGATTCGGGCCTACGCCGACTTGCGCTACTGGCAGCGGAGCAGGTGGCAACGCACCAGTTGCTGGATCGGAATAATAACTTGCGGAGGCGGATGGCTGCGCATTCACCGGATCTTGGGCCGCGTTGGGCGGAAGACCCATCACACCGGCGAGGCAATCTTCGCAGTAGAGAACGTCGCGGACGGGGCGCACGCAAACCGGGCACATCGGCTTGCCGCAATTCCGACAAAAACCTGTGGCATCCGCCTCAGTATGGACGGCGCACTTCATGGCAGCCTCCTCGCGACCATACTATTTAGAAAAGTGGGGACGCTCAGGCGGCCGGCCCAAATGGGCAATTCGTCGGCGAGAATTTCGATGTTGTGCGTCAGATCGTCGGCGCGATTCTGCTGGCGCGGAGTGGCGGGCTTGGTGCCGTCGGTCTGGCCGGGCTGCTTTTCGCGAGACGGAACGACGCCTTCCTGGCTCGTCGGCATGTCGCTGTCCTGGCGCAAGCGCGACTGAATTTCATTCACGACGCGAAGGTCGTTCACGAATTTCGTACCCTTCGCATACATCAAGTGAGCTTGGCTATCGGCTTTGCGATAGATGCTTGTGGGGCGCAGATCGGCGAGCTTCGGCTTGGCGAAGTTGAAGCCAACCGCGCTGAGCAAAATCGCGACCGTGCCGGCGACGGAAAGCGCGCCGTAGGCGAGGCGCATGGTGGTGATGCCCTCGAACCAGCCGAAGATAGCGCGCCAACCGGAAACGGTTTCGCGCTTGCCGAGCGTCTTGTCGAGGATTGCGTAGATCAGGCGCGGAGGCGGTTCGATCTGCTCCATCACGTGCATGCTCGTGAGCAACTTGGACAAATGAGCGACGAGCGGCGCGCAACGTTCGCAGCCGGCAACGTGGGCGTCGAAAGATACGCGGTCGTTCCTCGACATAGCGTCGTCGAGGTAATCGCTGAGCCGCGTTTCGATTTGTTCGCAAGTCCAGATCATTTTCGTCGGTGCTGCTCTCGCTCTCTGCTTCTACTTCCGACTTCTACTGCGCTTCGTTCCTGCTACTTACTTCTACGACTTTTTCATTGCTTAAGATGGCCTGACGCCCATCTGCTGCAAAATCCTGGCTAGTTCGATGCGGCCCCGGTTAATCCTCGATTTTACCGTTCCTTCGGGCACGGATAAAACTCGTTGTATCTCGATGTATTCCAGCTGCTGCAAGTCTCGCAAAATGACCGCTTCGCGTAATTCGGGCGACAGCTTGGTCAGGGCGGTCTGGACCTGCGAGCTGAGCTCGTTGAGCAAAAGCTGCTGGTCGGGCCTGCGTCCCGCGGACTCCTTGTTCTCGACCACCGGCATGGCATCGTCGAGAGAATCGGTCATCCGGTCGCGCTTGGTGCGCCGGTAGTGATCGATCAAGAGGTTGCGCGTGACGCTGGTTACCCAAGTTGCGAAACCTCCGTGCGCCGAGCGATAGCTGGCCAAGGTGCGATAGACGCGCAGGAAAACATCCTGCGAGAGATCCTCGGCTTCGCCGCTGTTGCCAGTGAACCGGTAACAGATATTGAAGATGCGGCGCGAGTGTCGACGTACAAGCTCCTCCCAGGCTGAACCGTCTCCCTGGAGGCATTGCTGGACCAGTTGGGCATCCTGCTCCAACTCTCATCAGCCTCGAATCCTGGTACGTCTCGGCCTGCACACTATGGAACGCAATTTGCCGTCCAAAAGTTCCCTGGGAAAGCATTTGCTTCCAAAGGGTTGAAGGTCTATCACTTGCGCGGAGCTGGGATGGATGGTGGCCACGGTTGGCGGCATCTTACCACTGGCGGAGCGAAAGGCAAGCGAAGTGGGGGAGGGGCATGATGGTTTCACGAGTATTCAAGCAAGGGAGCCGGTTGACGTTGGAAATACCTAGAAACACTGCAAAAGCCAAAAGGCTCCGCGCGGGCGACAAGATTGAGTTCACGATTGAGATCGTTCGGGTGACGAGAAAGCGGCCGACGGTGAAGGGACTCATTAAAGGAATGACCAAGTCGAATCGGCACGCGGAGACTAATTGGGGAAAACCCGTAGGCAAGGAATTCAGATAGCGAGACTGTGTGGGTGCTTATTTTGGCGACTCGAGCTTTTCGGCGATTTCGAGCATTTTGGTGACGCTGTTCCAGTTGCGGGCGGTGCCTTGGACTTTTAGGGTTTTGGGAATGAGGGCCCAGTTGAGCTTGGAGCGGCCGGCGCCGTTGGGGAAGTAGATGTAGGCTTCGCGGCCTTCGATGAAGAGTTCTTCGGGATCGCACTTTATGGCGCGGACTTGTTCGCGCGCGTCTTCGCCGGGATCACCTGAGAAAAATGTGACGAGAAGTTTGCCGGGGTGGATGTCTTTGCGTTTGGCGAAGGGATTGGCGGCGATGACTTCGCGGAAATCTTTGGTGGAGCGGAGGATGGCGTCGGTCTGGAAGCCGAACTTTTTGTGGATTGCGGTTTCGAGATTTTTGCGGAGTTTGTCGAGATTGCGCTCGTCGGTCTTGAAGATGACGTTGCCGCTTTGCACGTAGGTTTGCGGGTCGCGGAGTTTCAGCGATGTGAAGAGTTTTTTGAGGTCGTCCATTTTGACGCGGTTGTGCGCGCCGACGTTGACGCCGCGGAGCATGCAGATGACGACGGGCATGAGGGCGATGATACAGGCAAAGTTTCGATTCGCGATGGGTTACGGTGCGAAATCCAGGTTTGTCGGGGCCGCGGGACGTGGTTGTTCGGGGGCCGGCTTGGCGGTGGGTTGAATGTCGAGGCCTACGGTTTCAATCTTTGCTTCGCTCATCATCACGTTGCCGGAGCCGTTGAGCGTAAGGCCAAAGTAGATACCGGTCGCATCTTTCGGTACGTCGAGCACGACTTGGCACATCTTCCAATCTTCGGTGCCCTTCACCGGGCGATCGTGCATGTTGTCCAACACGAGCATCTTTGGAGCCGATGAGCCCATGTTTTTGTCGATACGCATCCAGAGGCCGGCCCAATCTGCGACGCTCTCTGCCTTCAGCATGGCGCTGAAGCGAACTCGTTTGCCGGCGTAATCATCCGCGCGGAAGTCTTGCATCAGCGTACCGAAAACGTTTGGCGCGGCTGTTAGTGACTGGAGATATGCGACACGGTGGCCGTTGTATTGTGCGTCGTTGACACCTGTTTGATAGTCCTGTGGCTTTGAGCCGGCGAGATACCAGCCGCGGGGGACGGCGGCGCAGAGTGCGACGGCGCTGAGCGCTACGGCTGCGGCAACTTTCAGAAGTGCAGGGAAGATGGATCGAGGAGTGAGCATGGTGAGACTCCTTTCGAGCGTGGGCGATGAGGTACGAACCGAGTTAGTTTACATCGGAGGAGAGGGCGGAACAATTGGAGTTGTTGAGGATGGCAAAGGGCGAAAAACGTCAAAGGCGAAAAGAGGTTTTGAGGTGGGTTCATTTCGCCCGGGCAAGCTGGGGCGCAGCAGTGCTGCGCCCCTACACGATTTTGCTGCGGTCGGCGCGAGACACGCGGTGATTATTCGTAGCGGAGGGCGCGCATGGGATCGAGGCGGCTGGCGCGGATTGCGGGGATGTAGCCGGCGAGGAGCGCGACTACGGCCAGGCCGACCGTGGCGAGGACTAGCGTGATTGGATCGTGGCCGGTGAGGCCGTAGAGTTGGCTGCGCACGACGCTGGTAAGCGCGAGCGCGGCGGGGACGCCGACTCCGATGCCGACGCCGACTAAGATCAAAACATCGCGCATCACCATCCAGACGACGTCGCCTTGCGCGGCGCCGAGAGCCATACGAATGCCGATTTCGCGCGTGCGCTGTACGACGTTGTACGCCATCAATCCATAGAGGCCCACGGCCGCCAGAATTGTGGCGAGCAAACCGAAGACGCTCGAGAGGCTGGCGATCATGCGCTCGGCGGAGAGTGAATTCTCGAGCTGCTCATCGGTGGTGCGCATGTCGAAGATTGGCATGTTGGCGTCGAGGTCGCGCACTTTTTCGCGGATCGAATTCATCAACACTTTTGGATCGGCGGTCGTTCGCACGTAGACGGTCATGCCGCCGACGAAGCGCGATGCAAGATACGGGACGTATGCTTGCGCCGGGATTTCGTCGCGCAGATTCGTGTATTTGATGTCTTTGACGACGCCGATAATTTCCATGTCGATCTTCGTGCCGGGATCGGAGCCGAAACCGAGATGGCGGCCGATGGGATCGCGTCCGGCAAAAAATTTGCGCGCGAAGGTTTCATTGATCATCACGGTGGTCGGCGCAAAATTGTCGGCCTCTTCGCCATGTTTCACTTCGCGGCTGTCGGCGGTGGTGAAGTCGCGGCCGGAAACGATCGGCACGCCGAGCGTCGCAAAATAATTGGGGCTGATCGAATTCATGTAGGGCTCGGCACGATCGTCGGGCTTGTCGGGGCTGTAGCCTTCGACGGTCATGCTGCTGTCCCATTCGTCGTTTTCGAGGATGCGCATGCTGGCGAGGCCGACGGATTCGACGCCGGGAAGGGATTTCAGGCTTTCGGTCAATTCGCGATAGGTGAGCTTGGAACGTTCGGGGTTGTAGCCGGCCAATGTGGGATCGACTTCGAAACCGATGAGGCGGGCGGCATTGAATCCCGGGCCGAGCTTGCTGAGATTTTCGAGGCTGCGGAGGAAGAGTCCGGCGCCGATGAGCAGTAATAGTGAGAGCGCGACTTGGACGACGACGAGCGATCTGCGCAGGCCTTTGTTGCCGCTGCCGACGACGGCGCTGGCTTCGTCTTTCAACACGGTGCCGACATTTGGTTTCGTGGTTTGGAGAGCAGGGACGAGGCCGAAGGCGAGCGCGGTCAGCGCGGAAACACCGAAAGTGAAGAGCAATACTTTTAAGTCGGGTGTGGTCGTTATGTTGAGGCGGGCGGAGTCGGCGGGTAAGTAGACCGACATCAGGGCCTTGTCGGCCCAGAATGCCAAGATCAAGCCGAGCGTGCCGCCGGTCAGCGCCAGCACGAGCATTTCGATCAGCAATTGCGAAATGATTCGGCCGCGGGTTGCGCCGATGGCGAGGCGGATGGCCATTTCTTTCTGGCGGCGTGTGGCTCGCGCGAGAAGCAGATTCGCGATGTTTGCGCACGCGATGAGCAGGACCATGCCGGTGGTCGCCATCAGCACCCAGAGCGGCGTTGACAATCCGCGCTGCACGTTTTGGCGTCCTTGTGAGCCGGGCAGCACATCCATCCAGCATTTCAGGAATTGCTCGCGGTCGTAGGGCGAGGCGTTGCGAAAGGCTTCTTCTTTCACTTCCATTTCGAGCATCGAGTGCATGTAGGGCTGCAGCGACGCTTTGGCTTTCTCGGCGGTCACGCCGGGCTTGAGCCGTCCAAAGACATTGACCCATCGGTTGCGGCGATTGGTGAGCATGTCTTTGTTTCCTGGCAACATTTCGACCTGCATCATCATCGGGACGAAGATTGATGGTGGATCGCTGAGTTCGACGCCGTCGAATCCTGCCTGGGAGACACCGACGACGGTCATCTTCTGATTGTTAACGAGGATGGTGCTGCCGATGACGTCGGGCTTGGCGGCGAAACGTTCGCGCCAATAGTTGTAGCTAAGGACCACGAGAGGATGGCCGTGCGGCGTTTTGTCGTCGTCGGGCGTGAAGGGGCGGCCGAGCGCGGTGGTGACGCCGAGAACGTCGAAATACGTGCCGGATACCAACTCGGCTTTGACGCGCTCGGAGGAGTTGCCGATGGTGACGCTGGCGTAGATGGGGAAGCGCGACGTCATTCCGGAAAACACTTCGTTGTGGGCCTGGAAATCTTTGTACATCGGGTAGGAGATTGCGTTCGAGCCCCAGTTGCTGCCGTAGTGCTTGCCGCGCATGGTCAGCATCACGAGGCTGTGCGGATCTTTGACGGGGAGGAGGCGGAGCAGGACCTGGTTGAGGAGCGTGAAGATGGCGGTGTTCGCGCCGATGCCCAGGGCGAGCGTCAGGACTGCGACGAGGGTGAAGCCGGGAGTGCGACGGAGAGTTCGCAGCGCGAAATTCAAGTCGCGAAGGATAGTGCGTCCCGTATTCATCAGATTCATGAAGACCTCCGCCGAAATAATGGCAGCGACCCCGGGGTGTAGTGTCGGGGCCGCCGCTGGCACCACCAATAGACAGAAACCGAGCGCGCCATTAGACAAGACGATGGGAATGAGAAATGGTCTTGTCGGAATTCCACAGGCGCGGTTGCATGGGCAAAGGGAAGTACGAAGGCGTCGCGGAAGATGTTCCGCGGCGCAGGCCAGAATGGCTGGTGTTACTCGGCTGATGAGTGGGTCTTGGTCGATGCGAGGCGTGGTATAGATATTCGCTGACTCTAGTTTGAGGGAGACCGACTTGGCTAAATACGTGATTACCAGCAAGAGTGGCGCACCGCCGCAGGGCGCTTATTCGCAAGGATGGCGAGCGGGGGATTTTGTTTTTGTGACTGGGACGGGGCCGGTCGATCCGGTGAGCAACACGATTACGAGTGACGCGATCGAGAAACAGACTGAGCTGACGATTCGGAATATGGAGTCGATCCTTAAGGCGGACGGCGCTTCGTTGGCCGACGTCGTGAAAGTTACGGCGCATCTCAGCGACATCACGTTGTTTTCGCGGTACAACACGACGTATGCGACCATTTTTCAGAAGCCGTATCCGGTCAGGACGACGGTGGAGAGCGGCTTTGCGGATCCGAAGATGTTGATTGAGCTGGATTGCGTGGCGTACGCGCCGAAGTCGGGGAAGAAAACGACTGCGAAGAAGTCGCCAGCGAAATCGTCGGCGAAGTCGTCGGGCAAGAAGATGAAGAAGCGCTGACTTTTTGCGAGTGCTCGCGGTCTGGAACGGCTGCGGCTACAGCTTCAGGTACAACCTCACGGCTTGGATCGCGGGAACATTCGCGCGATTTGATTTATCGAGTGGCTGTTTGAGTCAATTCGCTGCTTCCGCTGTGCAACGCGGTGGGAATTTCGCGGCCGCGCGCGGTCACGCTTTCGACGGATTCGATGGCGCCGCCGCGGATGATCAATGCATCGTTGAAGAGGTTCACCGTCGGGCAGATGTGGCGAGGCAAAAGATAGAGGACTTCGCCGACGGGCGGCGGCTCCGCGCCTTCCTTCACAGTAAAAGGCAGATGTTCTTCGCTGGGACCGATTCCAGTTAGTTCGGCGTGGCCGAGAGCGACGCAGGTGGGAACGCCGGTATCGGCGGAAACGGCTTTGTGTCCGCCGTCGCAGGTGACGATAGTGGGACGCGGATGGCTGACGACGCGAGCCGCGACGAGTACGGCGGGTTTGTAGCCGTATGCGGCGGGCAACTGCGCGAACGTCGTTGCGTCGCAGTAGACGATGGTGCCGGGGGAGATGCGATGCACGAAGCTGGCGTCGCGAAATCCGGGATAGGCGAGCGATGCGGGAAAGGTGGGCGTTCCTGCGGTGATGACTTCGGCCACTTTCAGTCCGGCGCTTTCGACGATCGAAATGATTGCCATCAGGCGGTCGTAGCCGAAATGGGCGGCGATGAGGCGGTCTGGCTCCGGCAAAGCGCCGTGGTGGCCGTCGTAGTAGTGCAGGCCGCGAAATGCGAGGCCGGATTTTGTGACCGTATCGGCGAGCGTTTGGATGTCGGCGCCACGGTTTTCTTCGATTCCGGTGCGATTCATGCCGGAGTTGATGTCGATGAAGATGCCGAGGCGGCTGCCGCGCCACTGAAGAATTTGATCTTCGTTTTCGGCGAGCACCGAAATTTTTGTGTCGGGGAATTGGTCGGCGATTTCGCGGACGCGGCGGGCGTTGGCGCCGACGGTCGGATAGGCAAGCAGGATGTCGGCGGCGCCGCATTCACAGGCGGTCAGCAGTTCGAGCGTGGTGGCGCATTTGAAATTGCGGATGCCGCGGGCGATCAACATTTTCAACGTGAAGGCGAGCTTGGCGGTTTTAATGTGCGCGCGCCAGCGGTCGGCGTTGCCTTCGAGCAGATGTAGCGTGCGATCGATGTTGGACTCGATGATGTCGGGGTAGACGAGCAGGGCGGGAGTGAGGATGTCGTCGAAGTTTTTCACGACATAGGCCGAGTCGAGCGCGTATTCGCTGACCATCATTTTGTGGCTCATGGCTTGATCATACCGAGAAATGGGCGTTCGCCAAAGGCGGCAGAATGGCGAGGCAGGCGCCCGACGAATCGCGCGGGTAGCGACTCACATTGACCCGTTTTGCGCGCGATAGTAGGCTCGCAGCCCTCCATGACCTCTCCGAAATCGGATTCTTCAGGCGGGCCAGCGGCGCACCACGACGGCGGGCTTGTTCGCGGACTGAACCTGCGCTCGGCAGCGGCCATCGTGATCGGCGACACGATCGGCACTGGCGTGTTTCTCGTCAGCAGCGATATGGCGCGCGCCGTTGGGTCGGTGCGCCTCGTTTTCGCGGCGTGGATCGTCGCGGGGCTCGTCGTATTGTTCGGAGCTTTTTGTTACGCCGAGCTTGGCGCCGCGTTTCCAAAGGCCGGCGGCAGTTACGTTTACCTCAATGAAGGCCTGGGCCCGCTCTGGGGATTTCTTTTCGGTTGGATGAGTTCGTTTCTCGAACGGCCGGTGGGAATCGCGACGCTTGCTGCGGGGTTTCTGCGCTTTGCCGGGTTTATTTTCCCGGCGGTGGCGACACCGCTTTTCACGACGCATATCGGTAGCTATGAATTTGTATTCACGCTCGCGCAACCGCTGGCTGCGCTCGTCGTCGTCGCGGTTACGGCCGTCAACTATTTGAGCGTGCGATTCGGCGGCGGCGTGCAGATCCTGCTTACGTCGCTCAAAGTGAGCGCGATCGTTTTGATCATTCTCGGCGGATTTTTTCTCGGCAAGCATCCGGCCGCGCAGGCTGCGGCGGTCGCCGCGCCGTTCGGCTTGGGAACGATCGTCGCGATTCTGACGGCGATGGTTCCGGCGATGTGGGCATTGAACGGGTTCAACGATCTCGGCGATCTTGGCGAAGAAATTGTCGAGCCGGGTAGAAACATCCCGCGGGCAATTATTCTTGGATTGCTGACGGTAGGCAGCCTCTATCTGCTTGCGAACGTCGTCTATTTTCGCGTGCTGTCATTTACTGCGGTGGCGGGGTCGCAGCACGTTGCGTCCGACGTGGTGCAAGTGCTTGCAGGGTCGCAAGGCGCGGTGTGGCTCACGGTGGCGATGGCGATTTCGGCGTTCGGCGCGCTGCACGTCGTGATTCTCACCGGAGCGCGCATACCGTTCGCCATGGCTCGCGATGGCGTCTTCTTCTCGTTTGCCGGCCGCGTGAACCCAAAATTCCGAACGCCGAGCGGTTCGCTTATTTTTCTCGGAGCTGTTGGCGCCTTGCTCGCGCTCACGGGGACTTACGAAGAGCTTTATTCGCTGTTCGTCTTCGCGGTCTGGATTTTCTTCGCGCTCAACGCTATCGCGATGCTGCGCCTTCGCTTAAAGCAGCCGAGCCTGAATCGCCCGTATCGCGCGTGGGGCTATCCGGTGACGCCGGTCATCTTCCTGGTTGCTGCGATTGCTCTGACGGCGAATCTGTGGATGGTGCGCCCAGTGCGCTCGACGCTCGGACTGCTGGTGATTCTCGCGGGCGTCCCGTTCTTCTACTTCTGGCGAAGAACTTCCAACGCCAATTAATTTTTCTTTCGGGCGGCTTCGAATTCGTCGCCGGGCTGCCAGCCTTGTAGGTTGGGTGCTGAGGCGGCTTTTTGGCCGAGTAGGACGCCGAACTGGGTCATTTTCGCCAGGCCACTGAAATCCCAATCGCCGCGGTATTCGTCGCTGGGCTGATGGTAGTGGTGATCGACGTAGTCTTTGGATTGGGCTTCTCCCCAGGCGTCGTCGTGGCCTTTGAATTTCAATCCTTCGTCGATGGAGAACGATGGAACGCCGACACGCGCGAGGCTGAAATGATCGGAGCGGTAATAGTGGCCGGCTTCGGGATGGGCATCGGGGCGAATGCCGAGACCGAGTGACTTCGCGATTTTTTCCACCTCGGGGTAGAAGGTGGTGCGTTCGGCGCCGCTGATTTCGACTTCTTCGGGATCGCCGATGGGCGGGAGCGCGTCGTAGTTGAGATCGAGCGTGATTTTGCTTGCGGGCACGGGCAGATGCCTGCCGAGAAATTCGGAGCCGAGCAGGCCTTGCTCTTCGCCGGTCACGGCGGCGAACAAAATCGAGCGCGGAGGCACGGGCTTCGCCATCGACCAGACGCGGGCGAGTTCGAGGAGGATGCCGCAGCCGGTCGCGTTGTCGACGGCGCCGTTGTAGATGTTGTCGCCCGCGGCGTCGGGGTGGATGCCGAGATGATCGTAGTGCGCGGTGTAGAGGACGGCTTCGTCGCTGCGTTTTGCGTCGGCGCCGGGAAGCTTGGCGACGACGTTTTTGCCCATGAACGGATGGATTTCGCTGACGACGTGGGCTTTCAGATTCACCGGTAACTCGATGGGCTTGAAGTCGCGCGATTGCGCTTGGGCGTAGAGTTTGTCGATGTCGAGGCCCGACATCTTGGCGATCGTTGTCGCGACGTCGAGTTGAATCCAGGAAGCGGCTTTTAATTTTGGCGTGTGGCCGTCGAGTTTCAGGAAAGATTTTTCGGTGCCGAGCGAATTGTGGATGACTTGCCAGCCGTAGCTGGCGAGATCAGTGCGATGAATGATCAGCGTGGCGACGGCGCCCTGGCGCGCGGTTTCTTCAAACTTGTAAATCCAGCGGCCGTAATAAGTGAGCGCTTTGCCTTTGAAAAATTTCGGATCGTCGGACGTTGGCTCGTTGACGAAAAGCAGCGCGACTTTGCCGTGCATGTCGACGCCTTTGTAATCGTCCCAGTTGTATTCGGGCGCTTTGATTCCGAATCCGACGAAGACGATAGGTGCGTCGACATCGGCGACTTCGGTCTGGGTCTCGTTGTTGACAGTGAAATCGTCGAGGAGTTTCAGACTGACGGCGCCGCCGCCTTCGCCGCCTTTGTGAACGAGGCTGAATTTGGTTTCGGGCAGCGTCTTCATCGTGACCATCGGCACATTCTGGAAAAATGTGCCGGCGTCGCCGGCAGGTTTGAGGCCGTAGGATTCGAATTGCGCGCCGATGTATTCGGCAGCGAGGTCGCCGCCGCGCTGGCCGGTGCCGCGACCTTCGAGCAGGTCGCTGGCTAGGAATTTCACGTGGGCGCGAATCATCTGGGGATCGGGAGCGGGCGTCGTTGCGGCTGCGGCACGCTCTTTCGCGGCGAGACTCGGGGCGCCGTGACCGACGAACTGAGAAGCAATCACAACTCCGCCTACCAAAAGCAAAGCAGCTAGTTTCATTTTTCGCATGATTGGCCTCGGATTCGCGCGGCTGGTCCCTGTTTCGTCGCGCGCGATTTCAAATCTTTATTTTTTCGCGCGATCTTTGAGCAGATTCTTCAGTTCCGACATGAACTCCTGCACGTCCTTGAAGTCCATGTAAACGGAAGCGAAGCGCACGTAGGCGACTTTATCGAGCTTTTTGAGCTTGCTCATGATCATTTCGCCGACTTCGGTGGTGGTGAGCTCGCGCTCGGTTGCGTCGTGCACCACGCCTTCGATGTCATCGACGATTGCTTCGAGCTTCGGCGTCGGCACCGGACGCTTTTCGCAGGCCTTCAGCAATCCTTGCAAGATTTTCTGGCGTTCGAAGCGCTCGCGGCGGCCATCTTTTTTGATGACCATGTAGGGAATTTCGTCGATGCGCTCGTAGGTGGTGAAGCGGCGACCGCACTTCAGGCACTCGCGGCGGCGGCGAATGGTGTCGCCGGTGCGACCTTCGCGAGAATCGATTACCTTGTCATCGACATTGGCACAGAAAGGACACTTCACTCGGCTGGTTCTCCTCGCCGCACTTTAGGCGTTACCGCTTTCCAGTTGCTGTTCTTCGCGCTCTTTTTCGCCTTCGGCCAGTCGCCGCAATTCGCCGAGTGACATTCCTTCGTGAATGAGCAGCGGCACACCGACCAGGGCCACTCCGGCAAACGTAATCACCCAGATCAAGATTGCTGCGGCGGCCGCGGGCTCATTTTCTACTCCAAAGATGGCGGTGTAAGCAAGGAAGCACGCCACCTGCGAGCCGCCACCGACGCCGGGCAACTGCACCGCCGAGCCGACGAGCGTGAACGCGAGAATCAGGAGCGCGTCGCCAAAACCGATCGCGGCGAGCCTGCCGCCGAGGCTGTGCGAAATCCAGACGTAGAGCAGAGCGACGCCGACCCAGTGGAGCGCTGAATATAGCACTGCGAGCACGAGTTCGCGCCACGTTCGAATGGTTTGCACTCCGCGCGCGAATCCCATCAGGATGCCGCCGACTTTGGAGCGCCAGCCGCCGGCGTCGCGCCAGCGCTGCGTGCGTCGCTCGAGCATCGCGGTGCCGTGAAGGCGGAGGTAAACGAGAAAAACGATGGCGCCGATGACGCCGATGAAGAGGAGGGAGCCAGTGGTTCTGGCGGCGGCTTCGAGTTTTGAGGTCGATGCGCCGGCGTCGCCCGAAATTGTGTGGGTGTGTGATTCGAAGAGGATGAGGCCGAGGCCGGCGATTACCGCGGTGGAGGCGGTGTCGAAGAGGCGCTCGAGAAAATACAGGCCGAACATGTCGGCGACGGGCAGGCGTTCCTTGCGCGCTAGCAACAGTGGGCGGATCGGTTCGCCGGCGCGGCCCAGCAGGAAGATGGATGCGAAGCCTGCGAGAGTCAGGCGATAGATCGTCCAGAAATTCGATGGGCCGAGGTTGGTCTGAAAGACTTGCCAACGCGCCGCACGCAGGCCGTAGCAGGCGTAGATTCCGACGAGAGAGAGCAGGAGATAGTAAGGATTGGCGTTGCGGGCGACGCTCCAGAGTTTGGCGCCGCTGAATCCCGCCAGATTGATGAATCCGCTCGACCTGTAAATGACAAATGCGAGGACGGCTAAGCCAACGACGACGAGAAGGAGTTTCCTGGAAGACGCGCGCATGCGTTTTAGAAGCGTACTGGCGGGGTTTGGTACGCGTCAAGTTCAGTGGCGAAGTGCGCGTGAGAGGAGAGGCGTAAACGCAAACGGTGGGTTGTGGTAGGGAGAGTGCTTTTGGAGCGTGATTGCGGAACGCGCCCTTGGCGCATAAGCGTTTCACTTTGAAACGGGGATAGTGACCGTCGCCACGTTCCAGCCGCGGATGGCGATTTGCGCGCGCGTGGCGGGTGCGGCGGCGGGGTCGGGATATTCGATATCGATGTCGCGCGATTCGCCTGGTAGGAGCGAGATGTAGTTATCGGCGTAGTAGGCGGGCAGGATGCGCGCGCCGTCGGTGTTGAGGAGAGTGAGCTTGGTGTTGAGTGCGGGCGCGGCGGCGGAATTTTGCAGATGCACGCGGAGGTGCGTGGAGGAGTTCGTGTGTGTCGAGGTCGATGTCGCGGTGATGCTTGCCGTTGGGATGCGATTTAGCGCCCGATAGGCGGGGCTGTCGGCGGCGAGCCAGTAGAAATTTTCGGAGAGAAGGGAATTGTCGGCGGCGTGGAGTTGGAGTTTGACGAAGAGTACACCGTTCGCGGCGAGATGCGGGGCGAGATCGAGCTTGATTACGTCGGTCTCGGAGTTGGGTCTTGCGTCGATTTTGCTTTCTGCGCGTTGGAGGGAGGTTTTTCCATCGAGCAGGTACGCGGCGGCGGTCACCGTAACGCCGGGCAGAGGCTGCGTCGTGTTGTTGATCACGGCGACGGTGTTATTCGAAGGGTCGAGTTGCACGTGCACCGGCTCGCTCGCTTTTTTCACGGCGTAAAAACTGGCCTGCGTGTCGTAGTCCGAACTGAGGATTTGCCACATGTTGCTGGGCCACGCGGGCTGCGTCATCCAGAGCATGCGGCCGCTGTTTGGCTCCCACAGATGCGCGTTCATGCCTTCGAAGATCGCGCGATGCTCGACATAGTTGAGCATTTGCGCTTTGCGTTCGAAATCGTCGAGGCTGGTGGCGGCACCGAATTCTGCTTGCAACTCGTTCATGAATGGAGTGATCTCGCCGTTTCCGCTGGCGTGCCAGTCGTGATATGCCCAGACGTCGTCGATCGGCCACTGGTCGGCCTGCGGAATCGACGCGCGCAGCGATTCCAGAGTCGAGAGCGATTGCGTTCCGGTTTCGACGCTGAATCCGTGGTTGAGCGTCGTGAAGTACGTCGATGGCGGCTGATATTTGTACGGACCGGAATTTTGCAGGTTGACCTGATTCGAACTCGGGGAGTAGTCGCGCGTGCCGTCGAGAGACGCGGTCAGATCGGCGAGGCCCTGATTGAGAATTGGCTGGGGGACGCCTTCGTTGCGGCCGCACCACATCACGATCGACGGGTGATTGCGGAATCGGAGGATTGTGTCGCGCGCGTTGTCGAGGAATAGCGCGGGATCCTCGGGTTCGACGTTGTAGTTTTGCGTCGAGGCCCAGAAATCGTTCCAGACCAGCAGGCCGTATTCGTCGGCGAGATCGAAGAAGACTTCTTCGGTGTCCTGGCCGACCCAATTGCGAATGATGTTGAGGTTGGCTTCCTTGTGGAGACGGAAATAGGGTTCGAGGCGCGCGCGGCTGACGCGTTTGCGCGAATCGTCCATGCCCCAGTTGCCGCCGCGAGCGGCGATGCGGACGCCGTTCACGCGAATGACGAAATAAGGGGCGGTGCGCTTGTCGTCGAGCGTGTGGATCGACGCGGAAGATTCGCCGGAAGGTGTGAGTGATGCGACCCAGGAATGCCAGCCTTCGCGCCATGATTCGGGAAAATTTGCGGGGAATGGATCGGCTGCGGGAATTTCGCGCATGCCGTTGTGGGAGACGTCGACTACGCTCTCGGATTTTTCGTGCGCGATGGTGGGCGAGTATTCCACACGGCGCAGATGGCCGGTCGAATCGAACAGGCTGAGTTCGTAGGTGATTTCGCGAATGCCGAAGCGGATTTGCTTTGTGTCGGATTCTTGCGCGCCTTCGCTGAACGCGAGCTTCAGATGATAAAGGTCCTGCTTGCCGTAGCCGTTCGGCCACCAGAGACGCGGATTTTGAATGTTTAGCTGCGCGAACTCCGCGGGCGCTAACTTCACGATGCTTTTGCCGGGCGCGGCGGTGACGGATTTCGTGATCGACACTTGTTCGAATATCGCCGTCAGAGTTCCGCGAATCGGCGCGGCTGTGGAATTTTCCAGCGGCACGGAAATTTCGATGTCGGCGCGGCTCGTGTCGGGCAAGGGCAGCGTCGTCACGACTTGCGGGTCACCGATTTTCACGCCGCCGGACGCACTCAGGGTCACGGGTTGCCAGATGCCAGTGTCGCGATCGCGAATCGCGGGAATCCAGTCCCAGCCTTCGGTCGCGACAAATGTCGGGCCGTCGAGGCACATGATGCCGCCGTTTTCGCCGGGACCGCCTTTGATCGATTGTTCTTGCGGGATTCCCGGATGAGGCGGCGGGGAGATGCGAACCGCGAGCACGTTGGTTTTGTCAGGCTTGATCGCGCTCGTCACATCGAACACGCCGCGAATGAACGCGCCTTTAACTTTTCCGAGCGCCTGTCCGTTGAGATAAACGTCGGCGGCGTAATTGATACCTTCGAAGGTAAGCGTCAATTGCCGGCCGGCAGCGAGCGACGGCGCTTTGAATTCCGTGCGATACCAGTAGTCCTGCTTGTTGAGCGATTCGGGGATGGCGAGATTGTTCAAGCCGTAGTCGGGATCGGGATAAACGCCACGATCGATCATTGTCGTGAGCACGGTGCCCGGAACCGTCGCGGGCATCCAAGTTTTCGTGCTGAAGGCGGGCTGCGAAATTTCCGCGGCGTCTGCTTTTACGTCGGGCGCGGCGGCGAGCATCCATCCGCCGCCGACTGTCCAATAGTTGGCGCTCGATTCTTCCAGCGCGGGTTGCTGCGACGAACGCGGGAGCGTGGTTGACGCGACGCCTTTTGGTAGTGGCGCTCTGCTCGTCGGCATAACGCCGGGATCCTGCGGCGCGCGATAGCCCGCCTGCGCGCGCGTTTGCACTGGCCACGGCTTCGATCCTTCTTCGAACTCGATGAGCGAAAAGTCGGGCGGCTCTTTGATGAGTTGGCGAAGTTCGTCCTGCGTGAACGCGCGGCGCAGCAGCGTAAGTGAGGCGATCTTCCCGCCGAAGTGTGCGCCGTTTTCGAACGGCGTTTGCGGAGGAGCGATGTACAACATCGGGCTGACGGAACCGAGGTCGAGTTTTCCTTCTCCGATCAACACGCCCTTGTTGTAAATGCGAAACGTTGTGCCGTCGAATGTGGCTGCGACGAAGTGCCACTGCTTTGGCGTGATCACGGCTGTACCTTGCAGCGAATTGTTTTTGCCATTCCAGAGCATGAGCCGGCCGTCATCGCCGGCGGCGAGATAGCGGGGGAATTCCTCGGTCGGGCTGCCGATGCCGGCGAGCAGGGTCGGTGATTGGATTGCGGCGTCGGGCTCGATCCAGAAATAAAGAGTCCAGGGCGAGTCGGCGTGGAGCACGGAATCGGTTTGGAGGAGCGATTTGTGGAGGCCTTCGCCGTCGGCGAGAAATGTCGCGTTGTATGGGCCGTAGCTGGCGGGATCGTTTGTTGGGATGAATTGTGCAGAGGTGGCGCTTGCGAATGCGGCGAAAGCAAGAAGCGCGATGACCAGAAGGCGAGCCGCGCGACTTGTGGGGAAAATCGAGTTGGTCATGTGCTTTCTCCAGACGCGCAGGTTCGAATCGGTCGTGCGGAATAAGGTTATTCTTCTACCACAAAATGGCGTCTCTGCCCGTCGCAGTGCGCACGGGCACTCGCGACTCGAATCCATAGTCGGAGTTTTCGGAAACGAAACGGCAGACCAGAACGGCAGAAGGGAAGAAATCAGCGCGGCCAGACGCCGGCGGTGAACGTTCGAATTGTGCTGAATCCCAAACTTTCGTAGAGGCGAACGGCAGATCGGTTTTCGCTTGTGACCGTCAGCGTGAGTTCACGGAATCGCATTCCGCGCAGCGCGTCGGCCGAAGCCTGCATCAGCATTCGCCCGATGCCGTGACCCTGATAGCCCGGTAGCACGCAAATTTGAGTGGTGTGCCCGACGCCGGGAGAAACTTCGCTGGTCAGCACAACGGCGACCAATTCGTCGTCGCCCGGTTGCCGCAATACAAACGAAGCGCTCGGGACAAACTGCCCGCAGCCCGGAAGTAAAATAATGTTCTTCAGAAATTTCAGCGCGCCGCTGCGGCTGCGATATTGGTCGTTGATTTCGCCGTCGATGTGATCGGCATAGCAAAGATAAATCAGCTTTGCGCACGGCTCAAAGAAGCGGTCGCTCCAGCGATCCAGCCGCATGCTGTTGGATGGCGCGGGCTTTGACTCCGCCGGTTTGCGGAGATCGAGCAACATGAATTGCCGCGTGTAGAGATGGAATCCTTGTTCGAGGAGCGGCGTGTCGACCGGGCCGCCGAAGGGCATCAGCTGCGCTTCGATGCGTGAAAGTTGCGGCACCGCGCGCATCGAGAAGAGCATTTCTTCCAATAGCCTGCGCCCGATCGTCGCTTGCTGATATTTGTTGGAAACGTAGAGCCCGCCGATGAGGCCCTTCTGCTCTTCGAGAACGTAAAACGAGTAGCCTGCGGGGGTTCCGTTTTCGAATGCGACCGAGCCGCAAAGAGCGCGCGCTTCCAGAAAACGTTTAATCAGGTCGAGCGCGCCGCGATAATCCCAATGAAGCTCATCGCGCCAATGCGACGCCTCTTCTTCCAAGAGGGGTTCGAGCTGGCGCACTGTGGTTTGGCGAAGATCGACGATATTCATGGAAGGGTCCCGGGTGCGCCGGTCGGCAGCAACCCATAATAGCTGGCAACCCCAAGTAAATGAAGCGCGGGCGGCTCTGCAGCGACCTCGACGTGTCCCGAGTGGACGACCCGGATTCGGGGCTCATAGGGCCAAGTCGAGGGAGTACACGTCAACCCGTGTTTCCAAAATCGGTATTCGAATAGCTGTCGTGGATTCTGCTTAGGGCGGGGAAGAAGGCCCGGCAATTCGCCGGACCTTTATACAAACGACACTATAACATGAAAGGCACCCTCTGTCAAGACCGATTTGCACCCGCGTCGTGAACTTCCGCACGCTCATTCGAATAGAAGGAGAGTGCGTCGCGCAAAACGCACGGTACGCATGGGGCACACGCCTCCGACTTGCAAATTTTCACCTTCAACCTGTGTGCTAGCATGCAAATTGTCGCGTTGATATTCGCGTATTCCGCTGATTTCACGCGGCCTACCAACTTCATGGTCACTTTCGCCGAACTGCAAACCCAAGCCCGCCCGATGCGCTGGTACATCAAGCTGCTGTCGGCAGTTCTGGCGTTGGTATTCTTCGCCGTGCTGGCGACGCTGGCGATCGCGGGCTTTCTGGTCTACCGCATCGTCAAGCCACAGCGCACGAGCACCGAAATCAATATGCAGAGCTTTCCGGGGCGGCCCGATGCGATCCAGTTCTCGGTTTCCGGTAATCCCAGCACTCGCGAAGGCTGGTTTTTCCCCGGGTTTCGCGGCGCCTCGACGATCATCCTGTGCCACGGGTACGGTTCCAGCAAAGGCGAGCTTCTGACGCTGGTTTCCGCGCTGCAGGATCACCAATACAACGTTTTCGTTTTCGATTTCGCGGCGCACGGTGCCAACGACGGCATCACATCGTTCGGGTATCACGAAGCGGACGAGGTTCGCTCAGCGATCGACGCGGTCGCGCAGCGGAACGACGTCAATCCACAGAGTTTCGGTCTGTGGGGCTACAACCTCGGCGCATACGCGGCGTTGCGTGAAGCCGAAAACGACAAGCGCGTGCGCGCGCTCGTGCTCGATTCGGTCTACGATTTGCCGGAACAGATGGTTCGCGTCGGCGTCGAACGCCAGGGACTCGGCGGATTCCCGTTGATGATCAAGTCGGCGGAATTCAGCTTTCAGTGGCTCAATCACCAATATCGCGGCGAACTTCCGCTTTCCAACACCAAGCGCATGGCTTCGCTCGCTGGCGTGCAGAAACTGTTCATCGAAGCCAGCGACGATCCTGAACTCGGCGAAGTGACCCAGCAGGTCTATCTGAAGGCGCCGGATCCCAAGGACCAGGCGATGATTTCGCACGGAAATTTCGCCAGCATGGGCGATGAAGACAAGCGCGCTTACGAAAATCGTGTCGTTAGTTTTTTCCTGCTGAGATTGCCGCCGACCGGCGGCACGCCGGCGTCCCACTAACGCTTTTCCATTTATTGATTCGGAGTCAGGCGCAGCAGCGCGATGCCGTCCGCATCCGCCGTGCGATTCCACACGTCTTCACATTTCACATCCGCGGGCATTTTGTCGCACGTTGTGCGTCCGGTCGTGAGCACGTAAGTGTCGCGCGCCGGAGTGCCGTCCAGTTCGTGCAGATCCGTGTGTAGATAAAAATTCAGTCCGTAGAGTGTGGCGCGTTTGAGCCCGGCGACTCGTAGATTGCTGAGCGGAATTTCGTCCGCGCGAATCTGATCGGCGAGGTATCGCGACGATTGCATCGAGATCGGAGTGAAGCGCAGCGCGTCGTCCAAGACATAGAGCGCGAAGAGCACGGGGATCACTCCGGCGAAGAT
>DASXPD010000003.1:0-5964 GCA_036493835.1 Candidatus Acidiferrum sp. | reverse complement strand
CGCGCGAGTCCATTCCAACAACCGTGGTGGTAAGTTTTAAGTGCCAGTGTTTCCAACGTAACGCGCATTTGACTTGTGCCATTGCGCATCGGATACTCTGCGCGCGCTGATCGTGTTTCGCGGTGAACACTCAATCTCCTGGGGAGGAGCGCATGGCGTATCGGTTTGCGTTGGCATCCGCTCTAATTCTGGTGGTTCTCACTTTCATGTTTCCGGGCCGCGCTTCCGCACAACGTTCGTGCGAGACCCTGGCATCCCTCACACTTTCGGAAGCCAGCATTACTTCGGCGACTTCGGTTGCGGCCGGTGCATTCAAGCCGCTTTCGGGACCCGGCCAGCCTGCTCCGAATTATGCTCTACCGGCTTTCTGCCGAGTCCTCGGCGTTGCCAAGCCAACCAGCGATTCAGATATCAAATTTGAAGTGTGGCTCCCTGCGTCCGGCTGGAACGGCAAGTTCGAACAGGTTGGCAACGGCGGTTTCGCCGGGACGATTCCGGAAGCCGCGATGTCCGAGCCTCTGCATCGGGGCTACGCGACCGCCGCAACCGACGACGGCCACGTCGGCGGGACAGACGTTTCCTGGGCCATCGACCATCCTGAAAAGCTAATCGACTTCGGCTATCGCGCCGTGCACGTCGTTTCCATGCAGGCCAAAGCCATCATCACGGCCTTCTACGGAAAAAGTCCCCGGCTTGCATACTTCGTCGGATGTTCCGATGGAGGCCGCGAGGCACTCATGGAAGCGCAACGCTTTCCGGAAGATTTTCGTGGCATCGTTGCCGGCGCGCCCGCGAATTATTGGACGCACCTCTTCTTAAAATTCCTTTGGGACGAGCGCTCCGTCGGCCAGCCCGGCGCCTTCATTCCGCCCCCGAAGCTCAAAATCCTCCAGGACGCATCGCTCGCGGCTTGCGATTCGCTCGACGGTTTGAAGGATGGGCTGATCCAAAATCCGCAGCTTTGCCATTTCAATCCGTCGGTCGTGCGGTGTAAGGGGGACGACGCCGCTGATTGCCTGACCGCCCCGCAAGTGCAAGCCGCGCAAGAGATCTACGGGCCTGCGGTCAATTCCGAAACGAGCGCGGAAATAGCGCCAGGATTTTCTCCAGGTGCCGAAGCCAATCCCGCGAACTGGGCGCTCTGGATCACCGGCATGCAGCCTGGAGCGCTAGCCCTCGACGCATTTTTCGCAAACAATTTTTTGGCGGACATGGTTTTCGCCAATCCGAAATTGAATTTCGATTCGGTGAATCTTGGAAGCGACGTTAAGCTGATCGACGATAAGGTCGGTTCCATACTCAATTCCGACAGCCCGAATCTCAGCGCCTTCAAGTCGCGCGGCGGAAAATTGATCCATTACGCCGGATGGGGCGACGCCGCGATTCCGCCGCAGGGAAGCGTCAACTACTTCGAAAGCGTGCAGTCCAAGATGGGAAACACGGAAGGCTTTTATCGGCTCTTCATGGTCCCCGGTATGTCCCACTGTGGAGGCGGTGCGGGCGCCAACGCCTTCGGCAACGGCGCCGCCGTGCCCAACGCGGACGCTTCAGATGACGTGGTGATGGCCCTCGATCGCTGGGTCGAACACGGTGTCGCGCCGGCCAAAATCATCGCCACGCGCTACGTGGACAACAACCCGGCCACCGGCGTCGAAATGACGCGCCCTTTGTGCCCCTACCCGCAGCAGGCTCGTTACAATGCCTCGGGCGAACCGAACCAAGCTTCAAGTTTCACCTGCCGCGTCCCGCCTGCCCTGGCAAAGCACTAATTGCAACGCCGTTTCGCGCGGCTAATCTCGGCGAGAAATCAGGCAGTCTCGATACGGGCGGAATCATGCAAACCCAGTTCTTCTATCATCGCTTCTCTCATACGGAATTTCTGCACCTTGCCCGTAACTGTCATTGGAAATGCGTCCACAATCTTGATGTAGCGCGGAATTTTGAAGACCGCGATTTTCTCTTTGCAAAATGATTGAATTTCTTCCGCTGAAAGATTCACGCCCGCCTGAGGCTTAATCCACGCCGCCACCTCTTCCCCGTATCTTGCGCTGGGAATCCCGATAATTTGGACTTCACTGACTCCCGGGCACGTGTAGAGGAACTCTTCAACCTCACGAGGGTAGATATTTTCGCCGCCGCGAATGATCACATCTTTCACGCGCCCGGCGATTCGGCAGCAGCCGTCTTCGCGCATGACGGCAATGTCGCCCGTATGGAGCCAGTCGTCAGCATCGATTGCCTTTCGCGTAGCTTCCTCATTATTGTAATAGCCCTTCATTACGCAATAGCCGCGGGTGCAAAGTTCTCCCTGTTCACCACGCGCCAAAGTCCTTCCACTCTGCGGATCGACGATTTTCACTTCGGTATGAGGTAATGGCCTGCCGACGGTGCTAACCCGTAGCTCGACTGTGTCGTCTGTGGTGGTTTGCGTGATTACCGGCGACGACTCCGTCTGGCCGTACGCAATTGTAATCCCCGAGCAATGCATTTCCGTCACAACTCGCTTCATCAGGTGGATCGGACAAGGGGAGCCCGCCATGATTCCGGTGCGCAACGAGCTAAGGTCAAAGCGACGAAAGTCGGGATGCTCAAGCTCCGCACGGAACATCGTCGGCACACCGTACAGCGCATTGCACTTCTCGCCGGACACGGCTTCAAGCGTCTTTAGAGGATCGAAATGCTCCGCGGGAATCACAATCGTGCATCCCTTCACCACGGCGCCCATATTACCCATCACCATGCCGAAGCAGTGATAGAACGGCACGGGAATGCAGATGCGTTCGCCCGGCATCATCCTCATACTGTCGGTCACGAGGAGCGCATTGTTCACAATATTGTGATGGCTCAATACCGCTCCCTTGGGCCTGCCCGTCGTTCCCGATGTGTATTGAATATTGATCGGGTCATCGCAGGAGAGATCGGCTGCCCTTCTCGTCAACTCGGCGCGGCTTGAAGCATCGCCCATAGCAGCGACTTGGCTCCAGCCGAAAAAGCTCTCGGGGTACGCCTCGCCGATCAAAATAAGATTCTTCAGGTGTGGCAACTCCTGAGACGACAACGCGCCGGGCTTGCTGTTTTTCGCCTCCGGACACGTTTCGAAAAAAATGGATACGAAGTTTGCCTTGTTAAACTGCGGAACCATAATCAGCGTCTGACATTCGGACTGCGCCAGTGCATACTTCAGCTCGTATGCTCGGTATGCTGGGTTCAGGTTGACGAGCAATCCGCCGACTTTAGCCGTCGCGAATTGCGAGATTACCCACTCGGAACAGTTCGTGGCCCAGATACCCACACGATCACCCTTGCGCACCCCTAGCCGCAGAAGCCCCAGCGCGAAGCGCTCCGCGTCGGCGTGTAGTTTTGCATACGTGAACCGCCGATTCTGATGGCAAGTGATCAAGGCGAGCGATTCGGGCCATGCGTGGGCCGCCGCATCCAGTGCTTCGCCAATGCAGGAGCTGAGCAACGGCGTTAGGCCGACGCCCGACGCGTAACTCGGCCGCGCGTTCTGTTCTTCAACCCTCGCGTATTTCGTTTCGTGGGGCACGCGTTGCCGAATAATACTACTCCTCACGGGCTCACTACAGGCGTATTGCGCCCTCCATGTACTCCGGTCTATATTATTAGTCCCGATGTCTATGCATCGCAGTTGCGGCTTCGTGATCCACCCAATTTCTGCTCCGAAGCTCGCCCTTAGCCTCCTGCTTTTGGGTCTTCTCCCAGGCCCCGTCTGAGGCTAACTCAAGATCGTTTTTGAGAGGCCACCGGGCGGGGTAATCGCCAGGTGGCCTTTTTGTTTTTGGAGCAGAATCGAAAAGAGAGGAATGAACAATGCTCAGCGACCCGAAAACCAAATACCGGCCGGTATCGAATTTCCGTTTGACTGACCGCCGCTGGCCTTCGCAGTCAATCAGCAAGCCGCCTGTCTGGTGCAGCGTTGATCTTCGCGATGGCAATCAAGCCCTGGTCGAACCGATGGACTCGCTCCGCAAGTTCAGAATGTTTGAGGCGCTCGTCGCGCTGGGCTTCAAAGAGATTGAGATCGGCTTCCCGGCCGCTTCGCAAACCGACTTCGACTTTTGCCGCGACCTGATTGAGAAGCAGCGCGTGCCAGAGGACGTCACGGTACAAGTGCTCGTGCAGGCCCGTGAAGATTTGATGCGCCAAACTTTCGAAGCGGTGAGAGGCATACACCGCGCCATCGTTCACGTTTATAACTCCGTTTCCAAGGTGCAGCGGCGCGTGGTCTTCGGCTTGGACAAAAAGGGCGTGAAGCAGATTGCCGTGAGCGGTGCACGCCTTGTGAAGCAGTACGCCGCCGAATATCCAGAAACGAAATGGGTCTTCCAGTATTCGCCAGAGAGCTTCACCGGTACCGAGACAGACTACGCGCTAGAGGTATGCGAAGCGGTGATGGAGGTATGGCGTCCTACGCCACAAAACCCGGTCATCATCAATCTTCCCGCCACTGTCGAGATGTCAACGCCCAACGTGTATGCCGATCAAATCGAGTGGGTGAGTCGCAACATCAAGGGTCGCGACTCGATCGTGTTGAGCGTCCATCCTCATAACGATCGCGGCACTGCTGTGGCTGCCGCTGAACTCGCCCTGATGGCGGGCGCCGAGCGCGTCGAGGGAACTCTCTTCGGCAATGGCGAACGCACGGGCAACGTTGACATTGTCACGCTCGCGCTGAACCTCTATACGCAGGGCACTCATCCGGGCCTCGATTTTTCGAACATCAAAGAGGTGATCAAATGTGCTGAGTTCTGCAACGGGCTGCCTGTGCACCCACGACATCCTTACGCGGGTGAAATGGTCTTCACCGCCTTTTCTGGTTCGCACCAGGACGCTATCAAAAAAGGTTTCGCCGCTCGCTCCGGGGATGGTCTCTGGGAAGTGCCGTATCTCCCGATCGATCCGAAAGATCTCGGACGCACCTATGAAGCTGTGATTCGGGTGAATAGCCAATCCGGGAAGGGCGGCGTTGCGTTCCTGCTTGAGAGGGACCACGGCATCAAGCTCCCGCGTCCTTTGCAAATCGAATTCAGCCGCCTCATTCAACGGTTGAGCGAAGCAAGGGGCGGCGAAGTGACTTCAGACGAAATTTGGTCTGTCTTTAGAGCTGAGTACATTGACCAACAGGCACCGTTTGCCAATCGCGATCATCACGACGACTCCACTGAGGACGGCGATAAGCTAACCGCCACGGTAAGCCAACACGGTGCGGATCACGTGATCTCAGGCGTGGGGAATGGTCCGATCGAGGCATTCATCGACGGCTTTCGCCGCGAGTTTGGCATCGAGATCTGCATAGTTGACTACCAAGAGCATGCGATCGGCAGCGGTGCCGACGCGCTAGCAGTATGCTTCGTGGAAATACACACGAAGAACGCACGATCAGTCTTCGGCGTCGGCATGCACCGTAATATCGTGACCACATCGCTGAACGCCATCATCAGCGCTGTGAATCGCGCCGAAGCAAGATACATGCCCACTATTGGCACCTCCATGCCATTGCGCGCGGTGCCTTGAGCGTCGCGCACCAGACTCTTCGTTCTACCAGGTCGGGGACCGTGCCGATGATGGTAGAAATCTGGCGCCCTCGGATGGCTCCGATTTCTTTAAACGAGCGGCCTTCGGCGAGCAACCGCCTCGTTTCCTCTGCGGGTTGGATAGTTTCCACGCGATGCGTGTCGCAGCCCGTTCGCCCTTTTTGAATCGCTCGATCGCATCCAGAATCTGTTCGCCATACATTTCGACTTTGCGTTCGCCGAAGCCCGAAACAGCCAACAGCGCGGAAAGCGAAACCGGCCGCGCGCGGCAAAGGGCCTCGAGCGATGTATCGTGCATTACGACAAATGCGGGGACACCCTGCTCTTTTGCAGTCACCCGCCGCCACTCGCGAAGATAGTCGTGCAGCTGAGGATCGATATCGGCCGCGCCTCCTTTGGGCTGAGCCAC
>DASXPD010000002.1:0-41906 GCA_036493835.1 Candidatus Acidiferrum sp. | reverse complement strand
GTCCATCGGGGAACTGGGGGCGGATTCGGGCTGGCGACCGGATCGCTCAAGGGACTATCGCATGTGAATTATTGAATGGTAATTGCAGACTAAGTAGGACTGTTCGAACGGTACGCCCGCTTTCCTTGAGTGCAGCAGATTGTGTGATGGGAAGTCACAACTAAGACCTCCCATCTGCCCCGCGTTTCCAAACATTTTCGTCCACAGGTTTCCCGTCCTGCCCGGATCATTTCGCGTTTGTAATCTTCTGCCGGATCAAGTTCAGAGCGAGATCGTTCTTGGGTCGACCCTCTTCCTTCAGTCGGTAGATTTTCCCGCCATTCTCTCCGCTGTCTTCCCCGAAATTCCACAACCGACTGAAGTATTCGGCAATAAACTCAGTAGCCACTTTCCCATGCACGTGTACACCGGATCTCACTCGGAAATGGCTTTCTTGACCAAATGCAAGGTACGCGTCTTCACTTCCGATGATAAGCGGAGAAAGCATCGGCAGCATGCCAGGGATCGAGACCGCCCGGACCTCGTATCCCTCGTCGCTTAATGAGAGCCGGTCTTCCACGACCGAGAGTCGTTCGAGGCCGGTGATGTTGTAAATTGTTGAGACATCCCATCTTGTAGGGCCGCGCGATTTGATGCAGGAATACATCGCTTCAACGAAGCGCTTGAAATGAGGGCGTTCCGGCGCGTCCACTCTGGGAGGCACGTCGGTATGATGAAGAATCCCATGCAGCAATCGCTTCCGGTCTCGGGTCGTGTTCTCAAGCGTTTTGATGGTTAACACTACATCGGTGTACAAGTCTTCATCCGTGGAGAACACTTGGATTTCACCCACTGCGCCCAACCGTCGAAGGAAGGTCTCAAATTGACTGTCTAGCTTTGAATCGAGTTCCCCTTTGTCAGCCGAGAGCTGCTTGTGCACCGCCCGTTCGAGCGAATCCAGCGTAGCTTTCGCTTCAACCAGGATGGCGCTCTTCAAGTCCTGGAAGTAGTGTTCCTTGACGAAATTCTCAAAGATCAGTGAGAGCAATCCTGCTATAACTCCGGCAGTTCCCAGCTCTCCAAAGAAATGTGTTAGCCACTCAGGGGTATTTGGGTATTTGTCCTCCGCGAGTGCGGAGATTGCAATACCGAGCGTGCCCAGCAGAAGCGCTATGATACCGAGTTGGGTGGTAAGATTTTTCCAGCTGAACGCCTTCATCGGCCATTCTCCCCAAAGACGAGGCATCGCCTCGGCTTATGAGCCCCGAAACGGAATCGCACACCACAATCTGAATTTCGGAGCATTCTTTGCGCAAAGCTCTAGTCAAAATTTGCTTGGGTCCGAACGCAAGGACGAATTACATGAGTGTCGCCGATGACGATTATTCTAATGCTATTACACTTAAAAGATAAACGGGAAACCGGTTTTCCGGCTAGCTTCGCCTACTATGACTAAGATTGGAAGAAATGAGCCGTGCCATTGTGGCAGCGGCAAGAAATACAAGCGATGCCACGGAGCATCGTCGGGATCACGACCGGAAGAGATTGATGCTCATCAGGAGAGTAGGAAGAGTTCCATCGCCTCGGCGCCCGCGGGTGTTCCCGGGCAGCAACAGCACATCATCGTTGTGAATCGATTTAAGGATCCCGATGACCCTCGAAACGTTGGCGGAGCTCAAGGTCTTCCCGGAAGCTATCGAGTAACCTTCGTTCTTTCGCGCCCCGGTTTTAACCTCATGCCCGAAAATCATCATTCATTTGTCAGCGGAATGCGTGGCGACTCTCATCTTGCGATAGCCAAGCCTGCGTTTTTGCCTCCAGGTAACCCTGAAGCCGATAGGATTCAGGTTTCGGGTGCTACTGAAGATGGCACATTCGTATTTTGGGGATTTCCGAACCAGCAGGGTTTTCTGGGCAAGTTTGAATCTCAACCTTTTGAGGCTCTCGGTTTTAATGATGCAGAGTTGAAGGCATATCGCGCAATCGCTTCATCTTTGAGCAATTGGGCGGCACATCTCGACATCCCGCTTAACATTGCGCAAGTCGAAAGTACGGAGTTAAGAACAGGGAATGTTCGTACGAGCGTTACGACGGCTTACGTTGAAACACCTTTAGCAATCCTCCCAAGCGCTGTGCTGAAGCCTGAATTCAGAGGTTACGCAAGTCTGTATCGTGAAGCGATGAACAACGTCAGTCCGGTCTACCAGTTTCTTTGTCTCTTCAAGATGATCGAAGGAATGTTGAGGCGGCGGGCGCGACTCGGAAAGGAAGCAAGGAAAGCTGGAACTACCATCGCCCGGGCTCAAGAGCATATCCCCGGGACAGTCGACGACGCGATTTCTTGGTTAAATGCGATCTTCCCTATGCGACGTAGTTGGGATCCGATGGCCCTGTCGTCTATTTTCCCGGACAACATCTTCGGTAAGAGTTTCAAATACATAATCGACAAATATCTCTACCCGATGCGTGTAGACATCGCTCACGCCGTCGTATCTCAATCAGGCGAACTTAGCCAGTCAATAGATGAGTTAGTTCACGCGCAAAATCTCAATAAGTGGCTGCCACTCACGAAATGTATCGTTCGCCGGATGTTAAAAAACGAATTTCCGGGCGAATTCTTAGCGTACTTACGCGAAGATGGCACAGTTGTAGGGAACTAGCCAAAAGAAAAGAATTCCGATAGCATCCCCACTTCGCGAATTCCACGAGGTCTAATTGACGTCTAAGTACATCAAGTGTTTCCCCAAGCCTGTTCTCGATGATCTACTGACCGGCAAATGGTTGCCGGTCGTGGGAGCAGGGATGTCTCTGAATGCTATCGTGCCGACCGGGAAAAAGATGCTCCTCTGGAACGGACTGGGGGAGGCTCTGGCAAAGGAAATACCGGATTTCTCGTCGACAGGCGCGCTAGACGCAATTTCGGCATTTGAACACGAGTTTGGCCGGACCCGTTTGGTGGAGCGATTGTCCGACCTGCTTCTCATGAAGGACGCCCAACCCGGTGATGCGCACAAAGAATTCTGCACGATACCATTCGACATCGTGTGCACGACGAACTTCGATTTTCTCCTTGAACGTCAGTACGATCTCACTCCACGTTACGTCTACCCCATAGTCGATGAGGAGCAGTTGTCTGTAAATTCCGACAGCGCCGGCACACTACTCGTGAAGTTGCATGCCGATCTGCATCACCCAAAGCGCCTCGTTGTTACGGAGGCGGACTACGACGGATTTCTGACACACTATCCTCTGCTCGCCACATATCTAGCGAATCTGTTAATTACCAGAACCGCTGTATTCATCGGCTACAGTCTCGAGGATCCCGACTTCAGGCAAATCTGGCGCGTGGTTTCGGAGAGGCTTGGGCGTTCGCGCCGCATGGCGTACACGATCGCAGTCGGTGCCTCGAGCGCCGACGTCGCGCGGTATGAGAGGCGCAACGTCAAAATAATCAATCTTCCAGGCAGCCGTGATCGATACGGCCAAATTCTGGCCGCGACTTTCAGGGACCTCCGGGACTACATGCGGGAGAATGTGATCACGGTAAGCAAAGTCACCGAAGAGCAGCCGCTACGAGAGTTACTGCTGCCGCGCGACACGGAAACGCGCCTGTGTTTTTTCTCATTGCCCCTCGAGATGCTGCCGTTTTACCGGGAGCGTATTTTCCCCATTGTCGAAGAGGCGGGCTTCGTGCCCGTGACCGCCGATGACGTTGTTACGCCGGGGGACAACGTCAGTGCAAAGCTCGATGCATTGATCGACAGGGCGTCAGTAATGATCGTGGAACTGTCGTCGGGGTGGACCGCTGCCGAGTATCGGATGGCGATCGCGCGTATCAACGGGTCGGAGGGGCAAGAAACCGCGCAACGACGCCTGAGACTGATCATAGTGGTGACGGACAAAGAGCAAGTGCCTCCATCCGCGGTCGATTTTCCGGTCGTGATCCGACCCAACGTTGTTAGGGGTGACCCGGCTGACTTTGTTGGAACTCTGCGAAATTACCTCACGGAAATTGCGAAAGAAGTTGGTGCCTCACTCGAAGCGGAGCCGATGCGTTTGCTGAAGGCAAAGGAGTACCGAGCAGCAGTCATCTCCGCCATGGCTCTGTTAGAAGCTAGGTTGCGAGAACGATTGAGCAAGTCCCAATGGCCGAAGACGCGGAGGCCGATGTCTTTTCGATCACTCGCTGACCTTGCTGCAGAAAATGGCGCGATTACGCTGGAGGCGAGAAACCGGATTGAGCCTTGGATGCGAACACGAAACGAGGTCGTTCATTCCTCCGTTCTAGTGTCCGCGGCGCAGGCACGCCATATAGTCAATGGCGCGATGGAATTGATGCAAGACTGGCACTAGTCCTGACACGAGGTGACGATAGCGCGGCTGGCGATGGCGGGACGTGGGGGGCACGAGTGAATCCGGCTCCTACAGAAGCAGGACGCCTTCCATGACTTTTATGGCGTAGCCGCCGACGCGGACGGTGTGGACTTGGTCTGCGGTTTTGCTGGCGCGGACGAAGAGTTCGCTGGGGCGGTGGGCTTCGATGCCTTGGCGGATGAGGACTTGTTCGTCGGGTTTTATCATGCCAAGTTTGACCATCCAAGCGGCGGTGCAGCCGGAGGCGGAGCCGGTGGCTGGGTCTTCGCCGATGCGGTCGATATTGCGGGCGCGGAGGCGGACTTTCGAGTCGCCGGTGTCGCGGGTGATGTAGTGGAAATCGATGGCGTTCTCGCCGGCGGCTTTCAGATAGGCGTCGTTTTTGTCGAAGTCGAGGTGGAGGCTTTTTAACGCCTTGAGCGTGCGGATGGGGACGATGACGAAGGGCAATCCTGTGGAGACGGTCTGGATGGGGACGTCCGAATCCAAATCATCCGGGTGGAGGCCGATCAGCTGAGCTACCTGGGATCGATCATGTGTCTTGCCGAAGACGGGGTCGAGCTGGGTCATTTCGCCGAAGGCGCCGGTGGCGTCATCGCGGAAGGCGACTGGGATTTTCCCGGCTTTTAAATCGAGGATAACGGTGGAAGACCCACCCTCAGAAACCGAGGGTGGGGCACCCGGGCGCTGCATGCGCAAGACGGCGGCGGTGCCCAAGGTGGGATGGCCTGCGAAGGGTAGTTCGCCGTCGGGGCTGAAGAGAAAGAAAGAGAAAAAGCCACGCTTCCAGTCATGGCGGGTAGGGGGGAATTGTTTCGGAGTTTGGCTCGGCGGGAATGATTTGGGGCGTGTGGTAATATGGCTGGTTTAGTAGAAGGGCGGGAAACGCAGTGGGAATGACTGACAAAATTGGATTTGCGGATGAGGCGGAGACGACCGGCAAAGCAGGCCCGGAGGGCGGGGCTGTCGGCGTAGGCAAGGCAGGCGCGGCGGGTAAGGCTGGGGCGGCTGGGACCGGCACTGCGCGGATTGCGGGCGTGGATCTGGTGGCGGCGGCGACGTTTGATCCAGAGGACGAGTATCGGCCGGAGCCGGTGCCGGAGCCATTGCCGCCGGCGTGGCTTGAGGGTGGGCTGCGGATCGGGATGCACACGTCGATTGCGGGAAGCCATGTGAATGCGCTGGAGTCAGCGGCGAAGCTGGGCTGCTCGGCGCTGCAGATTTTTTCGGTGAATCCGCGGATGTGGGCGGGCGGCGGAATTGGCGCGCGGATTACGGAGGTTGAAGCGAAAGCGTTTCGGGATCGGCGCGAAGTGTTGGGGCTTGGGCCGCTGGTGATACACGCGAACTATTTGATTAATTTAGCGGCGCCGGCGCCGATGTTGCGGACGCGGTCGATTCAGTCGTTTCATGAAGAGTTGGTACGCGGCGTTGCGCTGGGTGCGGATTTTATCGTGGTGCATCCGGGGAGCTGCACGGATGGGAAACCGGAGCAGGCGGTACGCTCGGTGATCGATTCGGTGAAGCAGGCGCTGAAGCGACTGCAGCCGACTTCGATGCGGATTTTGATTGAGAATACGGCGGGGATGGGATCGGCGGTTGGGTCGCGGCTGGAAGAGGTTGGCGAGATTGTGGCGGGATTGAGTGCGCTGGGAGTGGGAGCGTGTTTGGATACGGCGCATTTGTTTGCGGCGGGATATGACATTCGAACGGCGCCGGGGTTGGAGTCGACGATCGAATTGATCGATCAGACGATTGGGCTGCAGAATGTGGCGGTGATTCACGCGAACGATTCGAAGATTGCGTTGGGCGGACGCGTGGATCGGCATGAGCATATCGGCAAGGGAAAAATCGGGGCGGAGGCGTTTCGAAGGATTTTGACGCATCCGCGGTTGGGCGCTGCGTATCCGGATGGGTTGCCGGGACGGGCGTTTATTGCGGAGACGCCGATTGAAGATCCGGGAGATGATCGGAAGAATGTGGCGGCGCTTTGGGAGTTGGCGGGATTGAGCGATCGCGCGCCGGAGGCGGAGAAGGGGTACTCGATGTTGACGGCGGCGGCGAAGAAGAAGGCGTTGGAGATGCAGAAGGCGGGGAAGAAGAAAAAGGCGAAGTAAGGATGCAATGAAGTAACGAAGTAAAGATGAAGGCAAGAAGCGGCGAGCGGGACGCGAGTTTTACGGGGGATTCGGTTGGCGGCGGAGAATATACAGGGCGGGGAGCAGCGGCGGCAGGACAGTGCACTGCAGGACGCGGCGCGGCAGGACAGTGCACTGCAGGACGCGGCGCGGCAGGACGCTGAACGGGCGGGGCGGGCGTTTCAAGAAGGGTCGAAGTACGATCCGTGGGCGATTGAAGCGAAGTGGCAGAAGCGGTGGGAAGACGCGAAGGTCTTTGAGACGGAAGCCGATCCGTCGCGACCAAAATATTATGTGCTGGAAATGTTGCCGTACCCTTCGGGGACGCTGCACATGGGGCACATGCGCAACTACACGATTGGAGACGTGGTTGCGCGCGTAAAACGGATGCACGGATTTAACGTGCTGCATCCGATGGGATGGGATGCGTTTGGCCTGCCAGCGGAAAACGCGGCGATTAAAAATAATACTCACCCGCGAACCTGGACCAACAACAACATTGGGGAATTTCAACGGGTGCTGCGGCGCTTTGGGTTCAGCTATGACTGGCGGCGCGAGATTTCGACGTGCGAGCCGGAATATTACCGGTGGAATCAGTGGTTTTTTCTGCGGATGTTCGAACGCGGGCTGGCGTATCGGAAGAAAAGCCGGGTCAACTGGTGCCCGAAGTGTTGCACGGTGCTGGCGAACGAGCAGGTAATCAACGGATATTGCTGGCGTCATGAAGATACGCTGGTGGAAGTGCGCGAGATCGAACAGTGGTTTTTGAAGACGACGGCTTACGCGGAGCAACTGATTGATGACCTGAAGACGCTGGAAGGCGGATGGCCGGAACGGGTCATCACGATGCAGCGGAACTGGATTGGGAAGTCGGTGGGCGCACGCGTGAAGTTTGGCGTGGCGGATGTGGCGGGACTCGAGCCGATTGAGATTTTTACTACGCGCATCGATACGATTTATGGGGCTTCGGCGATTATTTTGGCGGCGGGGCACCCGCTGGTACAGGAACTCTTGGTCGGAGCAAAAGACACGCGTCTGCGCGCGGATGTCGATGCAAAACTAAAGAAGATGCGGGCCGCTTCCGTAAAGGCTGAGGATCTCGAGACCGCAGAAAAGATTGGCTTCTTTACGGGAGCGCACGCTACGAATCCGTTTAACGGCGAGAAGATTCCGATCTGGGTTGGGAACTTCGTGCTGATGGAGTACGGCACGGGCGCGATTATGGCGGTGCCGGCACACGACGAGCGCGATTTCGAATTTTGCCGGAAGTATGGGCTGTCCGTGCGACCCGTAGTGCAACCTGACGGCGTTGCGGCTCTGGATGGCGCGACGATGAAGGCGCCGTTTGTCGAACATGGCGGGGCGAAACTGGTGAATTCGGGTCCGTACAACGGGCTTGGCGTGGATGATGCGATTGTGGCGATGGCAGCGCACGCGACCGAGAAGGGATTTGGTCAACGCGAGACGACGTATCGGCTGAAGGATTGGGGAGTTTCGCGGCAGCGGTATTGGGGCACGCCGATTCCGGTGGTGTATTGCGAGAAGGACGGGATCGTGGCGGTACCGGACGATCAACTGCCGGTGGTGCTGCCGAAAGATGTGGCGCTGACGGGCGAAGGCGGGTCACCGCTGGCGGCCACGCCGTCGTTTGTGAATACGACTTGTCCGAAGTGCGGCGGTCCGGCGCGGCGCGAGACGGACACGATGGATACGTTTGTGGATTCGTCGTGGTATTTCTATCGGTACTGCGATCCACATAACGATAAGGCGCCGTTTGATTCAAAGAAGGTCGCGTATTGGTTTCAGATCGATCAGTACATCGGCGGGATCACGCACGCGATTTTGCACCTGTTGTATTCGCGGTTCTGGTGCAAGGTGATGCGAGATCTGGGGCTGATCACGCATAGCGAGCCGGCAGCGCGGCTATTCACGCAGGGCATGGTGCTCAAGGGCGGCGTCGCAATGTCGAAGTCGAGGGGGAATATCGTCGGCGCGATCGATATGGCGGAGAAGTACGGCGCGGACACGGGCCGGCTGTATATGCTGTTCGCGAACCAGCCGGAGCGGGACCTCGAGTGGAGTGAGGACAGCATCGAGGGGTCGTGGAGATTTTTGAATAAGGTATACCGGTTGGTGGATCGGCATGCGAGCGAGCTTGCCTCGGCGAAGGCGGGCGTTGCGGATCATGAAGCAGCCGGGCTTTCGGCGAAAGAGCGGAAGCTGCTGCGGGTAACGCATGAGACGCTGCGGCGCGTGACGCAAGATTTCGATGCGCGATGGCACTTCAATTCGGCGATCGCGTTGATCATGACACTGTATAACGAGGTTGATGGCGCGGAGCCGCTGGGTGATGGCGTACGGCCGGAAGTGCGGAAGGAAGTGCTGGAGCTGTTGACGCTGATGCTTGCGCCGATGACGCCACATCTGGCGGAAGAGCTTTGGGAGATGCTGGGGCACAGCAACGGGCTGTGGAGTGTGGGCTGGCCGGAGTTTAACGCGGCGCTGGCGAAGGAAGATGAGGTTGAGATTGTGGTGCAGGTGAATGGGCGCGTGCGCGGGAAGCTGGTTGTGCAGGCTGGGACGAGTGAGGCGGGCGTTATATCGAAGGCGCTGGCTGATCCTGCGGTGGCGGCGCATATTGCAAATAAGCAGGTGGTGAAGCAGATTGTGGTGCCGAATAAACTTGTGAATCTTGTGGTGAAATAGGGTCGCGAAAAAACGAAGTAAAGAAGCAATAACGTAATGACGTAACGATGAAGAGAAAAACGAAGCGGCGAGTAAAGTTGACGGATTGCCGAGATGGGGCGCAGCATGCTGCGCCCCTACGCTTTTAAGGCGAGTATTCGTTTGAGTGCAGGTAATTTTAGGGCGAGAGTTATTTAGGTTGAGGGAGATGCGATGGCGAGTGGGGCGCAGATGACGGAAGAAACGAAGAGGCCGAAATCGGAGTTGGGTGGCGTGGTGGTGATCGATTTTGGAGGGCAGTACACGCAACTGATTGCGCGGCGGGTGCGCGAGCAGCAGGTGTTTTCGTCGGTACTGCCATGCACGACGAAAGTCAGCGATATTTTGAAGTTTGAGCCGGCGGGGATCATTTTGTCGGGCGGGCCTAGCTCGGCGTATGACGAAGGAGCGCCCACTTGTGATCCGGGCGTGCTGTCGATGGGGATTCCCGTTTTGGGAATTTGCTACGGCATGCATTGGATCACGAAGACGATGGGCGGGAAGGTTGTGCCGGCGGAGCGGCGCGAGTATGGAAGCGCGATGTTGAATGTGGCGGAAGGGCGGAAGTCGCCGCTGTTTGATGGGCTGCCGACGGCGGTTCGGATTTGGAATAGTCACGGGGACCATGTGGTGGGTTTGCCCGACGGTTTTTACGCGACGGCGCATACGGAGAGTGCGGTTGCGGCCACCGAGGATCCGGTTCGGAAGATTTACACGGTGGAGTTTCATCCGGAGGTTCGGCACACCGACCGGGGGACCGAACTGCTACGGAACTTCCTGTTTAAGGTTTGCTTGGCGGAACCGAAGTGGAATGGGGCGGCGTTTATTGAAGAAACGGTCGAGGCGATTCGAAAGAAGGCTGGCATCGGGCGGGTGATCTGCGCGCTGAGCGGGGGAGTGGACTCGACCGTGGCGGCGGTGCTGGTGCACCGAGCGATCGGGGACCGACTGACGAATATTTTCGTAAACACCGGGCTGCTGCGGAAGAACGAGTTCGAAGACACCTTGGCCATGTATCGAGAACGATTGGGCTTAAGCGTGATCGGGGTGGACGCGACGGACCGATTTTTGAAAGAGCTCGACGGGATTTCGGACCCGGAACGAAAGCGGAAGATTATCGGAAATGAGTTCATATCGGTCTTCGCCGAGGAGGCGCTGAAGCTCCAGCACGGAGACGCGCAGGGCGAAATCGAGTACCTGGTGCAGGGGACGCTTTACCCGGACGTGATCGAGTCGGTGTCGGTGAAGGGGCCATCGGCGACGATCAAGTCGCACCATAACGTGGGCGGGCTGCCGGAAAATATGCCTTTTGGGCTGATTGAACCGCTTCGGGACCTGTTCAAAGACGAAGTGCGCCGAATCGGGAAAGAGCTAGGTTTGCCCGATGAAATCTTAATGAAACATCCGTTTCCAGGGCCCGGACTGGCTGTTCGCCTCCTTGGTGCTATCACCCGTGAACATCTGGTAACGCTACGAGAAGCGGACTCGGTGGTGATTCGGGAGATCCGGAAGGCCGGACTGTACAACAAAGTTTGGCAGGCATTCGCCGTACTATTACCGGTACGTAGCGTGGGTGTTATGGGCGATGGCCGCACCTACGGACTGACCGTCGCGGTTCGTGTGGTTGAATCGGACGACGCGATGACGGCGGACTGGGCCAGGCTGCCTGGGGATGTGCTGGAGCGGATTTCAACGGGGATTGTGAATGAAGTGCCGGGCGTGACGCGCGTTGTCTACGATATCAGTTCGAAACCGCCGAGCACGATTGAGTGGGAGTAAAAGAGAAATCAGGGAAACGAGCGCGGGTTGCGGATTTTGAAGAGGAAGCTCGAGGGAACTGTTTCAGATTGGAACACCACAAAAAAGGCCGCACAGCAGGGTTGTGCGGCCTTGCATTTCGATTCAATTGTGAAGCTGGCAATACCAGCAGAGAATTCGCAACTACCGATTGGCCATTTTCTGGGCCATGTACAAAATCAGCTTGCGATCTTCCTCGTCGGCCTTGCTCAAGAGACGGCGAAGCTTGTTGAGGAACCGTGCTTCTTTGCCGCTGCTACCCCAGGCAATGTCGTCAGACGACTTGCGCTTGGGCAGGTTAGGCAATTGGGGCGGTTCTTCGCCATCGTAGAAGAGTTGATAAAGTGGGCACTCTAGAGCGCGAGCCAGCTTTTCCAGAGTCTCAATGGCTGGGACGGTATGGCCATTTTCGACGCGGGAAATATAGCAACGAAGTAAGCCGGTACGCTTTTCGATGTCACCCTGGGAGAGTTTCTTTTCCTCACGCAAAGCGCGGAGGCGGTCACCAATAATCATGCAGGCATTATTGCATGTAGGTAAGATGCTCGCAAGTACAATTTTAATTTGTAGGGAAGTGAAACACATGGTGCACGGGGACGGAGATGAAGGGGTGATGTGGGCGGGTATCGAAGTGGCAGCCGAATGGGGGCAGGCGTAACCTAATGAGCATGGGGCGCGTCCCAAAAGTGATGGCAACTGCTGTCATAAGCCAGGGCGTGGCGGTTGCCGCGGCGGCGAGTAAAGCTGCGGCGCCGGTCGACGACCGCGAACTGGTACGAAGGGCGCAAGCCGAGGATCAAGGCGCGTTCGAGGAACTGGTGCGCAGGCACCAGCATCGTGTCGTAGCCGTAGCCGGCGGGATTTTGCGGCAGCGCGAGGATGTGGAAGACATCGCGCAGCAGGTATTCGTCAAGGCGTACTTTTCGCTGAAGCGGTTCGACCAGCGAGCGGCATTCAGCACGTGGCTCTACAAGATCACAGTGAACGAGTGCTGGGATTTGTTGCGGAAACGGAAAGTGCGACCACTCGTTTACGAATCGGACCTGAGCGAGGAACAAGCGCGACAGTTTGGAGCTCCGGAAGAACGATCGACGCCGTCGCCGGACATTAGCGACACGCTCGAGGCGCGACAGAAGGTAGAGCGGTTGATGGAATGCCTCGATGAACGCGACAGGATGATGCTGATTTTGAAAGAAGTGGAAGGATTTGCAGTGGAAGAAATTGCGGAGATATTGGATCTGAACGCGAATACGGTAAAGGTACGATTGTTTCGCGCACGAAGAAAGATTGTAACGGAAGCGCGAAAGCGGGCCGAGTAATTCGGTGGTGGTGGTCGCAGTAAAGGTGGAGGTACTATGTGGAACTTTGTGAAGAGGAAAGAAGACGATTGTAGCCGTTTCCGGGATTCGCTGGAAGAAGTCGCGAGCGGAGGCGCGTCGCGCGAAATGCTGGAGCATTCCGCGGGTTGCGAAGATTGCGCCGCGGCGGCTGAAGAGCTGCTGGAAAGCAGGGAATTGCTGCGAGCGTTGCCGCGAGCGTCTTCGCCGACGCTGCCGTGGTTTGCACCGCGGGTAATGGCGGCCATTGCGGCGCGCGAAGCGGAATTGAGGCAGTCGTTCGATGCGTGGACGATGCTGCCGAAATTGGCGTTGCGGCTAACCTGGATCTCGGTGGTGGCGCTGATGTTGGCGGGGACGTGGTTCCTGCAGCGACCGAACCTGCCGACGAGGCCAGCCACGGATATTACGGGCGAACCGGTGCAAAATGCGGCGCCAGTGACGAACGATGACGTGCTTGTGAGCCTGGCGGAGCAGGGTTCATGAACGAAGCGAGCGCAAAGCAGAGAGCGGCAGTCTGGGTAGCTGTAGTTTTCCTGCTAGGCGCAGCGCTGGGCGGCGTGGTGGGCTATATCTTCGCGCACCGGGCGGTATCGGCGAGTCTGACCGTCACGGTGTCGCAACGACGCGCGCAGAAGGTGGAAGAATTAACGCGGATGGCGCACCTGACGCCGGATCAGCGGCAACAATTGGATGGAATCCTTTCGGATCTGCATGCGCAGTACAAGTCATTGGACGACGAACGGGACGATGCAAGACAGAAGTCGCGGAGCAAGATTCGTGGGATTTTGACAAAGGATCAAATCCCAGGGTTTGAAGAATTTCTGCGGAAGATCGATGACGAGCGGAAAAGAATGACCCCGCCGCAATAGGCCAGACGGCGGGCCTCCTAGGCAGCTACAAAACAAAATGGGCCGACTCTTTTGAGTCGGCCCATTTTATTTCTTGAGGTGAAGATCGAGATTTAGAAGGGAATGTCTTCGTCGGAAATTTCCGGGCCCGACGACGGCGCGTGACCGCCGCCACCGCCGCCAAAGTTATCTTCCGGACCGGACTGATCGTCGAAGTCGCCACCGCCGCCGCCGCCACCACGAGACGCGCCGCCTCCGGCTCCAGCCGCGGCACCATCGGCGCGGCCTCCGAGCATGCGGAAATTGCTCGCGACAATTTCGAAACTCGTGCGCTTCTGACCTTCTTTGTCCTGCCACTCGCGCGACTGAATGCGGCCTTCGATGAAGATCAGAGAACCCTTTTTCAGGTATTGCTGCGCGATTTCGGCCTGCTTGCCCCAGACCACGATCTTGTGCCACTCGGTGCGCTTCTGGCGCTCGCCGTTTTTATCTTTGTAGGTTTCGTCGGTGGCGATGGAGAAATTAGCCACGGCTTGACCACCGCCGGTGTAACGAGTCTCCGGATCGCGGCCAAGACGACCGACGAGAATGACTTTGTTTACGGACATGTACTCCTCCGGTGAGGACGATAGCACGGGACGATGCGAGAGGCCAACGAGCGAGATCGCGAGTAGTGGTTGGCGACGTCGCGCGCGCGTGGGCGTGGGCTTAGCCTTTGGCGCGATCTTTGATTTGCTTGGCGAGCTTTTCGATCTGCTGCGTTTTCTTCACGAAAGAGACGGAGAGCGTCGAGTTCGGGTTGGTGTGATCCATCTCATCTTTCAACTCGTTGACCATATCTTGCAGCTTCTGAACCTGAACGCGAATTTCGGCCATGCTCTGTGGATCGAGCGCTCGCTTGCCGCCGACGGTGGGCTCGGGGTCGCCGATGCGATGCGGGGCGTTCGGGTTCGGCGCATTTGGAGATGGATGAAATTGCGTCAGTGCGACGGGAGCAGTGGCGAGAACCGCGGCGGCCGCGGCTAGAGTGTGGATGAGCTGGCGACGGGAATTCGTCATGATGGCACCCCCGAGCTGATGGTGGCGGCGCAGTACGCCCCACGCGCGATACGCGTAGTGTTCCGCACGGATTGGGCGGTGTCCAGAGGGAAGGTGTCAAATGATGGTCTAGCGGCGGGAACGACGAACAAAGGACTCAAGGCAGCAATCGAGGTTCGGGCGTGCTGATAAGCAGTGAATAAACGTGAAGGGCCCGATAACTACTGAAGTCCCGCGGCGGTCGGGGCTACGCCGAGTTCCTTGAGCTTGGCCCGGGCTCGGCGCTCTTCCTCGGTGCCCGGGTAGCGCTTGACGACTTCGCGGAGTTCTTTCACGCCCCCATTCTTCTGACCGAGTTCGAGCTGCGCCATCCCTTTCTTGAGGTGAGCCGGAGCAAGTTTAAAACTCCTGGGGTAGTTGGTGAGAACGCGATCGTATTCCTGGACGGCTTGATCGTAGTTGTGCTGCGAGTAGGCGATTTCGCCGAGGTAGAACTGAGCGTTCGAAGCGAGGTCGGTGTCGCTGTAATACTTGAGATAGTCCTGGAATTCCTGGCGAGCGAGATCGTACTTGCCGCTGGTGATGTCACGCAGACCGTTGGAATAGAGCGTGTCGGCCGACGGTGCGCCGCCCGCGGGCACAACCGAGCCGCCCACTGGAGCGGCGGCGGCCGGAGGCGCGGTATTGTTGTAGTTGCCGGTCGTCGGAGTGGTGGAAGACGGGGGAGCGGTGCCGGAAATCTTCGCATCAAGGCTCTGGACGGTGTTTTGCAAATCGACGAGCTGCTGGTTGAGCTTGCCGAGGCGCGATTTAATCTCTTCCAGGTTGTCAGAAAGGCCCTGCACTTGGGTGGACATGGTGTCGAGGCGAGCGCCGGAGTTGGCCTGTACGTCCTGGACCGATTTCTGCAGGGAACTCATGGTGCCGTTGAGCTTGCCGACATTGTCGTTGGTCTGCTCGACGAGGGTCTTCATGATGGTGTGATCCTGCGTCATCTGGGTCGAGAGATCTCTCTGACCTTGAAGCAGGCTGCTGACGTCGCGCTGAAGCTCGACGATTTCGCGGGCAACGGCTTCGGCAGGGCGCGGGCCTATGAGGCTGCCAGCGACTGCGGCAGCCACCATGACTGCAACAAAAATCGCGATGTTACGTAGACGCATGCAACTCCTCCTGTGAGCTTGCGAAAATCCTGGGTGGTACCGACTGGGTTGAGAGCACCAGCCTAAGACGCCTGCGAGAAGGCATTGCCATCATCGGTATCTCAAGGCCGCTTGTAGCCGTTGTCGATTCTTGAGAACCACGAAGCGCATAGCTCCACTTTAACGACAGAGCCGCGCGGGAGCAATAGAGTGCTCACCGCGCGGCGTTTTGATGCGTGAGAGACGGAGAATGGACGCCGACAATGTCAGGCTACTTTGTAACCCTGACGAAGTGTCCGCGACGATTCTGCTGGTAGCAATCCTCGGTGGACTGCATGCAGAAAGGCTTCTCTTTGCCGAAGCTGACGGTGTTGATGCGATCGGCGGAGATGCCCAAGGAGACGAGGTATTGCTTCACGGCGCTGGCACGACGATCGCCGAGAGCAAGGTTGTATTCGGTGGAGCCGCGCTCGTCGCAGTGACCTTCGACGGTTACGCGCTCGGTCGGATAGTTGCGCAGGTATTGCGCCGTCTGCGCGAGGGCAGTACGGGCATCCCCGCGAATGTCGGCTTTGTTGAAGTCGAAGTAGGCGTCGCGCACTTCCTTGAGGAAGATGGCTTCCTGCGTGAGCTCAGGCGCGGGAGGCGCAGCAGTCGCGACAGTGATGCGTGCGCTGGCTGTGGCAGAGCCGCCCGGACCGCTGGCGGTGATCGTGTAAGTCGTCGAGGCGGCAGGAGTGACAGCCTTCTGTCCTTCGGCCGGAACGGTGCCAACGTCGGGAGCGATGGTGAGTTGCGTCGCGTCGGTGGAAGTCCAGCTCAGTGTCGCAGCGTCACCCTTTTCAACAGCAGTAGGGCTCGCTTGCAGCGACACGGTAGGCTGGGCAGCAGCCGGCGGCGGCGGCGCGCTCGGCGGCGCAGTAACTTGTTTTGGCTTCTTATTGCAGCCAAATGTGAAAACGGAAGCGGCGAGCACTGCGATCAGGCTGGCGCGATACAGTGATCGGGGAACCTCGATCATTCAAATCCTCCTCAGTTATGTAATCCCGGTGTTCGTCCCACGGCTACTTTACATCGTAGCACCGGCGGAAGGGTTCCGGAAATATCTCGTGTCACGATACGTTATATATCGGACACATTTTGCCGTTACAAGTCGATTAACGGGTAGACCAGTTGGGCGACTCATTGTGGCCCTGGCTAGTGAGCATGTGCGCTTGCGAGCCGTCGGCCAGCATGGACCAGATCTGGCGAGTGCCGGTACGTGTCGATTCGAAAACGATGTGGCGGCCGTCGGGAGCCCAGCTGGGGCGTTCGTTGCGGCCGGAGTCGCGAGTGATCTCGACAATGCTGCGCGACGTGGGGTCCATGATGTAAATGTCGTAGTTGCCCTCGGGACGGCGCCAGCTGAACGCGAGGAGTTGGCCATTAGGAGACCAAGCGGGGTCGATTAGATACCCCTTGTCGGGCAGGTCGAGCTCAGTGGAGTTCGTGCCGTCGACGCCCATCATGTAGAGCTTGGGGATGCCGCCGCGATCGCTGACGTAGACGACGGATTGGCCGGTCTTGGGATTCCACGCGGGTGAAGTGCTGGCGCCGTTTGAAAAGGTGAGGCGCTTGGGAGTGCCGCCATTGGCGTCGGTAACGAAGAGCTCGGGATTGCCGAGCATCGACGACGAGAACATCAGCTTAGAGCCGTCCGGCGACCATGCCGGGGAGCTATTCGTGCCCTTGAAACGGGGGAATGTGATTACTTTGCCGGCGTCGACCGAGTACATGCAGATTTGCGGGCTGACGAGTCCCCGTAACGGCGCGAAGCAGGTGAAGGCGATGCGTGAGGCGTCAGGCGACCATCGCGGCGTCAGAGAGATTGTTTTGAGAGAGGTCAGAGGGTGCTGATTCTGGCCGTCGTAGTCCATAACCCAGATTTCCTTCGTGCCGGTGCGCGAGCTGACGAAAGCGATCTGCGTCGAGGCGATGCCCGGGATGCCGCCGGAGAGTTTGCTGATGATCTCGTCGGCGAATTGATGGGCGAACTTGCGGACCTGGTCGTCGGTGGGATTACCACGATAAACCTTGCCGATGATTGGTGGGCCCGATGGATTTCGAACATCGTTGAGCCACGCCTGGATGGCGACTTCGGAGGCGGTTTGGGTCAGGTTGCCGAAGGCGACCATGTTGGCATTGAGCGGCTGGTCGGTCCATGTGGTGGCCTTGAGCTCACCGGGGACGCTGGGCACTTGCTGCGGATAGAAGCTGGGGCTGGCGACATCGACGATGCCGGAGAACGTGAGGTCGTCGCGGACAACCTGGCTGAAGAGCTGGGAGTGAGGGTGCGAGGGATCTTCACGCGGGACGAAGTCAGGCACGGCGATGCGCGGTTTCGCGGCAGTGTCGCCTAAACCGGTGCCGGTGTTGAACCAAGCTGGGTTCTGGGCTTGCGCTGCGCTTGCGGCGAGCGACATCAGTACACCGAGAAAAATCGAAGCGACGAAGCCGAGTTTTGTTTCGCGAATCACGCGAACCTCCCGTAGTTTTTTGTGCTGCATTTTTCCGTTTCGCTCGCGAGCATGGGCTGGCTATCTGCGCTGCTCGGGGAAATCCCAAGTGACGGCAACTTCGGAACCTTGATAGTCGGGCGGCAATGGGGGAAGCGGGTTGGAGCCCATGATGGCTCGCAAGCCGGCGTTGTCCCAAGAGAGGTTGCCGCTGGACTGAGTGATGCGCGGGTTTTTGATCGATCCATCGCGCACGATGCTGAATGAGACGGCGCAGTGAAGCGTCACGGAGCTGCGGACGCCGGGATCGATGGACAGCTTGTCCCAGTTCGGGTCGACGCGGCGCTTTGCGGCTTGAATGTACCAACCGAAGCGGGTGGCGAAATCGCCGCCGCCCTGGCCGGGAGTGTTTACGCCGACCGACGGATTCGCGCCGGGATTCGCACTTGCGTCACCAGTTGGGATGATGGGGCGACCGCTCTTGCCGTAGTTGACCGCGTTATCGGGTCGAGGAGTTTTGGACTCCAGAATCTTTGAGGGCTTGTTCGGAGGCTGAGGTTGAGGCTTGGATTTTGGCTTTTCGGGCGCTGGCAGAGGCACAGCGTCTTCCGGCGGTGCGGGAGCCTTCGGCTGCGGTGTAGCTTTATAGAGGCCGTTGTCGGGGTCGAAGGTTCGGCTCGAGTCGACCGTCGGCGGCTGCGGCATCGGAATCCCGGCACTGGGAACCATCGACACGTTGATGCTGGTTTGGCCGATCTGACCACCCACGCCGGCCCACTGGTCACCGCGAAGGTTGAGATATGCCGACACCACAACCGTGCCGGCGAGCGCTAGATGGAGCAGCAGCGACAGCGCGACAGGCTTGCTGTAGGGGAGATCCTGCGAGTTGGCGACTGCAGCAGCCATTCGAAATTATGTCCCCTGGGTTAGAACGGGGATCAAGCTCAACCTTTCGCTTTATCGGGCAGCGGCTCGGTGACGATGCTGATGTTGCTGATGCCTGCCTGCCGGAGGGCATCCATTAAGGACGCGAAAGCTCCGAAGGGAACCGTCTTGTCGCAGCGGAGGAAAATGCCTTCGTTGGGCTTTTTCAGCTTGGCCGAGATTTTCGAGCCGAGGTCGTGCACGTTGACGGGATCGTTGCCCAGGTAGACGAGCTGATTCTTGTCCATCGTGACTACGATCTTTTGTTCCTTGATCTCGTGAGTCGTCTTGGTCTTGGGGACGTCGACCTCGATGCTGGACTGCAAAATCGGCGCCGTGATCATGAAAATGATGAGCAACACGAGAACGATGTCGATGAACGGGACCATGTTGATCTCGGACAGCGACGATTGGGTGGATCTGGAAGTTTGTGGCATATCGTTTCAGGTGCGGCCGGCTGAGAGACCGCGAATCGCAATCAGCTAAAAGGATTTCTCAATTTGCGCGGCGACTTCCATAGTGAACGTGTCGAGACGCTGCGCCAGCACGCGAATGTTCTGCAAGAATTGATTGTAGAAAATTACGGCCGGAATCGCGACGAAAAGGCCGGCCGCGGTGGTGAGCAGCGCTTCGGAAATGCCAGGCGCAACTGCGCGAAGGCTGGCAGCGTTGGCGTTGCCGAGGCCGGAAAAGGCGTCGATGATGCCCCAGACGGTGCCGAATAGACCGATGAACGGCGAAACCGAGCCGGTCGTGGCGAGCCAAGACATTCCTTTTTCGGCGCGGCGCACCTCTTCGGAGGACGCGACCGCCATGTTGGCGGTGACGGCTTGAATGCTCTTAAGCTTTGGAGGTTGTGTGGCGCCGGGAGCGTAGCTTACCTGGCTCTGGAGCTCACGGTATCCGGCGGCGTAAACCGAGGCAAATGGGGAGCCGGCTGCGGCCAGTCCCTGTGGATTGGCGATACCGCGCGTAGCACGGAAGACGCGCAAGAAATTATCGCTTTCGCGACGGATGCGGCCGAAGAATCCTAGCTTCTGAAAAATCATGCTCCAGGAGATGATCGAGAACAGAAGAAGAATCGCGATGACAACGCGCGCAACCCAACCGGTATCCTGCAGAATGCTTCCGAGGTCGATAAGAAATACTGTCGTGAACAAAAAAATGACGTTTCCCCTCAGTACGATAAAAATTTTACGACTTCAAGCACCGTAGCACACGCGTTTACGTGGAAGCAACGAAAGGTGAACACAGTTGTCGGTTCTGGAAACACACAGCAACGCTGATTCTGAGCCCGTTTTAATGCTATTCCGACTGCCGAGATGACGAAGTGACCTGTGTTAAACTGCGAACTTGAAGATGGCGCAAGCATTCGACATTAGCTTGGACTCACTCCAGGGCCGCGCGGTTGCTAAGCCTGATGCGCTAGGCAGTGGTGCAGTCGAACCTGCCGGCTCCGAGAACGCGACGTTTTTCCTCGAGACATTCGGCTGTCAAATGAACGACCACGACTCGGAAAAAGTCGCGGGAGTCTTGTCGGCGCGCGGGTATCGGCAAGTGGCGTCGCCCGACGACGCATCGTTGATCCTCTACAACACCTGCAGCATTCGCGAGAAAGCGGCGCAGAAAGTGTTCTCGCGGCTGGGCGAGTATCGGACCAGGCAGAAGGACGGGCAGATCATCGGCGTGCTTGGGTGTTTGGCGCAGCAAGAGGGCGAAGATATTTTTGTGCGCGCGCCGTGGGTGAGCCTGGTTTGCGGCTCGGCGAGCTATCGGAAATTGCCGGAGCTGATCGCGCGGCTTGAGGAAGGGAATCAGCGGGTTACGGGACTCGAGACGGATACGGACGAGACGTTCGAAACGGAGATTACGCGGCGGGACAATCCGTGGCGGGCGTTTTTGACGATCATCGAGGGATGCGACAAGGCGTGCGCGTATTGTGTTGTGCCGTTCACGCGTGGGCCGGAGCGTTCGCGGACACATGAATCGATCCTGAAGGAAGTGCGGGAACTGTCGGAGTTGGGATATTCCGAAGTTCAGTTGCTGGGGCAGACGGTGAATTCGTATGCCGATCCGTCGCCGAAGAAATATCGATTTTCGGAATTGCTGCTCGCGGTGGCGGATGTGCCGGGAATTCGACGCGTGCGATTCACGACGTCGCATCCGCGCGATTTCTCGCGGGACATTGTGGAAGCGATCGAGTCGGAGCCGAAGTTGTGCAACCACGTGCATCTGCCGGTGCAATCGGGATCGAGCCGGGTGCTGAGCGCGATGCAGCGGACTTACTCACGCGAAGAATATCTGGAACGGATCGCGATGCTGCGCGGCGCGAAGAAGCCGATCAGCATCACAACTGATATCATCGTCGGGTTCCCCGGAGAGACGGCGGAAGAGTTTGAAGAAACTTTGACGCTGATGAATGAGGTGCGGTACGAGGGCGTGTACGCGTTCAAGTATTCGCCGCGGCCAAATACACCTTCGCTTGCGATGGGCGATACGGTCAGCGAAGAAGAAAAGAGCCGGCGACTAACGGCATTGCAACACCGACAGCGCGAGATACAGGCAGAGCACAATCTGGCAATTGTTGGATCGACGTTCGAAGTGATGGTGAGCAACAAATCGCGGCGCGAGCATCTTTGGACGGGTCACACGACCTGCAATCGCGTGCTGAGCTTCACGTCGCAAGAGCCGGATCTTTTGGGGAAATATATTACGGTACGCATCTCTGGGACAGGTACAGGCAGTCTAACCGGAGAGCACGTCAGCTAGACGGGGAGGCCTCGATGGAAGTCGAGATGAAAATCCGGGGCTTGATGATGGACCCGGTGACGAATATGCCCATCGTCGTGCTAAAAGATGTCCAGGGGCAGGCGATCCTCCCGATATGGGTTGGCGTCTATGAAGCGAACGCGATTGCGCTGGAAATTGAAAAGGTGCAGACGCCCCGGCCGATGACGCACGATCTGCTGAAGAATGTTTTTCTCGGCCTTGAGGTGCGGGTGCAGAAAGTTGTCGTCAACGATCTCAAGGACGATACGTTCTACGCGCTGATTTGGGTCGAGCGCGACGGCGAGATGATGACGATCGATTCGCGGCCGAGCGATGCGTTGGCGTTGGCGCTACGTGTGGATTGCCCGATTTTCGTGGACGAGATCGTGTTGAAGAATTCGAAAGTGTCGAGTGCCATTTCGGAACGGAGTACGAACGAACAGCTGCGATCGTATTTGGAAGGGTTGTCAGACGACGATCTCGGTCGATATAAGATGTAGTGAAGTCCCTGCGACAGGCCGCTTTAGGCGACCGCGAGTTTTTCCACGGTGCGACGCCAGACCAGCAGCAACACAATACCAATCAGAATTAGAGCCAGGCTGAGGCCGATCCAGAGGCCGACTGCGCCCAGATTCCGCCGAAAGCACAGCCATGCCCCAAGCGGAAGCCCAATCACCCAATAGGCAAGGAAGTGGCAGAGCATAGGAGTTCGCGTGTCGCCGGCACCGCGGAGCGCCCCCGTCGCGACGGTCTGGAGACCGTCGAAAAGTTGGAAAGCGGCTCCGGCTGCGAGCAATCCTACCGTTGCGGCAATCACTTTTTCGTCCGGGGTGTACATGAGGGCGATCCAACGCGGAAACGCGATGAGAATCACGCTACAGCACGCCATGAAGATGGCGCCGAGAGCGATGGCGGTGCTGCCGGAATCTTTGGCGGCGACGGGGTCTTTGCGTCCGAGAGACTGCCCGACACGTACCGCGGCCGCGGACGAGATCCCCAACGGGACCATAAAGGTGAGCGACACGGTGTTCAGGGCAATCTGATGGCTGGCGAGCGGCACAGGGCCCAACCTTGAGACAAGAGTCGTGACCGTAGCGAAGACACCGGTCTCCAGCGTGATCTGCAAAGCGGCCGGCAGGCCAAGCGCCAGCAGACGACGAATCCGAGGAAGATCGATATTGATCGGAGTCTTCAGAAGCTCGGTGCGATGCTTGCGGTCGTACCACAGCAAATAACCGACCAAGACGGCGGCCATGTAGACGCGCGCGATCGCGGTGGACCAACCGGAACCGACCGTGCCCATCGCGGGAGCGCCCCAGTGTCCGTAGATCAGAATCCAATTGAAGAGAGCATTGATGATGTTTGCGGTCACAAGCGCGAACGCAACAGGTCTGACCATGTCCATCGCCTGGAGACAGCGACGGAACACAAAATAAAGAAGCAGTGGCAAGAGTCCGACGATGAGCGCGTTGAAGTAGGGAATCGCGAGCGCAAGAACTGCGGCGTCGACTTGCATTGAGCGAAGCAGGCGCGGCAACAGGAAGACCGGCGCCGACAGGAGCGGCGTCAGGGCCAGACTCAGGTAGATCCCTTGCACGAGCGAGCGATGGCAGTCTTCACGTTTGCCAGCACCGAACGCTTGAGAGACTAAAGTGTCGAGCCCGAGCAGGACGCCGCCACCGAACCATCCCAATACGGTAAAGATGCCGGAGCCCAGGCTGACCGCGCCCATGGCGGCCGCGCTGTTGGGCTGGTGGCCGACCATGATCGTGTCGACGATACCCATCACCATCCAGCCAATCTCGGCGAGGACCAGCGGCGCAGCCAGGTGCAGCGTCGGACCGATCTCTTTCTTGAGTGCGCTGAGCGTTAGCATTGGGAACAGTGCACGCAGTGTACGGATGAGCGTTCATAGGAGCAAATCCGAGGACCAATTTCTAAGTCACGCGGCGCAATCTTGCCAAAAGGACAGGTAACTCGTCGGGAGTACTTGAGGTGAAGTTCCATTGACCGGTACCAGCGTGGTTCGTAACCTGAGCACACGAGTAAGACTGTGTGCAGACGAGATTTATTCCTGGCGTGAAGAAAATCGCGCCTTACAGCGAACGGCGAGTAGACCAGCCTAGGAGAAGCGGAGTGGCAATCGTGAAGGAGCTTAGTTTCGAACAGCGGATGAAGAAGATCCGCGCGGGCATTCGCCTGAATTCCCGAGTGCCGGTCGCAGTCGCCTGGACCGAAGCCGGCCGGACGTTGCACGCCGAAGGATATACGGTCGACATCAGCAACAAAGGATGCCTAGCCATCCTGCCACAGGGATTTACGGTCGGGCAGCGCCTCCACCTTATTAATATGACCAATCAAAACGTGTGCGAAGCCATTCTGGTCTGGCGAGGGCACGAAGGCCGCAGCGGGTGGGAGATTGGTCTTGAACTGCAGCACATGACCGAGGAGTTCTGGGGCGTGGATTTTTAGGCTAATCGGCCCTTCTTCCGGATTCGAACTCCAATTTTCCTTCCCCTCGTAGTTGATTCCCAAATCGGAACCTCCCTTTTTTCCACTGCTATTTGATTGAAAATGAACTTTTTCCTTGCCTTCGCCTGTTTAACGATTTTAAAGTGGGGCAGGGCCTAGGGGGTACTGGACGGGAGGCACCTATATATAGGAACACGGTTGCCAGAACGCGTCAGGGCAAAGTTGATCGCACGGAGGTAGGCAGAAGACTATGACTGCCATTATCACCATCGCGAATCAAAAGGGCGGCGTCGGCAAAACTACGACTGCAATCAACCTCTCCGCTGCAATTGCCGAACGAGGCAAGCGCACGCTTCTGATTGATCTCGACCCGCAAGCAAACTCCACGATCGCGTTTTACGATTCCGGCGAAATTCCTGCTTCGATGTTCGATGTGCTCAGCGAAAATCGCGTCCCGATGGCCAACATCGTAAAGCCGACGAAGGATCCGATGTTGTTCCTGGGTCCCGGGCGGTTGGCGCTGGCAAAGCTCGAACAAGTGTTGGCTGGACAGTTCGACGCGCCGTACCGCTTGAAAGATGCGCTCGCGCCAGTTTTGAAGGACTACGATTACGTCGTTCTCGATACTCCTCCTTCCTTGGGAATTTTGACAGTAAATGCGCTTGTCGCCTCCACGCACCTGATCGTTCCGATTCAGGCGGCGTATTTTGCGATTGAGGGCACCGACGATTTGCTGGAGACGTACGAACGGATTCGAATGCGCCCCAATCCCCACCTGAAGATGTTGGGCGTCGTGATCACCCTGTTCGACAAGCGCACCAATATATCGCGCGACACGCACGGACAGATTCGAAGCGTGTTCGGCGAGACTCTGTTCAAGACGAAAATCAGCAAGAGCGTTCGGCTCGAGGAAAGCCCAGCGTACAAAGAAACTGTTCTGACGTTTGCGCCGAAGTCCACAGGCGCGCTGGAATACAAAAAGCTAGCTGGGGAGGTCGTTCAACGTGTTGAAGAGAACGGGATTGCCCGTCACGCTGAAGATGCGGCATGACGCGCACTATGTCGAATCGCTGACGAGTTATAGCGGGGCGGCCATCGGGAGAATGATCCCGGTGGAACAGATTCGCCCCAACCCCGATCAGCCGCGCAAGGCGATCGGTGACCTGCGAGAACTAACCGATTCGATTCGCGAGAAGGGTGTACTTGAGCCGCTGCTCGTGCGATTTGTGCCCCGCGAAGACTGCTACTACCTAATTTCGGGTGAACGCCGTTATCACGCTTCGCGAGCGGCCGGACTGACCGAAGTGCCGTGCATTGAGAAAGTTGCCGACGACGCCGAGACGCTTGAAATCGGCTTGATCGAAAACATTCAGCGCAAGGATTTGACGCCGTTCGAAGAAGCGGATGGGTTACATCGGTTGGCGACGCAGTTCGATTACACGCACGAAGATGTGGCGCGGAAGATCGGGCGTGCGCGATCGTCGGTTACGGAAACACTTTCGCTGCTGAATATTCCCGAGGCGCTGCGAAAACGTTGCGCGGACCAGGGAATCGTTTCGAAGTCACTGCTGTTGCAGATCGCGCGGCAGCCGACCGAAAAGAAGATGATCGAGATGATGCATCGCATCTTGTCGGGCGGACTGACGCGGGACGAAGCGCGACGAGAACGGCAGGAAGAGCAGGCAATTCCGCATCGGCCGCAGCCTTTCATCTTTCAATTCGAGCCTGAGAACGAAACGTTCAAGTTCCGGATCCAGTTCAAGAAGAGCCACGTCTCACGTGACGAGTTGATTGTCACACTGCGCGGCATCCTGTCGCAGCTTGAGGGCGCGTCGGATTCCCAGGCAGATTCCACCGCGGCTTAACACTCGCATTTTCCATGACGGTTGATTTGCGGGCAGCAGTCTGAGCGCTCAGCCTGCGATTATTTCATGTTCGAATTCACTCCTCGTCAAATGAAAATCCTGGAGGAATTGGTTGCGGCGGGTTTTCGTCCCGTGGCCATCCCGCCTTATGAAAGCGCTCTGTGCTTGCGCCGTGGAGACTGCGCGGTCGTTTTGAGTCCGGAACCTGCTGGCGGATTGCGGATGCTCACGCCACCGTCGTACATCATCGAAGGGAATCTGAGTGTGAAGCTGCATCGCGGCAACAAAGATGTTTTTGTTTGGAAAAAATCGGAGCTCGAAGTCACGCCGGAGCGTTCGAACGAGTTGGCTTCGTTTCGCGACGACCTTACCCACATCTTGCAAAACGCATCCGCTCAATAACTTCGGTGAATTTGATTTTCGTCGGAAGTCCCTGCAAACTCAAAATCCCATGGAAAACTACGATCTTATTTGCGTCGGCGCCGGCCCGACGGGTCTGGCGAGCGCTATTGAGGCGAAGCGCGCGGGGATGCGGCCGTTGGTCATCGACAAAGGCTGTCTTTGCAATTCGATCTACCACTATCCGGCCAACATGATTTTTTTCACGACGCCCGAGTTGCTCGAAATCGGCGATTTGCCATTGACCACGCAGGCGGAGAAGCCGACTCGAATCGAGGCGCTGAAGTATTACCGCAAATGCGCCGAGCACTACGAGCTTGACGTTCGCTTGTACGAGACGGTTTTGCGCGTGGAAGGTGGTGACGGCAACTTCACCGTTGTGACCCAGCCGAAAAATGGCAAAGAGAACAAATACGGCGGGGAGAAGATTGTCGTCGCGACAGGCTATTACGACTTGCCGAACGAGCTTGGGGTCAAGGGCGAGAATCTTCCACACGTCTCGCACTACTACACGGAGCCGTTCGCGTATTGGCGCGAGCCGGTCGTGGTTGTCGGTGGGAAGAGTTCGGCCGCGGAGGCAGCGCTCGAGTTATATCGCAATGGGGCTCACGTTACGCTCGTTCATCGAGATGCGGAGTTGGGCGCGTCGATCAAATACTGGCTGCGCCCCGACATACTGAATCGCATCAAAGCCGGCCAGGTGAAGGCGCTCTTCGAATCGAGGGTGAAGGAAATCACAGAGAACGATGTCCTCGTTTCGAACAAATCGGGCGAGACGCGCCTGCCGGCCAAGCGGGTGTTTTTGTTGACCGGGCATCATCCGGACTACGACTTCATCGAGAGCTTGGGGATAAAACTGGATCCGGATTCGCGGCGTCCCGCGTTGGATCCGAACTCACTTGAAAGCAATGTGCCTGGGATCCATCTCGCAGGCGTAATTATTGGAGGGCGGTTCACTGGCGAGATTTTCATTGAGAACGGGCGGTTCCATGGGAAACAGATTGTCGAAGCGCTTATACGCAGCAGGGAAAACGCTGTTGCAAAGGGACATCGCTGAGATCGGCGTCCGCCGGAGTCTTCGAAACATAATGCGCAGTCGGCAGGGAAGTGGCGAAGATGAGCACTTTCTAGTCGCAAGAGACGCGCGACCCACGAAATGCTGAACTGGGCGCATCCCCTACGTGCGAATTGCCCGGTTCGCGCGGGTTTGTTAAACTGCAACCCTATGCCCTCGATCATCCGCGAAGTCGCCGAAACTTTCTCGACGCTGGCGCAAGGCTTCAGCGTCACGTTCAAGAATATGTTTCGGAAGACGGTCACCGAGAACTATCCGCACGAGCCTGTCCATTTCCAGCCACGCTACCGCGGCATTCACGTTCTGCATCGCGATGAAAATGGTTTGGAGAAGTGCGTCGGCTGCTTTCTGTGCGCTGCGGCCTGCCCGGCGAACTGCATCTACATCGAAGCTGCGGAAAACACCGACGCGAATCGAATTTCGGCGGGTGAGCGGTACGCGGAAGTCTACAACATCGATTATTCGCGCTGTATTTTCTGTGGCTACTGCGTCGAAGCTTGCCCCACTGATGCGATCACGCACGGCCACGGGTTCGAATTGGCCACCTACGACATCAACGCTTTGGTCTATCGTAAAGAACAACTGCTCGAAAAGACGCCGTCGTCAGCTCCAGTCGCAAGCTGATTCCATCTAAAAATTCACAATTTTTCTAAACGGCACTACGACTTGCGCGGATACGTGCGACAAGTCGCGCGCATATCCGCATCCCGCCTGACTCTCCCGATTTGTCACGCCTGAATTCTTACGTCTCATAAAAAATATACAGGGGGCAAGACGTAATGCGTTGGGAGATGCGGCTTGGTCTGGAACGATTGGAGCGGCGGAGGACGCAGCTGGGCGTGGTGGGGCGAAGCGCCTTGGCGCTGCGCTGCTTCGATGGGGCTGCGCCTGTTTTGCGGGCATCGCCTGAGCACACGTGTACGCGAAATTTTCGACTGCGTTTCTAAACCCAAAACGAAAGCGGATGACGACCGTGCGGCCGGTTATGCGGCCCCAGACTTAGGACGCGACGTGAAATGGTCGCGTCGTGAACGGCTCTTCGCCAAAAATCTTATCGGACGCGTTGTTTGTTGCGGCGCCCGCATGCCGAGCGGCGCGCGACGGCGGTTTCGGTGCAGCGTGTGGCCCGCACGCTGCACGAGCTTGGCATTCCCGAAGTTCGCTTGGACCGCTCGAACCAGTTCCATCTTTGACGCAAATCGCGGCGGCGTCAGTCCCGAGGTTACGCTCGATCAGCCATCGCGCCAGAAGCGCATTGCTGCTTTCATCCACCCACACCTGAAGGAGTTGCTCGATTTCCTTCCGCAAATTCGTCGCGAAATTCATTCTCGATTGCTCGTACGCCTGCAGAGTCGACTTCGACGAACTCAACAGAAACTCCCAATTGACTTCCTGCCTAGGATGCTGACTCACGGGGACCCTCCCTGATGAATGCAGTACGTTACCCTTTTATTAACACGGGTCAAGAGAAACGGTTGTTGAAGACGCTGTGGAAATGTGTGGAAAACAAAGATGGTACTGAGGGTACTGATAGAGATTTCCGAGTAGTGGAGCGCTCTTCGTGAATCGCGCGGGGATGGAACGATGACTCGTCGAGGCTCAAATGCAGTGGGGCTTTGTAGCGCGTGCCGCGGCGATTACGAAGATCCCGATCCTGCGCTGGCAGATGAATCTGCAGAGACGGACGACGAAGACGAGGGCGAGTCGATGAGCGAGAGTTTTCCTGAGCGACACGAGCAGAGGTAAGGCTCGCGCGCGACAGGAGAGGGGGCCCGAAAGGGCGGAGTAAGGAGGATAGGTCGATGCGGAGAAGCATGGGTCAGAGAAACATGGGTCAGAGAATTACGGGAGTGCGATCGGTGAGGACGTGCGTGCCGAATCAACGCGAAGTGCTGCGTGATGTTTTGCTCAGCGCGACGGAGTGCAGCTCGTGGTTGACGCTGCGTGAGTTAGCGCAACTTACGCAGTTCGGCGAGGCGAGCATTTCGGCGCTGCTGCGGCATCTGCGCAAGGCGAAGTACGGCAGCTATGTCGTGGAGAAGCGTGTGCGGCGAGGCGAAGTCATTCGCGATGTGGAGCACGGCGCGATCTGGGAGTATCGACTTCGGCGCGAGATTTCCGCGGGCTCACTGCGGATCGGCTGGACACGCAAGCCGATGCCGCGAAGTGCAGCCGCGACGATGACTGCGCCTGGCTGCTAGTAGCGATCCATAACTACAGCGCTGACGCAGGCCTCTGCTCGCAAAGATTGAAACTGCATCGCGCGACACTTACTGCGCAACCCTATTGCGTAACCTTGTCGCGCAATCCCATCGCGCCAATCCGTTCGCGCGATTTCTGCCAAAACACAACTCGTTCGCGCATGACGCGTGTCTGCCCGTCTGAGGAAGCCGCTTCGGACGCTGCGGCGTCGTGTGCGCCGACCCACCCGGCAGCTGTGCGGCGGAGGGCCGAAGATGAGCACCAAAGCAGAGATGGCGTTCGACGTGTGCTGGGAAGTGTATCGGGGCGCGAAGGAAGTTCTCGACAGCAAACGGGGAATTTCCGCGATGAAGCCGGAAGAGGTCACGAAGTTTACGTGGCGGCCAGATTTTCGGCCGCGGCTGACGGAGTGGGTCACCGACTTCACGCTCGCGGGCAAGGCGGCACTCAGTGTGCCGCAGAATGCGTCGCGCACGGCGCTTTGGCGCGTGTATTACCTGGGGTTGGCGACGTATGAGAAGGCGCGCTTGTTCCTCGGAATCAGCGAGAACACTTGGGTGAACTGGACCGATGAGATTCGGCGACGTTGCGGTGAGGAGCTGATTCGGCGCGGAATGTTTCCGCCGCGAAAATATTTTTCATCGACGAGTATTTAGCGAAGTACGAACGGCTTCGCTGACGCGATGTGCGCCGGCATCAGTGTGCCGGATAGTCTTTGAGTTCCGGCGGATTCGGGCGGCTGGCAGGCGGCACGACGCCATTGAATCGCAGATAAAGAACAATCTGACCGTAATGGTCGGCGACGTGCCAGATCGCAGTGCCGGCGAGACCGAGGCGCGTGTTCGGTCCGGCATATCGGCCTTCGATCGGATCGTACATATTTTTGCTGGCGATGGCGTTGAGCGACGCGTTCATCGCCGCGAACGAATTGCGCAGATACGTCAGCAAGTCGGCGCGCGATTTAGCGGGACTCGGTCCGCCATTTTCGCAATTGTCGGGTGGCGTTTTGCCATCGAGCTCGGCAGCGAACGCGAAGTTGGCGCACGCGACGTGCTTCACCTGATCGGCGAACGATCGGAGTTGCGTCGGGCCGACGGAAGTCGCGGCATTGCTCGCTGAAGCCGGTACGACGGGGCGAAAGCTGTATTTGTCTTCGGGCATCGCTTCGGCGGCGGAGCGGAACTCGTACTCCTGGCTGCCGAATGTGCGCATGAGCGCGCCGCCTACGGTCTCGTTTTTGCTGAGTTCGGCGGCCGTGGGTTCGTGTTCTTTCGGCGCTGGCGTAGGCGTCGTTGCAGGCGCCGCTTGCTGCGTAGTTTGCGGTGTGGGCTGCTGAGCAGACTGCGCCGTCTGTTGCTGCTGCGAATTCGCACTCGTCGAAATCGCGCCAATCGTTACGAGCGCAACCGCAACGCACAACATATTCATACACCTGACGCCACTGCGGCTTGCGCTCCAATGCATGAGGAAGATCTCCCGCTCCAGAAAATTGCTGGGCTATTTCGCAGTGTAGCATCGCGCGTGGCCTCCACGAACCTCGCTCGATAAGTCGACTCTGCAATTCCCACGCGAATCCAAACGCAAGACAAGCGATACTAGAAAGGGCCAACTATGAAAGCGAATACTCGGCACTCGGTGCCGTTGTTTCTATTTGTACTATTTGCGGCAGTAGGCGCGGCACAACTCGGCGCGCAATCTCCATCGACATCATCGACATCGACGACCACAACGGCGTCCTCGTCGACTACGAACGGCTCGGTGAGCGTGACCATACCGTTTGAGGTCGTCGCGCCCGCAGGATGCGCGGTGGCATTTTCGTCGTCGGGCACCGTGCCAGTGATCAATGTGAGTGGATGCGCGGCGGCAACGCCTCCGCCGACTACAACTCCGCCAAATCCGCCGCCACCCACGACGCTGCCGTTCGCAGTCGGCGCTGCAGTGGAAACGAATCAGAAAGCCAACGTGTGGAACGCGGTCACCAGCACAAACGGCGTGACGACGCTGGCCGGCACGCAGCCGACCTCGATAAACGGCACGGTGCAAGCCGGCCCCGTGAATAGCAGCGGCACGATTTTCTGGGACATTCAATTTGCGACGGGCGCATCAGGTTGGGTCGGACAAGACGCGTTGGGCGTCACCGCAGCCGCACCAAATCCGCCGCCAACGTCCACGACGCCGCCACCAACAACGACGCCGCCGCCCACGACGCCGCCGCCACCCGATCCTGATCCATCGAAAAAGCCCGCCAACATCGCCGCATTTCCCGGAGCGCAGGGAGGCGGCGCCGCCAGCATCGGCGGACGCGGCGGCGTAGTGATCGAAGTCACCAACACCAACGATTCCGGCGGCGGATCGCTGCGCGCCTGCATCGAAGCCAGCGGGCCGCGCACCTGCGTTTTTCGCATGGCAGGCCGCATCACCAATTTCAAGCGCCTGCAAATCTCGAATCCCTATATCACCATCGCCGGCCAGACTGCGCCGGGCAACATCGTGCTGGCATCCGCGCCGCAGGCGCAATGCCCCAGCGGCGACTGCACGACGTTATTCGTCTCGACGCACGACGTTATCGTGCGCTACATCACCTACGACGGCAGCGCGAACACGCCGACCGGCCCGGACACCGGCACGGTTTGCTGTGAGATGGCCAGCGGCAACGTCAACAACGTCATCTGGGACCACATGACCGCGCGCTGGTGGGGCAACAAGCCGTTCGTGACCGTCGCGAATTCGATCATGCAGTCGATCACAAACATTACAGGGCAGTGGCTGCTGCTCTACGAACCGAACCTCGCGCATCCGGTTGTGATTGCGCTCGACGCGACCAGCGGCTCATCGCGCACTTCGACCAATCAGGATTTTCATCACAACGTGGCGGTGAACTATCAGCATCGCTGGCCGCTCACCAACATTCGTTCGATGCGCTGGGTCAACAATCTCAGCTACAACAATTTGCAGAATATGAGCGATTTTTCGAGCTTGTCTTGGGGCGGGCTGCAAGGCGACTACATCGGCAACAAATATGTCGACGGGCCGCAATCAACGATCAAAGTGCACACGTTTCTTTTCAACTCGGATCAGGATGGCGCGGACTCGTCGAACAATTGCACGGGAAGCAATCCTTGCGACAATCCGGGGCCGCCATCGATCTATATGGTGAACAACATCGGACACGTCGGAAATCAGACGGGCGGCCCGACGGAAGGCGCGACGCACGTGGTGAACGACGCGACGCAAACCGATCAAACGTATCAGGGCTGGGAAGGCGGCGAGCAGCCGAAGGAAGGCATCACGATCGCGCCGGTGCCGGCGAGTTGGTTCCGATCGACGCCGCTGGCGACCGAGCCGTATCCGATCGTGGCGGACCCGGCGGAAAATTTGGACGCGGTCCTGCTGCCAACAGTAGGGAATTCGCGGCGGCTGAATTGCGATGGGACGTGGATGAGTTCGCGCGATTCACAGGATGAGCGCATCATCGCGCAATACCAGGCGAGCGGGCCCGGAACGATGTTCAAAGGACAGTTCACGCCGCCGGCGATCACCAGCGCGACGCCTTGCGTCGAATCGCTTCACGACGGCATGCCCGACCAGTGGAAGCAGGCGCAAAAGCTCAGCACGAGCGACAAGAACCTGTACAAAAAGCTCGCACCAAGCGGCTACACCTGGCTCGAAACCTACCTCAACGGGAATTAAACAACACGATAGACTACGGCGCTGTCGCGGCCTTGGAGATCTCGGTAATCGACTTGTAGCCGCATAGGCCTGCTTTGCGCAGTGCCTCGACGGCTTGCGACGCGGTCAGCAGCGGCGTCGTGCGGATGGTCTGCACCGATCCGCCGGCCGCGAAGGCGATCGCAATCGCCGCGGCGGTGATGTTGTCGGGCATCTCGGTGATCGCGAGCACGTCGAACTCGCCAAACGCGAAGAACGACGTCTGCAACTGGCCGCCGAGCTTTTCGATTGGCGCGCGCACCGCTTCCAGCCGGTCCTGCGGGTTTTCCATCAACCGGGCCCAGGCTTCCTTCGTATAGCTGACTTGGTGGCAGAAATAGGGCATAGGGATCTCCTTGAGGGGCGGGTATGCCGGGGGTGGCCCCGACTATGCTCTTGAAAACAAAGGCTTGTCAAGATTTCTGCAAAAAAGTCGAAAAATGCTATTGACAAAACTTTATAATGTGATACACTTTCCCCTGTAGAAAAGTGCGTCCCGGCAAACAGCCGGGATTTTTTATTTTAAGCGTCGTTTTTTCCGGCAGATACCAACCGACATTCATGCAGAAGAAGTTCTAGAGCGGCGCCGACGTGTGCTCGCGCCCTCGTGTCTTGCCACGCCCTGCATCTCGCAGCAAACAAAGGAGCCGACATGCCGATCTATCAGAATTCCACTCCTCCGTACGCCTTGTCGTCTGGCGACGTTGGCTTCAGTTTCAACAACGAAGCGTTTCCCGCCGCGAATACGGCTGGGTCGCAGTTCGCGCTGCCGAGTTACACGGGGATCTCCGATGGGGGCACCGCGGTGCGCTGGCAGACGATCTTTGGCACTGCGCCGAGCGCGGTCAGCATTGTGCTGCAGGCCGCGATGAACGATGTCGACGCGGAATACCAGACGATCGACACGACCACCGCCGTCGCTGGCGAAGGTCGCAGCATTCCGAATAATGCGTCTGGCACTGTAGCTCCGTCGACGGGCACCGTTCAGGCAAAGTTCCTTCGCATCAAGGTTGTTTCTTCGACGGGCGGTTCCGGACTCACCGCAAAAATCCTGGTCTAAGCGAAGGAGTCGCGACATGCGCTCGACACTTCACGATCCTCTGCTCACCGCCGAGAACCGACTGTGGCGCGCGGTTCTCGAACAGGCTTACGCCGATGCCGAGAGCCGCTTCGATTCCGTCAGCGACGATGCAGACGATGACGATGGTCACGACGGTCCACCCGAGCGTCTCCGAGCGCGTCACTATCTGCGCGGAGACAGCAAGCAGGAAGCGGCGAATCTCGTCCTGGTCTGCAGCTTCGCCGAAATTCCCGCGGACCGCGTATTGAACTGGGCGCGCCGAAATTATCCGTCGCCGCATTCGCAGCTGCAGAAATCACTCGCAATGGACGTCGTAGGAGCACGGCACAACCGTGCCCACTCCTGCTCGCAAGTGTCCGCATGATCGGTCGTACAAATTGACTCGCAGAAAAACTTCCACCAGCACTGGCAGCAGCGGTCGCGCTAACAGTCACGCAAATGGCTGTGCAAGTGGCCACGCCGCCGCCGTCGAATCGGTCGCCGTCATCGGCACCGCCGAATCCGACGGCCTCGCCGCGCATCTTCATCGGGCTGACTCTGTCGACATCGCCGCGGATCTCGACGCGGGCTCCGCATCCTCCGCCGGGGCGCGCGCGAACCGCGACGCGTACGCTGAGTTGGCTGAGGCCGACCCCGCTGAATCGGCCGAAGCGGAAGGGAAGTGGCTTCGCCCTCCCGGGGCCGCTTCCCGCACCGCGAACGCCGCAAATAATTTTTCAGATATGAGCGCCAACACAGCATCGCGTAGCGCCGGCAGCTCGAGTTCAAGCTCACGGGCTGCGCGCGCCGAAAAACCCGAATCCACTTTCAGCCTCACGCCTCCGGGAACCGAGCCGCTTCCGCTCGACGGAGCATCCTTCGTCGAAGCGGTGCACGAACGCGTGGACCTCATAGCCCTCGAAGAGCAATTGCTGCGCTCGGCCGACGAAAAAATCGTGCAGCGCGAACTCGCGTACCTGCGCGAGCTGCGCTACGGCAAGACAGCCAGCTTCGCGACCGATGACGACTTGCCCGCGCGCATGGTCTTCGATCCGCCCGATTCGTTGTCCCGATAAGCACCGCGTTCTCGCATCCACAAAAACCGTCGCGATGATTGGCAACTGGAAAGGAATTCCGCATGTCCTCGAACGCACATCTCGAAAGCATCGGCGTGATCGTCGAAATCGCCGGCGTCGCCAGCGCCGTGGCTGGAGTAGTGCTGAGCCTGCATCACTGGCCCGCCGCAGCGGCGCTGATCGGCGGTGGTGTCGCGTACATCATCGGCAAAAAGCTCCGCGCGATGTAGCTGTGTAGTGCGAGCGACTCCCGTAGCGTTCTGCGAATTCACGATCAGCTACAACGCGGAAACCCATGACGCCGACACAAACCGATCAACCGAATAAAACCGCCTCGTCGGCTCGTGCACCGCGTTCCAGCTCTCAGCAAAAGAAATCTTCCGTGCCATCGCAGCGCGAATGCTATGTCCCGTTCGCGCGCCAATTTCAGTTTCATGAGTCGCCGGCGAAGTATCGCCTCTTCGGTGGCGCCGCCGGCCCCGGCAAAACGAAAGCGTTGTTGTGGGAAGCGATCAAACAGGCGTGGAACGTTCCGGGCTCCGATTCGCTATTGTTGCGCCGCACGTATCCTGAACTCGAATCGTCATTGCTCGCCTATTTTCGTCGCGACGTGCCGCGCGCGTACTATCGCAAATACAACGAGTCGAAGCACATCGTCACGTGGAAGAACGGCTCGACGACGCGCTTCGGCCACTGCCGCAACGAAAACGATGTCTACGCGTATCAAGGCGCGGAGTTTTTGTTCATCGGCGTCGATGAGCTGACGCACTTCACGATGAAGCAGTGGCAATTTCTCACGTCGCGCAACCGCTGCCCGATTCGCGGCAGCCGCGCCAACATGGCCGGCGCGACTAACCCAGGCAACATCGGCCATGCGTGGGTGAAAGCGCTGTGGGTCGACCACACGACGCCGCCCGGATTCGATCGCCCCGAGTTGTACGACGCGAGCGACTACGATTTTATTCGCGCTCGGTTGATCGATAATCCGATCTACGCCGAGGACGCCGCGTATCGCCGCACGCTCGAAACCTTGCCCGAGCATCTGCGACGCGCTTTTCTCGACGGCGACTGGAACGTTTTCGCCGGCCAATACTTCGATGTCTTCGATGTCGGCCGCCACACCGCGCGACCCGAAGATATTCGGCTCGAGCCATGGTGGCCCCGCTGGATCTCGATCGACTGGGGTTTTAAACATAACAGCGCCGTGTATTGGCATTGTGCCGTGCCGGCGAGCGGCAACATCGGCGCGCGAATCGTTACGTATCGCGAATTCGTGCAGTCCGGTTTGTCGCCGCGCATGCTCGGGCAAGCGATCGCCGAACGCAGCGGCCGCGAACGCATCAGCGACGTTTTTCTTTCGCCAGACGCTTTCGCGCATCGCACATCGGAATCTTCGATCGCCGAGCAACTCGGCGAAGTGCTCGTGGTCAACGGCTTGCCGCGACCAAGCGCGGCCGACGACGATCGCATCGGCGGATGGCAGCTCATGTACCAACTGCTCGAGTCCGACGCGTGGCTCATCTCCGACAACTGCGCGAAGCTGATCGACGGGTTGCCGCTGCTGATCCGCGACGACGATCGCGTCGAAGACATTCGCAAAGTCGACGGCGACGACTCCGCCGACGCCGCGCGCTATGGATTAGTTTCCGGCGGAAGGTTCGCCGGCATTACGGCGCAATTCGCGCGCTCAGGCGGCTATGGATCACGCGGCGATTTCGATCGCGGTGGTGATTCGAGCGGCTGGGGCGGCGTAGCGCCCAGGGCGGGGCAAGCCCCGCCCCAACAAAGCGGACCGCGCTTTGTCACCGGCATGCCGCTCGCCGAACAGATCGTGCGCCAGGTCAGCGCCACCGATCCGACGTCGCAGGCGATCCACTATCAACGTTTGGAAGCCGAAGCGCGCCGCCAGTTCCGCCCACAAAAATTCCCCGGCCGCCGCCATTGGTGACGTCGGTCGCGCGGGCCGCAACGCGGGCTAAGACGCTGCGGATTTCGTGAGGACAAATGAAGGAATTTCTCAAACGATTGCTGCATAGCCGCTACGTCGGCTTGCTCGAAGGGGAAGTAGCGCGGCTGCGCGCGGAGAATCGTGCGCTGACGAATTCGCTGCTCGGCACGGCGGGATTTCCTCCGGTCGATTTTCCGGCCGCTTCAGAGCCGCGCGAAGTCCCGCGCACTCGCAAGCGATCGTTGCACCAGATTCAGGCTTGGCGCGAAAACCAGGCTGTACGAAACGCAGTTCCTGCAGTCGATGAGAGGCCGAATGGCACCGTATTCCACAGCTGAAAACTGGACGGGCACGCCCGGCGCGATCGCTCCCGCCGACGGGAACTACACCAGTCCTGCATCCGCAGTCGTTCGTTCGCTGGGCTTGAACACAACACCGGCGGACAAAGATTCGTCGGGCAATCGTTCAGCCTCCGATGGCAGCGCGAACGAAAACGAAGATATCTTCGACCTGCCCGATCGCCAGAAGGCAGCAGCGCAAGACGATGTGAGCAATACGCCGGTCGATCTCGGTCCCAACAACGAGCGACTCGAAGACGTGAATCCGAAAGTCGTTCACGCGCTGCGCGAACTCGTTCGCCAATATCGCGAAGAAGGCGTTGTCGCGCGCCGCAACGAGATTCGCCGCATTCGCCAGGCGCGACTCTTTTGGCAAGGCCAGCAATACGCCTGGTGGAATCCGAACGACATGAACTGGCACCTGCCGTATGAGTCGCGATCGAGCGACGATCGCCAGCTCGAAGACATGCCGCGGTATCAGTTCGTCACGAATTTTTACCAGGGGTTCGTCGCGGTTTTGTCGCAAGACGTTCCGAGCGTCCGCTTCTTTCCCCAATCCGCGCAGTCGCTACAGGATATTTCCGCTGCGCGCGCCGCAAGCGACGTCGCCACGCTGATCGAACAAAACAATCACGTCGAGGAATTGCTCAGCCACGTCGGGTATTTCCTCTGGACTGACGGAAAACTCGGCGCTTACGTTCGTTACGTCGCCGACGGACAGCGCTTCGGCTTCCACGAAGAAAACCTTCTCGAAGCGCTCGAGATTCCACTCGGCGACGATGTGTATCACTGCCCGGACTGCGGCAAAGAAACGCAGTCCAGTCCCGCCGCCGCGACGCCACCTAACGATGCGCCACCGCCGTGTCCTGGTTGCGGCGCGCAACTCGCCGACGCGCATCTCCGGAAGGCCGAGCGCGTCACCGTGCCGCGCGTCATCGGAACGCGCCGCGTGCCCAACGGCCAGGAAGTCATCTCGATCGCCGGCGGCCTCGAACTCAACACGCCCGTCTGGGCCAACGAAATGCACGAATATCCGTACCTGCAATGGCAGGCAGAAGTGCATCGCGCGAAATTGAAAGCTGCGTATCCACACGCCGCCGACAAAATCGAAACGTCGCCATCGCAAGGCGCTGAAGATGTTTACGCGCGCGTCCCACGACTCAGCGTCGAACAAGGTTTGCCGTCGATTCATCCCGGCGATGCGCTGATGAATCTCATCACGTTCGATCGCACGTGGCTGCGGCCGTGGGCGTTTTACTCCGTCGAAGATGTCGACACGCGCAATCAACTGCTCGCGCTGTTTCCTGACGGCTGCTACATCGCGTTCGCCGGCGACGCTTACTGCGAATCGCGCAGCGAATCGATGGACGATCACTGGCGTGTTTTACATGCGTTGCCAGGTGACGGACAAAATCGACCGAGCGTCGGAGATTCGCTCGTGCAAGTGCAGGAGCGCTACAACGTTCTCTCAAACATGCAGGCGGAGACATACGAGTACGGCATCCCGCCGATCTACGCCGATCCGCAAGTTTTGGATTTCGATGCGCTCTCAAACCAGGTCGCTGAGCCCGCCGCGCATTTTCCGGCGCGCGCGCGTCCCGGTCAGCCGCTCGCCGCGGGATTCTTTCAGCCCGCGCCCGCGACCGTGCCGCCCGATATGCTGCGACATCAACAGGATCTGATCGGCCCAGTCGCGCAATTCCTCACCGGCCTGTTTCCCGCGATTTTTGGCGGCAACATGGAAGACGTGAAAACAGCGTCGGGCTACGCGCTCGCCCGGGATCAAGCGATGGGCCGCCTCGGCCTCGTCTGGCGCCGCACGAAACAGTTTTACGCCGACGTGATGTTGCTCGCGGTCGATTGCTTCCGCAAGAATCGCCCCGAAGATGCTGAGATTCCGCTGCTCGGCCCCGATGGGCTCTTCGATTCGCGCGCGATTCGCCTGATCGATCTGAAAGGGAACATCAGCGTCCATCCCGAAGCCGATGAAACTTTTCCGCGATTGAAGTCGCAGCAGCGCGCCGTGATTCAGCAACTCTTCGCCGTCAACGATCCCGCGATTCAGCGCGCTTTGGTTGAACCGGCCAACCTCGGCTACATCAAAAACGTTTTGGGCCTCGCCGAACTCGTGATTCCCGGCGAAGATTCGCGCAACAAGCAGCTCCGCGAAATTCAGCAGTTGCTGAGCAGTCCGCCGATCGTCGTGCCAGTACAAGTACCGACGCACATGATCCATGGGTCGCAACCGGATCCGGCCGGAGCAGCGTCGTCCGCAAACGACGATGGATCGCAAAGCGCGAACTCTACGCCGAACCAAACCGCCGGCCAGTCGCAGGTTGCCAGTCACCAGCCGCGCGAACTCGTTCTGCCGTCAGTGCCGATCGATCAGCTTCTCGACGATCACGCCACCGAATTCGAGGAATGCAAACGCTGGGCAAACTCCGACGCCGGCCAAGCCGCGCACATGACGAATCCCGCCGGCTTCGCCAACGTCCGCGCCCACGCCGAAGCCCACCTCCGCGCCATGCAACAGCTGGCGCTCACGCAACAGTTGGCGAACGCCGGCGCTGCTGCGCCATCAGCAGCGCCGGGCAAGCCCGGAGGGAAATCGCTGTAAAGGTGATTCGTCAGATATCCATCTGAACCAATTTTAAAATCTCGGTAGCTTGAAAGACGCGATTGCGACGTCGAACGTTGTCGGCGCTCAAGATTCCAGCCTTCACCAGCTTGCGAACCAAGAGTTCCGCTGTCGGATACGTCGATCTCAATCGCTTAGCAACCCCGCTGATTGTTACCGCGGGAGTCACGAACAAATCATCGACTACGCGAAGTGCTTGAGCCGATGCGCCTACCGCTTCCATCTTGTCGCGATAGCGGTTTCGTAGGTCCAAGATTGCCTGTGTGCGCCGAACAGCTTCTTCCGATTCTTCTCGAACGGCTGTTAAGAAATATTGAACCCACGGCTGCCAGTCGCCGGTTTGGCTGATGCGCAAAAGGTGTTCGTAGTATTCCTTTCGATGCTGCTCGAAGTAGGCACTCAGTTGAAGCAGAGGATGCGAAAGTATGCCCTGCTCAATGATCAACAATGGCAGTAGCAATCGTCCGATGCGACCATTTCCGTCTTCAAACGGGTGAATCGCCTCAAACTGGTAGTGGATCAAAGCCAGCCGGACAAGAAACGGCTGTTTCGTTTCCTCATGTAGTGATCGCTCGAATGCATCTAAACAGGAACCGAGTTCCTCCGGCGGTGGCGGTACGTAACGCGCCTTCGTGATTGGCTCACCTGGCCGCCCGATGTAGTTCTGGATGTTGCGGAATTCGCCAGGTCTGCGGTCCGAACCACGCACGCCATGCATCAGCTTTTGGTGTAACTCGCGAATGAGCCGCAGGCAAACGGGCAGTTCCTTCAATCGCTTGAGACCGTATTCAAATGCGGAGACGTAGTTCCATACTTCGCGGACATCCGGTTTGTCCTCGGCGGTCTGGCGATTAAGTTCAAATAGCACTAACTCTTCCTGGTTCGCGTACGTGCCTTCAATTCGGCTGGAGAGCTCCGCTTCGCGACGGACAAATGGCCGAACCAAGATCTGTGGGCTAGGCAGCGATTGGACCAGTCCTTGCAAAAGCCCAATGGCTTGGCTGGCTTCGGCCAGACTACGGATCGTTCCGTCGTCCATCGGAATAGCCGCCGGAAGGGCGACTGGAACGAATGCCTTTGCCCCGGCGGATATTGCGACAAGACGACCAGGGCTATGTGCTGTGAAATCAGTGAGATTCATGGCGACGAGCTTATTCTAGCAAAATAGAGTAGCGGATTCCTTATTAAAGTTTTTGGCTGTTTCCTTTAATAAGGATTTTATTGTTCAAGCTTTCTTGAATTGTGGAGTGGTGATGGCTGATACCGCGGTCTCAGGAAATGGCGCCAGCACGTTGGATGATTTGTTCGCACTGAGTGACGAGCAGATCCTTGACATCGATGCGGAGCCTGTCGACATCGAGATAGGGGACGTTTATCTCGATGAGGCGGATCACGCTGTCCTTGTTCCGGCGGTTCCCGAGGATGGCGATCGAGCCGCCGCTGCGGCTCGCGAATCGCGAGCCTCGGCGGACAATGCGGCGAATAATCCAACGCGGGAGATCGTCGTCGATCCGGCGGCGCCGCCACAGTGGCTTGCGGATCGCATGAGCGATCCGCAAG
>DASXPD010000001.1:0-42864 GCA_036493835.1 Candidatus Acidiferrum sp. | reverse complement strand
AAACGGCGCGAACAACGGCATCGTATGGGTCGTCGAAAATGGAGGCACCGGCGTCCTCCACGCCTACGACGCGACGAATCTCGCCACGGAACTTTACAATTCCACACAAAGCTCCAACGGGCAATTCTCCGGCAACAAATTCATCACGCCGATGATTGCCAACGGCAAAGTCTATGTTGGCACAGCGACTTCGGTGGTCGCATTTGGCCCGAGGTAACACACACAGTTTACCTGCGCTCCGACTCAACCAACGCGCAAAGTAATCCGGCGAGCGATCCACGCTTCAAACAAAAAGAGACGGGCGTGATGCCCGTCTCTTTCGATCCAGTATTCTCGCACTGCGCGTGTTGATCGACCAACGCGTCGAACGAAACGGGGCCGGTCTAGTTACTTCGTCTTTAGGTCTTTCAACAGGTGGTTCACCAGCCCGTTAATTTCGTCCTGCGTCAGCGAAAACGTATCGCGCCGCACCGGTTTTTCGCCGATCGCCTGGTAGACCAACCGCTTTGACGAATTCTGCGTGAAGTTAAACGCGATCGTACCCGCGCGCCAGTGAACGCGCTCATAACCTACCGCCGCTGGACCGTAGCCCCAGCCCCGGTAGCAGCCGTAAGGTCCACAGACCAAGCCTGGGTAAGCGCCCGGATAAACCGTCTGTACGGTCTCGCTGCGCCGGTCAACCGCGAAATGGTAGTCGACCAGGAAGTCCGCTGTCGCCGGGTCGGACGATTGCATCATGCCCTTCGACATCAGCGACTGCTGAATCGCTTGCCGGACTTTGTCCTGGACGACCTGATTATTCGGATTGTCTTCGCGCACCATGTCGCGTTCGCGCGGTGGCGTGCCGCCGTTGTCGCGAGAAAGAACCCTGCGGTTATCGCGCCCTGCGGCTGCGGCTAACTGTGGTTCGGGCGCCCACGCCCACGAAGCGCCTTTGCGGATGCGCACATCGGGATCGCGCGTGATCTGCACGTGATCGTCGCAGCCCGTCGATATCAGCGCAAACATCGCGGCCGCCATCAATACGAACGGCATTTTCCACTTCGATTTTGAAGTAGATTTCGACGCGCTCAAATTTCCAGAAACCGTATTGCCAAAATTCAATCTGGAAAAGCTCCAAGCCGACATTTCTACGACCTCCGACGGGAAAGTCCCGTCCCATCTATTGAACCCTGTTTCGTATGAATAGTTGCGGAGGCGGCGACCGGTGTGCCGCGATGCCAGACGCGTCGCGAACTCAGTCCCAATGCTTCAAACTGGGCCAAATCTCGCGCAAATTGGCCTTTAATCCACGAGCCAGCAAGATGGGTCGATTCTCATGCGGCATGGCGTAGCGATTATTCAGCGTGGCGACGGCTTCGACGCTGGCGAAGTGCGGCCGCGCCTCCTCGATATCTTCCGATCCCACCAAAATCATGATCTCGCCGGTATATTCGCGTGGCCCCCAGAGAAAATAATTCTGGTGCGCGCAGATCGCCTTCGGAAGCCCATAGCGAGAACCAAAGAAATCAATCGCGCCGGCCTCCCCATAGTTCTCCGTATAAATCGCCGTCTTCGCCTGCTCCTCAGGTGGCAGCGAGTGATAGACACGGGCCACCTGCTCGACCATCTCGGGCCAACCGAATTCGTCCGCATAGTATTGAGGCAGCAGAACGCCGATTTGATTCTTCTCCGTGGGCGGAGGCTCAATACCGATCCACTTTTGAAACGCAACAAACTTCTCAATCGGAAGAACGGGCAAAACAAGGGGCAACATCACCAGCAACGCGATCACCGGCACCCGAAAGGTCGCTCCTCGTAAAAAGCCACGAAGTCTCGGTCGCGACCCAAATCGGGCCGACTGGAAGAACAGCTCCGTCGCTACTGCGCCGGCAGCGAGCACCATCGGATACGCCGGTGCAGAATAGTAGTCCTTGCCATGCATCGCCATGAAAAACCCAATCGTCAGCACAAACGCCCACCCGAACATTCGATACGCCGCCGCACGACGCGAAAAGAAATAAAATCCGAGTCCCGCCAGCCAGAACGGCAAAGTTTGTGGCGCCATCATCAACGCTTGCTGTCCTAAGTACGCCAGCGGCGGCAATGCAACATCGCGTCCCGACGCGCGGATGTTTCGCATCAATTCCAAAAACGGCCAGTGATGATGAATGTTCCACAACAAATTCGGCAGAAAAATCAGCAGCGCCACGCCGCCGCCCGCCAGCAACCATGGCGTCCACACCAGCCTCCGCTGAGGTGTCAGCAACAATCCAAGCAGCAGCGCCGCCGCAAAAAAGCCCATCGAGTATTTGTTTTCGAGCCCCAGCCCGCCAATCGCCCCAAACGCGATCCACAATCTCATGTCGCCGGTTCGAATCATGCGCAGCAACACGAACGCGCATCCCGTCCAGAACAGCGCCTCAAACGTATTCATCGCAAACTGATGATCGGTGGCAATCGACACCGCCGGAATCGCCGCGAGCACCGACGCCAGCGCGATTCCATATCGTTTCGCGCCCAGTTCCCGCGCGAACGCCGCCGTCAGCAAGATTCGTCCGCACCCGGCCAACGCGGGCCACAGCAGCAGCGCGCGCAGGGAAGTACCAAGCGTATGCCGCGCGATCCAGGCCACCAGCGCAATCAGCGGAGGCTGATCGACATAGCCCCAATCGAGATGTTCCGAACAAGCCAGGTAGTACAGCGCATCGCGAAAATATCCGTATCGCGTCGCCGTAATCATGTGCGCCGCAAAATAAATCGCCGCGACGATCGCAGGCACAAACCACCACGCGTGCACGACGTCGCCATCGACCCGATCTATTTCTTCGTTGGAGTACGGCGCCGAATCGGCGCCCAGAGGTGAACTTCGGTCACTCATGTTGCGGCGAGGATACCAAACGCCGCCATTTCAATAAATCGCGATTCTCTTTCACTTCGCGGTCAGTTCGCGAGCTCGCTCCCAAATCCGCTCAACCCCAGCACGCCCCAATCGTCCGGCGCATCTTCCACCTGCCAAAACTCCGGCGCCGCATTGTCGAACTCAAACGCAACTCCGAATCCACCGGACGCCAGCGCCTCCGCGTGCACAACGCGCGCGCTCTCTTTCAGATTCGTATTCAAATTCGTCAGCACCAGGGGCTGCGCGACGAGAAACTCCACCGTCGAACGAAATAATCCGCCGTGCGCGTTCACGATTGCGGTTTCGGTGATTTCCTGGACTTCGCGGCCATCAACCGTCGCCGTCGTCACCAGCACCGGCACAGTCAGATTCAGCCGCTCGCTGCGCCGCTTTTCGCTATTCCCTGAGTTCTGCAAAACTTTCTCCATCATCGTCACAATCGCACAACGCCCGCACACCGGCGCGCTGCAATGGCCTGCTTGATCCAAGACAATTGTAGGGTTGAAAACACTCAGCGGCAGAACGAAATCGCCGTCCGCCTCGAAAGCGAAACCGTCCCGATGGCCAGTTCGCTATCACGACGAACGGCTCAAATCGACCTAAAACCCGCACAAACCGGGATAAATCCTACCGCCCCAGCCGGCGCTCCAAGCCAGCCTTCACCGCCGGCCACTCCGAATCGATCACGCTGAAATACACGGTGTGCCGCACGCGCCCGGTCGAAGTGATCATGTGATTCCGGAAAATCCCTTCCTCTTTCGCCCCAATCCGCAGTATCGCCGCCCGCGATTTCTCATTCAGCGAATCGGTTTTCAATTCCACGCGCATGCATCCCAAATCCTCAAACGCATGCCGCAGCAAAAGGTACTTCGACTCGGTATTGATCGGCGTCCGCTGCCACGCCGGCGCGATCCACGTGCACCCGATCTCCAGACGCTGGTGCGCCTTCTCGATATTCATGTAGCGCGAGCTGCCGATCACGCGGCCGCTTGCGCGTTCGATCTGCGCGAATGGCATCGACACGCCGTTCGCCCGCTCGGTCAACGCCAAATCCACGTACGCCTTCATCTGCTCCGGCGTCGCCACCGGCACCGGAATCCATCGCCACAATTCTTCGACGGTCCCGATCTCGCACAATCCATCCAGATGCGACAGCGCCAACGGCTCCAACCGCAGATGTTCGCCTTCGAGCACTACAGGTTCGACACGAATCGGTCCAGGAATCATGGCCGCAGTCTGAGGAAGAACCGCCTCGCAAGCCAGCACCAATTTGGACGACGACGACGAGCGAGTCCGACACAAACGCTGAAAACGAAAACGGGCCGCAGCATCACGCCGCGACCCGTCCCTTGAACACGCAATCTTTAAACGTGGGGCCTTAAACCTTCTCCGCCTCCACCACGAACAGCGCCCCCTTCGTCGGCACCACGCGCGTCAGCTTGAACCCCGCCCCTTCAAACAATTTCGCAAACTCCACCTCAGTCCGCTCTTTCCCACCCGGCAACAACAGCATCTCCAGATCGAGCCATTTCGCAAAATGCGGCTCGTTCCCCGGCGCCACCACGGACTCCATCAAAATCACCCGCGTCTTACCTTTCCCCGCCCGCGCGCAATTCTTCAAAATAGTCGTCGCCTTCTCATCGTCCCAGTCATGAATGATGTGCTTCATGATGTACGCATCGGCCGGCGGCACCGCCGCAAAAAAATCACAAGTGTGCGTCGTACAGCGGTTTTCCACTCCGGCGTTCCGAATCATCTCGGGCGCGCCTGCAACGACATGCTCCAGATCCGCCACCGCGCCGTGAATCTCCGGATATCTCTTCAAAACAGACGTAATCACAAATCCATGCCCGCCACCAATGTCCACCAGCGTTTTCCCATTGAGCCACGAAAAATCATACGCATCGAGCACCGCCGGCGTGAACATCCGGCTGAAGCCCGTCATCGCCTCATTAAAAACCTTCGACACATCCTGATGCTTCTCGAAGTATCCGAAACACGATTCGCCATAAACCTTCTCGGTGACCGTGTTGCCGGTCTGCATCGCGTACGTCAATTCCGGATACGTATCGAAATGCATTTTGTTGTCGAGCCACAACACCATCGGCCGAAGCGAATCCGCTCGATCGGAAAGCAGCAGCTCACCATCGGCGGTCAGCGCAAAAGTTCGCGGCGCAGTCTCGGTAAACACTCCCGCCGACGCCAGCGCGCGCATCACGCGGAACACGGCATCTTCCTTCGCATCGCAAGCTCGCGCGATTTCCTGCACCGGCTTCGCTCCCGATTTCAAAATGTCGGGTATTCCCAATTTCGTCGCCGCATACAGCGCCGCCGACGCCATGTATCCCGTCGCCAGTTGCATGAGCACTTCACCCGGCCGCGATCCCGTCGCGGGCGCTCCAGACGCAGTTGCAGAAGTAGACGCAGTCATTTTTTCGTTCCTCTCCGATTTTTCGACCTGCTTGTGGGACTCGACCGATTCGTGACCTGGGGCTGATCACTGCCTTGCCGGGAACTATACCGTGTCGCGGCCCCCGTTCGCCCCTAAAAATCGCTCCAGCGATCCACACGGCTGGCCCACGGCCGCAAAACGACTTTCGCAACGCTCGCGCATCCAAAAGTGGCATAGGCTCGCGGGTGAGGTATGATAGAGTCTTTAGAAACTACAGCTTAGGATGATGATGCAAACTGCTACAGAGAAGAACGGAAAGATCCTGCTGCGGGTACGCCCCCGCGGCTTTTGCGCGGGCGTTGTCCGCGCGGTAGATATCGTGGAACTTGCGCTCGAAGCCTACGGCGCTCCCGTCTACGTCCATCACGAAATCGTCCATAACACCTATGTTGTCGAGCAGTTACGGCGACGCGGTGCGATTTTCGTCGAGGCCATCAGCGACGTGCCCAATGGCGCGGTTCTGGTTTTCAGCGCCCATGGAGTGCCGCCGACGGTTCGTCAGGAAGCGAAGGATCGCTCCCTGAAAGTCATCGACGCGACATGCCCTTTGGTCACCAAGGTTCACTTGGAAGCGCTCAAGTTTGCTCGCGAAAAGCGCACTATCATTTTGATCGGCCACAAAGATCACCAGGAAATCGTCGGAACGTCCGGCGAAGCTCCTGACCGCACGATTGTCGTCGACTCGGTCGACGCCGTCGATGCGCTCGAAGTCGAAGATCCCGAAAAGCTTTCGTTCCTCACGCAAACAACGCTGAGCCTCTACGACACGCAGGAAATCGTTGCGCGTCTGCGCCAGAAATTCCCGGCGATCAAGGGACCGGCCAGCGACGACATTTGCTACGCGACGCAAAATCGCCAAGAGGCGGTCGAGCAGGTTGCGAAAGACGTCGATTTTATTCTCGTCGTCGGCTCGCCCAACAGTTCGAATTCGAATCGCCTCGTGGAAGTCGCGAAACGCAGCGGCGTCGCGGCGCAACTCATCGACTCCGCGAAAGACATCGATCCCAAGTGGCTCGAAGGCGTGCAGCGCGTCGGTCTCACCGCCGGTGCTTCGGCGCCCGAGGTTTTGGTCGAGCAGGTGAGCAATCGTCTGGCGGAAATCGGATTCACCGATCAGCGCGACCTCGATTTGATTCGCGAGGACGTGCGTTTCACGCTGCCGCCGGAGTTGGCGACGATCGCCGCCGCACCGCGCCGCTAAAGTTTCACTGTCGGTAGTGCAGCATCGTTTAGCAACACGGTAGCAACAGGGGCTAGTCGCAAGCCGTACCTCAGCCTCACCGCTGGGACACATTCACAAGGAGCCAAACTTTGGCGGTCAAAATCGTCCGTCAGCCGAAGAAGATTGCCCTGATCGGCGCGCCGTCCAGCGCCGCCGCTTTTCAGCCGGGCAGTGAGAAAGCTCCCGCCGCACTTCGCGCCGCGGGGCTGGTTGACCGCCTCAAAGAAGCTGGCTTCGAAGTTCACGACTACGGCGATTGTCCGCAGCGCCTTTTTGCCGAAGATGAAGATCATCGTCGCGCGCGCAACCTGCCGGCGATCGTCGCGGGTCTCAACGATCTAAAAATTCACGCCGAAACCGCGATGAAAAGCGGTGCGCTCGTGCTGGTGCTCGCCGGCGACTGTGCGCAGTCGATCGGTTTGCTCACCGGCGCTCGCCGCTATTACAAACACCTCAATTTGATTTGGTTCGATCGTGACGCCGATTTGAATACGCCGGCAACGACGCCGTCCGGCCGCATCGACGGCATGGTCGTTGCGCACATCGTCGGACGCGGCGCGCCTGAGCTGGTGCGCTTCTGGGGCGAAACGCCGCTGGTGCGCGAGCCTGATGTTTTGTTGTATGGCATTGCGCGTCTCGATCCGCCAGAGCAGGAAGTCTTGGCGAAGTCGCCGTTGCGCCACGTCACCGCCGAGCAAATCTCCGCGAAGGGCGGAGAGAAAGCCGCATCCGACGCTCTCGTGCACTCGCACGCCGACACGCGCGATTTTATTTTGCACGTCGACCTCGACGTAATTTCCGGCGACGAACTCCCCGCCGTAAATATTCCGGCCAGCGGCGGCCTGTCGCTCCCGGACGTCCGCGAATCGCTAAAGAAATTCGCCGCGCACAAAAATTTGCTCGGCCTCGACATCGCCCAATTCAACCCCGACAAAGACCCCGACGGCTCCGCCGCCAAAAAAATCGTAGATCTGCTCGTCGAAGCACTGACCGTGCGCCTCGCCGCAGCAGATGCCGCCGAGCAAGCCGAGGCGCAACCCGAAGCGCCAGCTTCGCCAGCGCAATCCGCGCACGTCGAGCAAGCAGCCGCGCAACCAACGCGCGCATCAGCGCCGGCGGATGCTGCACCATCAGCACACGCAGAGCCCGCTGAGCACGAGCATCCACCATCAATCGCCGACGAGCCAGCCTTCTCGGAACCTCCAGACTCACAGGGCGACCATGAATCCGAGTCGGCAGAAACCACCGAGCCCGACGACGAAGTATCCGACGACGAACAGTCCGAAACCGGCTCCTCGCGACCCTCCTGAAGTTACCCTGTGCTTGCTATCCCAACCAGTATCTCAAAAATCGTAAAGTACCTTGCGTCTAACATCCAACTGACATAGTCTCTCGCCCATTCCACCGGTCTCCTCCCTCGAGAGCACCGGCACCAAGTTGGTCGCATGAAACAAAGCGGCGCATTCCTGGCAATAATCATCGCCATCAGCGGGATTCTCAGCGTTGCGAATCCGGGTGGCCGGTCGGCCGCAAAACCACAAGCCGCCTCTTCAAAAACCGATGCGACTGCGTCGAAGCCTCAGGAGGCGGCGAACAGATACCAGGACACCCTCGACAGCGCGATCGAAAGATTTTGCAAACCCTTCGGCGATCCGTCCGACACATCGTCAGGGAAGCCGTTCACCGGCTGCGAAAATTCCCAATTCCTCATCGCGATTTTGCCCGATCCCGTTCACACGCATCTGGCTCTGTACTTCGATCGCAGCATCGAGGCGTTGCAGCAAGCGGCGCAACGACGTCGCTATGTGTTTGACAGCGCCATTCTTCCGTGGGATCGCACTCCTCCTCCCGACAATTCCGACCCCGACAAGCGCCGGATCGCTTTGGAGGAACGCAAACTCACCGAAAGCAAACCCGGCCTGCTTATATTTCGAGCCCCTTCTCCAAAGAATTCTGATTCTTCGCAAACTGTCCATGAGGTCGCCGAAAAGCCGACTGGCCCGCTGTTCGTGCTCGTCGTGAGTGAAACGCCGACCAGCGGAATCAATCGCGAACAATTTCGCAGCGCGCTTTTCTCGCTGAACTCCAAGTCCTGGGCACAGGCTGACGTATTTCGCACCGCGCCTCTCCGAATTCTTGGTCCCACATTTTCCGGTTCTCTCCCGTCTCTCTATAACGAACTCGAAGCCGCGGGCAAAGCATTCAATCCAATCCGAACATTTATTTACAGCGGAAGTGTCACTGCTCTCGAAAGCATCGAGCGCTTTCAGACGCAACTGGCCGACGACAAAGTTTTACATGACGCCCACTTCGCCACCTTTCAGGAAAACGATGGCTTCATCCTCGACCGCTTCATCCGTTTCGTTGAGCAACAAGACTACAAACTCAGCGACATTGCCTTGCTCGCGGAAGACGGAACGGTCTATGGCGACGAAGGCAAACCAACGCACGCCACGACCGCGCGTCACGGCAACGAGAAAAAAGAAAATCTGACCGTTCTTCATTTTCCGCGCGAGATTTCTTACTTTCGCTCCGAGTATCAGAAAGAAAATATCGGTCAGAGCGCTACTGACACCAGGACCTCGGGACAAACGACGCTCGCCCTGGATCTAAGCGAGACCGGCGTGGACGCGGTAAAGGTTTTTGCCGGCTCGCAGACCGCTCTTTCCCAGGAAGCCGTGATGGTCGGCATCATCACCGAGCTTCAGAAACATCACGTGGCGTTTACTTTCCTGATCGCAACCGATCCTCTGGATGAGCTCTTCCTCGCTCGATACGTCCGAAACGGGTACCCACAAGGACGCGTGGTTGTCTCCACTCCGGATCTGCTGTTTGCTCGTGAACAAGATCCACTCTTGCGCGGCGTGCTTGGCGTGAGTTCCTACGCGCTCGTTCCGGGTCTAAACGATCAGCTCTGCCAGCAACCACAGAAAGATTCGATTCATGAAGATCGTCTTTTCGTCAGCACGTCGAGTATCGGTACATTCAATGCCACGCTCGGTCTTCTCTCTCTCTCCTCGGCGAAACCCGCGCCAGATCGTGCAACCACCAACTCCGCGGCGGACGAAGTCCCAGAAGCTCCCTATGAGGAATACTCATCTCCGATTCCCAACAGCACGCTTTTCAATGGCGCCGTATGCGAATCGAGGCCGTCGGTTTGGCTGACGGTCCTCGGCCGCGATGGGTTTTGGCCTGTTGCGAGTTTTCGTCCGCCGCAGTCTGGAGCACTGCACAGTACTCTGCGAAACAGCTCGATTGCCTATCAGGACCAGGACGAATCAGACGACAAAAGCGCGAACTCCACTCCAGGCGCGTGGAAAATCGCATACTGCATTTGCTTCCTGATGATGGTTCTACACGCTGTTTTCACTTGTACCGCGTCGACGCTTTCGACTTTCGAAGCGAGCGCGCAGTTCGCGTCCGCGCGTATGTCGCGCGAAAATTGGATCATCGCATTTGGCGCCCTCGCCCTTTCGACCGCGATGCTTGTTTTGTTGTGTGCTCGAAGCCCGGTCGAACATTGGAAGGGCTCATGGCCCTTGACGTTGCTGTTTTGGATCCCCTTCTTTGCCTTTGTCGGTTTCATGACTTGGGGCTTTGCGAGTGTGCGGAAGCTAGGCACAGTGGCGACGGGCTTCCTGGCAATCGTTGCGTTCATTGCTTTCGTTCTCTTTCTCTTGGCCAAGAATGCGTTCGTCGGCGTCCATATGTATTGGCCTTCGCGTTTGGTCAATCTCGACTCCGGCGTTTCTCCCGTTTTGCCGATTCTGCTTCTTCTCGCCGCGGCGTATTGGTGGAGTTGGGAGAGTCTGCGCGGCATTGCGCTTGTCGATCGGCGCCGCCCTCGCCTACCCAGTTGCGCAGATCTCGCGCACGCTGGCATGCATTTCGACGCGTATCACATCAGCGATTCCGAAGGGGACCAGCTTCGCGACACCGCTCATCCTTTTTCGTTTCAGTGGCAAGTTCTGATTCCGGTTCTCGTTCTCTTCGCCGTTGCGCTCACGGTCCTCGACATTCCGCATGCGATTCAAACGGTCGAAGGAATTTTTTACGATTTGAGTTATTCGTTCCTTTTGTTTCTGATGGTCGCGGTTTTTCTCGGGTGCCTCCTGAAACTGGTTCGCACTTGGACCGCGTGCCGTGAAATTCTCGGTGGACTGGATCGGCTCCCGTTACGTCACGCTTTCAGCCGCATGAAGCGATTATCGTGGCACTCCATGTGGAATCCCGGCGGAAGCACGCTGCGAGAAACCTACAAGTTGATGTCGCGCGTTCTCGAAACCGCCCGGCGTCTGGAGCCGTTGCTTCCTCGGCCGCCAGCGAGCACTGTTGCGGGGGCGCAGTCCGCATCGGCACCGCCTCCATCCACGCAATCTCCAGCAAAATCCGAAGCGCCACCGCGTCCTCCTCTTCCTCCACTCTCAGGCGACATAAGATTGGCGTCGGAGGAAGTGGAAGAGACACTTCAGAAAAGCGGAGACCTATACAACGAATACAGACGCCTCGTCAGTGGCTCGGCAGCGGCGAAGGACATCTGTTCGTCTCACGACGCTCCGAAGGAATCCTGGCTAAAGCGGCACGAGCGAGAGCAAGAAAAAATGCCGAGTCTCGAAAATGGCATCGAAGATTTGCAGAAGCGAATGGCTCGCAGCGCCGCGGCGCTTCTCGAGGATCCGCTGAAGGATCTCTGGGAAAAAGATGCGTCTCCATCGGTTTCCGATCCCAGCGTGATCTGCTCGTCGAAGGACCACGATAAGCCCGATACGAAAAGCAAATCGGCGTCTCCTTCTTCTGGGGGTGATTCCGCCAAGAAATCCGATGATGCCGACAAAGATGGCGATCCGTACAAATGTTTGCCGCTGAACCGAGTTCTTGCCGAAGAGTACGTGGCGCTAGTCTATGTAAATTTTCTCGCCAGCGTTTTATTGCGGTTGCGCACGATGGTGATCTGTGCGGCGGGCATGTACGTGTTCATCGTGCTGTCGATCAATACCTATCCGTTCGAGCCGCATCTTGCGCTTCAATCGATGGCGGTATTGTTGCTCATTGCGATGGGTGTCGCGGTTGGCGTTGTGTACGCCCAGATGCATCGCGACAACATCCTGAGTCGCCTGACCTCCAGCAAGCCCGGCGAGCTCGGCTGGGATTTTTGGTTGAAACTTTTGTCCGCCGGGGCGATTCCGATCTTCAGTCTGCTGGCTTCCCAATTTCCCAGCATTCGACAGTTCTTGTTTTCGTGGCTTGAGCCGGCATTGCAAGCCGTGAAGTAAGTTTCGTTTAAAATTTAGGAGGCGTTGTTGGATTCGCGGCAGCGGCTTCGTTGCGTTTGCGGACGGCGCGGCTCAGGCCGCGGAAGCTCAGGTCCAGGCCGGCGGTGAAGGCGTGGTGTTCTGATTCGGCGGGGCCGAGGGTTGCGTCCATTTCGGCGCGGCTTTCTTTTATGAAGGCTTGCATTGCGATGACTTCGATATTCTCTGCGGCTTCGTTGCTCGCTGCGGATTTAGGTTGAAAGGGTTCGCCGACGATGGCGGCGTTCTTTAGGGCGGATTCGGCGGTGGCGTACCAGCGATGCAGGCGCTCGCGGAATTGGGCGAAGTGAGCTGCGGGTTCGCTGGACCAGGCGAAGTGCGTCAGGAAAAGTTTCGACGGGCGGCGCGAAAGAATTGTCTCGAACGATTGATCCCACAGCGTTAAATCGACATCGGGCGGCGGCGTGGCGGGCAGGATGTACGGTCCGTTGTCGATGCGGATGCCGCCGGTGTCGCCGATGAAGGCTACGCCTTCGTCGGAATCGAAATAAGTTACGTGATGCGAGGCGTGGCCGGGTGTGTAAGCGACATCGAGTTTGCGCGCGCCGAGTGTCAGCGTTTCGCCGCCTTCGAGGACTTGCAAATTTTCTGCCGGGACTGGAATCGTTTCGCCGAAAAGAATCGGCAGCTGATCGCCCCAGAGGCGGCCTGCGCTCGCCAAAAGTTTCGATGGATCGGCCATGTGACGCGCGCCGTTTTTGTGGACGTAGACTTTGAGTTTCGGATTTTCGCGAACGAGTTTTCCTGCGGCGCCCGCGTGGTCCAGATGGATGTGAGTAAGAAGAATTGCGTTGAGATCGGAAATTTTCAGGCCGCGTGCAGCTAGCTTTTCGCGCAACGTTGCCAGCGTCGATTCAGGGCCGGGATCTACAAGCGCGCGATGATCTCCGGATTCCAGCAGCGCAGAGGCGATCGACTTTGGCCGGCCTACCCAGTTGACGTCGAGTGGTGTGATTTTGTTCATGGGTCAATTTTAATCGCGTCTGAAAATTTCGTCGCGTATCGAATTGTCAATTCGTCGTTCGGCCCTTGCTTGTAGTTGACTCTAACTCGCACCGTGAAAATCGCAGGGTGCGGCACCCAGAACCCTAACCGCACTTACGACCGAACTGCGCTACAACAATTGCGCGATAGATTTAGCGAGCGGTCCAGCCTCCGTCGATGAGGATGGTATGGCCGGTGATTAAAGATGCAGCGGGTGAGGCTAGGAATACGACCGCGCCGGAAACTTCGACGGGTTCGCCGATGCGATGAAGTCCCGCGATGCGTTCGATGACGTCGGCGCGAAACGCGGGATCGGCGAGCGCTTCATCGGTGCCGGGCGTGGTGATGAATGTCGGCGCGACGGCGTTCACCGTGATGTTGAATTTTCCCCACTCGACAGCGAGGCATTTTGTCAGATGCGATACAGCGGCCTTGCTGGCGCAATAGATTGATTCGGTAGGCAGCGCCGCGTATCCCGCCTGCGAACTCATATTCACGATGCGGCCACCATTCTGCCGCATCATGATTTTTGCCGCAGCCTGCGCGGCGAAAAATGTCGCCTTCAAATTGATATTCAGCGTCGCGTCAAACTCTTCTTCGGGCACGTCGATCGCAAGATTGGTGAAACCACCGCCCGCATTGTTCACAAGAATGTCGAGCCTGTCGAATTGCGCCGCTGTCGCATCGATGGCGCGCGAAATCTGATCGAGCTTCGTGACATCCATCTGCAAAGGAAGCGCGTGGCGACCCAGCGACTCAATCTCGGCGACAAGATCCTTCGCGGAGTTCACTTCGCGGAGCCCCAGGGCCACGTCCGCGCCAGCCGCCGCCAGCGCTACAGCTATCGCGCGGCCGAGTCCACGCGCCGCGCCGGTCACCAAAGCAGTTTGCCCAGCGAGGGAGAAATTCGGAATTTGAGAATTTGTGTTGGTCATGGTCGTCCGATTCTACACGGACGGCGGTCGCCTTCGGCTCCGGTCGAGAGGCCTTAGCGGAACGTGATGATCAGTTGATCCAGCGGCAGAGCCTTTTTCGGATGCAACTGCGGGCTGAGGATGCTGTGGGGGAGCGGCGTGCCGTCCGATTCGGCTTGGTCGAACGCAGCGGTGCTAATACCTCTAGCGGTCACCGTGAAATTATCGATCTCGTAGGGCAGGCCGTTCGACGCGAGTGACGAGGGCTGGTCCATCAGTTGGAAATGCAGATGCGGCACCAGCGAGTTGCCGGTGTTGCCGACGAGTCCGAGGACCTGCCCGGTCCGTACTTTGTCACCTTGGTGCACCTTGATGCTGCCGGGCTGCAGGTGCGCGTACATCGCATAGCGATGCTGGCCGAGGTCGAGAATCACAGCGTTGCCATCAGCGGCTGCGGGATCGATGTTGGTGGGATATTGTCCGGGAGTTCCTTCGGGTGCGCCGTCGGTGATGCTCGCGACGGTGGCGTCGGCGACGGCGATCGCTTCCTTGCCGAATATATTGTAGCTTTCGATTTTTTCGCGCGGCCCGCGATAGATGCGGCCTTGCTCGTTGATTTGTTCCCAATCGACGGCGTAGCGTTGCGCGACGTAAAAGCGGCCGTTGATCGGCAGCGTTGCGCGCGTGTGTCGCACAGCGTCGCAGCACGAATCCGCGGAAACGTAACCCTCGCCGTGAAGAGGCGGCCCGATGACGGCGACAGCGCGATGATCGACGGCGATCGCACCGCCGGTGGCGGTGATTTCCTGACGTCCCGGAGGCGCGGCGGCGAAGTGCGCCGTCATACGATGCGACAGCTCGCGCGGAGCGTGTTTGCCTTCGGGAAGAACGATGTGCACAAAAAGCAGCGCTTGCGTGCTTTTGCTCAAAGAAGCGACCGGCTCGCGCGTGCCGACTGGCTGCAGCCGCGTCGCGATTTCCGCGGCTTCGAGAGTTTGCAGTTCCGCGCCATCGCCCAGAACAACAAGTTTCTCTGGCGTGACATCGCCGCTGGAAAAATTGGTGACGAGAATTTCGTAAACAAGATGCGTGCTGCTGTCGGAGCCATTAAATGGAATCGGCGCGTCCTGCACCGAGAGGAGCAGCGGCGTCATTTCTTCTTTGGGCGGCTCGGATGCGGCGAGCGAGCGTGCGATCACAGCGGCCAAAACCGCAAACGAGACGAGCGCGGCGATCGAGAAAACGTAGGCGCGACTAAGACGTGGCTGAACCGAGGGCATGGGCGTGCTCCGCATGGCGAGAGCATGGTACGACAGGAAATTTTTTGAGGCGATGGGAAGTTGAGGCGCGCCCGATGAGCACGCGGCCTGCCGAGCTTCCGCAAAAGCCGCGGCGCCTCGGCCGTTCGCATGATTCATTGACTGGGTTTGGGCCGCGACCTAACATGTTGCGCAAATGACGGATCGCGCACCGATGATTGGGGAGAGCTTCAGCCACTACCTGATCGTTGAAAAGCTGGGCGGCGGCGGAATGGGCGTGGTCTACAAAGCCACGGAGACGCGGCTAAATCGCGCGGTGGCGCTGAAGTTTCTTCCTGACGAAATGGCCGGCAATGCGACGGCGCTGGAGCGATTCCGGCGCGAGGCGCAGGCTGCGTCGGCTCTGAATCATCCGAATATCTGCACGATTTACGACGTCGGCGAAAGCGACGGGCGAAATTTCATTGCGATGGAGTGTTTGGACGGCACGACGTTGAAGGCGCGCATTGCGGGTCGAGCGCTGCCGATGGAGAGCGTGCTCGAGTGGGGAAGCGAGATTGCGGATGCGCTCGATGCGGCGCACAAGAAGGGCATCGTTCATCGAGACATCAAGCCGGCGAATTTGTTTGTGACCGAGCGTGGGCATGTGAAGGTGCTCGATTTTGGGCTGGCGAAATTGACGCAGACCACTGGCGGCATCGTGAATTATTCGGCGCAGCCGACGGCTACCGCGACAGAGCTGGAAGATTTAACGCGGCCGGGCACGACGGTCGGAACGTTTTCCTATATGTCGCCGGAGCAGCTGCGCGGGGAGGAACTCGACGCGCGAACGGATTTATTTTCGTTCGGCGTGGTGCTCTACGAGATGGCGACGGGATTGCAGCCGTTTCGCGGAGACACGTCGGGACTGGTGAGCGATGGAATTTTGAATCGCACGCCGACGGCGGCGGTGCGGCTGAATCCAGATGTGCCGGCGAAGCTGGAAGAAATTCTGGGCAAGGCGCTGGAAAAAAATCGCAAGTTGCGCTACCAGAGCGCGGCGGATTTGCGCGCCGACTTGCAGAGGTTGCGGCGGGATACGGAGACGGCGCGAGGGGCCGACGAGCGTGTCGACGCGGAGAGCGAGTTGGCCGGCGCGGGATCGAGAACGCGATCGAACGAAAGTGCAAGCCACGGTTGGCCGGGCAGGTTGGTTGGTGCCGGCGCGGTCGTCGCGATTCTGCTCGTCGTCGGCGGGTGGCTGATTTTTTCGCGCAAGGCGCATGCGTTGACCGACAAAGACACCGTAGTGCTCGGCGATTTTTCGAATGCGACCGGCGACAAGGTGTTCGACGGTTCGTTGCGGCAAGGACTTTCGGTGCAACTGGAGCAGTCGCCATTTTTGAGCATCACTCCCGACGAGCAGGTGCACCAGACGCTCGTGATGATGCAGACCCCGGAGGCGAAATTGACTCCGGATGTGGCGCGCGAATTATGTCAGCGGCTGGGAAGCGCTGCGGTGTTGACTGGATCGATCACGCAGGTGGGCGCTCCGTATTTGCTAACGGTGAAGGCAGAGAGTTGCGCGAACGGAGAAACGCTGGTGAGCACGGAGGCGCAGGCCGCGGATAAAAGTCACGTGTTGGATGCGCTGGGAAAAACGGCGACCGACATTCGCAACAAGTTAGGCGAGTCGCTGAACTCGGTAAAGAAGACCGATGTGCCGCTGGAGCAGGCGTCCACGTCGTCGCTCCAAGCGCTGCAGGATTTCAGTAACGGCATTCGGGTTATATACACGCAAGGCGATGCCGCGGCGATTCCATTCTTGAAGCAGGCGATTGACGAAGATCCTCAATTCGCCCTGGCGTACGCGTATCTCGGCATCGCGCTGACGACGACGGGGCAACCCAGCGCGGCGACAGCGGCTTCGCAGAAGGCGTATGAATTCCGCGACCGCACCAGCGGGCACGAGAAGTTTTTCATTGCTGCTACTTACAACAAAGAGGTCACTGGCGATCTCGAGAAGGCGGAACAGGCTTGCGATCTCTGGATATCGGAATATCCAAGGGCCAAGAAGATGCCGCTCACATATTTGGCGGGGGCGATTCTGCCGGTCATGGGTAAGTACGAGAAAGCGTTTCAGGCGGCGGATGAGGCGCTGCACACCAAGCCGGACAACTCGATTTCGTACGCGCTTTATATCTTCAACGCGGTCGCACTCGACCGCCTTGAGGAAGGGAAGGCCGTAAACCAGGAAGCTATCGAACGGAAGATTGAGAACCCCGCAATCTCGATCGGAATGTATCAACTGTATTTTCTCGAGGACGATACGGCTGGGATGGCCAAGCTGCTGGAGAAATCGACGACAGATGAAGTGTCGAACGCGACGCTGCTCAGCATGGATGCGGATACCGCTGCCTACGACGGGCACGTGAAGCGTGCGCGAGAACTCTCGCGGCGTGCCGTCGAACTGGCGAAGCCGCACATGGCGGAATCCGCAGCTACGTACTCGAATGTCGCTGCGCTACGCGAAGCTGTGTTCGGGAACGCGAACGAGGCAAGGAAATTGATCGTCGCCGACGTGCCGGATTCGGCGCGTGATGTGAGGTCGGCGGTGGCTATGGTGTTGGCTTTCACGGGCGATTCCGCGCGATCGGCGAGACTGGCGGATGCGCTGGAGAAGGATTTTCCAGAGGATTCGCTGGTGAAGCGCAACTTTCTGCCGACGATTCGGGCTCAGCTAGCGTTGGTTCGTGGCGACGCAGATGGCGCGATCGAGCTTTTGCGTTCGGCAGCGCCTTATGAACTGGGACAGACTACGGGCAGCACATATGGGTGGAACGCGATGTATCCGGTGTACGTGAGGGGCGAGGCGTATCTCGCGGCGAAGCGTGGAGCGGAAGCGAAAGGCGAGTTCCAAAAGATTTTGGCGCATCGCGGCGCGGTGTTGAACGAGCCGATTGCGGCCACGGCGCGCCTGGAATTGGGGCGAGCCTACGCGATGCAGGGAGATTCGGCGAAAGCGCGCGCGGCGTACGAAGATTTTTTCGGGCTGTGGAAAGATGCGGACAGCGACATCCCCGTATTCGTGGCGGCGAAGGCGGAATTCGCGAAACTGCAGTAGAGCGTTAGTCTCTAGCCTCAACGTATTACAATCAACAACTACTGAAAGATGCATGCTTCGGTGCGGCTGCGAGTTACCGGCGCACGAACCATGCTGCGAACACGGGAATCCAGGCGACCGCCAGCAACACGTAGACGAGAGCGCAGAGAAGGTAGTCGACTGTCGTGAAGGGCATTGCCGGAATGTCCCGGTAGGATTCTTTCAAGTGGACCTTATATGTCTTACTGCCCATGGGTGCCTGCGGGGTACAAGTCTTGCTAATTACAAGGATGCATAGTCGATTCGCCTGAGTCTATAGGGGAATTGTCAAAAATCGCTAATTGGCGAGGGTTTTCCACAGATTTAAACGGATATTTGCGAAGGCTTGAAACGGACGTTATTTTTGAGCCTTAACATTCCAGCAAGGCAATCGGTGGTATGATGTGCCACAAATACGGCACTCGAAGGCCGGCGCGGGTTGTCCTCCCTGCGTGGTAGTCGGTACTCGGTAGCAAGGGAGGTGTCTTCATGCGCAGACTCAAAAATCTGCCAGGTTGGCTTGCGTTTCGAAGACTGGAAGCACCGCTGTTGACGGGGTTGGTGCTGTTCATCACGAGTTATACGGGCGATGTGATCCTCGAATGGCGAGGAGTTTCGACCACATCGACTATCCTCAACAATTTAGCGATTGGAATTTTGGGCGGGCTGACGCTGCTGTTTTATCTTTCGGCGAGCTACGAATACCACAACTATCGGCGCGCCAAAGAGCAGATGGCGCTGATCAGCGAAGTGAACAAACAGGTCCGGGAAGCGCTGATGGACATCACGGAATCGGCCATGGTCGAGGATCGCGCGGAGCGCATGATGCGGCTCGACGAAGCGACCGAGCGGATCGACAACGTGTTGACGCAGCTAGTGCCCACGGCTACCGCGACGAATGCCGAGGCTAAGCGTGCCGAGGCGCGGCCGGTGCTGGTGCGCTGAGTTTTTTCGCTAGATGCTGCTTGAGTTTTCTCGCTGCTAGTTAGCCGCGTTGCATAAATCCGATAGATTGCACCACGCTCCCTTTGTGGTCGCTACTTCGTAGTGACGTCGTCGCGGATTCTGCTGTATTCGTCGCTCGAAACAATCCCCTTATCTAGTAAATCGTGTTTTTCGTGATATGGACGACCGGCGATAATTTTTCGCGCGGTGTGCTTGTCGATTCCTGGCAGATCATCCAGCTGACTTTCTGATGCGGAGTTTAGATCTAGCGGGCCGTGATGGCTTTCGTTCCAGCCGTCGCGCACGCCTTGCGCGGCGGCGCGCGCTTCGTCGGCAGCCTCGTGAGCGGCTTCGCCAATTCTGCGGCCAGCGTCTTCGATCGCGGGTTTCGCGTTCGCAGTGGCGCGCGCCACCTCTTCCCGCGTTTTTTCGTCGCGCGCGCGTTGGTCGGGATCGTTGGAATTGCAGCCCATGCAAACACCGAAAATAAAGGCACACACCAACAACAATCCGAATGCGATCAAAGTGCGTGACGGCGACATCGATAAAGCTCCTAATTTATTCGCGCAAACGGCGCCAGAAATCGAATCCGCTGTTGAACGCTGGTTAGATGCGTGAGAGCGAAATGAGGCGGCGTACTGCTCAAGGTCGCACCGCCTCGCGGCGTATCGAGTGTCAGTCCCCGATAACGATCAGCAAACGAATGCCTGGATGCACCGGATCGATGAGGTAGTATTCACCATCGATTTCGTCAACGTAGACGTCGTCAGTATAGGCCCAGTTAGACGGCCACGGATCGTTGTATACCCAGTAGTAGCCGCCGTAGTTGAAGCGATGATCTTCGCTCCGGCTCACGCGGAAGTGGTGTTCGCGTCCGAAGTGCGCGTGGAAGTCTTGCTCGCTGATGCGGTGCGCATTTCGATTTCCGCCGTCACGCTGCGCTTGTTGCGCGTTGGCGTGATCCTGGCGAGCGATTTGTTGCTGCTGTTGTTGGTGGGCGACTTGTTGCTGTTTGGCACCTTGTTGTTGATGTTGTTGTTGCTGCTGCTGCTGTTTTGCCGCTTGCTGTTGTTGCTTCGTCGCGTCTGATTTCTCTTTTTCGACTTGCTTGGTTTGATTCTTTTGTTGCTCTTGAGCCTGGTGCTCTTGATTTTTCTGTTGCTGCTGTTGCGCTTTTTCCCGCTCTTGCCCCTTCTCGTGTTCCTGCGCTTGAGAGTGTTCCTTGGCCGCTGGTTCTTGTTTCTTTTCCTGCTGAGCTGGTTTTTCTTTTTCCTGCTCTTGCGCGTACGTTGTCGCACCAGCGAGCAAGACGAGCAGGGCCGTGCCGATTGCAATTTTCATCGGTCTCTCTCCTAAATTTTCTTGCTGCACCTGCAGCGGGGTCGCTTCTACAAGCAAGCGCGCGGGGAGCGCGATTTCGTGCAGGCTGGTTGCCATTCAGATGCGGGCGATATTGGAAAAGTACGCAGCGCCACGAAAGCAACACAGCCCGCAATCGTCACAAAGTGTTAAACCCTCAAATTTAATGCCGTCCTTCCTCCAAGCTGGGGCATCCAACGAACGAAGCGCACCCAGTGCAAATTCACACCAGCCTGCGCCGGCGTCGCCACAAAATCGCGTTACGACGGCGAACTCACAGTAGGAGACGCGTATGAAAAAAGCAGAACTTGCCGCGGTGCTGGCCGGCATGGTTTTCCTTGGGGGCTGTGCGACGAAGCGATACGTTGCCGATCGCGTAGACCCCGTCAATCAGAAGGTGAGTGACGTCGACCACAAGCAACAAGGGACTCAGAAGCAGCTGGATGAAGCCGAGACAAAGATCAACGCCGCAGATGAGAAAGCGACTTCGGCGGACAATCGTGCGGGTGACGCCCTTGGTCGCGCGGATGCCGCATCGAAAAAATCGGATCAGGTGCGCGATCAACTCCGCGGTGAACTCAATGATCGCATCGCGAATCTCGACGACTACAAAACGGCCGGCGACGCGACGGTGCTCTTCAAATTTAACTCGTCCGAGTTGAGCGACGACGCGAAGCTCCAACTCGATTCGCTTGTCAGCGGACAGGTCTCGAACGCGAAGCGCTATTTCATCGCGATTCAGGGATTTACCGACAAGATTGGTCCAGCGGATTACAACCTGCAACTGAGCCGCCGTCGCGCGGAAGCGGTGCAAACCTATCTCGTTGGCCAGAAAAATGTGCCCGTCTATCGAATTCAGATCGTCGGACTCGGCAAAGACAAGCCGGTGAACGATCAGAAGACAAGGGACGATCGCGGGAAGAATCGACGCGTCGAAGTAACCGTATTTGCGGCCGAGGCAGGAGCGACTTCCGCAACCAACGGAGCCGCTGCGCAATAGTCGACTGCTATAGTCCTAGTCCCTCGGTTCGATAGCTCAATGTGTAGCAGTTTGAGACGAATGCGGATAGAAACGTAACGATGGCGCTCGCCACTCGCGCTTCGTGCGAAAATCGGCGAGGGCAGCATTTGTGTATCGAACAGTATTTTCCGGGCATCAAAGCGGGTCCTATAACTACGGACTATGCCCAAGTTTCGTGTGCGACTGCAATTGTGCGACTGCAATCTCGTTTCGAAAAAAGCCGTATCTCGAAGGCGGCTGAAATGCATCTCACAAAGCGACTTGCCGCGAGCGGGAATTCTTCGCGTAAATCCGAGGAAACGCTTGCGGAGACAGTGAAGTGTGGAATACCCTATCGTCACCGCACTTTGCTGCTTCTCGTGAAGTAAATATCCGGTTGGAGCCGTGAAACACAGGGATTCGTGCCAATCGGGACTGGGGTGGAAGCAAAGTATTGAAGCTGCGATCCGTCTGACGCAGTTTGCCGGCTGCAGCGGAACGGAAACCCGGCGAGCGCGTGAACTAATCGTGAATTTCCAAGAGAGAGTCTTTGGGAGGAAATAAAGTTATGCGCAGGTTGTGTCTGATGATGATGTTTGGCGCGCTGCTCGCGCTGCCAGGGTGGGCCCAGCAGGGAGATGACCAGACGAAAGCGAAGAAGGCTTCCGATGATACGGCGGCAGCTGCGCCGACCACGACTGATTCGTCGGCAACGCCGGATGCATCGCGAAGTTTTGCGGTGCCCGAACCGCCGCGAGCGACTCCGTTTCCGACTCCGGCTCCAGTCCCGGCTGCAGCGTCGGCCGGTCTGGACGAAAGCGCTCCGGGACGGTGGACTCCGAAATACGAACTCGCCGGAATGTACAGCTACGTTAATTTTAATCCTGGCGCGACGTTTCCGAATTTCAACAACAACGGCGGCACCGGATCGTTTACATACAACGTCAACAAGTTTCTCGGGCTGACCGCTGAGGCCGGCTTCTACTCGTTCAGCCGGCGCATTCCCGGCGTAAGCAAAGTTGAAGGCGGCTTCCAGACGTTCATGGCCGGTCCTCGGCTCAACCTGCGCCGCGATCATTTCGTTCCGTTCGCCGAGGTGCTGTTCGGCACGCTTCGCGCCGACGGGATGGTTACCGGCAACAACCGCTATAACGCGTTTGCGCTCGCGGCGGGCGGCGGCGTTGACATCGTGTTCAACAAATACATCGCGTGGCGCTTCGCGCAGATCGATTACCTGCGCAGCTACGTTTCCGGCGTTTGGGTGGATCCGAATTTCCGCCAGAACAGCGTTCGCGCAGGCACCGGCATCGTTTTCCGCTGGGGCTTCCCACCAGCGGCACCGCCGCCACCATCCGGACCGCCGACCGCTTCTTGCGCGGCGACGCCCGCAGCGGTTATCGAAGGCTCGAACGATCCGTCCGCTATTCACGTGACCGCTGCCAGCCCGGCTAGTTTGCCTCTGACCTACACCTACACCGCCACCGGCGGCACGGTGGAAGGCACCGGCCCGGATGGGCGCTGGAGTTCCAACGGCCTCGCGGTCGGCACCTATACGGTGACCGCGAAGGTTGACGACGGCAAGGGCGGCACGGCTTCGTGCACCGCGGACATCGCGGTTCAGGAACGTCCGCATCACCCGCCAACAATCTCTTGCTCTGCGAACCCGAGCACCATTCAGCCTGGCGAGAAGTCGACCATTACCTCGACTGCCAGCAGCCCGGACAATCTCAATCTGACCTACACCTACTCGGCCGCACAAGGCCAGGTGTCTGGCGACGGCCCGACCGCCACCTTCGACTCAACCGGTTTGTCGTCCGGCAGTTATAAGGTGAATTGCACGGCGACCGACACCCGCGGCGATAAGGCCGACGGCCAAGCGACGGTAGACGTCCAACAGCCGCCGCCACCGCCTCAGGCAACGAAGATCGGCGAGTGCGGCTACACCAAGGCCGGCGTCGCCCGCTTCGACAACCTCTGCAAGCGCGTCGGTGATGACGTCGCCCTGCGCCTCAAGAATGATCCGAGCGCCAAGGTGGTCATCGTCGGCTACGCAGACGGCAAGGAACCGCGCGCAGCTAAGCTCGCTCAGAGCCGCGCCGACCTCGCCAAGGCATACCTGGGCGAAAAGGGCATCGACGCGTCGCGCAGCACCACGCGCACGGGTCAGGCCTCCACGGAGAAGGGCTCGGAGAAGGAAAACCGCCGAGTCGAATTCATCTTCGTGCCCGAAGGCGCGACCTACTAAAACCCTGCGGTCGGGCCCGGTCGAGCGATTGACCGGGCCCGGTTCGCAAAACCGATTCACGATCGGAACGGGCCTTTGAGGGTGACCTCAAAGGCCCGTTTTCTTTTTGGAGGACGAACTTCCGCGATCACCGAGTACCGCCGGAGTTCTGTTCTGGTCTGCAGCGCCTTATTCCCAAAACGGAACGGTCTGTGGAAATCTAATCCCGATATTGCAAGTCCTACCATCAGCACCCCTTTAGTCTCCCCCGCGCCCCATTTTCCTCTAATTGATTCCCAAAATGGTTAGTGCATGTTTAGTACTCTTTGTGTAAGATGCTGCTCCTCATACGGGTTGCCCGTGTTCTGAATTGGAACCGCGTATGCAAGCAGCTTCGATACTGCACCAGAGTTCCGAACGGGAGATTCCTCGAATGACTACGACGATGATGAGTGAAGAAGTTGTTGCAGTTCGCGAAACCGCGACGATGCATGTCCTGATTGTTGACGACGAACCGACAATTCGCGAAGCATGCGCGAAAGTTGCCCAGATGAGCGGCATGCACGCAACAACCGTTGCGACTGCCGAAGAAGCCGTGGAGGTCATCGAGAATACAGCGATCGACATCTTGCTGACCGACTTGATGCTGCCGCAAACGAGCGGCCTCGAGTTGCTCAAGCGCGTCCACGAATCGCATCCGCTCTTGCCGGTAATTGTGTTGACGCAATACGGCACGATCGACTCCGCCGTCGCGGCAACGCGCATGGGCGCGATCGATTACGTCACAAAACCGTTTCGCATCGAGGAACTCCAGGCGCGCCTCGAGCGCGCATCGCGCGCCGTGGAACTCCAGCAGGAAAATCAGCTGCTGCGTGAACAACTCAGAACGCGCCCGGGATTCGGGGGGCTCATCGGCGTGTCCGAACGAATGCAGCGCGTCTACAAGACCATTCAAAAGGTCAGTCAGCACGAATATCCAGTGCTTATTCTAGGTGAGAGCGGAACGGGCAAAGAATTGGTTGCGCGCAGCGTGCACTACTCCGGCGTGCGCAAAGATCGGCCATTCGTTCCGGTGGATTGTTCATCGCTGGTGCCGACGCTGATCGAATCCGAATTGTTCGGATACGTGAAAGGCGCGTTCACGGGAGCGCTGCACGGCAAGCAAGGCTTGCTTGAGGCCGCGCACGGCGGAACGCTTTTCCTCGACGAGATCGGCGAGATGCCCGTCGATTTGCAAGCCAAGCTGTTGCGCGTTTTGCAGGAAAGGGAAGTGAAGCCGGTCGGCTCGACCGAGCGGCGCAAGATCGACGTCCGGATTATCGCCGCGACGAATCGCGATCTCGAAAGCGGCATCAAGAATGGATCGTTCCGGCAGGATCTTTATTTTCGCCTGAACGTCGTGCAAGTGAAGCTCCCTGCGTTGCGCGAGCGCAAGAGCGACATCCCGTTACTGGTCACTTCATTTCTCGACAAATTCACGGATCCACAACGCTCTTCGCGCGCAATTTCGGAAGACGCGATGCGCCGGCTCATTTCATACGACTGGCCGGGCAACGTCCGCGAGCTTGAGAACGCAATCGAACGAGCCGTCGCGCTTGGCTCAGGACCCATCGTGGCCGTTGCCGACCTGCCGTCGAGCTTGCAGTACCCAACGAGTGATCGTGTGCCTGAAAAAGATGAGTTGCTGCCGTTGGAAGAGTTGGAACGCCGCGCGATCTTACGCACATTGCGCCAGACCAGCGGAGACAAGCTCGCCGCCGCGCGCATCCTTGGAATCGGCAAAACAACGCTCTACCGCAAACTCAAGCAATACCACATGGAGACCGCCGTCGCGTAACCGGCGCTATTTGCCGACAGCGCCGAGCGCCTTCGCGCCATCAACTTCATTAAGCTTTCCAGTCTTCACATCAAAAATGTACCCGCACGCCGGAATCGTCATCGGCACGAGCGGGTGGTTGCGAATAGTCGCGCCGTCATCAAGCACCGCCTGACCCGCTGCGGGAGCTCGGCGTCTGGTGGAAATCGGTCAATATGCGGAAGACGAGATCCGCATGCTGAAGGAACTGACCTGGCACTACGTGATCCTCAATACGGAGCTAGCCACCCTCCAACACGGCCAAACGCAGACAGTCCGTACGGTATTCGAGACAATGCTCGCGGCTGCCAAAGACAATTCTTGGAAGCTATTTCCGCCGAGCTATCAGGAAGAACTCGCCGCGGCCGGAAACGACACCGCTTTGCGAACGCGGGTCGTGGTCGACTACGTAGCGAGCATGACCGAGCATGAAGTCGCCCGCGTTTATTCTCTTCTCATGGGCAGATAGCTGGGGACGTCGAACACGGTGAACTCCGTTGACAGAAATGTGCTCGATACTCTAATATCTACGTTTGTCTCTACAGGGAAAGGTGTGACTAAGGGCAATGCGGACGTACGTAGCGAAGGGTGAAGAGGCCGAAGCGCTCAAGGTGGGCGCGGATTGGTTCGTGGTGGATGCCACCAACCAGGTGCTGGGCCGGCTCGCGACCAAGGTCGCGCGAATGTTGATGGGCAAGGACAAGGCGGCATTCACGCCGTATCTGGACTCGGGCGATCACGTCGTCGTCATCAACGCCGATAAGGTGAAGATGACCGGCAACAAGGTCGAACAGAAGATGTATTACTCGCACAGCGGGTATCCCGGCGGATTGAAAGAAGTGCCGGCGAAGCGCGTTCGCGAAACCAAGCCCGACTGGATGATTCGCGAAGCGGTTCTGGGCATGCTGCCCAAGAACAAGCTGCGTGCACGCCGCGCAAAGAAGCTCCGGATTTATCGCGACGCGGCTGGTCTGGCGCGCCACGCGGGGCAGAAGCCGCAAGCCATCGCTCTGTAAGAAGGGCTGTAAGCGGCTGGCGGGAAAGAGTTTAGGGGATTGCAGTCTAGTAGGTGTAACAACCTGCAGTATTCAGTCTCCACGTAGTGGTCCAGATGGGTTTTTCCGCTTGTTGTTCTGTTTTCCTTCGTCGAGATAGGAAGCCAGGCAAAACGGGTAAACCGTAACTGGTGTCGAAGTACGGCTTTTTGGTTTTTTGACGTTTTTTTGATGGCTGTTTGATTTAGGAGGAACGTTGAGTTCGAGCGCTTCGCCCCTCGGGGCAAACCAGTCTTGGTTTCTCGGCACCGGCCGCCGCAAAGAGTCGATCGCGCGTGTGTTTCTGCGCGCCGGCTCCGGCAAATTCACGGTGAATGGCCGGACCGTGGAACAGTATTTTCCGAATCATGCGTGGAAGCATGATGCGATCGAGCCGCTGAAGTTCACCAACCTGGGCGACCAGGTGGACGTCGTCTGCACCGCCAACGGCGGCGGCGTCGGCGGTCAGGCTGGAGCGGTTCGCATGGGTCTGTCGCGCGCGATTTCGCGCTACAACCCGGAGCTGCGTCCTTCGCTCCGCACCAACGGATTTTTGACGCGCGACTCCCGTATGAAGGAACGCAAGAAGTACGGGCAGAAGGGCGCGCGTAAACGCTTCCAGTTCACGAAGCGCTAGTTTTTGGCGGTCCGGTGCGAACCGGACCGCAAAGAGCTCCGGCGAGCGTCGCGAGGCGCTCGTCGAGATCACGGCCGGCAAGCCGCCGGCAAAAAGGCTGCTCTGCAGCGAGTCGTCAGCGCGATCGACGACAGCTGCCGCAAGCAGCAATCTAACGAGGAGGCAACTTGGCAGTAGAAATCACAATGAAGGAACTTCTGGAAGCCGGAGTTCACTTCGGTCACCAGACGCGTCGCTGGAACCCCAAGATGAAGGAATACATTTTCGGGGAACGCAACGGCATTCACATCATCGATCTGCAAAAAACTTTGAAGATGTTCCGCGAAGCGAGCCGCTTCGTGAGCGAAATTTCCGCGCAGGGCCGCACCGTGTTGTTCGTCGGCACCAAGCGCCAGGCCCAGGAAGCGGTCGCCGAAGAGGCGAAGCGCTGCGGCGCGTTCTATGTGAACCACCGCTGGCTGGGAGGCACGCTCACCAATTGGGCGACGCTGCAGAAATCGATCAAGCGCCTCAAATTGTTGAAGGCGATGGGCGAAGATGGCCGCATGGACGAATTGTCCAAGAAGGAAAAAGCGCGCCTCGATCGCGAAATGAAGCACTTGCTCCAGAACCTGGCAGGCATCGAGAACATGGTGCATTTGCCGGACGCGATGTTCGTCATCGACTCGAACGCCGAAGAGATCGCCGTGAAGGAAGCGCGCCGCATGGGCGTGCCGGTGGTTTCGGTTGTCGATACGAACTGCGACCCCGACGTCGTCGACTGGATCATTCCGGGCAACGATGACGCGTTGCGTGCGATTCGTTTGTTCACTTCGAAGATTTCGGAGTCGGTGCTCGAAGGCCACAACATCTACGCACAATCGCAGGTCGCCGAGCAGAAATCGGCCGCGGACCAGGCGCTTGTGGATGGCGTCGAGTACGTCGACACCAGCAAGTACGAGCAATACGAGAAGCAGGAAGGCGACTTTGTCGAGGGAGCGGAAGCAGCTGCAGCAGCAGCCGAACCCGCCGCGGCGCCTGAACCTGCCGAAGCGACCGTCCCGCCGGACGAAACATCGCGTTAATCATCTGCGCTGGCAAGTTTCAGCAGGCCCGGCGCTCTCGATAACAAGACGCGCCGGGCCGTTTTGCAGCCGGACGCTTTTCCAAAAAATTCATATCGTGGAAACAAAGAGAGAGTAGAAGAAAAGGATGAGTACACAACCGCAAGCCATGCAAATACCAGCTAACCTCGTGAAAGAACTGCGCGAACGAACCGGAGCGGGTTTCGCGGACTGCCGCGCCGCGCTCGTGGAGTCGGGTGCAGACATTGAAAAGGCGATCGACATCCTTCGCAAGAAGGGGCAAGCGGCGGCCGCCAAGAAGGCGCAGCGTCAGGCGTCCGAAGGGCTCGTCGGCCACTACATTCATGCCGGCGGAAAAATCGGCGTGATCGTAGAAATCAATTGCGAATCGGACTTCGTTGCGCGCACCGAAGCCTTCCAGCAGTTGTGCCACGACATCGCGATGCACATCGCGGCGATCGATCCGCGCTATTTGCGCCGCGAGGAAGTCACTCCGGAAATGCTCGAGCGCGAGCGCGAGATTTACAAGGACCAGGCGAAGGCCACCGGCAAGCCCGAGAACGTGATCGAGCGCATCGTCACCGGCAAGATGGAAAAGTTCTACGAGGAGAATTGCCTCTACGAACAGCACTACATCAAGGACGAGTCGGTCACGATCGGCGAAATGATTACGCAGGCGATCGCGAAGCTCGGCGAGAACGTTGCCGTGCGGCGCTTCGTGCGCTTCAAGGTCGGCGAAGTCGCCGGCGGTTCGGCGGCAGCGGAAACCGGCGCACCAGCCACGGCGTAATCTCTACTAGCTTCGATCAACCATTTCTGGCGTCCCAGTTTTTTCGGGACGCCTTTTTTCTGTGCGCGCGTTGGTCTTCGGCGGCCGGCGTTTCACCGAAGTTAGATAGCGAGACCGTCTAGCGGGCCGCTGTGCCAGGGTGGCGGATGTTTGTTACAATTCCGAAGCTTTTGAGAACGTTCATCCCGGAGAGTCATGGCTGCGAAGAAAGCTCCAAGCAAGGCCGCACTGAAAAGCGCTGCGAGAAGGAATCGGCCCAAGTACAAGCGCATCGTCCTGAAGCTTTCGGGCGAGTCGCTGCAGGGCCCGCAAGGATTTGGCATTCACGGCGAGACGATTCAGGCCATCGCGAAGGAGCTGAAGGAAGTTCACGAACTCGGCGTTGAAGTCGCGATCATGGTGGGCGGCGGGAATTTTTTCCGCGGCGCACGGCAAAAGGGTTTCGAGATCGATCGCGCCACCGGCGACTACATGGGCATGCTGGCGACGATGATCAACGCGCTGGCGTTGCAGGACGCGCTGGAAAAAGAAGGCGTGCATACGCGCGTGCAGAGCGCGATGGGAATGCATCAGGTGGCAGAGCCGTTCATCCGGCGGCGCGCCGTGCGGCATCTGGAAAAGGGGCGCGTCGTGATTTTTGGCGCGGGCACCGGCAATCCGTATTTCTCGACGGATACGGCTGCAGCGTTGCGCGCGATGGAAATCAAGGCGGACGTAATTTTGAAGGCGACGCGCGTCGATGGAATTTACGACGCCGATCCCGAGCGCGTGTCGGATGCGAAGTTCTTCGCACAAATTACCTATCGCGACGTGCTGCACCAAGATTTGAAGGTCATGGACTCGACGGCTATTTCGCTCTGCATGGATAACGGAATGCCGATCGTCGTGTTCAACATGAATCGGCACGGGAACATAAAGCGCGTGGTGCTGGGCGAGCGCGTGGGCTCGACGGTCACTCCGGGGTAAAAGTGGAAAATGGAAATTGGAAAAGGGAAATTGGAGACTGGAAACGTTGTGCCTGATGGTTTGGTTTGAGTGGTTCAGCAAAGTTGGCTGAAAAGGGAATCACGATTTTTATTTTCCAATTTCTATTTTCTCGTTTCCATTTTAGAGGACGGATATGACGACGATTGGATCTACGAAGGAAGCTTCGGCGGCGGCGAAGACGCGCATGGAAAAGGCGGTCGATGATTTTCGTAAGGAGATCGCGACGCTGCGCACAGGCCGCGCGAACGCGGGGCTGCTCGATTCGATTCGCGTGGATTATCACGGGACGCCGATGCCGGTGAATCAGCTCGGCACAATGACGACGCCCGACGCGACGATGATCGTGATTTCTCCGTGGGATCCGAGTGTGGTGCCGCTGATCGACAAGGCGATTCGGACTTCGGATCTGGGATTGAATCCGACGAACGACGGCAAAGTTGTGCGCGTACCGATTCCGGCGCTGACCGAAGACCGGCGCAAAGACATGGTGAAGCACCTTCATAAGGTGCTGGAAAATCATCGGACTGCAGTGCGCAACGTCCGGCGCGATATTAAGGAAGCGATCGATAAGCTCGAGAAGGATAAGAAGATCAGTCAGGACGAGCAGAAGCGGTCGCTGGAAGAGCTGGACAAGTTGTCGCATGCCGAGACGAAGAAGATCGAAGATCTGAGCGCGACCAAAGAAAAAGAAATCATGGGGCTGTAGGCGAGCTGTCTAAGTTTCGCAATCCAGATCGGTTACAGCGATAGTTAGCCTGTTCGAGCTAGTCTCCGTCGATAAGCATTAGCTTTCACAACCCCTCGATTGAGTTCGCGAAGTACTCGATTGCGTTTTGCAACAGCGGGTGCCAGCCCGAGGTTTGGCGACGAGTCGGGGCGTTGGTCAAAGGCGGCGTAGGGGCGCCGCACTCCATATAAAGCAGATCGTTTTTTTGAAGGGCTAATGGGGCATACCCCCCGGTCATTTATAGCAGTGTGTGTAAACTGCAGAAAGCTCACGGCTTAGCGTTCTCTGAAATGTAAAATGGCAAAAGAGTGTGTAAGTCGCTTCATTTCAGTGGCTTAGCTTGTCGTTTGTTTCGTCTTTTATTCGATTCGGCGAGGAACTGAGTTCCGATTTGGGAATTGCGGGTTAGGCGTGGTTATAACTGAGGTAAGTATACGCCTAATTACGGATTTGTCAAGGGTGGAAGGCGATTCGGGGCGCCTTTTACGGCTTGGAGGGGTGGGTATTGGCTTCGGTGGTGGGTTGGGGGGTGGCGTCGGGGCGGGTCAGGGTTAGGAGTTGGGATTGGTCGGTTTGTACGGCGTGGAGGAAGGCGGCGTAGTCGGGGGTGCGGTCGACGGCGACCTGGCGACGCAGGAAATTGATGTGGCGATTGGCGGTTACGGTGCCGGAATCGGTTTCGTAGCGGGAGACGAAGGTTGCGTAGTCGCGGTCGACGACGGTGCCGGTGGGGAGTTCGACGCTGGTGCCTGCGGGAAGATGCAAGGTCACGTGCGTGTCGACATCGAGAGGCATGCCGAGATCGATGGGGATTGGTTTGTCGGAGCCGCCCATTTTTCCGGGAAGGTCGGGGACGGTTAAAACCGGCAAAGGCGCGGCGATGCGCACGGGCTTCTTCGACCAATCGACAAACTTGGGCTGCGAAATTTCATACTCGACGGTGAAGGCGTTTTTTGTGGCGAGAGGATCGGACGCGCTGGCGGAAAGAATTTTGCCGCGGAAGCCGTCGGAGAGCGACATGAGTTGCGCGACGTCTTTCCACTTGTCGCGCGGGGTTTGATGGAAGGCGATGCGGAGCAGCAACTCGTTGTCGCCGCGCATGGTGTACTTCACTTTTGCGTCGAGGGTGCCGTCGGGCGCGATGGTGGCGTCGACGTTGACACGCTGAGTCGAGGAAAAGGGCAGCTCACCCGAAATTGTTTTCCAGCAGACTTCGCCGCCGCAGTTTGCTCCCAGCTCAAGCGCTTTCTTGCCCCGAAGGTCGGGCCGGATGACTCCCCAAGGTGCGACTTCGAGATCGGGATCGAGATAGATCGTGTGCTTGCCTTCGTCGATCGCGACGATAATCTGAGAAAAGACAGATGGGCGCGGGAGCTGTTTTTCGGGCGCATCTGCGGCCGAAACGAGGAGCGTTTTGACCGGCTTGGTGCGAGCGGCGAGCGCGGTGAAGAGCGAAATCTTGTCTTCGGGAGAGCCGAAGCCCGACGAAAGGATTTCGGAGTAGTGGCGTTTGCCAAAGCGACCGAGATCGAGCGGAAGGTCGACCGTGCGAATTTTGGTCGAGACAAAATTGTAGTAAGCCGCTTCGGGCGCGGTCTGGTCGCGCGGCGGAGTTTTCATCGCGGTCGCGGCTTGGGTCCAGAGCTCCGGCGACGCGTGCGGTTGCAATGCAGATTGCATGCGTTGCTGCAGCTGCGACCAAGAAGAAAAGGTGGTCAGAACGACATCGGAATCGCCGGCAGCGGGATCGTTGGCGCTTTTCGGAAGGTCAGCAGCCGCGATGTTCCAGCGGTAGACGAGGCGAGTGTCGTCGCCGGATCCTGTTTCCGTTTTCGAGGCTTCGGGAGTTTGCGAAGAGATTCGAATTTGGCCTGCGTCTGCGGATGAGCCGGAACGGGAGGTAAACCGCTGAGCTGGGAGGTCGAGTTCGAAGATCTCCTTCGTGACGACGCCGGTGCGGTCGAAGTTGTGGTCGAGCCAGAAATCGGGCGAGAGCGCGGGATGCGTGGTGATAGTGATGACGCGATATTCCAGGATGTCGGCCGGTTCGAGGCCGAGGATGCGGATCGATTTGATCCGCACATCTTGATAGGCGGGTACGTCGCCAACGACCGGATCCGGTTGATCGGTGATGGCGCTGGGTAGGATGTCGGCGGAGCCGCCGCTGTTGTGGGTGATGTGAACCTGGGGGATTTCGACTTTTTCATAGGCGCGATTGAAATTGAAGTTGAGGTGCGAGAACTGGCGGGCGCCGAGTTCGCTGTTGATGCGGACGCGGGTGTGGACCTCCTTGCGGGAGTCGCCGTTGGATTCGAAGCGAATTTTGGTTTCGAGGAGTTCGATTTGGGCGGGGGTTTCGGGGATGGCGGGGGTGGTGTCGGGCTTGGCTTCGAGCTTAGCGGCTGGCGACTGAGACGCGTGGGGAGCGGACGGATTTTGGGCGCGGGAGGGCAGGGTAATGGCGGCGAAGAGCAGGGCTGTGGCGGCTAGGAGCGGCCAGTATCTTGTAGAAATTGACATGCGAGTCACCAGTCCAGTTTGGGGGCGGTAGAGGGGGTGGGCAAGGGTGGGATCGGGGGTGGTTTCGAGGGTTGCACGAGGGGTGTTGGGTGGATCGCGGGTGCGTTGGAGTTCTTGGCGGGATCGGGTGATTGGGAGAACTAGTCTCATCGAGCAAAGCTGCGATAGCTGAGCTTGAGCCAAGGTCCCTCCACTGCGCGAGCCGACACGTTCGCTCGGACGCGAACGTGAAGAAAAGGTGTCGGCTCGCTCCGGTCGGGATGACAGCGCTCCCTTTTTCGCAGGTGGTGTGTAGCGGTGATCGGTTCAGGTCCTTCGGCTGTCTTCGGCCGCCTCAGGATGACAACGGCTTTTTTTGGTTCGATTGAACAGCGATCCGTACACTGATCGTAGCTCAGCGGGTTGAAACCGAATTGCGGGCGGGGCGTCTGACGGGGATGATAGGGTGTGCGTACTGATGTGGCGAATATGAACTTTATGGCTGCGAGCACGTTTTATGACACGAGAATTTAGGAGAACGGGATGACGAAGGTTTTTGCGGCGGTGAGGACTGTGGCGGTACGGACTGCGATCATGCGGACTGCGGCGGGCTTGTCGCGAATTGCGGCGGGGTTGGTGCTGGGACTGGTGCTAGGCGGCGGCGTGGCGTTGGCGAACGATGGTGGGGCGAAGGGGCCGGCGGCGGATGGGACGCTCCCGTCGCTGGTGAAGATTGCGGGAGAAGGCGAGATGAACTCGCACGCTATGGAATTTCTGACGCAGCTAAGCGACGACGTTGGCGCGCGCGTCACGGGGTCGCCTGCAGAGCGGAAGGCGGAGGATTGGGGCGTCGCGAAGATGAATGAGATCGGGCTCGCGAACGTGCACAAGGAGAAGTACACGATTTGGAAGGGATGGACGCGCGGGACGGCCGACGCGGAATTGCTGACGCCGGTGCGGCACAAGTTGCACATCGACTCGATGGGTTGGACGGGTTCGACGGTGGCGGGCGGAGTGGACGCGGAAGTGGTTGCGGTGAATTTGTTCGACATCGATAACGAGATCAAGAATGTGTCGCGGTACAAGGGCAAGGTCGCGCTGATGATCACGAAAGGGAAGCCGGATGGGCGGCCGGGGATTCAGTATTTCATTCGGATGGGAGATTTTCTGCGGGCGGCGGCTCCGGCGGGTGTTGTGGCGGTGATTGGCGGGCAGGGCGGCGGCAAGTCGACGGGGATGAACCTGACGCACACGGGAATTCTGGGATTTGACGCGGATTTCCAGCTGCCGGTGGTGTCGATGACGGGCGAAGATCAGGGGCAGCTGGAGCGTTATCTCGAACGCGGGATTACGCCGCGCGTTCATTTTAATATTCAGAATACGTTCACGAATGGGCCGGCGGAGTCGGCGAATGTGGTCGGCGAGATTCGCGGGACGGAGCATCCGGAGCAGATTCTGGTGGTTGGCGGGCATTTGGATTCGTGGGATTTGTCGCAAGGGACGACCGACAACGGGTCGGGCACGGCGACGACGCTGGGCGCGGCGGACTCGATCATGCGATCGGGTGTAAAGCCGCGGCGGACGATTCGATTTCTGCTGTTTACGGGCGAGGAGCAGGGGCTGGATGGGTCGATTGCCTATGTGAAGCAGCATCAGAGCGAGATGGCGAATCATCTCGGCGATTTGATTTTGGATGCTGGGCAGGGCGAGGTGAAGGGCTTTCAACTTGGCGGGCGCGGCGATCTGGTGGAGTCGTTTCAGCCGTTTGCGGATTCGCTGACGGCGATGGGGCCGATGTCGGTGGACGACAAGATCGAAGATGGCACGGACACGCTGACGTTTACGATTGCCGGGCTGCCGGGAATCAACATGCTGCAAGACACGAAGGATTATATGTACACGCATCATTCGCAGGCCGATGCGTTGGAGGCGCAGAAGAAGGATGTGCTGGCGAAGAATGCGACGTTAATGGCGCTGGCGGCGTTCTGGATTGCGGATCGGCCGGAGCGATTTGCGGCGCCGTGGCCGGCGGAACGTACGGCGAAGATGCTGCGGGAGCAACATGAGTATGAGGAGCTGAAGGCGTTTAACTTGTGGCCGTATGGGGATTTGGGGACGGAGAAGGATAGCGCGCCGCAGAATTGAGGGCTGTTACTGGTTGCTGGGCGATTGATGGTGGCTCTTGCGATTCGGGGAGGGGCGGCTCGAAACTGAGTCGCCCTTTTCGTTTTAGATTTCTCGGCGGGGATGTCTGAATTGGGGGCGGCGGGGCGTCATGGTAGTGAGCGGGGAATTGGCCGCTGGTGATTCTTAGCTAGGAGGCTAGTCATGGAATTTATTTTGATGGCGTATGTGCAGGAGAGTGGTTGGGGACAACTGACGCCGGAGCAGCAGAAGCAGGGGATGGCGGCGTATACCGCTTATACGAAGTCGCTGGCGGACGCGGGCGTGTTGCGGATGAACCGGCGGCTGGGATTTAGCGCGTCGGCGAGTACCTTGAGGTCGAAAGATGGGAAGACGCAGGTGCTGGATGGGCCGTATAGCGATTCGAAGGAGCAGTTGGGCGGGTTTTACCTTATTGATGTTGCGGATCGGGCGGAGGCGATTAAGTGGGCGGCGAAGTGTCCGGCGGTGGGGCATGGAGTTTTGGAGGTGCGGGAGATTCCGGCGCAGTGATGCCGGAGTCTTACGGCGGTTGGTTTTGGTGCGGTATCGCTGGTCGGTGCATTTGCGGGAAGAAGTTTTTGTGGGCGTTGCGTCTATCGTGGGCAAAGAGCGGTTTGGGAGTGTCCATGATGGAAAAAACGTGCTGGTTTGTGTTCGTTCGATTCCTGCTATTTGTTTTTGCTTCAGTTTGCGCCGCGTCGGTCGCGATTGCGGGGCCGCGTTCGTTTGAGTTGCTGCCGACGGATGCGTCGGGGCCACATTTATTTGGCGAAGGTGTGATTTCGACGCCGGGAGATGAGGCGGGCGGAGTGTTTAGTCCGGATGGCAACGAATTTTATTTCGTGTTGCTGAATCCGGCGACGACGTTTCCGCGGATTGGATTGTTGTGCGTGTCGCGCTGGCGCGATGGAAAGTGGGGCACTCCCGAGCCACTGCCTTTCTCGGGAAAATATTTGGATTTTCCGCCGCGGCTTTCGCCGGACGGCAAGACGATGTATTTCGGTTCGTCGCGTCCGGCGCCGGAATCGAAAGTGCGCGTGATGCGGATTTGGAAAGTGGAGCGGAAGGGCGATGCGTGGAGCGAACCGCAGCCATTGGCGGCACCGGTTAATTTGGAAGATCACTGGGATTGGGGCGGTTCGGTGACGAACGACGGGACGATGTATTTCACTTCGGATCGCGATGCGTCGGGGCGTCCGCAGATTTATCGGTCGCGTTTTCTGAACGGCGCGTATCAGACGCCGGAAAAATTGGGGCCGGAGATTAATTCGGAGTTCAACGATTACGATCCGTATGTGAATGGGGATGAGTCGTTGCTGCTGTTTGTTTCGGCGGGAGAAGGCGGACCGCCGTTTCGACATCGTGCGGATACGCTGACTGGGGGCGGTTTTCCGTACGCGCGCGGAGATATTTATTTCAGCCGGCGCGTTGATGGGAAATGGACGCAGGCGCTACATGTGGAGCGCGGAGTCAACAGTGTGGCGGATGAAGGAGTGCCGGCGCTGACTCCGGACGGAAAGTTTTTGATATTTGCGAGCGAGCGAAGTCCGTTTGTGATTCCGATGCCGAAACGAATCGATATGGCGGAGTTCGAACGTTTGGTGCATTCGACGCTGAATGGGCACGGGAACATTTATACGATTCCGGTGGGCGCACTTGGAGCGAGTGGAGATGCGGCGAAGGCTGGTGCGCGATGAGGGCGCGCTTTGCGGTTGTCGTAGCGATTGCGATCGCGATTTGTTTTGTTGCGACGAGGCAATCGAGTTTTGCTGCGCGCGTAGGAAATTTGCGGGTGGAAAATTTGGAGGATGCGATTCCGGCGCCGGAGATGATTGGCGAAGGGATTATTTCGACGGATGGAGATGAACTCGGCGGCGGAGTGACTCCTGACGGGCAAACTTTAGTTTTTGAGAAGTCGGCGGCGCCACATTATTTGTACATCATGTGCGAGTCGCGATTGGTCGATGGGAAATGGAGCCGTCCGGAGATTTTGCCGATTTCGGGGCAATATCGCGATACCGATCCAGTGCTTGCGCCGGATGGTAAATCGATTTTGTTTGCGTCGGATCGTCCGGTGGGTGGAAAGGATTTGCATCGGTGGTCGATTTGGCGCGCGCGGCGCGATGGGGGCAGATGGAAAGAGCCGGAACTGGTGCCTGGAGCGGTGAATAGTGAAGGTAGCCAAGTGTTTGCGTCGATTGCGGCGAACGGGAATATTTATTTTGCAAGTTCGCGAAAAACCGGAGACTACGATGTGTTTCGCGCGAAGCTAGTGAACGGAAAATATGAGGCGGCCGAGGATCTCGGGCCAAATTTTAACGGGCCGGGGATCGATACGTTCGAAGCGACGATTGCGCCCGACGAGAGTTTTCTACTGCTCGGGAGTTTTGGGCGACCTGGCGGCCTTGGCAGCTCGGATCTGTGGGTAAGCTTCCGGGAAGGCGAAAACTGGAGCAAACCGGTGAATTTGGGCCCGAAAATCAATGGAAGGGCGCGGGATTATAGCCCTAGAGTGTCGGCGGACGGGAATTGGCTCTACTTCACGAGTGAGAAGGGCTTTCTGGACCAGAACCCAGGTCAAAGCTATACATATCAATCACTTACGGACAAACTGGGATCGGTCACGAACGGTATGGGGAACCTGTATCGGGTGCCACTGAAGCCAGTTTTGGCAGCGGCGAGGGTGAAATTGGCCGGCACAGCGGGCAAGTGAAGCGAATGCCAGGCGAAAGCGAGTCTGATCGAAGTCGAGGCGAGGAAAAGGTCAGTCCGGGCTGTGGAAATCGAAGGGATGACTGGAAAGTCTGGGCTGACTTCGCATATACTACGTGGCGTTGGAAAAGCGGGTTTCTGTGGGAGCATTATCAAGGCCATAGTGGCCGGTTCCTGCCAAAGAATTCCGAGGTAGTTGTCGAAAGATTTGACAGTACCAAATCTTTTCCTTATACTCCTTTGTTTGTCAGGGGTAGTTTGTTGTGTCTGATGGGGGACCGCGAAGAAGTTAGCGCGGTTCAGGTAGTTGGAAGGAAATATCTTCGGTCCCGGAACAGAGCAAGACGGAATGGGACTTGAAGAGCGGCCGGAATGGGGCGCCAGCCCCGAAAAAGCCGAGTAAGCGTCTCCGAGTCGAAGCCAGAGGAAGAGTTCAACCTTCTGGAGTGCGTACGGAGTTTCTTGCTTGTTGTTCTCCGGATTCGCAGTTGCCTTTCAGCACTGATGTGAGCTCTCGCGCAGTTTTGCTGCGCGCCTGCGAGAGCCGCGCATCGTCCGTGTGCGTTTTGCGAGCGAGTGTGATCGGTTCGCAAGATGGACAGGAGCAAAAATTATTCGCGCGCGAATGAGGGAAGAACTGTGCCGACGTTTTCGCAACTAGTACGGATGGGACGAGAGAAAGTCGTCGTGAAGACGAAGTCGCCGGCGTTGATGGGCTGCCCGGAACGACGCGGAGTTTGCATTCGCGTGTACACGCAAACGCCGAAGAAGCCGAACTCGGCGCTGCGCAAGGTTGCGCGCGTGCGTTTGACGAATGCGATTGAAGTCACAACGTACATTCCTGGCGTTGGTCACAACTTGCAGGAGCACTCGATCGTGCTCGTGCGCGGTGGCCGTGTGAAGGATCTGCCGGGAGTTCGCTACCACATCGTGCGCGGAACGTTGGACGCGGCTGGTGTTGAGAATCGTAAGCAGGGACGCTCGAAGTATGGAGCGAAGCGGCCGAAGGCTGCTTCGGCGAAGTAAGAGTTCAGGAGCGATAAAGAGCAATGCCACGCAAAGGAATTGTAATCAAGCGTTCTCAGGCGACCGACCCGGTCTACGCCAGCGACATCGTTGAGAAATTTATTTGCTCGATGATGTACGAAGGCAAGAAGTCGACGGCGCAGCGCGTGTTTTACGGCGCGATGGATCAGATCGCGAAGAAGACCAACGACGACGCCCTGAAGCTTTTCAAGAAGGCGATCGAGAACGTGAAGCCGCTGCTGGAAGTGAAGACGCGGCGTGTCGGCGGCGCGAACTATCAGGTTCCGGTGGAAGTGAATCCGTTCCGGCGGCAGTCGCTGGCGATTCGCTGGTTGCTGCAGTATTCGCGTGAGCGCGCGGGCAAGACGATGATCGACAAACTCGCGGACGAAGTGATTGACGCGGCGAATGCGCGCGGCGGAGCGATGAAGAAGAAAGAAGACGTGCACCGCATGGCGGAAGCGAACAAGGCGTTCGCGCACTACCGCTGGTAAGTGATTTATTTGGATTTAGCAGCACGGGCTGGGAATTGAGTTGGAATTGTGACGGAAGCAGTAGCAAATCGCGCGGGGGAGAAGAAGGCTTCTCAAGGAACTATGGGCCGAGCATTTAAACTCGAAGATACCCGCAATATCGGGATCATGGCGCACATCGACGCCGGAAAGACGACGTCGACCGAGCGCATCCTGTTCTATACGGGTGTGACTTATAAGATCGGTTCGGTGGATGAAGGCACGGCCACCATGGACTGGATGGAGCAGGAGCGCGAGCGCGGCATCACAATCACCAGCGCGGCGACGACAGCTTCGTGGGACCGATTCGCCAAGAAGTATCGCGTCAACATTATTGATACGCCGGGCCACGTGGACTTCACGGTGGAAGTCGAGCGTTCGCTGCGCGTGCTCGACGGCGCGGTTTGCGTTTTCGACTCGGTTGCCGGCGTGCAGCCGCAATCGGAAACGGTGTGGCGGCAGGCCGACAAGTATCGCGTGCCGCGTATTTGTTTCGTCAACAAGATGGACCGCATGGGCGCGGATTTCGATCACGTGATTCGCACGATTCGGCAACGCCTCGGCGCGCATCCGGTGCCTCTGCAATTTCCTCTGGGGCGCGAAGACAATTTTATTGGCGTCATCGATTTCATCGAGCAGAAAGTGGTGGTGTGGCTCGAAGAGACGCTAGGCGCGAAGTTTGAGATTTTTGAAGTCGAAAAGCTGTGGGACAAAGCGTTCGTTGATTCGCGGCCGGACGTGGCTGCGGCGCTGAAGGGTTCCGCGATCGACAAAGCGTTTTACGATGAGCATCGCGGCAAGATGGTCGATTACATCGCCGAGCATGACGATGAAGTGATCGACAAATACTTGACCGAAGGCACGCTGAGCATTGAAGAAATGCGGAAGTCCGTGCGCAAGTCGACGCTGGCGCTGAAGATTGTGCCGGTGCTTGCGGGCTCGGCGTTCAAGAACAAAGGCATTCAGCCTTTGCTGGATGCGGTGGTGGATTACTTGCCGTCGCCGATCGACGTTCCGCCGGTGGAAGGCACCGATCCAGATACCGATGAAACGGTTCTGCGTCGAGCAGCCGATGACCAGCCGTTTTCGGCTCTGGCGTTCAAGATCATGTCGGATCCCTTTGTCGGACACGTGACTTACATTCGTGTTTATTCCGGCGTGTTGAAATCGGGCAGCTACGTTTTGAATTCCGGTAAAGGCACGCGCGAACGCATCAGCCGGTTGTTGCAGATGCATGCCAACAAGCGTGTAGAAATCGAAGATATTTACGCAGGCGACATCTGCGCGTGCGTCGGACTGAAGAGTGTCAACACCGGCGATACGTTGTGCGACGAGCAGAAACAGATCATTCTCGAGTCGATCGACTTCCCGGCTCCGGTTATTTCCGTAGCGATCGAGCCAAAGACGAAGGCTGACCAGGATAAGCTGGGCGTGGCGATGCAGCGCCTGGCGCAGGAAGATCCGACGTTCCGCGTGTCGACCGAACCTGACACCGGACAGACGTTGATTTCTGGCATGGGCGAACTTCACCTCGAAATCATCGTGGACCGCATGCTGCGCGAATATAACGTGCAGGCGAACGTTGGACGTCCGCAGGTGGCGTATCGCGAAACGATTCGCAAGAAGGCGATTGCCGAAGGCAAGTACATCAAGCAGACCGGCGGTAAAGGTCAGTACGGACATTGCAAGATCGAACTGCACCCGATTCCGAGTTCGAGCCACGAGAGCATGAAAGAGATGTCGACAGACGATCTCGACGCGCTTGCGAAGGAAGTCGTGGGCGGCGGTTCGGCCGGCAAGTGGAAATTCGACAAGGAACACCGTTTCCTGTTTATCGACAAGATCGTCGGCGGGTCGATTCCGCGTGAATTCATTGCGCCGATCGAGGCGGGTATTCGCGAAGCGCTGGACAACGGAATTCTCGCCGGATTCCCGACTGTGGATATCGCCGTTGTGTTGATCGACGGCAGCTACCACGATGTCGACTCCAACGAAATGGCGTTCAAAATCGCCGGGTCGATGGCTTACAAGGAAGCTTGCGCGCGAGCGAAGGCAGTTCTGCTCGAGCCGATCATGAAGGTGGAAGTGGTCGTGCCGGAAGAATACATGGCCGCGGTGTTCGGCGACCTGAACGCGCGACGTTCTGCGATTCAGGGTACGGAAAATCGCGCAGGAAGCAACGTGATTCGCGTGGAAGTGCCCTTGGCGCAGATGTTCGGTTACGCAACCGACTTGCGCAGCCGCACGCAGGGTCGCGCAACGTTCACGATGCATTTTTCGCACTACGCGGAGACGCCGCCAAATATTGCCGAAGAAGTGATCAAGAAGATTAAGGGCACGAAGTAGGGACGAGAAACAAGTTTCGCGACACACGATTTACGAATTCGATTGAGGAGCAGAGGACGAAATGGCCAAGGAGAAATTCGAGCGCAATAAGCCGCACGTGAATATTGGGACGATTGGTCACATTGACCATGGCAAGACGACGTTGACGGCAGCGATCACGAAGGTGCTGTCGAAGCACAACCCGAAGGTGCAGTTCCGGGCGTTTGATTCGATCGACAACGCGCCGGAAGAGCGCGAGCGCGGTATTACGATCGCGGTGTCGCACGTGGAGTACGAGACGCCGAATCGTCACTACGCGCACATGGATTGCCCGGGACACGCGGACTACATCAAGAACATGATCACGGGAGCAGCGCAGATGGATGGCGCGATTCTCGTGGTTGCGGCGACGGATGGACCGATGCCGCAAACGCGCGAGCACATTCTGCTTGCTCGCCAGGTCGGTGTGCCAGCCATCGTCGTGTTTTTGAACAAGTGCGACATGGTGGAAGACGCGGAACTCCTCGAGCTCGTTGAGCTCGAAGTGCGCGAACTTTTGAAGACGTATCAGTTCCCCGGCGACACGATTGCGATGGTTCGCGGCAGCGCCTTGCAGGCGCTGAACGGCGACGCCAAGTGGGAAAAGGCGATCGACGATTTGATGGAAGCGGTCGACAAGAACGTACCGCAACCGGTGCGCGACATCGATAAGCCGTTCGCGATGCCGATCGAAGATATTTTCTCGATCTCGGGCCGCGGCACGGTGGTAACGGGACGCGTCGAGCGCGGCAAGGTCAAGGTTGGCGAAGAAATCGAGATCGTTGGGTTCCGTCCGACGCAGAAGAAAATCGTGACGG